>CAUZDS010000009.1:0-105143 GCA_963578725.1 Vicinamibacteria bacterium
CGGCTCGTGCATCCGCCGCCGGCCCGCGTATCGCCACCACGTGTGGGCGTACGCTTTCGTGGCGGAGCGGACCCACGATGGACGGCCGCTGAAAACCCTGACGGAAGTGGCTAAAGATGGATCATCTGATGAAGAGTTATTCGGGTTCTGACCGGAAGGGCCTAGCTACCGAACCAGGCTCGCGCGGGCCACCTCGAGCACCTGCTCGGCGGCCCGGCGGCTGGCACCGGGGCCACCCAGCTTCTCGCGTACGGCCCGCAACGCCTCCCGCGTTCGGGTCGCATGCGTCTCGTCGATAAGAAACCGCACCGCCTCGGCGGCGACCGCCTCCGGCGTGAACGCCTCCTGCAGGAACTCCGGTACGACCTTCTTCCCAGCGACCAGGTTCACCATCCCGAACGCGTCCACGTGCACGAACCGGCGGCCCAGCCAATAGGTCAGGGGCGACAACCGATAGACCACGACCATCGGCCGCTCGTGGACCGCGGTTTGGATGGTGGCCGTGCCGGACGCGGCAAGCACGACATCGGCGGCGACGAGCACGTCGTCGGTCTGCGCCTCGACGACGCAGGGGGCGCGTGAAGTCACACCCGTCAGCGCGCCGAGCGGCTCGAACAGCGCGTCGGACAGGTGTGGCGCTCGGGCCACCACGATCTGGACGGACGGCAGCTCCCGCGCGATGCGCGTGGCCGCCCCGACCAGATCCGGCAAAATCGCGCGCAGCTCATTTGGCCGACTCCCCGGCAACACCGCTACAGTCGGCGCATCGGGATCCAATCGATGCTCGCGCCGGAAGGCATCCCGGCCAAGCGCCGGCTTCGCCAGATCGAGTAGCGGGTGCCCGACGAACGCGACCGAAATGCCCGCCTCCCGATACAGCGCCTCCTCGAACGGGAAGATGACCAGCGCGCGGGTCACGAAACGCTTCATCGTCCGGAGCCGGCCGAGCCGCCACGCCCAGACCTGCGGGCTGATGTAGTAGACGACCGGAACGCCGAGCCCCGCGATCGACGCGCCGAGCCGGAAATTGAAATCGGGAAAGTCGACGGCGACGAACACGTCTGGACGCTCGGCCCGCGCCACCGCCAGCAGATGGCGATAGGTCGCCCATGACCTTGGCAGCGCCGGCAGCGCCTCGGCCAGCCCGGTGACCGCCAGACCTCCATACTCCGCCTCTAGCCGACCACCAGCCGCCCTCAGTCGCTCGCCGCCAAGACCATAGACCTCGGCCGTCGGGTCCAGCCGACGGATCTCGGCGGTCAACGCACCGGCGTAGAGGTCGCCTGACGGCTCGCCGCACGAGAGCATCACCCTAGGATCCCGTGGTGAACGCCCCGCTGCATTCGACCGGAACTGCATCCCGTCTGAACGGCGTTGCTCCTCGGTCACAAATACCCCAAGGCTCCACTCTCAGCCGATTCGATGCTTGGCAAGGTAGTGGCTGAGCGCGCGCTGACTGATCCCGATCCGCTCTGGGTCGGCGAAGAGCGCGGGTCAGGGACGGGGGTTGCCGTCGTCGGTGGATGAGCGACGGAGGTCGGCGCTCATCAGATCCAGCTCGTCGACCGACAGCACCTCGACGGTGTCAAACCCAACACCAGGAAGATCGTCCAGGAAAGCCGAGGCCTCCCCAACGAGCACGATCGACAGCCGCTGCGGCTGTAGATACGCGCGGGACACACGCTGGATGTCGTTGACAGTAACGGCGTCGATCCGATCCGGATAGGTCGGAAGGTCGTCCAGGTCGAGCCCGTAGAGCAGCGACTCGAGCACCTGCGCGGCGATGGCGTTCGGAGTCTCGAGGGTCAACGGGAAGCTGCCGGCCAGATACGCCTGGGCGTTCCGCAGCTCGCGGCGGCTCACCCGCTCGCGCCGTAGGCGGGCCACCTCGTCCACTATCAACCGTAGCGCCTCGGCGGTAGCGTCCGACCGCGTGTCCGTCTTGGCCATGAAGTCGCCGCCAAACCGGCGGCTGGCCATCTCGGCAGAGGCGGCATAGGTCAGTGACCGCTCGATGCGCAGGACGCTGCCCAGTCGGTTGCCGCCTTCGCCGCCAAGTATCTTGATCGCCACGTCGTAGGTGAGGTAGTCCGGACTGGTGCGCTGGAGCCCAACCTGCCCGACGCGGATCGCGGTCTGCACGGACCCCGGCTTGTCGATCACGATGACCCGGCGGGTCGGAGGCGGCATCTCGGCACTCGGCGGCGGCGGCAGCGTCTTACGCTCCCAGTCACCAAACACCCGTTCGACGGCCGCGAACGCTGCCTCGGCGTCGACGTCGCCCACGACCGCGAGCAGCGCGTTGTTGGGCGCGAAGTGGGTGTCGTGGAACGCCCGCAGGTCGTCACGCGTTAGCCCAGGGACCGATTCCGGTGTGCCGTTATGCGGCATCCCGTAGGGGTGGAACCCGTAGACGAGCCGCCCGAACACGACCCCAGCCAGATACGCCGGATCGTCGTAGCTGACCTGGAGCCCAGAGAGCACCTGCTGGCGCTGGCGCTCGATCTCGGCCGGGGCGAACAATGGGTTACGTACCACGTCGGCCAGCAGATCGGCGGCGAACTCGAAGCTGTCCTTCAGCACCAGGACGTTGACGAAACTCAAATCGGTGCCGACCCCCACATTAATAATGCCGCCGATCGAGTCGACCGTCTCGGCGATCTCGGTGGCGGTTCGGCTCGTCGTCCCCTGGTCGAGCAGCTGCCCCATGAGCGCCGCCACACCGTTCTTGCTCCGGGGGTCGGACGCCGCGCCAGCGCGGAGGATCAGCCGCAGGTTGACCGCCGGTTGCTCGTGATGCATTACCACCACGACCGGCAGCCCGTTGGCGAGGGTACGAACCTCGTAGGGCGGGAAGATCACCTCACGCGCCGGCAACGGCGAAGGGGGATTTTCCCGTGGCCAGTTCACCGGCTGCGCCGTCGCCGACACAGCCCCAGCCAGCGTTAGACAGACGAGGAGACCCCGGCCCGCCACGCGCCTCACTGCCCACCTCCAGGTGGCAGAAATGAGCGGCCCCCTGGCGCGGGCGGCCGGATCGTCAGCACCAGCCGGTTCTCCGAGGTAAAATAGGTCTCGGCGACCCGCCGCACGTCCTCCCTGGTGATGTTCATGAAGATGTCGAACTCAGCGTCGGCCGTGGTGATGTCGTCGTGTATCACCGCGGCGTGCGACAGATGCGAGGCCTTCTGCTCGACGGTGGCGCGGCCCAACACGTAGTCGCGTGCGAACTGGTTCTTCGCCCGCTGCAGCTCCTGCTCGCTGATCAGCTCCGTTTTTAACCGGTCGAACTCGCCGATAAGCGCTGCCTCGGACTCCTCGGAAGTCCGCCCAGGCTGCACGATCGACACGGCATAGAACAGATTCGGGTCCTCGATGATGTGCCCCTGGCCAAACGCCGAGACAGCAAGCTGATCGTCGTAAACCAGACGCCGGAAGATCCGCGAGCTCTGCCCGTCGGACAGCAGCTTCGCCGCGATGTGCAATGGGTAGGCGTCGGGGTGCCCATCATAGGTGATGTGATGTGCGACGATCACCGCTGGCAGCGGCCAGTTCTCGTTCTCGGTGATCGTCACGCGCCGCTCCTCGTTCTGAGACGGCTCGCGCGGGATGTCGCGGGGCACGGGCTGCTTCGCGGCCGGCACGCGGTCGAAGTATTGCTTCACTAGGTCGAGCGCCTCGGCCGATTCGAAATCGCCGACCAGCACGAGCGTGGCATTTTCAGGCACGTAATAGGTGTCGAAGAACCGCCGGACGTCCTCGACCGACGCCGCCTCAAGATCCTCCATGCTGCCGATCGCGGTGTGCTTGTAGGGGTGCACCGAGAAGGCCTGGTCGTACATGATCTCGGACAGCAGCCCGAACGGCGTGTCCTCATATCGCCAGCGGCGCTCTTCCTTGACAACCTGCCGTTCCGCATCGAACGTCGCTTCGTCGATCCGCAGGGTCGCCATCCGGTCGGCCTCGAGCCACAGCACCAGTGGCAGATACTGCGCAGGGACCGTCTCGAGGAACGTCGTGGCGTCTTCGGTGGTGTAGGCGTTTCCGTCCCCACCGACCTGCGAGATCAGGGTCAGATGCGAGTCGGGCAGCACGTTGCGAGACCCCTTGAACATCATGTGCTCAAAAAGGTGTGCGAACCCGGTTCGTCCCGGAAGCTCGTTCTTCGAACCGACCCGGTAAACGAGCTGCAGATGCACGATCGGCGTGGAGTGATCCTCGGACAAGATCACCGTCAGACCGTTATCCAGCGTGTGGAGCTGATAGTCCAGCTTGGGCGGCCGAACGGCGGTCTCGACCACAGTCGACGTGATGACCATCCCGACCACCGCGCCAAGGCAGGCCACCCAGCGCAGCCGGCACGGAGGGACGGCGGGCGTCACGCGGAGCATGGCCGAATTATGGCACACACCGAGAAAAACATCGGACAACACCTTCAACCAGCCGGTCGCGCACGAACCCTGTGTCCTTGTTCGGAACCGTCGGCGCCAGCCACGGCGCGCACATGCGCGCCTCGCGGGTGCCGATCGGACCCGTGGTCGTCCCCGCGAGCGACCGAGGCCGGGGTGTGGGGCGGAGCCCCACATAAACTTAATGGAGGAACCGGAACCCCAGCATCGTGAAGGTGGTCGGCTCCAGGTCGAACGAATCCGCGTCAATCCGCCGTTCTCTGGCGATGAACACTTCTCCGGCCCCGGCGCCACCTGGAAAACGGGCCCCGATCTCGATGCGTCCGCCGACCTGCGTGTCGCGTCCGCGATCGCTCCGGTCTACCGGCACGAGGACCAGCTCCCCTCCGAGAATCAGTGACACCCTGGGGTGCACGACTCGGCGGGCCTGGACGCTCCCACCGATTTCGCCCTTGTAATCGACGAACGACCGCCGGACGGTCTTGAGCACACGAAACCCGACATCGAGAACCCAGGAGCGGAGCAGCAGCGGTGCCGCGTACTGGAAGCCGAGCATGTTCCACGCGATCGCAAACTCCTTGTCGCGATCGCTCAAGTGGCGTGAGACATGGTGAAAGGTGGCCCCCATCTCCCCACCCGGCACGCCGGTCCGCCACCACGTTGAGAGGTCGATCGTGTAGTTGCCCTGGTTCGGATCGACGGGCCGAATCTGCTCGCCCACGATGCTCTCGAAATTCAACAGCAAGTTGCCCCGAAAATGCTGGAAGTCGAACACGTCCAAGTCGCCGCCGAAATCGGTGTCCCAAACGAATTTGTCGTCGCTCGAGATCAGTCGCAAGGCGTTGAGGTGGAAACGGTAGCTGGTCAAAAACCCGAGCGCCGCCTCCGTCTGACGAGTTGTCGAGGCGCCGCTGCTGGTCTGTGCGTCAGCACGCGGTACCCAGGCAACGACGCCGAGGGTGACGATCGCGACGAACGTGACGGAACGAGACATCGGTGTCGGAAATGACGGGCCCGACACGCACTCACGCCTGCAGGTCGTAGGCTTCGGGGCGGGAACGGTCTGCAGGACCGGCAAAGCCCTCATGGTTGTCATGACTCCTGCACGCGCTCTTCAGGTTTTTTCCTCGAGCTCGGCAAGGCGACGTTCGAGGGCGGCGACCCGCTTGCGAAGGGCCGGGAGCAACTTGAACGAGGTGGCTGACTTGCGCCAGGCGCGGTTGTCAACCGCCGGCAGTCCAGAGACAAACGACCCGGCCGGCACGGTGTTGGTGATCCCCGTCTGCCCAGTCGCCCGGGTACCCTTGCCGACCGTGACGTGCCCGTTGACACCGACCTGTCCGGCCAGCACGACATCATCCTCGATGGTCGTGCTGCCGGCAATGCCGACCTGCGCCGCCAGCAGGGTGTTTTGCCCGACCCGGACCGAGTGTCCGATCTGCACCAGGTTGTCGATCTTCGCCCCGGCCTGGATCCGGGTCTCACCCACCGCCGGTCGATCGATCGCCACATGTGCGCCGATCTCGACGTCGTCCTCGATGACGACGCCACCCACCTGCGGAATCTTCTGGTACGTTCCGTCAGGGCGCCGGGCGAACCCGTAACCGTCGCTGCCTATCACGGCCGCGTTCTGCAGCACCACCCGATCGCCAATCTCGACCCGCTCGCGCACCGCCACGTGCGAGTGGACGACACAGTCGGTGCCGATCGTCGCGCCGGGGCCAACGTACACACCCGGGTGAATCACCGTCCGGGGCCCGACGCTGGCCCCAGAACCGATCGTAACGAACGGTCCGATCGACACCCCGTCGCCTAGTTTGGCATCGGCGGCGATACTGCTCGCCGAGTCGACGCCTGCCACTGGCACGACCTCGTCGGCGAACAGCGCGACCGCGTTGGCAAACGCCAGATACGGCGTCTCGGTTCGCAGCATCGGACAGGGCGCCGCCTCGGCGTCGTTGGCCAGAATCACCGCCGCTGCCAGGGTCGAACGCAACGCCGCCGCGTATCGGAGATTTACAAAGAAGGTGAGGTCGCCGGCCTGCGCGGTGTCGATCCCGGCCACACGGCAGACATCAACCTCGCCGTCGCCCTCAAGCCGGCACTCGAGGCGGGCCGCCACTTCACGGAGCTTCAAGACGGCGCAGTATAGCACGCGGCAGCGGGCTGCCCGACAGCGTCGAGGTCGACCGCGAGGAGCCCAAACATTCGTCGCCCGAAGCAACGCCGATACGAGGCGGCACAGAATACTGGCGTCCCGTACAGGTGATTCGTGGAACGACGCCGGCCACGAAAGACCTCAACGACGGGGTGTCCGTGACGGCGAGCGGGCGCGAAATACTTTGCCACACTGCGGACAACCACGGCCTGGAGCCCGCGGATGGCTCGACCGTCTCATCGACCGCATCCCCACATCCACCGTTTTGCCAGGCCAGGCTGATACCAAGTCTCGACGAACCTGCCGCCCGCGCTGGCAAACGCCTTGCGAGACAAGTGCAGCGGAAGAACCGGGGGATGCTCTGCGCCCGGGAAGGTTGGCACGGCCGGAGACGCCGTCATACTCGCGAGAACAGCGGAGCGGCGTGCAATGCGGGCTGATAGCGAGTCGTTCCACATCAGAGAGGGTCCATATTCCAAGATGATCCACGACGACAGGCGTCCCGAGGCGTGTCGATGCTAGTGGCGTTGGCCGTCACCGCGGGATGTAACGCCTCGACCCTGCAGCCGCAGCCATCGGTGGATCCGACCATGCGGCTGCACCAATCTCCATGGACTGATAGCCCACAGCTTCACGATAGGGATGGAAGGGGCTAACCTGCGCATGCTTAGCGCCATGGAGGGTGAGACCACGCGGGAGGGGCACGCTGGTGACGTGCCGACCGGGATGCAGATAACCCATGAGCTTGGACACACCGTCGGCGCGGTCATCGACCTCCTGCGGGATATGCGCTAAGTCCGACACGGCTCGGGCACGGAACAACGGGTCCCCGAGACGTCGGACGGGCTTTTGAGCCGGAACGCCGCTAGAACGGGGGGACCAAGCGCTCGACGAACGTGGCCAGCTGCTGGAGGTGCAGCTCTCGCGAGAGTTCGCGGAGCCGGGTACGGCGGCCGCCCGGTGGCAGCGCCAGCGCCAGCCGCACCGCCGCCAGTGCCGCGCTGGCCCGCGTAGACCACTCGACTCCGGAAACCCCACGGCGCGCACCGCGGAACGCCAGCCAGTGACCGGTCATCTTGACGGCGAAATACCAGGAGATGAGGTTGGGCCCCGGCACGAAGAAGAACAGTGGCCCAAACACGAGCACCCCGAGGCCATCGATCACCATCCAAAATCGATGATGGTCGATGTCGCCGTGCAAGGTGGCGCGTGCGATCGACATCGCCCGATCGGGATCGAGGTCCTCCGGATACACCAGAACGGCGGCCTCCTGGTGATCCAGATGCCACAGCAGCCGCTGCTCGGCGACCCACTCCGCCATACCGCGCACGAGCCCGGCGCGAACGCGCGCCGTCCAGCCGTGCGGTGTGCACCCAACCCCGGCGCGCCGGTCACACCCCGCTTCCTGCTCGGCCGCCCCGGCCTCCCGGAAGCGACGGAGCACGCGCCCCACAACACCGATGGGCGGTGATTGGTCGACCTCGCTCGGCTCGCAATAGAGTTTGTAGCAGGTCACCCCAACCGGGACCAGAAACACCTCCATTCGTCGGCTACTCCCCAGGCTAGGAGCCAATGGCAATAGCCCTGCAGCCTTCGACCGGTGATGAGGCCCGCCTGAGCAGCGTTGCTCCTCGGTTGCACATACCCAGTATTCTCCCTCGTCGCGCCACCTCAGGCTAACGGAGCGCCCGTCCCGGTGCGACGCGGGGCTTCAACACGGGCTCGTCGAGGACCGCTGGGGGTCCGCACGCTGGCATCGAGGTCAGCCAGTCGTAGGTATGTCTTGGCGAGGGGGGGCTTGGTTCGGTATCATTCGGGGCTCGTCTTCACGACGGTGCCCACCTTCTTCACGGCGCACGGGAACGGATGCCGACGATCCACGAAACGAGATGCGCGTGCACCAGACGAACGTCCGACCGACCCGCCTCACGCTGCTTGTGGCAATCGTGATCTGTGTCGGCGCCGTGGCGCTCGCGGTCTTCGGCGCCCAGGCGCAGGCACCGGACTTGCCGGCGGCTGGCGACGCGCCGACCGGGGCCGCGGCGGGCCCGACCGACCCCGCCGCACAGCCGATCGCTTTCAGTCACGCACACCACGCCGGTGAGATCGGCATCGACTGTCAGTTCTGTCATGCCTACGCGCGCCGAGGACCGGTCGCCGGGATCCCGTCGGTGCAGCGCTGTGTCGGCTGTCATCGCGTGGTGCTGAACGAGCAACCGGAGATCCTGAAACTGCTCGAATATTGGGACAACGAGGAGCCGATTCCCTGGGTGCGGGTGCACGACCTCCCGGACCATGTGCGATTCACGCACAGGCCGCACATCCGAGCTGAGGTGGCTTGCGCGGATTGTCACGGCCTCGTCGAGCAAATGGAAGCCGCTGTCCAGGTCGAGTCGCTCAGCATGGGCTGGTGTGTGAGCTGTCACCGGGAAAATAATGTGACCCGGGATTGTCTGGCGTGTCACTACTGAAGCACTGGTGTTCGTCGTGACGCTGACGTGCCGATGGCATGTGGGCACAGACCCACCAGCCGCGATGAAGGCGCATGCCAGATAGCCTTCGACCGAAGAGTAACGCCGCGGAGCGGGATACATCGGCGTCCGAATGCCGCCATTGAAGATGCCAGTAGTAGGGTACGTGCGTGTTGGTGTGCACGGCCATTGCGGGTCCAGGCCCGGCCACGCTGGTGTGACAGCGACAGAGTCCTGGTACAAGGGGGAGGTTCGGTGAAGCAGGACCATTCATCACTGATCGAGGTGATCGGGCGCCGGAGGTTTCTCAAAGTACTGGGGAGCGCTGGCCCGGCGGCGGTCGTCGCGGCCTGCTCGCCCGTGCCACCGGAGACAATCATCCCGTTCGTGATCCCACCCGAGGACGTCGTCCCCGGGGTTGCCACCTGGTACACGAGCGTGTGCACCGAGTGTCCAGCCGGCTGCGGCACCCTGGTGCGCACCCGCGAGGGCCGCGCGGTCAAGGTGGAGGGTAACCCGGAACACCCGGTCAACCGAGGCGGGCTGTGTATCCGGGGCCAGGCGTCATTGCAAGGGCTCTACAACCCGGACCGGATCGCCGGACCGCACCGCCGCCGGGTTACAGACGGAGTGGCCGGCCGAAGCGTGCTCGAACCGGTGACCTGGGCGGAAGGGCAGCGGGAGCTGGTCGACCGCCTGCAGACACTGCGTGACGCCGGCCGCGGCGACCGAATAGCCCTCATCACCCAGCCGCTAACTGGCACGATGGCGACGCTGGTTTCCGCCTGGGTGGACGCCGTGGGCGGCGCGCGCTGGCTGTCGTACGAGCCGTTCGCCTACGAAGCAATCCGCCGTGCCAACGCGCGAGTCTTTGGACGCGCGGACCTGCCGCACTACGACTTCGCGCGCGCCGACCTGCTGGTATCGTTCGGCGCCGATTTCCTCGAGACGTTCGGCTCGCCGGTCGGCTACGCCCGCGACCATGCCAGCCAGCGCCGCGTCCGCAACGGTGACAAGGCCCGGTTCGTCCAGGTCGAGCCGCGGCTCTCGATGACCGGCGCGAACGCCGACGTGTGGCATGGGGTACGCCCCGAGACCGAGGGATTGGTCGCCGCGGCGATGTTGCGGACGATCGTTGACGAACGGCGGGCGCAGGGCGTCCCGGACGAGGTGCTTGGGCAGATCGCGGGGCTCGTGGCCGGCGCGGCGCCCGAGCAGGTGGCCCGCACGACCGGGCTCTCCGCCTCCACGATCCGAGAGCTGGCCCTCGCGTTCTCGGACCCGGCACTGGGGCCAGGCCGAACGCTCGCGGTCGGCGGTGGGGTTGGGGTCTCGGGATCGAACGCGACCGCAGCGCAGGTGGCCGTCACGCTGCTGAATTACGTCGCCGGTAACATCGGAACGACGGTCGACTTCGCCTCAGCCTCCACGCTCGGGTCGACGGCGACCTACGCCCAAACGAGGGAGCTGGCCGACGCGATGCGGTCGGGCGAAATCGAGCTTGCGATCATCCACGGCGTCAACCCGGTCTTCACGATGCCTGGCGCAGCCGACTTCGGCGGCGCGCTGGCCAAGGTCCCGTTCGTCGCCAGCCTGTCGAGCCTGCCAGACGAAACGACCGCGCTGGCAAATCTCCTCCTGCCGACTCATACCGTGCTCGAATCGTGGGGCGACAACCTTCCGCGTCAGGGTGTCCACGGCTTGATCCAGCCTGTGATGCAGCCGGTGTTCGACACCCGACACGCCGGGGACCTCCTGATCGAGGTGGGCCGGGCGCTTGGCGACGAAGCGGCCGCCAGCCTGCCGCCACGTGACTTCTACCGCTTCCTGCGCAACGAGTGGGAGCGGAAGCAACCGGCACCGGCACCGGATCCCGAGACGGGCGAGCCCGGGACGTCGGATTTTGAAACCTACTGGGCCGATGCGTTGCGGCGCGGCGGGGTGACCCTCCCGGTCGAGCCAGTCGCGGTCGAGGTCTCCCCCGAGGTCTTCGAAACCGACCTGCTGGGGCAGCTGGCCCCTTCGGCTTCTGGTCGACGCTACACCCTGATTACCTATCCGTCCCTGCACTTCTTCGACGGCCGGAGCGCCAACCGTCCGTGGCTCCAGGAAATCCCGGAGCCGCTGCTCAAGACGACCTGGGGCTCCGGGGTTGAGATGACCCCTGACACGGCGCGCGCCCTTGGGGCCAGGGAGGGCCAGCTGGTTGCGATCGAGTCCGACCATGGTCAGGTGGATGCGAGCGTCATCATCAACCCACAACTGGTCGACGGAGTGGTGGCGATCGGTATCGGACAGGGGCACACCAACTTCGGACGGTACGCCACTGGACGCGGGGTGAATCCGATCGCCCTGCTCGATGCCGAACCGGAACCGGCCTCCGGCGGCGTGCGATGGCTTGGCACCGGCGTCGACATCACTCCGCGCGAGCTCGATCGTCCGATTCCGCGGCTGCAACGCACCTTCGACCAGCAGGACCGTGAGCTGGCCCAATCGGTGTCACTGGCGGCGCTAGCGGCCGGCCAGGTGCGCCCCGAGGCGCCCCAGTTCAGCCTACACGCGGAGCACGACCACCCGGTGCACCGCTGGGGCATGGCGATCGACCTCGATGCCTGCAACGGGTGCAACGCCTGTGTGGCCGCCTGCTACGCCGAGAACAACGTGCCGGTGGTGGGCGCCGACCAGATGCGGCGCGGCCGCACGATGTCGTGGCTCCGAATCGAGCGGTTCGTCGAGCCGGGTGAGGGGCAGGCAGGCCCAGACACCCGGTTCCTGCCGATGTTGTGCCAGCACTGCGACCATGCACCCTGTGAGACGGTCTGTCCGGTGTTTGCGACTTATCACACGGAAGAAGGGCTAAACGCGCAGGTGTACAACCGGTGCGTCGGCACCCGCTACTGCTCGAACAACTGTCCGTACAAGGTCCGCCGCTTCAACTGGTTCACCCCGGGCTTCGACGCACCGCTGGAGTTGCAGCTAAACCCAGACGTCACCAGTCGCAGCGCCGGGGTGATGGAAAAGTGTACCTTCTGTGTACAACGGATCCAGGACGGCAAGCAGACCGCCCGGGACGCGGACCGCCCGGTGCGGGATGGAGACGTGTCCCCGGCATGCGCGCAGAGCTGTCCGGCGCAGGCCATCGTTTTCGGAGACCAGAACGACCCGACGAGCCGAGTGTCCCAGTTGTCGACTGACGCACGCGCGTATCACGTGCTGAACGCGCTCAATACGCGACCGGCGGTGACGTACCTGAAGAAGGTGACGCAGGACGAATGAGATTCTGGCCCCAGACTTGCTCCGGCGCGCGCGTATGTCGGTCGGGACGAAACACGGGGCACACAGCAGTCCACAAAGCCTCGACTGTCCCCAAGCGACGCACGCGGGTGTCGCCCTGGCCGACACGGAGGGCACGGCACGCAAGCCATGAGTTTCGCGAAGATCAACGACGACATTCTGCGCACGCTCAGACCGCCCGGCACCCTCTACTACGCCGGACTGATGCTGGCGTTCGTCGCAGCCGCGATCGGACTGCTGGCCTTTCTGCATCAGGCCAAGACCGGGCTCGGTGTCGCCGGTTACGAGCACCCGATGCTCTGGGGCGTCTACATCACCAACTTCGTATTCTGGGTCGGCATCGCGCACTCCGGCACACTGATCTCGGCGGTCCTGTTTCTGTTCCGGGCCAAGTGGCGCACGGCGGTAGCGCGCGCGGCCGAAGCGATGACGGTGTTCGCGATTGCCACCGCAGGGATATTTCCGATCATCCACATCGGGCGCCCGTGGTTCTTCTACTGGCTGATTCCCTACCCGAACGAGCGCGGGCTCTGGGTAAACTTCCGCTCGCCGCTGATTTGGGACCTCTTCGCCATCACCACCTATCTGACGGTGAGCGTGATGTTCCTCTATCTGGGATTAATGCCGGACATCGCCGCCGCGCGGGACAAGATCGGGGACTGGCGCCGGCATGTCTACCGGGTGCTCTCGCTCGGCTGGCTTGGCACGGACCGGCAGTGGCGGCACTACACCGCGCTGTATGGCTTCTTCGCCGCCCTGGCGACCCCGCTCGTCGTCTCGGTCCACAGCGTCGTGTCATGGGACTTCGCGATGTCAATCCTGCCAGGGTGGCACAGCACGATCTTCGCGCCCTATTTCGTCGCCGGAGCGATCTTTTCTGGCATCGCGATGGTGATCACGCTCCTGATGCCGTTGCGACGTATGTTCGGGCTCGAGAGCTACATCACGGTGCATCACTTCGAGAACCTCGCGAAGCTGATGCTGACCACCTCGCTGATCGTCGGTTACGCGTATCTGACCGAGTTTTTCATTGCCTGGTACAGCGGCAACCCATTCGAACAAGGGACGTTCTTCGACCGGATGTTCGGGCAATACTGGGGATACAGCTGGATAATGTTCACGTGCAACGTACTCGTCCCGTTGCTGCTCTTCTCGAAGGAGATTCGTACCAACCTCAAGGCGTTGTTCGTCATCTCGATTCTTGTCAACATCGGGATGTGGCTGGAGCGCTACGTGATCATCGTCACCTCACTCTCGCACGACTTCGACCCGGCGAACTGGTCGGGCATCTACCAGCCGACCTGGGTGGAGATGTCGATCACCCTCGGTGCGTTCGGACTGTTTTTTGCCCTGTTCCTGCTGTTCGTGAAGAATTTCCCCGCCCTCTCGATCACCGAGATGAAGGAAACGATGGAGCGGTCGGCCGAGGCGGACCCGCCCAGCGCCTGGCCAGAGCCGGTGTAGCACAATGACGGACAGGGTGGAGCTGCTCGGAATCTACGACCGCGCCAAGAAGGCGGCGGTCTGCGCCCGCGCGATTCTCGACGAGCGTCTCGGCGCCGTGGTCGCCTACTCCCCGGTTCCGAACCACGAGATCAACCAGGCGCTGCACGTCGCCATCAGCCCAGTGCGCCTGTTCGTGCTGGTCGGGGGTGTGCTCGGGTGCGCCGCCGGGTTCATCTTCCCGATCTACACCGTACTCGACTGGCCGCTGATCACGGGCGGTAAACCACTCATCTCGATTCCGCCCTTTGTGGTTATCGCGTTCGAGTTAATGATCCTGCTGGCGGCAATCGGAGGGATGGCCGGGTTCCTGCTCCTGGCGAGACTGCCGCGCGTCACCGGCCCACCGGTTGACACGCGGTTCACCAGCGACATGACCGGCATCAGTGTGACCTGCGCACCGGAGCAAGCGGCCGCCGTACGCGCATGTTTCGAACGCACCGGCGCGAGCGAGATCCGGGAATGACCACTGCTAGACGTCTCGGACGGGCAACAGTGTCACATGCGAAGCACGTGTTTCGTCGCACGATCGAGACGTCCAGCTCCCGCGTAACAGTGGCCACGGTGCTCATCCTGGCCGCGGCCGCGGCGGCGACACTGGCCTTCCCGTGGACCCGCGACATGCACACGGGCCCGGTCGTGCTGCCGCAGGTGGCGCCGCGGATGCCGGTCGAGGACACGATTTCGCTCGACGGCCCCCAGATCCTGGACCGGCTGTCGTCGAGAGGGTTGCTCAACCCACGACCAGACACACCCGAGGTGCTGGAGGAGGGCGCGTGGCTCTACGGCGTATACTGCGCCATCTGCCACGGCGCGACCGGACAAGGCAACGGGAAGATCGCCGAGCATTACAGGCGCATGCCGAACCTGTCATTGCCCCAGATCCAGGCCTACACGGACGGGTGGATTTACAGCATCATCCGCGAAGGCGGGTTTAACATGCCGGCCTCGGCCGAATCGCTGAGTGTTGATGAGCGGTGGGCCCTCGTGCACTTCCTGCGGACCTTCCAGACATCGGAATGATCGCCGTCGGCACTCCTGTCGTGTCGGGCAGCACGCGGCGTGTCTATCTCGGCGCGGGTCTCGTCGGCGCCGCGGCTTTCGTTTTCGGCGTGTCCCTGGGCGACAGCATACGGGCGTGGCAGTCGCTGCTGGTGAACTTCCTGTTCTTCGGTGGGCTGGCGCAGTCAGGGGTTGTGCTCTCGGCGATCATGCAGGTGACCTCGGCGCGGTGGGGCCGCTCGCTGAAGCGCACCGCCGAGGCCACGTCGGCGTTCCTGCCGGTGTCCTTCGGACTGCTGCTCGTACTGCTGGCCGGCGTGAACGGCTGGGCACCGTGGCTGCGCGAGCCGGTCGAAGCCCGCGAGGCCTGGCTCAACATCCCGTTCTTCGTGACGCGGCAGATTCTCGGGTTCCTGGTCCTGGGCGGCATCAGCGTGAGCTACGTGTACCGGTCCGTGCGGCCCGACATCGGGCTGCTTGATCAGTCCGGTGAGCACAGAGCGGTCGGATTCGCCCACCGGCTGATCACCGGCTGGCGGGGCATTGACGCCGAGCGTGAGATCGCCCAGCAGGCTCAGGACCGCCTGGCGCCGGCGGTGCTGATCGCATACGGATGGGTCTTCACGCTCGTGGCGTTCGACTTCTTCATGTCGCTGGACCCGCACTGGTTCTCGACCTTGGCGGGTGGCTACTACTTCATCGGCAACCTGTTCGCCGGCCTTGCCTTTCTGGGGCTGATTGCCGTCTGGTCGCGCGAGAGGCTGCAACTGACGAAGTACCTCGGCCCCCACCAGTTGCACGACGTCGGCAAACTGCTCTTCGGATTCTGCATCCTCTGGGCCTACCTGTTCTGGTCGCAATACCTGGTGATCTGGTACGGTGACCTCCCCGAAGAGACCGAGTTCATCGCGCACCGTATGCACGGCACCTGGGCGCCGATCGCCTGGACTGTGTTCGCGATGGTATTCGTGATTCCGTTCGTCGTGCTGTTGAGTCGCGCCGTGAAGAGCAGCCCGCGTTGGCTGACGACGGTCGCATGCGTGGGTTTCGTCGGGATGTGGCTTGAACGATTCATTCTGGTGTCCCCGTCATTGTGGCACGGCGAGGGCATCCCGCTGGGCATCATCGAGGTACTGGTCACGGCCGGCGTACTGGGGCTGTTCGCGTGGTGCTACACAACGTTTCTTCAGACGTTCCCGGTGCTGCCGATTTCCGATCCTAGGCTGGAGCCGGCGTCGGGCCATCCCCACGCCCGCGACCTCCACGCGGAGTAGGACTCGACGGAGCCAGACCGAGGTCTGAGGGCGAAGACAGGTGAGGGCGTCGCCGGCGTCGCGGCCGTGCGTCGAGCCTCAGCGGCCCCCAATCCGGCGTGATATCCTCGACCGTTTCATGTTCGTACCGGACGGACCTGCCGATGGCCACGCGCCCCCATCAGTTTATTTCTGAGCCGGACTCCGGCGCCTCGCCTCTGTCGAAGGAGTGGCACGTGCGGCGGCGGTTCGAACGGCGCCTGCGGCTGCTGGACATTCCCGAAGACCTGGCCGGGTGGAGCGTCCTGGACATCGGCGCTTGGCACGGCTACTTCTCATTTGAATGCGAACGTCGCGGCGCCGACCGGGTGCTGGCGGTTGACCGCTTCGCCTGGGACCGGTTCGGAATGGAGCCATTCCTGGCGGCCCACGACAGGCTCGGGTCCCGCGTCGAGTATCAGCATCTCGACGCGCACGACCTGGATGTCGACGCTATCGGACAGTTCGATCTGGTGCTGCTGCTCGGAGTGTTCTACCATCTGCGTAACCCGCTGGCGGCATTGGAGCGGATCGCTCGCATAACGAAGCGGCTGCTGATCTGCGAAACGCACGTCCTGCTTCCGTTCATCCATGAGCGATATCCGCTCGTCCCATTTTTCCCTGGTGACGAGCGGGCCGGCGAGCAGATCTACGACCTCTGCGGTATTCCGACGATGACGGCGCTGACCGAAATGCTGCGGTTCGCCGGTTTTAGCGACGTGGAGGTCGCTTACCGACCGTCGTTCCGGTACTGGAAGAAGTTCGTGGCCCTCGTCACCACACGCCCCCAATCGGGGCGCGGGATCGTGCATGCGCGGCCCTAGTAGTGTGTCCCATGAGTGCCTTGGCAGAATTGCGCCGGTCGCCCGCCTTGTGGCGGCGATCGAAGATGCGCTGATCGCCCAAGGATCGTGGGACGAGGACATGTCGAACCTGGCCTGCTTCGTCCGCCGCGGCGCCGGCATGCCGGACGGCCCGATGCAAGGATGAGCCGAAGAAGGGGCAATCCGTACGCCGGCTGGAAACCCGTGTGTCCGCCAGCGCTGGGTCCGAGACGGCGTTGCTGACCGTGCAGGAAGTGGCGCTATGATCAGGCATCAACGAACCGCTGAGGGAGGTCACCCGCTCATGACACGCTGTTCCTGGTTGGCCATGATCGTCATGCTGTCGGCCCTCATGCCGGCGGCAGCCCAAGAGGGTCCAGAGCTGCCCGCGCAGTATCACGAGCCGATTCCACTCTACTCCGAGGTGCTTGGTTCCTACAGCTTCACGATCTCCTCGGACAGCGAGGAGGCCCGGCGGTTCTTCGACCAGGGCATGCAGCTAATGTTCTCGTTTGCCAAGGTCGACGCCGTGCGGTCGTTCCGCGAGGCGTGGACACGAGACCCCGAGTGCGCCATCTGCTACTGGGGCGAGGCATGGGCCTTGGGCTCGTACCTGAACGGGCCGATGCGACCGCCGGAGGCGCCGCATGCCTACGCGGCCGCGCAGAAGGCACTCAACCTGACCGCGCACGCCAGCGAGCGGGAACGAGCGTACATCGAGGCCATCTCGGTGCGCTACGTCGAGCACTTTGTGGTGGACAAGCGGCGGGAGCAGGATGAAGCCTACGCCGAGGCGATGCGGCTGCTCTCCGAGCGGTACCCGGACGATCTGGACGCCGCCACGTTGTATGGTGACGCCCTGTTCCTGCTGGAACCGCGGCGCGGCTCCCGGGACATCAACGACCCCAACGTCCAGCGGCTACACCGGGTCCTCGAGGGGGTACTGGCGAGGGACATCACACACCCGGGCGCCTGCCATCTCTATGTCCACGCCACCGAGTCGACGGTCGCGCCGGGGAAGGCTGAGGCGTGCGCGGAGTTCCTCGGTAATGCGATCCCGGGTGCCAGTCACATCAATCACATGCCCTCGCACACCTGGAACGAGGTCGGCCGGTGGGCGGACGCGGTCGTGGCCAACACGCAGGCATGGCACTCCGACCAGAAGGCCGAGTACGGCACTGGGATCGCGATCTACCCACAACACAACCTCCATATGCTGCTGTTTTCCGCGTCGATGGACGGGCAAGGCGCCGTCGCCATCCAGGCCGGCAAGGACTATCACAAACTGACCGGCAGCAGCATGTATCACGCGCTGACACTCGTGCGATTCGGCCGGTTCGACGAGGTGCTCGAGCTGACCGACCGGCCCGACGAGGAGGTCGCGGGCGGTCTGTGGGACTTCGCGCAGGGCTACGCGCACCTCCGCCAGGGTGATGCTGACTTCGCGGAGGTCTTCCTGAACCGCGTGCGACGAACCGCCGAGACCTCCGAGGCCAGGCTGCGCTTCCATTCGGCCGAAACGCTGCTCGGCGTGCTCGCCAGCATCCTCGAAGGGGAGCTGCACCGCCACAGTGGCGACCCCGACGGGACCGTGGCCGCCTTCGAGCGAGCCGTCGAGCTCGAGGACTCACTGGTCTACGACGAGCCCGAACCGCTCCCGTTCGCTGCCCGCCACTGGCTCGGCGCCGCGCTGCTCGAGCTCGAGCGAAATGCCGAGGCCGAGCGCGTCTATCGTGACGAGATCGAAGACCATCCGCACAACGGCTGGTCGCTGTTCGGATTGAAGACGGCGATCGAGGCACAAGGTCGTACCGACTCGGCCGTCGACGCCGACCTAGAGGCGAGCTGGACCCGGTCCGACACATGGCTCCGATCATCCCGGTTCTGACTTCCGTGGGGCTCCGCCCCGCACCCCGGCTGGATCGCTCGCGGGGGGCCAGACCTCCGCGCCGCTCCCTCACGGGCGCGCACGTCCGCGCCGTGGCTGAGCGGTCCCGAATGAGTGCAAGACTCTCAGTTGGGACCGCGCATGACGGTCTGACGACGCTCCTGGTACCGGTCCGTGGCCGCACGACTCAGGCGTCGCTTGGTCGGACCGCCTTTGCGAACTGCCTGGCCGGCGGTGATCAGTGTCTCGCACCCGGCCACAGCCCAGGGGCCTTGCACCAGTCTAACGCTTGAAGCGCTCGCTAGACGGCTCACCTCCGCTCGCCTGGGAAACACCGGAAGGCACAACTGGGAAACACCGGAAGGCACAACACAATTGGACACGCAGGGACGTGTGGCAGGGGGCCCTTCATAGGGCAACCTGGGTGTGTGCCGGAATCAGGCCGCGGCGGCTGGGGACCCCAGGACGGCCCTACATGAGCCTTACTACCGGGACAGGGGACTCAGTAGAAGAGCATAGCGGCAACGAAGATGAAAATGGCGAGCATGACAACCCATTGCCAGACCTCCTGCTTGTCCTCGGCCGGGACGAGCTGGAACGAGATGCTGCGGTGGGAGTCGACGACGTTACGGAGGAAGTTACTCGAAGAGATCTGCAGGCTGTCCACGAGGAACGAGCGGCCGCTGGTGCGCTGCTCGAGCAGCCCGATACCTTCGAGCCCGAGCCGAGTTCGCTGCCCCTCGAGGTCCGCCACGAGCGTCTCGTCGTAGTCAACGCCACGCACGTAGTCCATCAGCACCGAGTCGACGCTCGCCCCGGCGCGGGTGCCGATGCCGACCGGGTAGATCACGAGACCCCGCCGCCTGAACTCGCCAAGCGCCACGTCCAGCCGGCTCATCTGCTCGGCGTCGATCAGGAAGTCGCCGTCCGTGAACAACATTACCAGGCGGTCGCTGCGCTCGACGGGCGCCCAGTCTTCCCCTGCCTCGAACCGGTCCTGGTTGTCCAACGATAGGTAGATCGACTCGAACGCGGTCGCGACGTCGCTGTCCCACGGGAAGGCATCGCCAGACAGCGTCGGCGGCTGCCCGATTCGGCCCACTTCTTGGATGAACCGCTCCGGATTCGACGACAGGTGCACCCGCCGCAGAGCCGTCGTGCCCCAGACGAATAACGCCGTTCGATCGCCCGGTGTCAGGATGTCCTGGGTGTAGAGACTCAGCGCCTCACGAACCGCCACCGCCAGCCGAGACGGTCCGAGGTCCTTTACCCACATCGAGGCCGACGCATCGATGGCAACCGCCACCTCGACGTCACCCCGCCTGAAGCTCGACCCGCCATAGATCCAAAACGGGCGGGCTGCCGCGACCGCCACCAGCACGAGCACACCGATCGCCAGAAACCAGAACTTGATGTGGCCGAAGAAGGGGTAGCTCGAACCTTCGGTGCGGGCCGGCCGCAGCCGAAGCCGGAGCGCGAAGACCAGTAGACCGAACACCAACAGCAATCCGGCGATCGGCACGATCGCCAGGTACTCCGGGTTGGCAAACTCAACGCTGTTCCTGATCAGGTACGTGAAGCTGTCCATGCCGTGCGAGAGCGCCCCCTGCGGCCTAACCTCGGCGGCGACGGACCGGAGTGCCCTCGCCCTTCATCTGCTCCAGTTCGGGCGGCTCGAGCTCACGCGGCGCCTCGAGCGCGCGGCGGATCGCCTCGGGGTCGCTCGTCAGGTCAAAATTCCACTTGTAGTCGAATCTGTCGGTGCTGTCGCCGCGTAGAGCGCGCTCGTAGTCGGCGCTCACCGTCTCCATTACTTCGAGGATGATCGCTTCTTTCAGCACCTGCGAATCCGCGCTCTCGCCGTCGATCGCGCGGTAGCGCTCGCGCGCCAGCAGGAACTTCGCACTCCCCAGCAGGTGCGATGCCCGCGGGTCATCAATCTCGTCGGCCAAGTCGGCGACGACCGTCTCGTAGTCGCCCGTCAGGTATCTGATGGACGCTTGTTGCAAAAATGCATCCTGGAACAGATACGAGTCCGCGATCGACTGCATGCCCCAGCCACGACTGCTCTCGTAGAAGGCGGACACCTCGGCGAGCTGGCCATCCGCCTCGGCGAAATCGCCGCGCCGGATACTATCACTAAGCCCGTCGAGGCTTCCGTAGAACGCCGCCAGGCTCCGGGACGGCACCCACACGGCGAAAAAGAACAGCAGCGCCAGGACGAAACCTATGAGATAGCGGAAGGAATGTTCCTTGTCGAGCAGGTCTGTCAATCGCATTCGTCGGACCTTCCGGGACGTGGATGACAAAGACGGCGAAGCCCCCCGCCGGCGCCAACGGCTCCGGCGGACGAGCCGCGTGTCTCCCGTCTTGCGTCTCCCGTCCCCTCCCGTGCCTGTGATACCACTACGGGTTCGTGCCCCACAACAACTCGGACATGAACCCCATCGGGATGCCGACCACCAGCAACCCTATCGCCACCAGTAGGAACCGCGAGTAGATCGGCACCTTCAGCGCCCGGTGCCTCAGCTCCACGCGCACCGCTTCGCGCTCGTCGATCGCCTGATAGGCCTTCAGCAGGCTGTCCTGGTCCGTCACGTCGAAGTAATCGCCACCATACTCCTGGATCTGCGCCACCAGCCGCGGCACCGTCGGGTGCATGAAGCTCGCCGTGCGCGCGTCGCTGGTGTTGATATAGATGACATAGGGCAGAATGTTCCGCTTGTTCAGCTCAGCGAACTCTGCGTCCGGAAACTCATCGACGGCCGCATCGGTAATGATCAGGACCGCCCGGTTCTGGTTAGTGCCGCGGCCGACGGCCGCCTCGTCCCGGTCGAAGTGCTTCACGATGTCTTGGAGCGGGCGAATGATGTTTGTGTCCCCCTCGGCTGGAATGATCCGCACCTTGTCGCGGGGCACGACCATCGCCTTGTCGAGCCGCTGGGTCATCACATACGGCGCGTCCCAGACCTGGTAATAATACAGCTCGTCGTCCATGACGAAGTCATCCACCATGTAGGGGTAGGTGGAGAACAGCCA
This sequence comes from Vicinamibacteria bacterium, assembly GCA_963578725.1. GTDB lineage: Bacteria > Acidobacteriota > Vicinamibacteria > Vicinamibacterales > UBA8438 > NP936. The sequence continues at coordinate 21,881 of CAUZDS010000009.1, forward strand.
TAGCGATACACGGTCGTTCTTGTCGCGGCGCAGGTTGAGAAACTCGAGGTGCGCGTCGCGCGCCACCTCGGCCTTCGATTTGTTCGTGTCCGGAAATTCCCACGCCATCGAGCCTGACGTGTCGACCAGGTCGATCCGGACCCGCGATTCTACGTAGCCGCTCACCTCCTCGGTGGTGGTCAGGAACGGGTCTGCGACCGAGACGATGAGCAGGGCGAGGGCGCCGGCGAGCAATAGCTTGGGTGCGCTGTGCACAAGCCGAATCCAGACTCGTTTTCGATGGCTGATGTCGATGGCGTGCCCGGAGTGCTGCCTAACGTGCCGTTTTTGCCAGGCCACCAGCCGCACCACCGTCAACAACAGCGCCAAGCTAACGCCGATCGCGAGCCAGACCGCCATTCCGACGTCACCGTAGCGGATCTGCGCGAAATCGGTCTCAGCCAGTTCCCGGAACCCGGTGTCGAGAAAGGCGACCAGCTCCGACCAGCTCATCAGCATCGCTGCGAGTGTCCCATCTCAGATGTCCGTTACCCGATTCCCGGCGCGCGGCTGGCGAGGCACAACGCAGCCGAGCGGGGATCCCCTGCCCTGGGCAACGGTCGCGCATTTCTGACACGGGGCACTATCGTCCCACCAGCGCCTTCAACCTGTTAAGCAATTGCACGTGCGGGCGCAGCTGCTTCAGCGCTTCTTCCAGTGGCTGGGCTTCGATACTCGGGTTTCCGATCGGCACCGCCTCGCTATGCTCGAGATTCCGCTGGTAAGCCACCAGCCTGGTAGTCAACGTGCGCAACGCGGCCTTCCGCGATCCGTCCGCCAGCCCATTGACGTACCGGTGTATGTCGACCGCAGTGTCACCCGGGTTCAGGTCCGGCAGCTCGGCCCTTATATAGTCGCGAAGCGACAGGACCATCCCGCGCTCGAATCCGGCCAGCGCGACCCCGTTCGCGCTCGGCGGTAGGTCCTGCATTGCCGACAATTGCCGGTGCAGATGACGCCGAGCCTCCCAGATCGACGGCGGCACTGGGATCTGCGCTTCGATCCGCGCCAGCTCATCCGCCTCACGGGCCTTCTCCATCGAGATCGCCTTCGGCTTGCGCGACAACCGGACGAGCATGACCAGCCAGACGAACAGCGGCAGTGGCGCCAGTGTCCAGGCTAGCGTCCGGAAGAACGTAGCGCGACCAGCGAAGCCACCCAATTCGATCGTGTCTCGGATGAAGAGCACCGGCTCATCGGTTATCGTCGTCACATAGCGGACCAACCCCTGCCCACCGTCCACCTGCTGCACCTCGGCATCCTCGATGTCCTCGCCCAGGTCGCGGATCAAATAGTAGAAACTAAAACTCGGCAGGAGGTAGGTCATCTTGCTGGGGTCGACCAGCCGGAACCCGTAGGTGAAGTCCCAGATGTGCTCGTCCCCGACCCGGCGCTTCTCGATCGCCAGCGACACGCCCTCGAACGGGTGGACCGGTAGCGCCTCGGGTGCCATCCGATCCTCGAGAATGATGATCTCCTGCCCCTCGCTGATCAGATCGGGAAATCGGACGCGGTAGGGCTGGGTGATCAAGTCGCCGGTCTTGACGACGGTCGGTTCCAGCTCCAGGGTCTCGACCTGCACCGGGCCGATCAGGGCCTCGCCCTCGAGTAACTGCGCGGAACAGGTCACAGGAACGAACAGCAGGAGGACGCCAAGAACGGTCGCGCGACGGGTTGTCATGTCCATGCGTGGCTGGTGCGTTTCTGCGGTGATCGCTCGCGCCCGTGGCATTCGTCCAGCCACTCCCATCCCACCTGACGGCATCTTTGTCGAAGGATGCCGATGTGCTCGCTCGTCTCGCCTTACCGGAACCGCGCGCCGCGACGCACCCGACAACCCTCGGCACTAACACACGGGCCTAGCGAGCGGTACGCGAGATCAGGAACTTGGGCAACTCCTCGACGTGGTTCTCCGGAGTCAGGACCACCGAGTCGATGCCTGCCTGATACTTCAGCTTGTATCGTAACGACTCGCGCGAATCCTCAATCCGACGCCGGATCGCGCCAGCCTTGCGGGCCGAGATCACGGTCTGTTTTCCAGATTCCATGTCCGAGATCCGGATGTACCCCAGACGACTCTTGACGTGAAACTCCTTGGGGTCGTCCAGAATGAGCACCATCATATCGTGCTTCGCCGCCAGTGTGCTCAGTCGCTTGAAATCGATGGAATCATGGTCGTTGACCAGGTCCACAAGGTCGGTCAGGACAATCACCGAATGCCGCATCTTAAGGCGCGCGATCATAAAGTCTAGCGGGACCTTCAGGTGCGCGGGCCGGCGGGTCGGGAACTCGCGCTCGAGATTCATCTTCTCGAAGATCTGCTGCGCCATGTAGAAGACCTGTGAGGTGCCGAGCTTCGGGCGCAGATAGATCTCGACGCGGTCGGAATACGCGAGCAACCCGACCGGATCGCGCACGTTGGCGCGGGTCAGCCCAATATTGCCGAGCAGGTCGAGCATCAGCAGCGCCTTGTTCGACTCCTGCGAGATCTGGAAGAGCGTGGAGTAGGACAGGTCGCACACAATGAGCGTGCGGAGCTCCTTGGGCTCCATCCGCTCAATCTTGTAGAGCTTTTCCGGGAAGGTGCGAAGACTGATGCTCCACGCGACGTCCTTCAAGGGCTGACCGGGTCGCCACTGCTCAACTCCGACGATATCGTAGCCGGCCCCCTTGAACCCGCTCTTGTGCTCGCCGAAATGGATGCTAGTGGACCGTTTCCTCGCCCGGATGCCGTGCTTGATGTCACGGAACCTGGCAAAGACGTCGGCTACTTCCAAGGCGGAACCTCCATGTCCCGGACGATCTGCTGGAGCAGCTCCTCCTTGTCGACCGAGAACTCCATGCCCTCGCGGAGCACGAGCCGGTGCGCAAGCACGGGACCGGCGATAGCTTTGATATGGTCCGGCGTGATCGTCGTGTCGCCGTTGAAAAACGCGAAGGTCCGGGCCACCGCTTCCAGGTGGAAGTGGACGCGCGGCGAGATCCCCACCCGGATGTATTCCTTGACGGAGCGGGCCGCCCGCCCCACGACCCGGTGGGGCCGGGTGTTGCGGATGAGCCGAACTTTGTATTGCTGCCCGTAGTCCGACATCGAAACGTTGTCGAAGATGTAACGCGCGATGTCGAGCACCTCGTACAGGTTGGTGAGCTTCTCGACTTTGCTCCCGACAACGTTGCGGGCGGTGATCTTCAGTTCGTCCGCCTCATCCTCCGGGTCCAACATATTGATCGAGAGCGTGGTACGGTCGAGCTGCGCCACGGGATTGGCGAAGGTGCCCTCTTCCTCACCGAAAATGTTCTCGGTGCAAATCACCATAAAGAACCGCGGTCCCTCGATGTCGCTGAAGTCGCACGACAACGGGAACAGTGGCAGTACCTTGCCTGCGGCGAGGTTGCCGTAATCCGAGCTCAGCGTCGCCGAGCTCTCCTCCATCCCCTCGAGCACCGCCGCCTTGGTCTTGCCCGACAGCCGGTTATCCTCGTCGATGAGGACGATATGCGCCATCAGCTTGCCCGGCTTGAAGTGCAGCTTCCGGGTGCCATCGAGCTCCTCGACGATCGTCTCGTAGCCCAGGATGTCCTCCGGCATGTAGGTCGGCAGCCCCTGGATCCGCTCGAACTTGGCGTCGATGGCCATCGCGCAGGCGCTGACGAGATCGGTCTTGCCGGTACCAGTCGGGCCCCTGAACATGACATGGGGCTGACGCAGCAGCTTGCTCTGGCTCAGCTTGTCGGTATAGGGCAGCAGCGTGAAGAACGCCCAGGACAGGATGCGCGCGGCGTCGTCCAGACCGTAGAGCCACTTGGTCGACTCCTTCTGGAACCGCTGGACCACTTCGTTGGCCTGGTCGAAGTCGATGTGGGGCGTAGGTTGAACAACCATGAATCTGTCTCGATCTCCCTTCGGTGGTGGGCGACCGGCGGCCCAGAATAGGCCAACACCGGGGGCGGTGCGCGGCGCGGAGGCGCCGGATGCCCCGCGTGCCGTGTCGGCCAAGCCTGCAGTGTCACCGCGCCGTTCCGGTTCGTCAAGACTGACAAGACGGTATCCGACCGAGGGCCTCGCCCCTCACCCGAAACAACGGCGGGTGAGTCGGTCGACGGACGTGCACCAGGCGACCAGGCTCACAGGATGCCGGCACCGATTCTGAAGCCGCCATAGACCTCTCTCACCGGACGCCGAACCCGATCGTCATTCCGCCGTAGACCTCCCGGCCAGGAGATGGGTCGTAGTAGCGGCCACCGTAGCCGTTCGCAACGGTCCAGGCGTTGTAGCGCTCGTCGAAGAGGTTGTCGATCCCGATGAACGGTCTGAAGTCGGAGTCTCCCCACCGACGATCAAGAGCGAAGCGTAGGTCAACGACCGTGTACGCCCAGTTGAACGCCGTGTTGTCGTTTCTGACGGTATACTCGTCCTCCCATCGGACTTGAGCGATCGAGGTCAGTCCGTACGACGTGCTATGGGTGACGCCGGCGAAGACCCTATGCGGTGATGCCCCCGGTTCGATGTTGCCGTCGAAGTTGTCCCCCCCAACCGTGAACTTGTCGAACGTGAAATCCTGGTAGGTATACGTAAACCTAGCAGTGACGCTAGGGTCGGGGACCCACTCGACCAACATCTCGAAACCGTTCCGCGAGGTCTCGCCGGCGTTGGTAAAGAAAACCACCCCGTCAGGACGTTCGAACGGAACTAGCCCATTTGTAACGTTGGCTGTGTAGAAGGCGAGCTCGTATCGCAACCGCGCGGGCTCTGCGAGACCCCTCACACCGATCTCCCAGCTCGTGAGGTCCTCCGGCTCCAGATCCTGGTTAAACCCACCTTCTCCAGACGGCTGGTTAGACAGTTCCTGTGCCGTGGGCGTCTCGTAGGCGGTAGACAGCGAGCTATAGAGATTGAGACCGTTTACCGCGAGGAACGTCACACCAACGGAGGGGCTGGCCGCGCTCATCTTACGACCGCCTGACTGATCACCGTCGCCCAGCTTTCGGTCATCGGCCGTGAAATCGTAGTAGTCGAACCTGATCCCGCCACTGACTTGCCAGCGCGGATGCACCTCGAATGCCGCGTGCACGAACGAACCCATCGAAAGCACGTCTTCCTGCTGGTCGACGAGCAGAGCCCCGCGGGACGAATCCCCGCCTGGCACCGCGTTCGCTACGAGCCTAGACTCTTTGCGGTCGTCGTTCTGGGACGACAAGTCAAAGCCAACCGTCCAGGTCAAAGGCAACTCGCCCACTCTCGTCTCGCCCAGGGCGTCCGTGCGAAAGCCTCCGCCCTTTCGACCCACGTCGATGATCCGACCGACACCGTGGGCCTCTAGATCGCGCCCCACCCCCCAACCGGTGGCTCGAAGAAGCGGCCCCCCGCTGAACCGGTGCTCGATCGTCACCCCGCCCTGGCCCTGTGTCGTTACCTCTTTCCAGTTCTGGGCAACAGCACGATCTCGCCCCATGCGTGGGGTTTCCCGCGCTTGCGCCTCGTTGAGAAAGCTCGGGGCCCCGGCAAACGGGCTGTCATAGAAGTTGAACACCCCCCGGATTTCGGTCGCCGACGATAGCTGATTACGCACGATGACATTCGCCTGGCGGATCTCTGCTTGACTCTGCCCTCTAAACCCGTCGGTCTCGAAACGACTGACGTTCACGAGGTAATCGGTGCCGCCACCGCCTCCCGTAACCTTCAGCTGTTGCCGGTTGTAGCCGTAGCTGCCGAACTGGATGTCCGGCTCGAACGTGACACGGCGATCCGGATTGAATTCAGTCGTGATGTTGATGACACCCCCGGCCGAATTGCCATACAGCACGGAACTGGGCCCACGGATGACTTCTATCCGCCCCATCGAACCGATGTCGACGTTCCCCGGTTCCGTGGTGCCGTCGGCGGTCGTGATCGGGATACCGTCCTGCACGAGGGCAAGCCCACGGATCCCAAACCTGGACTGTGGTCGGCGGATGGCCAGGCCGATGCCGCCCGACACCGTATAGCTGCGACGATTCTGCACGAGGAGCCCGGGGATGCCCCGGAGCGATTCATCGAGTGATGCTCTGCGCTGGCCCACCTCTATGGTCTTGCGCCCGACGACAGCGACCGCCGTCGGGACGGCCGAAAGCTGTTGCTCCGTTCGGGTCACCGTCACGGTCTCGGCGAGCGGCGCGATCGTCAGCGACAGGTCCACCATCTCCGAGCCGTCCGCGGCGAGGGTCACGGTGGTCGCATCGCTACCGAACCCGGGCAGCACCCCCCGCACGTCATAGTTCCCGGCCGGCAGGTTCGTGATCGTGTAGCGTCCCTGCCCGTCGCTAACAGCCGTCCGCGCGACCCCGCTGTCGGTGTCGACCGCGGTGACGGTGACGCCCGGCAGCACGGCGCCGCTCTCGTCCTCGATCGCGCCGCTGATGGTCCCCGTGCCCTGGCCCGCTCCGCTCATCGACACGCCGACGACGAGCAGCATCGTCATTGCCCATGCGCCACCGCTAAAGACTGTTCGAAGGTTGATCATCGTTCCGGTTCGCACCCTTTCTGTGGAAAACGACAGCGGCCGCAGCGCCTCAGACGACGCTGTGTGCCAGGTTGTTCACCGCACGTCTCACAAAAAAAAGAGCCTTCGCGGGATCCTGACCGGCGAAGGCTATATGAGTTCACGTCGGGCACGTATCGCGCGTCTGTCAGCCGGCAGCCAGAGTCGGACGCACTTGGAACGTGACCATGCCTACACGCCCCCCCTCAGCGAACAACCCGGCAATTGTAAACGAGTCGGTCCTCGACAGCCGGACATTACCTATTTTCGTGACGCGGTCCAGGCGCCGGTCCCGAATAAGAGGAAGGTGTCCTCCACCCCCGTGATCATGTCGCCGGCTAGCTCCCCTTCGAACGCGATCGATTGGTTGCCGTCGAGGTCGGCCACGACGATGACGAACTTCAGTGTGGCGCTGTCAATCGTGCCATCGACGGACACCACCGTGTCGCCTATGTCGATCTCGCCTCCGAGCTGGTCGCCACTCTGCTCGAACCGGACCTGCCATGCCTCGACGCCGCTCTCGGTGGTGAGGGTCATCTCCCAGTCGCCATTCACCCCGCTCTGAGCAGCGCTCAGCGCGCCTAGCGCTGCGAGGAAGACCCCGGTCGCGGTAACCCGATTCCGCGTCATAAGTCAGCACCGTGTTGTTTGCGTATCACATGACGCCAGACCGCTTCCTCATGCCTGACCTCTGCATGTGAGCGGGTCGTGCGCCCGACCCCGAACCGGATGGACCAACCGGCCTACGGCGCCGCTATTATACGGCGGCCACAATAAGCAGGTCAAGGTCGCAAGCCACGTCTGTTCAACACATTAGAGGCTATCGTGTGACCTACAGACCTTGCTGCTTTTGGAGTTTTTCACCACCACTCGGGTAGTGGAACTACCCCATCGTGGAGGTTGATCGGCCCCATCATAAGACCGCATAAGACCGCCGGTGGCGGGTCCACCTCAAACCGTCCTGACCGACCGCCCGGAGACAACACCCGCCTCACGCTTGACGCCGGACAGAATCCGAACGATCCTACGCGCCGTCTGAAGCGATCGCGACTCTCACGACCCGCTGACCCGGGTAGTGTGAGAGACCGACCCTAGGCACGCCGCCGATGGCGCCGCTGCACGCGCCCACGCCCACCGTCGTACCGGGCCACGTGAAAGGACCCGATGTCTGAGACGCCCGCCGCGAACCGATGGCTGCCGCTCGTCTCGGCGCCGCTCGCCGGCCTGGTGTTCGACACGTTCTGGAATTACAGGGGCGTTCTTCGGCGCCTCTGTGCTGTCGACCATCGCCCTGGTTGCTCTGCTGGCGACGAAGAACCCGCTGGCAAAGACCGCCGCCACCTAGGTGCCGTGGTGAAGGGCCCGCTGCATTCAACCAGCGCTGCATCCCGTCTGGACGACGTGGCTCCTCGGTCACACATGCCCAATGGGCTCTTTCGTCGCGCCTGCCACTGGCCGAGCGCGCCATCGATCACGACGGTTCTCAGTGCAACGCAGGGTTTCAACACGGGCTCCTAGCGGGCCGGGCTGGGGCAAGCCAGTGCTTCACCCTCGACAGGCTACAGGCCCATCCAGCCTGATCCGGACGCAGCTCTGGCCTTGGGCGTCGCCGGCGGGGGGATCCGTCTCATGTCCACGCTCATTCGCCTAACCTGAACGCTCGGGGAGACCCTGTCGCGTTTCACGCAGCGGTGGATCCCAGATTCGTGGGTCGTCTGCATGATCCTCACGATCGGGGCCATCCTGCTGGCCGTCGTCGGCGCCGGCGCCTCGCTGCACGACTCCGTCCTGGCCTGGGGTAGCGGCATGTGGGAGCTGCTGACGTTGGCGATGCAGTTCGCCATCGCAATGATCTCGGCGCACGCCTGCGTGTCGTCGAGGCCCGCATACCGGTTCCTCGACTGGCTGGCCGCGCGTCCGAACCCCGAACAGCCGGCCCATGCGGTGCTCCTGCTCGGCGTGTACTCGATCGTCCTCGCATACTTCAACTGGGCGGCGGGCGTGGTCGCCTCGGCGCTCTTCGTCCCGTTCATCGCGCGGCGGAACCCCACGACCGACATCCGGCTCCTGATCGCCGCCGCCTATCTCGGCATGGGCACCGTCTGGCACGGTGGGTTGTCGGCCTCGGCCCCGCTCATCATGGCGACACCCGGTAACCCGATCACTACACCGCCACCCGGCGCCACGCCACTCATCGACCGCCTGTTGCCGGTGACCGAGACACTATTCATCCCGTTCAATCTGATCTACCTCCTCGTGGTGGCCGCCACCGGGCTGCTCATGCTCTACATACTGCACCCGCGTAAGCACGTGTGGACGCTGACCGAGGACGAGTTGCAACTGATGATGCCGGCGATACCGGATGAGGTAGAGCCGACGACACCCGCCGCAACCATGGAGTCGTTTCGCGGCTGGATCGTCCTGGCGGTGATCCTGATCGGGTACCCGCTGGGGCACTCGATAGCAACTCGTGGCTTTGGCGCCAGCTGGACCATCAACGCCTACAACGCCGTGTTCCTGATCGGCGCCCTGCTGCTCCAGGGACGCCCCTCGAACCTGGTCCGTGCGTTCGGCAACGGCGCACGTGCCGCGTCGGGAGTCATCCTGCAATTTCCGTTCTACGCCGGCATCTTCGGCGTGGTCAACGGCACCGGGCTGGGCAACTGGCTGGGAGACCTATTCGTGCAGGTCGCGACCACCGACACGTATCCACTGATCGTCTACCCCTACTCGGGGGTGGTGAACCTGTTCGTCCCGTCCGGTGGTTCGAAGTGGCTAATCGAAGCGCCGTATCTCCTGCCGGCGGCCCGCGAGCTGGCAGTGTCGCCCACCACGACGGTGCTCGCGTATGCCTACGGCGACTCCACCAGCAACCTGATCCAGCCGTTCTGGGCGATCCCGATTCTGACCGTGACGCGGATGAAGTTCGGTGACGTGCTCGGCTACACCGGTCTCATCGCCTTGGCACTCTTCCTCGTGAATGTGATCGCGATGCTGATCATCCCGCCGATGTTGTGAGGGTGTAGACCACCTCGCCGTCGCTGATCTGGGCGACGACTTCGTAGACGCCGAGGCGCGCGCCAGGCGTCTGGGACGGCTCGTTCGCGTTATCCGAGGTGCCGGTCGGACCGGAATGATTGGGGTGCAGGACTCAGCACCGGGCCCGAAAGCAGTAGGACCGGCATCGCCGGACCAGCCCGGTCAGTTCCCTCGGCGGTCCAGAATCAACTCGATTTGGTCCATGACGCGGTCCATCCGTACGATGAGCGCGTCGTAAGGGACATCGGTCGCCAAGTCGATGCCGTACTCCTGCAGCAGCTCATAGGCGTAGCAAGAGCCGCCGGCGGAGAGCACCGCCAGGTAGTCGTCGCGCGCCTGCCCATCGCCGCTCAGGAACCGCTCTGCGAACATCGTTCCGCCGGCAATGGATGTGGCGTACTGAAACACGTAGAAGTTGCGGTAGAAATGCGGGATCAAAGCCCACTCGATGGCATAGGCCGGGTCAATCGTCATCACGCCGGCGTCAGCCCCATGATACCGCCGCAGCAGCGCCTCGTAGACACGGCTCATCCTCTCGCCAGACAGCGCTTCGCCCGCCTCGACCATCTCGTGAATCTTGAGCTCGAACTCGGCAAACATCACCTGCCGGAAAAAGGTGCCGCGCGCTGCCTCCAGCGCAGTCCCCAGATAGAACAACCGCTCGTCATCCGAGATATCTTGGCCCAGCATGTGCTCCTGCAGCAGGACCTCGTTGGTCGTCGAGGCAATCTCCGCGGTGAAGGTGGCGTAGCCGGCGGTCTCGTGCGGGTTGTGCTCGTTGGCCAGCATCGTGTGTATCGCGTGCCCCCACTCGTGGGTGAACGTGGACACGTCGTTGAACTGGCCGTTGTGGTTCAGCAGCAGATAGGGATGCACATCGTAGATGTCGCCATACATGTAGGCGCCAGGCGCCTTACCCGTCCGCGGATACACATGCATCCAGTTGCCCGCGAACCCCTCCCCTAGCAGCTCCAGATAGTGGCCGCCGAGCGGCGCCGCCGAACTGAGCGTCAGCGCCTTCGACTCGTCGATGTCGAAGTTCCGACCCAACGCGACCAGCGGCGGGTAGATGTCGTAGTAGTGCAAGTCGTCGAGCCCGAGCATCCGCTGTCGCAACCGGAAATACCGGTGCAGGGACGGCAGGTGGCGGTGGGTCGCCTCGATCAGCGTGTGATAGACCGGCGGCGGGATGTTCGGGCCCGAAAGCGCCCTGTCGAGCGCGCTATCATACCGTCTGGCCTTCGCCTGAAGCACGTGCGCCTTGACGTGCGTGTCGAGGGTCTGCCCCAGCGTGGTCTGATACCCCTTCCACACGCCCCAGAACCGGTCGAAGACCAACTTGCGATCCGCCCGGTTTCGTGACTCCCGGTGCAGCGAATAGGCCGCCTGGTCCAGCCGGACCTCCTCGTCGGTCGAGAGCGTCACCGTCGGGAACGGCATGTCCGAGCTCGTTAGCATTGCATACACGCGCTCCGGTCCCTGCACCACCGGCCCGATTGCCGCCAGCACCCGTTCCGCCTCGTCCGACAGCGTGTGCGCCTCCTGGCGTAGCGTGTCGCGGATGTTGAAGGCGTGCTTGGCAAGGCCCGGATCCTCGGCGAGATACCGCTCGATCGTCTCCGATCCCAACCGCAACAACTCGGGAGACACGAAAGCCACCATCTCGGCGAACTCGGAGAGCAGGGAGGCCGCTAGACCGCGTCGTTCCTGTGCCGCGGCCACGCGGCGGTCCTCGTCCGCTTTCAAGAACGCGTACACGTAGACCCTTGCGAGTTCCTTCTCCGTCCCACTGATCGCGTCGAACGCCTCGCGCAGGATGGCGGCACTCTCACCCAGTCGGCCGCGGTAGGGAGAGAGCGCCGCGACCCGCTCCGTGAGCTGCGTCTTCGCAGTGCTCCAGGCCTCGTCACTCGGATAGATCTCGGTGAGATCCCACTCGATCTGATCCGGTCTGGACCGGTTCACGTCCTGCGCGCCCGCGGGGGGTGTCGTCATGATCATCATCATCACCATAGCCATCGTCGTCACGGTCAGACCGGCCGCAACGGCTGCCGGCGGGAACACACGGGACCTCAGGCTTCTCCTGTCTCTCGAGCGTTCCCGTTCTCGACGAGCTGTCTGAGCACGTACGGCAGGATGCCGCCGTGGCGGTAATAGCGCAGCTCCTCCGGTGTATCGATTCTTACGATCACGGTGAACTCGTGCGTGGCCCCGTCCGGCGCCACGGCGCGCACCGTCGCCTCGCCGCGCGGTGTGAGCCCGTTGGTGATGCCGGTGACGCCGTACGTCTCGCGACCGACCAGCCCAAGCGGGGCGACGCCGTCCCCGGCCTTGAACTGCAGCGGTAACACGCCCATGGAAACCAGGTTGCTCCGATGGATGCGTTCGAAGCTCTCGGCAATAACGGCCCGGACGCCGAGCAGCATCGTCCCCTTGGCGGCCCAGTCGCGCGACGACCCGGACCCGTACTCCTTGCCCGCCAGCACGAGCAGTGGCACCGCCGCTACCGCATATCGCATCGCGGCGTCGTAGATGCTCATCTCCTCGTCGTCCGGCAGATACCGCGTCCAGCCGCCCTCGGTCCCGGGTGCGAGCTGATTGCGGAGCCTGATGTTGGCGAACGTCCCGCGCATCATCACCTCGTGGTTGCCGCGCCGGCTCCCGAACGAGTTGAAGTCCCTGGGGTCCACCCCGCGCGAGATCAGATACTGCCCGGCCGGCCCGGCGGCCGGGATGACGCCAGCGGGCGAGATGTGGTCGGTCGTCACGCTGTCACCGAGCAGCGCCAACACCCGCGCACCGACGACGTCTCCCGGCGGCGTCGGCTCAGGGGTCAAATTCTCGAAGAAGGGTGGATTCCGCACGTACGTGGACGCATCCTCCCAATGGAAACGCTGACCCCGCGGCGACTCCAACCCGCGCCATCGCGCGTCCCCATCGAACACGCCGGCATACTTCGAGGTAAACTGCTCCGTTCGCACGGCGGCGGCCACAGCTGTCTGGATCTCGCCGGTCGACGGCCAGATCTCGCGCAGAAACACGTCGACACCGGCCGGGTCTTGCCCGAGCGGCTCGGTCGTGAGATCGACGGTCATCCGACCCGCCAGCGCATAGGCGACCACTAGCGGCGGCGATGCCAAATAGTTGGCACGTACCTGGGGCTGCACTCGGCCCTCGAAATTCCGATTGCCACTCAGCACCGAAGTGACCACCAGGTCGCGGTCCCTCACCTCAGCGGACACGTCGTCCGGCAACGGCCCGCTGTTGCCGATGCAAGTAGTACACCCGTAGCCGACCAACCCGAACCCGAGCTCGGCGAGCGGCGTCATCAACCCGGCAGCCTCGAGATACTCGGTGACCACCATCGACCCTGGTGCCAGACTGGTCTTGACCCACGGCTTCGGCTTCAACCCGCGCGCGAGCGCCCTCTGCGCCAGCAGCCCGGCAGCGACCATCACACTGGGATTCGACGTATTGGTGCAGCTCGTGATGGCGGCGACGACCACCGCGCCATGGTCCAGACCGGCCCCGTCACCGTTTGACGGCGAGACCGGATGCGGCCCACGACCAGCCAGCAGACCCTCCAGCGCATCCGCAAATGCGGCCTTAGCCCGCTGGAGCGGAACGCGATCCTGCGGACGCTTCGGGCCGGCGATACTCGGCTCGACCCCCGCGAGATCAAGCTGGATGACCGTCGCGTAGACCGGGTCCTCGACTGGCGTACCGAACATGCCCTGTGCCCGGGCATAGGCGTCGACCAGGGCGACCTGCCACGCGTCCCGACCGGTCAGCGCCAGGTAACTAATAGTCATCTGGTCGATCGGGCAGATCGCGACCGTGGATCCGTACTCGGGCGACATGTTGCCGAGTGTCGCCCGGTCAGCCAGCGTGAGCGACGCCAGCCCAGGCCCGAAGAACTCCACGAACTTTCCGACGACCCCCACGCGACGCAGTTGTTCGGTGATCGTCAAGACCAGGTCGGTCGCGGTCGTGCCTTCCGGCAACTGGCCGGTCAGCTTGAACCCGACGACTTCGGGGATGAGCATCGAGATCGGCTGGCCGAGCATGGCTGCCTCCGCCTCGATGCCGCCAACGCCCCAGCCGACAACCCCCAGGCCGTTGACCATCGTCGTGTGCGAATCGGTGCCGACGAGCGTGTCGGGGTACGCCATGGCGCCGTCGCCGTCGGTGCACACGACCCGCGCCAGATACTCGATGTTTACCTGGTGCACGATACCGGTGTCCGGCGGCACGACGCGAAAGTTGTCGAACGCCTGCTGTCCCCACTTCAGAAACGCGTAGCGCTCCTTGTTCCGCGAGAACTCGAGTTGCGCGTTCAGGTCGAAGGCATTGGTCTCGCGAAAGTGGTCCACCTGAACCGAGTGGTCGATGACGAGCTCGGCCGGCTGCAGCGGATTAATCCGTTCGGGGTCGCCGCCGAGGCGGACCATGCCGTCGCGCATCGCCGCCAGGTCAACCACCACCGGAACGCCGGTGAAGTCCTGCAGCAGGACGCGCGCCGGCATGAAGGTGATTTCCCTGGTCGCCCCCGCGTCCGGGTCCCAGCCAGCCAGGGCCTGAATGTCGTCCGCCGTCACGCCCTGCCCGTCCTCCCGTCGCAGCAGATTCTCGAGTAGGATCTTCAGCGAATAGGGTAGCGACGCTACCCTTGGGAAGCCGGCGCGCTCGAGCAACGCGAGACTGTGAAAAGAGACAGTGGTGTCCCCGACAGACAGCGAGGTGCGTGTTCCGAACGTGTTTTTGCTGCTCATTTGCAGATTCTGTGGTGCAGATTCTTTGGCGCCATCACGGGCCGAACGACCATCCGAGAAATCTTGATTGTCCTCTACCGCTCCGCGCCGGTGCAAGCCGGCTGCGAGGCGCCGCGGTGTACGATTGGGAACGGCCTCGGTGTTCTCAACCATCCGTCCATGCCCAGACTCGGAGCGCACATGTCAATCGCGGGCGGCCTGCCGCGCGCCGTGGAACGGGCGCGAGCGACCGGATGTGACGCCCTGCAGATTTTCACCAAGTCCTCCGGCCAGTGGCGGGCGCGACCGCTGCCGGACGCCGAGATCGCTGAGTTCCGGCGGCTCAGCGTGGATCTGGCCGTCCGTCCGGTGATCGCGCACGCCAGCTACCTGATCAACCTGGCATCACCGGACGATACGCTACGGGCGCGATCCAGCGCCGCACTCGGTGAGGAACTCGATCGGGCCGAGGCGCTGGGGCTGCTCGGCGTCGTGCTCCATCCCGGTTCCTACACCACCAGCACCGAGCAAGCGGGTCTCGCCCGGATCGCCGGCGGCATCGCCAAAGTAATGGCTGACCGCCCGGACCATCGGACCATGCTCCTGCTCGAGCACACCGCTGGACAGGGCACCAACCTGGGCCATACTTTCGAACAGCTCCAGACCATCATCGCGGAGGTGGAGCGGGCCGGAACGGCCACCGCCATCGGCGTGTGTCTCGACACATGTCACCTGCTGGCCGCCGGTTACGACCTGGGTTCCGATACCGGCTACGCCGACACGATACGCCAGCTCGACGCGACTGTGGGGCTGCGACGTCTCAAGGCGCTGCACCTCAACGATTCGAAGACGCCGCGCGGCAGCCGGGTCGACCGGCACACGCATATCGGCAACGGTCACGTGGGACTCGGCGCCTTTCGGCGTCTGCTCACGGACCCGCGGCTGGAAGATCTGCCGATGGTGCTCGAGACCCCCAAGGCGCGCTCGGGAAACACCCTAGGCACCGAGCCCGATTCGATGGACCTGGAGAACCTTCGGATGCTGAGGGCGCTGCTCGAAGACGCGACGGGGTCAGGAGCCCCATCTGCCTCGCGTTAGTACGGCGGAATCACTCACCGAAGACCTGCGCCTCGAAGCTGAACAAGCTGGCGCCGGTCTGCCAGCCGTCAGGAGCCAGCCCGGCTTTCACGCAGGCCCGTGAGAGGAAGGTCTCACGGTCCCAACCCCATTCGATCGGCACCTGTGGCAGCAAGAGACCGCTATGCGCCCCCTGCTCGACAACGAGCCCGTGGCGTCCCACCTCGATCTCCGCGGGATCCGTGACCGGCTCGAGCGGGCCGAGCACGGAGATCTCGAGGACAACATCGGGCAGGTCATCGAACGGCAGCGGCAAGAATCGTGGGTCCAGGGTCGCGGCGTCTCCCGCACAGCGAGCCACAACCTCGACCAGTGGCTCGGCGCGGTTGGCCGACCCCACACAGCCACGCAGACGCTCGTGATGGCGGATGGTGACAAAAGCACCGGTGCGACGGGCCATCCCACCGACCGGCGCGGGCAAGACGATCGAGCGCGCGCCAAGACGGGCTGCGATCGCCTCGCGAGCCAATCGCAGCAGGGCCTGTCGTTCATCCGGTGCGAGCATCGCCACGGCGTCCGATAGCGAATCGCAGGGTGAAGACGGCGACGCCCTCACGCTTCTCCAGTCCCGTGCCTGCCGTCGTTGGTCTCCGCCGGGCTACGACGGGGCCGGTCTGTCTCGGCGAGCGATCGGTCAAAGCAGCCCAGGGCGGCGGCGAGATAGCCGACGACTGCGGTCTTATTGCCAGAGACGTCTCCTGAATCCGCGTATCGCAGCGCGCGGGCCTCCCTGGCCCCTAGGACCGCGGCCGCCTTCATAACCGCGACGGCGGCGCCGCCGCCGCATGCGACACACCGGCCGCGTTTGGGTGGCGGGTAGCGTTCGTATTCGGCCAGCAACCCGTCCGCGTCGAA
Organism: Vicinamibacteria bacterium; assembly: GCA_963578725.1. Classification (GTDB taxonomy): domain Bacteria; phylum Acidobacteriota; class Vicinamibacteria; order Vicinamibacterales; family UBA8438; genus NP936. The sequence continues at coordinate 38,220 of CAUZDS010000009.1, forward strand.
ACGGGTGACGTGGTCAATGACCACGTGGTCGAGCGTGGCCGCACGGCCCGCATCGAAGTAGTGCGACAGGTCTGTGCTGGCCACGATGAGGGGTGTCAGCCCGAACAGCGTCTCTGCCAGCGCCTCAGCCAGCGCCAGGATGGTATCGCGCTCCTGATAGCCGATGAGCAGGGGCACGATCGGGGTCGAAGGCAAAACCAGACGCAGAAACGGCAGCTGCATCTCGAGCGAGTGCTCGCGGACGTGCGCGGTCGGGTGCGTCCTGACAACGGGCGCAGCCATCAACCGGTTCGCGACCTCTGAGGCCACCGGTACCGGGCCGAGGGGGGTCTCGAACGCGCCGCTCGGGTAAATCGCCACCCCGTCGAACCCCACGTGGTGCGACGGACCGACCAGTACCGCCACGTCGTAGGCGTGCCCCTCGACGGCTCGATAGGCATGGGCAGCAACCGGACCCGAGTAGACGAGACCCGCATGTGGCACGATGACCCCGATGATCTTTCCGGACGGGGTGTCCTCGACAGCCGCGAGGTGCGCGCGCACCGCCGCACGCAGCGGCGCCTCGGCGTCCGGATACCAGCTGCCCGCTACGGCGGGAGGCCTGCACAACCCGACACGATCCATCGCCTCGCCCTGTTTTTGATTAGGCTCCAGGCGACCGTTCCCGGTCGCCGATCCGACGCCTTAGCGCAATTCGAACGCCGATGTAGACGCAGAGCGTCAGGATAGCCGGACTGCCCATGACCAGCCAGAACGGGTCGACCGTCAGTCCGACGACGAGCGATAACACCCCGAGGATCAACATGATCCCCACCATCCACGGCGGATGCTGGAATACGGGACGCTCGTCGGTCATGCTGATACCGCTCCGGCTAGCCTCCTTGAACGGCGTTTATCGTGACGATGCGTTAAGTCTTGATCGTGGTGCTGTCACGCTCACCGTGAGACCTCATCGTCAGGAAGTCTAGCCCCCGAGTAGCGGGGCTGTGAGCAAAGCTGGCTAGCGAGGTGAAGCCGAGCGGTTGGGGCAATCTGTGGCGGAGCCTCACTAGTCGAATGCCGTAAAGTGTATCGCACGCCGTCGCACGCCGATTCCGTTGACCCGGGAGATCGACTGTGCTTCGATCCACTCGCGAGGATTCACGAACGCGCTGATTCGACGGTTCGTGACAGGCGCGAGCAGCGAGCATCCCGGCAGTATTCGACTCCTGTGAGCGAGAGCCCGTTGCCGCCACGGCAGGATACGTCGGTGGCCGAATGCGGTCGTCTGCATGACACGAGGCACTAGATTATCGTTGGGTTCCGCCACACACCCCGGCTCGGTCGCTCGCGGGGGGCCCAACCACCTGTCACCGACCGCGGGCGTAGAGGTCCAGCAGGCTACCGGCGCGGCAGGCTTCGAGCACGCCGCGGTAGGCGCCAGTCAGGGCGGCTGACCGGTCCGGGCGGCCCATCACCGGCGTTTCCCAACACAGAACCTGGAATCCGGCCGCCTCCACCAGCCGCTGCAGGGTGACTGGGGTGAAGAACCAGAGATGGTGCAGCGCCGCATAGTGGCGCCAGCGCTTGGTCTTTAGACCGAGCTGGCTCTGCCAGCTCTTGAGCAACAAGCTCAGACCGCCCACGTTCGGCACACCAACCAATAGGATGCCGCCCGGGGCGACCAGCTGTCGAGCCCGCCGCAGCTCGACGAGTGGGTCGCGCGTGTGCTCCAGCACATGATTGAACCGGACCACGTCGTAACGCGCGTCGCCGAACGCGATAGAAGGGAGCTCGCCTTCCCAAAGCCTGGCGCCACTCGCGCGGGCCCAGTCGGTCACCACCATGTCGGTGCCCTCGACGTCCCAGCCCCGTTCGCTGGCGAACCGCATGAAGGCGCCGGCCCCGCATCCGACGTCGAGCAGCCGGCGCCGCTCCGGGGCCAGCCACGCTTCGAGGCGCACGGTCTGCCGGGCGTAGTGGCGTCGATGACGGAAATCCGCGCTGGCCTCGTCTGGCCGGTGGTAGTCGGCGCCGTACACCGCCGTGGCCATCTGCTCGAGCACCGGCCTGGGACTGTGGAACTGCAGTCCGCACGAGGTGCACCGCGCGAGATGCAGCCCTTGAAAATCGGTGGCGAACCGCGCCGGGGGACGGCGGCAGAGGGGGCACGACACCGGCTCGCGGTCGGGAAGTGCCGCGGTGACCTCCTCGCGCCCTCGTCCGAACAACGACCGGGACGAGGCGGTCCGCGATACGTCACTCACGACGCGGCCACCAGGCGGGGCATGCGCCTATGATGCCGGACGGACCATGCCGGGTCCAATCTTGGCGGCGGACCACACGATGCGGGGCCTCGCGATACGTCGACGACCATCGCCCAGTCGTGTCGCAGCACAGCGTAGCGAGCACCCAACTGCTCGGGTGCTCATGTTAGCATCGGGCGTGTCCACGCGACTGTCGCGAACCGAGGTCGAGCGCATTGCGGCCCTCGCACACCTCGAGTTAACCGACTCGAAAACGGAGTTGTTCACACGGCAGCTCGCCGAGATACTCTCGTATTTCGACCGTCTTCAGCAGATCGACACGACCGGCGTGCCGGCCACCACTCACCCCGTCACCTCGGCCCCGGTTATGCGGGCAGACGACCCACGTCCATCGTTGCCACGCGATGACGCGCTCGCCAACGCCCCGGACGCGGGCGGTGACGGGCTGTTCAAGGTCCCCAAGGTCATCGGGTGATGACGGCGTCCGGCATCCAGACCGTTGCGGACATTCGCATCGCGATGGCTGGCGGCCTGACAGCGGTCGAGATCTGCACGCAGTATCTGGAGCGGATCGCCGCCCACGACGGTCCCATTCACGCGTTCACGCATGTCGCGGCAGAACAGGCGCTCGAACGTGCGGCAATGATAGACCGGCTGGGTCCCCGCGAGCCTGGCCTGCCGCTTGCCGGTGTGCCCGTCGCGGTGAAGGACAACATTTGCACGCGCGGACTGCCGACCACCGCCTCGTCGCGCATCCTCGAAGGGTTCGTACCGCCGTACGACGCCACGGTGGTCGAAAGGCTGACTCGAGCAGGGGCGATCGTCATCGGGAAGACCAACTGTGACGAGTTCGCGATGGGCTCGACCACGGAGCACTCCGTGTCGGGACCGACCCGGAACCCCTGGGATCTCGACCGCGTGCCGGGTGGCTCGAGTGGCGGGTCGGCCGCTGCGGTTGCCGCTCGGCTCTCGCCGGTCGCGCTTGGGTCGGACACCGGCGGCTCGATTCGTCAGCCGGCGGCCTTCTGTGGGACTGTCGGTCTGAAACCGACGTACGGACGGGTCTCACGCTATGGGCTACTCGCGTTCGCGTCATCCCTCGACCAGATCGGCCCCTTCGCGCTGACCGTTGCCGACGCCGCCACGATGCTTCAGGCGATCGCGGGCCAGGACCCCTGCGACGCCACCTCGGCCGCCGAGGCGGTGCCAGCGTTCGACGCGACGCTGACGGAACCGGTATCTGACCCCACCATCGGAGTCCCCTGGCAGATCCTGGAAGACGGCGTCGACGCTGGTGTCATCACCGCGTTCTCGGCGGCGATCGACGTTCTGCGCGCGCAGGGAGCGAAGATCGTTGACGTCCCGCTGCCACACGCCGCCTATGCGGTCCCGACCTACTATGTGGTGGCACCGGCCGAGGCCAGCTCCAATCTCGCGCGCTACGACGGAGTGCGATACGCGTACCGGGCACCACTCGACGCGGCCAGCACCGATCTGGCCTCCATGTACGATCGCACGCGCGACTCGGGGTTCGGTGACGAGGTCAAGCGTCGGATCATGCTCGGCACCTACACCCTCAGCGCCGGCTACTACAACGCCTACTATCTCAAGGCCCAGCAGGTCAGGACCCTTATTCGGCGTGACTACGACACCGCGTTTCAGCGGGTCGACGCGATTGCGACGCCCACCACGCCCACAGTGGCGTTCGGTCTGGGCGAACGGTCCAACAACCCGCTGCAGTTGTATGTGGGGGACATCTTCACCGCGAGCGCCAATCTGACCGGGCTGCCGGCGATCAGCCTTCCCTGTGGGCTTGACCCGTCTGGACTGCCGGTTGGGCTCCAGCTGGTGGGACGGGCGTTCGATGAAGAGACGCTGTTCCGACTCGGTGCACGCTGCGAGCTGGACGCGCCCTGGTGGCGGGACGCGCCCCCAGCAGCGGCCGTCAGGGGACGGTCGGCGCGTAACGCCGGCTCGCCAGAGCGATCCGGAGTCGGCGGCACGAAAGACATCGACGCGGTAACAATGGCGCGTCGTTCAGGCCTTCACGAATGATCAGGGTCAGGCCGGCTGACGACGAGACCGTTCCAAGAGTTCCGGGGTCTTGAGCTGGTCGGCCGGACCGCGAGGCACTTCTGGCGACAGATACCGGGCGCCTGGGCCGAGCCGGTCGTCAAGGCTGCGGACGACGAGGCTGGCTTGGCCGATGCTTCGGTGCTTGGTAAAGCCCACCAGCACGCAGAAGCCGAGAAAGACCACCAGTAAAAAGACGGTGGACATTCCCAGCCCTCCCAGCACGCCGAGCACCAGCGACTGAAGCTCGGACGGTATCACGACGCGCCCTCCTCGGAAGACGTCTCCCCGGGCAACTCGAAGACGATCAGCCCCTGCTCGACCTCTTCCATCGCGATCCGCTCCATCCGCAACTTCACCTCCGGTCGCGCCCCGGTCTCCGAGTCCGGTCGCAGGGCCTCGAGCCGCGGCAACGCGCCCCGGCGCAGCTGCTTGGCTCGCTGGGCTGCCACGTCGACGAAGAGAAAACGGTTGGTGATGGGCGGCATCGGCTCTTCGGGCACCCGCGGCATGTGAACCGTCGGCCCGGCAGCTATCGGTTCGGCGTCGCCGTCCAGAACTGCAGCGTAATCATCGGTCATAAGCCCGTATCGTACTCGAAAACCGTCCCGCGGTCGAACGGGCTGATCTCGCGGCTGGGCTAACCTCGAGGTGACAGAGACCTGTCACCTCGAGCCCGGATCAAGAAGGGCCCAGTACCACTCGCCACCCAGCAAGTAGCAGATCGGGCGACCCTGAGAGTAGACCGTCACCCCGCCGTGTGCGTCCCGTACGGGCACGATTGTCCGCGCATCGACGACGCCCATCGGCTTCATATCTCGAACGCTCTGGGGTGTGTCCACCTTCCCCCTCCTACTGCGTGTCCATCTCCCCGCTACGTGTCAGTCTCCCGGCCAACGTGACAGAGCGTGAGACGGCTCGTCGCGTCCCTCACTCCGTTGCCCATCACTCACGCCGCCTCGATCGAAATGCGATGCGGTTTGGCCTCCTCCTTCTGAGGCAATCGCACGCGCAGCGTCCCGTCCTTGTGTTCCGCACTGACCGACCCGGCATCCACGGTGCGCGGCACCGTGAACGATCGGCGGAAGCTTCCGTAGTGCCGTTCGGACCGGTGCCAGCGTTCCGGGTTCACGTCACTGTCAATCTTGCGCTCGCCGGCGATCGTCAGCACGCCATCCTCGAGCATGACGCTCACGTCCTTGCGGTCGACCCCTGGCAGCTCGGCCGCCACGACCAGCGCGTGGTCGTCGGCCTCGTAAACATCGACCGTCGGCAGCCAACTCAACTCCCGCCGGACCTCGTCGCCAGTGGGTGTGGCGCGCTGAATCATGTGGTTGAACGGGGCGTCGAACATCGAAAACTCACGAAACGGATCCCATCGCACTGATGCCATGTGTGACCTCCCATGTGAAAACAAATCGGTTGCATTGCTGGACGGCATGCTCTTGCGGCTCACCGCCGACACAGATCTTGCTACTAGCATACGCATTATATGAGTGCAATGCAATAAATAAACCTTAGTTATTTAAACTCATATAATTGATCGTCTCTGGCAGCAGCCCGCGTTACAAACATGGCCACGTACCGAGGCACACCCGGTGAACAACGCGCCCACCTCGCATGGCGCGAGGAGGAAGCAGACTGGCAGTTTTCGACCCCGTTCAAGGAACGTTCGGCTGGAGCCTGCCACAGCCGCAACAGCCGTCGATCCCAGGCGGAATGAGCGTGTCTCCTGTCGCGACGACGCAGACGGCACCCGTGCGACAGTCGCGAGCGCACGCCAGTGGCGCCAACCTATCTGTCGCAATAGACGCCCACTTCACACGTCAACCTGTCGCCCAGGGCTCCTCCTGTGCGATCATCAGAGCCTGGGGACACGAGTGCCGGCACCTGCAACCCTGACCGATCACGTTCATGAAAATCCTGTTCATCGGTGACATTGTCGGCAAACCGGGGCGCGGTTTGACGCGGAGGGGCGTCGCGTCTATGGTCGACCGCCACGGGATAGACCTGGTCGTGGCCAATGTCGAGAACGCCGCCGGCGGTAACGGCATCACCCGAGAGATCGGTGACGCCATTCGCGACCAGGGCGTCGACGTGATGACCTCCGGCAACCACATTTGGGACAAACGCGAGGCGCTCGACTATATTGAGCTCGAGCCCCGTCTGATCAGACCGGCGAACTATCCGACCGGTACACCGGGCTCGGGGCATGTGGTCGTCAAGACCAAAACGGGCGACCCCGTCGCGATCATCAACGTGATGGGCCGCGTCTTCATGGCTCCGCTCGACAACCCGTTCACTGTCGTCCTTGAGGCGATCGCGCTGGTGCGGGACGAGGCGAGGATCATTCTCGTCGACTTCCACGCCGAGGCGACGTCGGAGAAGATCGCGATGGGGTGGCACGTCGACGGCCAGGTCACGGCACTGCTGGGCACCCACACGCACGTGCAGTCAGCTGACGACCGGGTCTTGCCAGGCGGCACCGCCTACATCACTGATGTCGGCATGACCGGGCCGCACGACTCGGTCATCGGTGTCGACAAGCGCGTGGTCCTGAGTCGGTTCCTGACCGGAATGCCTGGCAGGTTTGACACCGCCCGCGGTGACCCGCGCCTGCATGGCGTGATCGTGACGGCCGACCCCGCCACCGGTCGGGCGACGGCGATCGAGCGCCTCAGCCTGACCCCAGCCGATATCGAAGCGCCGGCGCCCCTCACGGTGGCTACGTCGTGAGGGGCACCCCTTCCCTGCCGTTCGGCGGACCTGCGCGCGGTCTGGCGCCCACCCGTGAGGTCGTGACCGTCAGCGAGCTAACCAACCAGATCCGCACGGTGCTGGAATCGACTTGCGGTGAAGTCTGGGTCGAAGGCGAGATCGCGAATAGCCGGCTCTGGAAGACCGGTCACCTCTACTTCACGCTGCGGGACGGGCAGGCCCAACTCAGGGCGGTGATGTTCCGGTCGGCGGTCCGTGGACTCCGGTTCACTCCCGAAGACGGGCTGCGAGTCGTGGCGCAGGGGCGTGTAAGCGTCTACGAACCGAAGGGCGAGTACCAGATCGTCTGTGAGCATCTGCAGCCCCACGGACTGGGCGCGCTGCAGGTAGCATTCGACCGACTGAAGCGCACACTCGAAGCCGACGGACTGTTCGAGGCGAGCCGGAAAAGGCGGTTACCGCTGCTTCCGCGCCAGATCGGGGTCGTCACCTCGCTGGACGGCGCGGCGCTGCGAGACATCCTCAAGGTACTCGCCCGGCGCCACCCGACGGCCCACGTCATCGTCCGCCCGGTCCGTGTGCAGGGAAACGGCGCGGCTGTCCAGATCGCACGCGGCATCGACCAGCTCTCACGTCAGCCAGGGGTCGACGTCATCATCGTCGGACGTGGCGGGGGATCACTCGAGGATCTGTGGGCCTTCAACGAGGAACCGGTCGCCCGGGCGATCGCGGCGGCGGCGGTGCCGATCATCTCGGCAGTCGGCCACGAGATCGACGTCACGATCAGCGATATGGTGGCGGACACCCGCGCGGCAACCCCTTCGGCGGCGGCCGAGATGGTGGTTGCGGGACGAGACGAGCTCATCGAACGGGTCGACCGTGTCGGTGACCGGATCCGCGCGACGGTCCGAGACGCGATCCGGCGACGCCGAACCCGGGTCTTCGAGCTCGACCGGCGCCCGAGTCTGGCCAACTGGCCAACGCGACTCGCTGGGCGCGGTCGGCACACGGCCGAGCTGACACACGCCCTGACCCGCACCATCGCGGCGACGCTGACCACCCGAGCGCGCCGCTTACGCGCCGCGCGACTCGGGTTGGAGACACACGAGCCCGGCCGGCGCCTCGAGGCGACACGGACCCGGCTCGTGGCGGTCCAGCAGCGACTGGGCGCGGCGATCGTCCAACGGCGCCAGCGGCTAGACCTCCGCCTGGCTGACCTCACCGGACGTCTGGAGACGCTGAGTCCGCTCGGTGTCCTCGCGCGCGGCTACGCCGTCTGCTGGAACGCAGAGCACACCGCGATCGTTCGGGACACGTCCGCAGTAACAGTGGGTGACGATGTCGCGATCACCCTCCGTCATGGGCACCTGACCTGCACTGTGACCGGCAAACACTGATCAAACCCATGGAAGGCAAACACTGATCAAACCCATGGAAAACAACATCAAGGATTTCGAGTCGGCGATCGGCGAGCTGGAAACCATCGTGCAGACCCTCGAGGCGGGCGACCTTTCGCTGGAGCAGTCGCTCGAGCTATTCGAGCGCGGGGTCACGCTGTCGCGATTCTGCCACAAGCAGCTCGAGGACGCGGAGCGACGGGTCGAGATCCTCAGCGACCGGGGCGAACGGGAGGCGGCGCCGAACACTCTGACCTCCTCATCGGAGGACGGCGGCGCGGCGTGACGAGAGCACGCGACTTCGACGACTATCTCCGGACCCGGCGCGCCGAGATCGACGCCGCGCTCGAGGCGGCGCTCCCGGTCTCGCCCCCCTGCCCAGCACTCCTGGCCCAGGCGATGCGCTACAGCGTGTTTGCCGGAGGCAAGCGACTGCGCCCGATTCTGACGCTGGCGGCTGCCGAGGCGGTGGTGAACGGCGGGAGCGCTGAACCAGAGCCCGGCGACGCCGGAGCAGCGCTCGCGATGCCGGCCGCATGTGCGGTGGAACTGATCCATACCTATTCCCTCGTGCACGACGACCTGCCCGCGATGGATGATGACGGCCTACGGCGAGGACGGCCGACCGCGCACGTCGTGTATGGCGAGGGCCTGGCGATTCTGGCGGGGGACGCGCTGCTGACGCACGCGTTCGTTGTCCTGGCGCGGCGTCGAGCAGACGAGCCGCCCGGGTTCGATAAGCGCCGGCTCCGCGCCGTCGCCCGTGTCGCCGAGGCGGCCGGCACAGCCGGCATGGTTGGGGGACAGGTGCTGGATCTGGAGGCGACCGGGGACGAAGCCTCGAACCGACGTGCTGGATCTGCAGCCGCCGCACTTCGCGAGATACACGAGCGCAAGACCGGCGCCCTGATAGGCGCAGCGGCTGTCGCCGGGGCGATTCTGGCCGGCGGTGACGAGGCCACGGTTGACGCGGTGGACCGGTACGCGGCACATCTCGGGTTGGCGTTCCAGATCATCGACGACATCCTCGACGTTGAGGGGAACACCTCAGTGCTCGGCAAGACCGCCGGCAAGGACGCCGCCGCGGGCAAGCCGACCTACCCTGCCGTCCACGGACTCGGCCCATCGCGGGTGCTGGCGACCGAGGCGGTGTCCGCGGCTCGGGAGGCGCTGGCAACCGCCGGTCTCCAGGGCCGGCTGGAAGATATCGCGGAGTGGGTCGTCTCACGGAGTCATTGAGGTTCAAGATCCTCTCAGGGTTATCTAGTGATTTGTCTCGCGAACGTCTTAGCAGAATTGCCGGCGCGTGGCGCCAGGCTGAGAGGGCAAGCCGCGGAAACATACCGGCAGCATTCGACCGAGGAGCAACGCCGTCAGGCGGGGCACCCCGCCTGGGGATTGTCAAGGACGCCTGTGAGAATCACCACTAGCGTCGGCTCCTCGAATCGAGCGCGCCGGCAATCTCGGAGGAACGTTCCGAACCCGAGACCGGAGTCGATGCTGCCGAAGCCGTCCAGCGTCTCCTCTCTCCTGACTCCCGTCTCCTGGTTCCTTGCGGGAGCTTCATAGGACTGATGCCCCGCGTCCGACTCGACACGCTGCTCCATGAGCGCGGACTCGTCGACTCCCGTACCCGCGGACGGGCGTTAATCCTGGCCGGGCAGGTGCGGGTAAACGGCCACATCACCACGAAAGCCGGCACCCCGGTCCCGACCGACGCCAACGTCACCCTCGACACTCCGGACCACCCGTATGTTGGCCGCGGCGGCGTGAAACTGGCCCACGCGCTCGACGAGCTTGGCATCGACCCGACCGGCGTCATTGCGCTCGACATTGGCGCCTCGATCGGGGGGTTCACGGACGTTCTGCTGCGACGAGGGACTCGCCAGGTCGTGGCCCTCGACGTCGGTCACGGCCAGCTCGACTGGAGCCTCCGCCGTGACCCGCGGGTGGTGGTCCTCGAACGCGTCCACATGGGCACCGTGACCCCCGACTTATTGCCGGCAGATCAACGCGAGTTCGACATCATCACGATCGACGTGTCCTTCATCTCCATCCGGTACTTCATCGGGCGGCTCCCGCCGCTGCTCCGGCCGGCCGGAGACATCATCGCGCTCGTGAAGCCGCAGTTCGAGGCCGGCCGCGACGAGATTGGACGCGGCGGGCTGGTGAGCGATCCGGATGTGCATGCCCGCGTCGTCACGGATGTGGCGGCCGCCGGCGCTGAGGTAGGATTGACACGCGTAGCGATGATACCGTCGCCGATCACCGGCGCCCGCGGCAACCGGGAGTTCTTTCTCCACCTGCGACACACCCCCCAAAGCTGATGTGTGCTGACACGCCGACATCTGAGCCCAGGCGCAACCCGATCGCCAGGGTCGGTATCGTCGCGGGGACCGGTCTGCAGGAGGCGGCGGCAGTCGTCCGCCAGGTAGTCGCCTGGCTCGAAGAACGGGACGTACGCCCGGTGGTGGAGCCGGACACGGCAGAGCTGGCCGGACTGCACTCGGTCCGGACCGCCGACCCGGCTGCTCTGCCCAACGCGTCGGATCTGATCCTGGTTCTCGGCGGGGACGGAACCCTGCTGGGCATGGCCCGACAGATCGCGGCGGCGGAGACGGACCCCCCGATCCTTGCCGTCAACTTCGGCAGCCTCGGGTTCCTGACCCAGATCACCCTCCCTGAACTCTTCGAAGCGCTCGCGTCGGTTCTGGACGGCAGCGCGCGGACCGACGAGCGGAAGATGCTGCGGTCCCGGGCGATCCGGAACGACGCCGTGCTGGCGGAGCGGCTCGTGCTGAACGACGTGGTGGTCACAAAGAGCGCCGTGTCCAGCATTCTCGATCTGTCGGTATCGGTCGCCGGCCAGTTCGTCGCTCGATTCCGTGCTGATGGACTGATCATCGCCACACCGACCGGATCCACCGCCTACAATCTGTCGGCCGGTGGTCCGATCGTGCATCCACTCGTGAACGCAATCGTGCTCACCCCGATCGCGCCGCACGCGCTGACCAATCGTCCGGTGGTCCTACCTGATACGTCGGCGATCCGTATTCAACCTGGGCTCGCCGACCGGCACGCGGAAGCGTTCGCCAGTTTCGACGGCCAGACCGGAGTCAAACTCGAGAATGGTGACGCCGTGGTCGTGGAGTGCGCCGGCCGACCGCTACGCATGATTCGCGCCGCCGCCCGTCCCTACTTCGCCGTGCTGCGCGAGAAGCTGCGGTGGGCGGAGCGATGACGCGCGCGTTCACGCTCGAGACGATCGGCGCCGCGATCGGGGAGTAGACGTACACCCCGTCAGAAAAGAGCACATGCCCACCATCGGCCTCGAAAATCTCGACCCGCTCCCCCCGCGTATCGAACGACTCGCTGAGCTCGCCCTCGATCTCTGGTGGACATGGAACCCGAACGCCAGGAACGTCTTCCGTCTGCTCGACTACACGCTCTGGCGAGCCACCGCCCATAACCCGGTACGCATGCTCCGGCTGCTGCCGCAGGCTCGACTCGAGGAGGCCGCTCACGACTCCGTGTTCCTGGATCTCTACGACCGGGCGCTCACCGATCTGGACCCGACCCGATCGGCCACCGGGAGCTGGTGGAGCGAACGGATGCCCCCGCTGACAGGGCGGTCGATTGCCTACTTCTCGGCCGAGTTCGCCTTGCATCAATCCTTGCCGATCTACGCCGGGGGTCTGGGCGTACTGGCCGGTGACATCTGCAAGGAGAGCAGCGACCTCGGGTTACCGTTCATCGGTATCGGCTTCATGTACCCGCAGGGCTACTTCCACCAGTACGTGTCGGCGGAGGGCTGGCAACAGGAGAGCTATGAGCGGCTGAACTGGGCCGACGTACCAGTCGCCCCGGCGGTGACACCAGGTGGGCGACCGTGCGTCGTCACGGTCCCGCTCGGGAGCCGCACGGTGAAAGTCGCGGTCTGGCGCGTGCGGCTCGGACGCACCAAGCTGTATCTACTCGACACCGGTCTGGAGGAGAACGCACCCTGGGACCGGGAGCTCTCAGCCAGGCTCTACGGCGGCGATACCGAGACCCGCCTGCAGCAGGAGATCATTCTCGGGGTCGGCGGCGTACGGACGCTCCGGGCGCTGGGCTCCAACCCGATTGTCTGGCATCTCAACGAGGGCCACGCCGCGTTCGTGGTGCTGCAACGGATGCGCGAGATGATCGAACAGGGACAGAGCTTCGACGCGGCGCTGACCGAGGTACGGCGGACGACCGTGTTCACCACCCACACGCCGGTTTCGGCAGGTCACGACACCTTCCCGTTTCAGCTCGTGGAAAGACACCTCGCCGAATACTGGGGCTCGCTTGGAGGGCGTCGCGAGGCGTTCCTGGCCCTGGGGCAATACGACGACGGCAGTGGCCCCAGCTTCAATATGACGGCGCTGGCGCTGCGGACGGCCGGACACGTCAACGCCGTCAGCCGGCTCCACAAGGAGGTGACCAGCGAGATGTGGGCACCGATATGGCCGGACGTGCCAGCCGACCAGCGACCGGTGCGGGCGGTGACCAACGGCATACACATCGGGACGTGGGTGGCGCACCGGCTGGCCTTGCTGTTCGACCGATATCTCGGCGCGCACTGGCGTGAGCAGCGGGACGACGCGATCTGGGATCGGGTGTTCGAGATACCGGACGCGGAACTCTGGGGGGTTCGGCAGGAACTGCGCCGCTATCTGTTTGACTTCATTCGTGAGCGCGCACGTCAACGGTGGACCAACGGACGCGTCAGTGCCAGCCGGGTTCTGGCAGCCGGAACGCTGCTCGACCCCAACGCACTGACCATCGGATTCGCCCGGCGGTTCACCGGCTACAAGCGTCCCGAACTCATCTTCACAGATCCTGAGCGGCTGGGCCGCATCTTGAACGCACCCAAGCGACCAGCCCAGCTCGTCTTCGCCGGTAAGGCGCACCCGGCCGACGACCCGGGCAAGCACCATCTCCAGCATGTCTTTCAGCGAGCGCTCGACCCCTCCTTCGCAGGACGGGTCGCCTTCGTCGACGACTACGACCTCCACGTCGCGCACTTCATGGTCCAAGGCTGCGACGTGTGGCTTAACACCCCTCGGAAGCCGTTCGAGGCCAGCGGAACCAGCGGCATGAAGGCGGCCCTCAACGGGGTGCCACACTTGAGCATCGGGGACGGCTGGTGGGCGGAAGGGCACTCTGGCAATAACGGATGGCTGATCGACGGCGGCACACACCCGGACGATGCCACCACCGACGCGGCCGACGCCGACGCCCTCTACACGCTCATCGAGCGCGACGTGGTTCCCGCCTTCTACGACCGCGGCGACGGCGATCTCCCCCGGCGATGGCTCTCGATCGTGCGTCAGGCAATTCGCACCATCACACCCCGCTTCACAACACGCCGGCTGGTGAAGCAGTACGTCGAAGAACTGTACGCGCCGGTGATCCTGGGCAGCGCGAGCGAAACGCGAGGGCGATGACGGCGCCGGTGAGACCTGCCATGGGGCGGGCACCGTCGAGTCGGATGCCCGACCCGGGAAGCCGATCACGAGTCCCTACACCACGACACCAGCATCAGGTTCGCGCAAAGAATGGCCCGAGCCGACCTGGGGCGTTCGAGTCGTAACATGCCCGTCGAGCCGCAGGATGCCCCAAAGCCGATTCAGCGGCTACTGATCGGCGGGTGATGGATGATCTGGATGGTGTTGCCGTCCGGATCGAACAGATAGAGGGACCGGGCTCCATCCCTATGGGTGCGGGGTCGCGTCGTCAGGGGGACGCCGTGCTCGTCGAGATACGCGGCCCAGCGGTCGACGTCACTCGGCTCTCGGACGAGCAGGCCGAGGTGATCGAGCCGGCCGCCCTCGGCCTGAACATCGGCGCCGGCCCGATGCAGTGCTAGATTGTCGGTACCCGACGTCAGATAGATATTGTCCAGGTCCGGCTCCCACTCAACGCGAAAACCCAGCCGGTCAATGTAGAAGCGCTTCATCTCGTCGAACGCCCGCGAAAGGAGCGCCAGATGCCGCAACCCCAGATGCGCCGGTCTCTCAGTCATCCCGTCAGTCTATGATGAACCCTTGGCCCGTGGTGAAAGCCCGGGTTGCACCGAGACCAGTTCTGATCAATGCCGCGCGCGGCCGGTCCGAGACGCGACGAGAGAACATACCGATGGTATCGACCGAGGTGCCACGCCGTCGAGTCGGCTCGTAGCGCCAGTCTAGGCTGAGCACGGGCTCCGCGGCTATGGCTCGCACCCTGAAGGGGCTCTGAACTAAGATCCCGGGATGGCTCCCCGGTCAGCGGCCCTGACTCGATGTGCGCTGTGCGGCGCGAAGGATGTGTCCGAGCCGCGCGGCGAAGCGAAGTACTGCCACGATTGTTGGGACAAGAAGATCGCGGTCGAGGACGTCGTCGCCAGGGAGTTCGCTCTCAAAAGGTATATCCGGGCCCACAGTGCCGAGAAATACCTCGTGTATCATTCGACACTGAAGCGACCGTGCGGGCAACTCATCGTCGTCGACGACGGGTATGACCTGTTTCTGACGCTGCTGCTCCATCCCAGCTTCGTCTGGGAGGAGGCGGCGTACCATCTCGAAGGTGATCCGGAAGGCCGGTCGTTCACCGAGATTCTCGTGGACGTCGTCGCGGCCGAGGTCATTGAGCCCTGGGGCGGCGGGAAGTGGCACCTGGAGGTATTTCACTCGAGGGACGCGGAGCCAGACGACTGGAACGGAGAAATGTGATGTGCTGGCTTCGTGTTGAGGTTTTGGGCGACGCACCATATAATCCGCCCGTTGTTTCCTGTAATTAGTCCAATCCGGAGGTCAGTCAAATGAGACGCCTGAATCTAGCGGCGGTACTCGGTTCGGTGGTCGGTCTGGTCGCAGTCGGCTGTGGGGGAGGCGAAGTGGCCAATGAGGGCACGATCGAGGCAGTTGCCTCGGCCCCGACGGTACAGTTGCGTTCGCTGCTCGCCAACAGGGGCGAATCACGACTGGTTGCCACCATCCGTGGACCGGGGCAAATCGGCTATCTACAGCCGCTGACGCGTCGAGACGGCAACGAGATGAACACGCAGTTCCGGCTCCAGAACATCTCGCAGGGTGCGCTCGCGGGGTTCAAGGTGGACGAGTTCTGGTATGACGCCGACGGCGAGACCGTGACCGGCGGCTCCTTCCGGATGCGGCGTCCGTTCCTGCCGAACGAGATCATCGCCGTGGATATCGTGGTTCCGCGCGACCAGAGGATGGATCGCAGCAACTACGAGTTCAGCCATCAGAACGGCGTGATCGAGGCTACCCTGTTCGAAGAAATGGACGAGCCAACGGCGGAAACCGAGGCGGCGGAGGCCGAGGCGGCGGAGGCCGAGGCGGCGGAGGCCGAGGCGGCGGAGGCCGAGGCGGCGGAGGCCGAGGCGGCGGAGCCCGCAACCCCCTAGCAACAAGGGGCAATTCCGGCGTCGAGCCCACACGAACGCCGACGAACTCGGTGTTCGCTGGCATGCTCGCCGCGCCGTGCGGCTCGCACGGCGTCCGGCGTCGTGGCAGGCTCACCCGGACGTCTCCCGCATCGCCTGGGCGGTGCCGACCAGCACATAGCGACCCATGCCGCCCGGCACGAGCCCCGGCTGGCCGACGTGGCGATGGGGCACAGGGGCGTCCGGGTGCCCCGGCGGGTTCGCTCAAGCCTCCCCCTTCCTATAAACACGCAGCCGGTGTGACTACCCACCAAGCTGGGACGTCTCCCGCCTCGCGATGTTGTGGTACACCTCATACACGGTGTCCACTCCCGCGGCCGCGGTTGAGATCCCAAACGCCTCCGCCACGCTCGTTTGTACGCCGCGTACGCAAGGCGCCATGAGCTGGTGGCACACGTGACGTTGCCTGCTGCCGCGTCTCGACCGCGCCGGACCAGAAAGCACGGCACTCAGCGCCAGGGCCGGCTGGTCGAAGAGCGCAGGACGTGTGGTCGAAGAAGAGAAACGACACGGTCCTCAAACCTTCACTCTGAGTCCAGCGTCTAAACCGGTAGCATGACAACACAGGTGTCAACAGCTGACGGCGCCGTCGCTGCTATACTCCCCACCATGGGCGTGGCACTCCGGGGTAAGACTGCCGCGGCGGTCGGGTGGCACGACGCGTCGGCCGGGCCCAGCGCCAACTCCGATGCGACGCGCGACACGCGCCGCGAACCGCTGGACATCGCCGCCGTCCAGCGCGCCCTTCGTGACGAGGGTCTCGATGGGTGGCTGCTGTACGACTTTCAGGGCTCCAATCCTATTGCCCGCCGGGTGGCCGGGCTGCAGACGGCAGGCAAACTGACGACGCGGCGCTGGTACTACTTGATCCCGGTCGTCGGCGCGCCACGGGGGCTCGTGCACGCGATCGAGCGCGACCGCCTAGACCATCTGCCCGGCGACAAGACCCGATACTCGGAGCGCGGCGAGCTCGACGTCGGTCTGCGTGCACTGCTGAGTGGCCGCGCGACCGTGGCTATGGAGTTCTCGCCCGGGTGCGCCATCCCCTACGTGTCTCGTGTCGATGCCGGCACCGTGGATGCGATTCGTGCGCTTGGTGTCGAGGTGCGCTCATCAGGCGATCTGGTTCAGCGCTTCGAGGCGACGTGGAGCGCGGCGGCCCTTGCGTCCCACGAGGCGGCGTCCCGAGCACTCTATGAGATCAAGGACCGGGCGTTCGACTTTGTCAGCCAGCGAATGCGCGGCGGCGATTCGATCACCGAGTTCGAGGTCCAGGACGCGATGGCCGGCTGGTTCAAGCAGGAAGGACTTGTTAGCGACTCGCGCCCGGTCGTGGCGGCACAAGAGAACGCGGGCGATCCGCACTACCTCCCGACCGGCGAGCGACATCGGATCATCGGCCGCGACGAAGTGCTGCTGCTCGACCTGTGGGGCAAGCTGGCAACAGATGGGGCCGTCTACGCCGACATCACCTGGATGGGTTACACCGGAACCCCTGTGCCGGCGCGTTATGCCGAGGCGTTCGCCGTGATCCGCGAGGGACGTGATGCGGCGGTCTCATTGGTGCGGCAGTCGATACACGACGGTCGCGGGCTGCGCGGCTGGGAAGTCGACCGAAGAACACGTAATCTGATCGCTGCGGCCGGGTTCGGGGATCGGTTCGTCCACCGGACAGGACACAGTCTAGGGGAGGACGTCCATGGCAACGGCGCGCATCTCGATGACTTCGAAACGCGCGATGAGCGCCGTCTCCTCCCGGGCACCGGGGTCACCGTTGAACCGGGCCTTTATTTCGAGGACTTTGGTCTCCGGACGGAGATCAACCTGCACGTCGGGCCAGCGTCGGCGACCGTCACCGGCCCCGCGCAAACGGAAATCCGGACGTTGGGATAAGGTAAGGACTGTGGAGGGGCAGAATGTCGACACGTAGGAGCACTCTGTTTTCTGGAGTCCTGATCGCCGTTACCTCGATGGCGATTGGTCTCGTACTGGCCGCGCGACTCGACCTCGTGTCGAGTTCAGCGGCACAGACCTTCGATACGTCGGCCCTGCCGGTGATGAACAGCGCACCGATCAGCGGGCAGCTGGGCGCGAACACGTTTCGCGATATCGCAGACGCGCAGAGTCAGATTGTGGTGAACATCCGCACCGAGTCGCGTCGGCGTACCGAGGATCAGAATCAGTCCCCAGGGAGCGACGAGCTGTTTCGCCGGTTTTTCGGAGACCAGCCCCCGCAGGGTCGACAACCACGCGAGGAGACGATGGTCGCTGCAGGCACCGGGTTCGTAATTGACCAGGCGGGGTACATCCTCACGAACAACCACGTCGTGGAGGACGCCACCAATATCGAGGTCACATTCTTCCGTGATGACGACGAGGCCTACGAGGCCCGGGTCGTCGGCCTCGACCGCCTGACGGACAGCGCCCTGATTCAGCTGATCGAGAAACCGGATTACCCGCTGCCGGAGGCGATATTCGGGGATTCGAGCCAGGTGCACGCCGGCGACTGGGTCATGGCGATCGGCAACCCGTTTGGGCTCGGTCACACTGTCACGGTGGGGGTGGTAAGCGCCGTCGGCCGGCCCTTTGAACAGATCCGTGGCCGGTCACAGTCCGTCATCCAGACCGACGCGGCGATCAACCCCGGCAACTCGGGCGGTCCGCTCCTGAACCTGCGGGGCGAGGTAATCGGGATCAACACCGCCATCGTGAGTGACCGCCCCAGCAACATGGGCATCGGGTTCGCTGTGCCGATCAACACCGTGAGGGAGCTGCTACCGCAGCTCCGCACCGGCAGAGTGACCCGTGGACTGATCGGCGTATCGATCTTGCCGGTTACCAACGATGACTATGAGGACATGGGACTCTCCGAACGCATGGGCGCAATCGTGTCGGAGATCGCGCCGGACGGGCCAGCGGACGACTCGGACCTGGAACCGGGCGACGTCATCGTCAGCTTTGACGGCGAGCGGGTCGAGGACGTCGAGAGCCTGCAACAGAGGGTGGTCGACACGCGCCCGGGCACGGTAGTTGAGCTCGGTGTCTATCGGGGGGGCGAACCGACGACGCTGCCGATCACCATCGGCGAGCTGGATCTGGAAGCTTCTGGACGGCCGACCCGGGTGGCGGCCGATGATCTGAACACCGGCTTCGGCCTAAGCCTACAGGACCTCACAGCGGAGACGGCGCGTCAGCTCGACCTCGAACCCGGAACGACGGGCGCCGCCGTGACGAGCGTCGACGCCGGTGGCGCGGCGCGGAGCGGTGGCGTACGACCGGGCGACCTGATCACGGCGGTCAACCGCACCCCGGTCAACACCGCTGCCGAGGCGATCAGAGAGTTAAACCGAGTCGAGTCCGGGCGCGCAGCGTTTCTGTTGATCGTCAGAGGCAGCTCGCAGGTCTTCCTCCGGGTACGCAAGGAGTAGGGTCCTGGTCCGGTGGCGTAGCGCATGGGGCCCGGCGTCGCACCCATGCCAACTTCCCGGCCGCGGGAAGGCGCGACAAAAGAGAACAACCTGGCCCCCTGTGCCCCCGCGGAGCCGGCGCCAGAACGTCTCCCGTTGCGGAGTGCCCCGCCGCCCGGGAAACATGTCTCGAACCTCCAAGACAGGGCGCGGTGGGTTGGCACCGGCCTGATGTCCATGTCGCTCCGTGCGCTGATCGTCGAGCGGATCCGAGAGCACGGACCGCTGACGACGGCAGCGTTCATGGATCTCGCGCTCTATCACCCCACTCTCGGGTACTATGCCCGCGCACCCCGCCGGACCGGCCGTGCAGGCGACTTCTTCACGAGCGTCGATGTCGGTCCGCAGTTCGGCGCGCTGCTTGCCACCCAGCTTGACGAGATGCGCCGGCTGCTGGCAGCGGCCGGCGCCCCGATGTTCGATCTGGTAGAGGCCGGCGCCGGTAACGGGCAACTGGCGCGGGATGTGCTCGACGCTGCCGAATCGACCTACCCCGAGCTGTACGCGGCGACACGACTCACGCTGGTCGAGACGAGCGCCGCCGCGCGCGCCGCCCAACCAGACACCCTGGGGCGGCACTGGACCCGGCTCGTCGCTTCGTCGACCACGGTACCTGAGCGGGTCTCAGGCGCCATCCTGGCAAACGAACTGCTCGACGCGCTGCCGACCCACGCAGTCACGATGACGTCAGCCGGTTTGCGAGAGATTTTCGTCGACATCGACGGGGAGCACTTCGTCGAACGTGCCGGCCGGCCCTCAACACCAGAGCTCGCCCGTTATCTCGCGCGGCTCGACGCCGACCTCGCCCCGGGCTGGCGCGGGGAGGTGAATCTGGCAGCGGTCGAGTGGGTACGCACCGCGGCGCGCCGGCTCAAACGCGGCTTCATCATCCTGGTCGACTATGGCCACACAGCGGACGCGCTGTACTCGGGCAGCCATGCGGCCGGTACGCTGACCACATTTCACAATCATCGAGTGGGAACGCCGGACGACGACCGGCAGCATGTCAACAGCCCGGCGTGGCTGGCGCATCCGGGCGAGCAGGACATCACCGCCCACGTGGACCTGACGTCGATCCGGGCGGCGACCCAAGCGGAGGGGCTGGACGTGCTCGGTTTTCTGGATCAGACGTACTTTCTGATCGGACTCGGCGCCCTAGATGTTGCGACCACGGGCACCGACGGCGCGGACGCGCTGAAGCAGCGCCTGGCGCTGAAGACACTGCTGCTCCCCGGCGGCCTTGGCAGCACTCACAAGGTCCTGCTGCTGGGTAAGCACGTCGGCGCGCCCGCTCTGCGAGGCTGCTCGTTCCGAACGCGCGTTACCTGAGCGAGGTCTCCAGATGGGTGACGGGATCGAGCGTGAGATTAAGCTGCCCTACGATAGCCCGTCTGTGGCGCGTCGGGTCGTCGTCGAGGCTGGTGCAACACCGCTGCGGGCTCGGCGACTGCAACACGACTGTCTACTCGACCGTAAGACCGAGCCCCTCGGAGCCCGTCGCTGCACGCTGCGTGTCCGGATCGACGGCGATCGCGCCCACGTGACATTCAAGGGTGCGCCCGCGCTCGGCACGACCAAGGTACGGGAGGAGTTGGAGACGACTGTGGGCGACGGCGAGCTGCTGATGCGCCTGTTCGAACGGCTTGGCTTTCGGGTGTGGTTTCGGTACCAAAAGTACCGCGAGGAATTCCGCCGGGGCGACCTGGTGATCGCCGTTGACGAGTCCCCGATCGGTACGTTCGTCGAGCTCGAGGGTAGCGAAGCTGACATATTCTCGATGGCGGCAACCCTTGGACGCCCCACGACCGACTTCGTGCTTGATTCCTATCTCGGCCTGTTCCTCAAGCACCGGGCCGAACGCGGATCCACGGCTACCGACATGCTCTTTGACGAGTCATCGTGACCACAACGCTCCCCCCCGCGCTCGTGCTCGCGGCCGGCCTCGGGACCCGGCTGCGGCCGTTAACGTTCTGCCGGGCGAAGGTGGCGGTCCCGATCGCCGGGATCCCACTGATCTGCCGGCACCTGGTGGGTCTGGCCACCCAGGGTGTGCACGACATCGTCGTAAACCTTCACCATCGCCCGGACACGATCGCGGCGGTGGTCGGTGACGGCACCGCGATGGGGTGTCGTGTTCGCTACTCCTGGGAACCGGCGGCGCTCGGGTCGGCCGGCGGTCCGCGCCATGCCCTGGCGCTGCTGGACAAGCACTTCTTCCTCGTGAACGGTGACACCCTGTGCGACGTCGATCTAGGGGAGCTGCTCGACGCCCATCTCCAACGGGGCGCCCGGGTAACTCTCGCGGTCATGCCGAACCCGGCCCCGCACAGGTACGGCGGCGTCCTCGCAGACCCGCATGGGTGGGTCACAGGTTTCGCGCTGGCCGGCGACCCGCGTGCGCCAGCGCACTTCGTCGGCGTGCAGATCGCCGACGCCGCGGTGTTCGAGCCGCTGCCAGACGGCGTCCCAGCCGCGTCGATCGGCGGGCTCTACGACACGCTGTTGACCCGGCCCGGCCAGATAGCGGTGCATCGAGTCGGGGGGCAGACTCACGACGTCGGCACCCCGAGCGACTACCTGGCAACGGCGCGTAGTCTGGGCGCCAGTGAGGGACATCCGGCCGTGTCGCTGGGGCTGCGCAGCGTCGTCCACCCGTCGGCGCAAGTCGAGCGATCAGTACTCTGGGACGACGTGATTGTCGGCGCCGGGTGCGTCGTGACCGACTCCGTTCTCGCCGACGGTGTCAATCTGCCAGAGCGGATCACGATCGAGCGGCAGGCGGTGGTCCGAATGCCACCGTCACCGGAGCGTGTCACGGCGCCGCCAGGAGCGACGCGCATCGGTGGCTTGCTAGCTGTGCCGATCTAAGCACGGAGCAGGCATGTCCTGTCTCCTGCCTCGTCTGGGGATTCCGTTTGTGTTGTGGACCGGACCACCGTATGACTGACGCGAGCCCTTGGGGCAGCGGACCCGTTGCGGGCGGCGACACGATTGATCAGCGCGTCGCTGCGTATCTGCGCCGGGAGGGGCTGCCCCGCCGAACCACGGGTGTGAAGCGGCTCCACGGAGATGCGTCGGATCGCTGCTATCTCCGGATTATCCCGCGTGACGACCCGTCCTTCGTGTTGGCCATCCATCCAGAGCCGTTCGCCCCCGACGCATTGCCACAGATAGCCGTTGGCGGCCTGTTCCAACGACTGGCCATATCGGTGCCCGCGGTGATCGGCCAGGCGGGGGACCTAGGCATCCTCGCGCTCGAGGACCTCGGCGACCAAACGCTGCAGGACTGGCTAACAGAGCCTGGTCACGAACCTCTCCGCCTGTATCGCGAAGCGGTCAGACTGATCGCCAGACTGCAGCGCGGGGGGGGGGGGCTGCGCGGCGAAGGGGCGCTGCCATTCACCCTGGCGTTCGACACTACCAAGCTGACATCGGAGCTGGACTTCTTCCAATCTGAATTCCTACACGTATATCGACGCGTCAGCATGGCCCCCAGCGCGGCGGCTGCGCTCCGGGCAGAGCTCTCCCGCATCGCCAAAGAGCTGGCCGCCGAGCCACGTGTGCTATGCCACCGCGACTACCACAGCCGCAATCTCATGGTCCACAGAGACAGGTTGGTCGTGATCGATTTCCAAGATGCGCGCATGGGACCCGCCACGTATGACTTGGTCTCCCTGCTCCGCGACTGCTATGTCGATCTGTCATCAGAGCTGGTGGCGGCGATGACCGAGCAATTCCTGGATGCCGTGCCAACCGAGCGCTCCGCTGATTTCGAGCGCCGGTTCGACCTGATGTCGGTGCAGCGTCATCTCAAAGCGCTCGGAACATTCGGTCATCAGATCGCTGTCGCCGGCCGGCCCGGATTCGCCACCTGGATCCCCCGCACGCTCGGTTATCTTAGTCGAACCCTGTACGCCTATCCTCGATTCGGACGGTTGCTCGAGCTGCTGGCACCCCATCTGCCCGAGCTGGCGCGGTAGAGGCAGGACGACCTGGCACCGGGTCGACACATCGGGGCACGAGCCATTCTTGCCAGCAGGTCGCGTCCCGACCCTCCGAGACGAAGAACTGCGTGTGGTCAACCCGCACTTCGAGGACAATAGGCACCTGAGAGCGGGCATCCACTGACGCTCATCTTTCTGAATGGGAACCGGATCCTGGTCGGCGTGACCGGTCCGGGCATGCCGATTGATGCGGTTCGGAATCTCCACCTACCTGCTCCACGGCGAGCGGCTCGACCGGCCCCATCTGGTCGAAATCGCGGCGCACGGCTTCGACGCGATCGAGCTCTTCGCTACCCGCAGTCATTTCGACTATCGCGACCAGTCTGCGATCGAGGCCCTCGGCGAGTGGCTCAACGACACCCGGCTACATCTGCACGCCATCCACGCGCCGATCACCGAAAGCTACATCGACGGTATTTGGGGGCCGCCGTTCTCAACGGCGTGGAGTCGCCGCGAGGAACGAGCCCGCGCGATCGAGGAAATCCAGGCGGCACTGAACGTCGCGCGACGGATCAAGACCGGCTTCCTGGTTGTGCACCTGGGCACACCCACTAGCTACGCGTCAGACCTCGACAACCATCCGATGGCGGCGGCACGGAGCGTGACCGAGCTGCACGACCTTACATCCCCGCTCGGGCTACAGCTGGCACTCGAGGTAATTCCGAACACGCTATCGACGGCGACGGCCCTCGTCGACCTACTGAAGGACGAGGCGGACCGCCCAGGCCTCGGCGTGTGCCTGGACTTTGGGCATGCATTTATTGGCGGCGACGTGACCGACGAGATCGAGATGGCATCCGAGCACCTGGTTACGACGCACCTGCATGACAATCTGGGTATCACCGACCAGCATCTGGTTCCGTTCGACGGGCAAATCGACTGGCCGACCGCCATGATGACGCTGCGGAAGATCGGCTACGACGGCGCGTTGATGTTGGAAGTGGCAGGCGGCACCGACTGGCGCGATGTCCTCGCCCGCGCGACCAGCGCCCGCAAGAAGCTGGAACGTCTGTACGAAGGATAAGTCATGGCCTATATCGAAAAGATCGCGCAGTACGAAGGCCAGTCGGTGACGCTGCGGGGCTGGCTGCACAACCGCCGGTCGAGTGGCAAGATTCACTTCCTCACCGTGCGGGACGGTACCGGGTTCATCCAGGCGGTGATGTCGAAGACGGCGGTCGGTGAGGAGATGTTTCTGCAGGCGGGTCACCTCGGCCAGGAAACCGCCGTCGTCGTCGACGGTGAGGTGCGTGCCGACGACCGTGCGCCCGGCGGCTACGAGCTCGATGTAAGCGGGTTGCGCATCGCCGGGCACTCCCGTGACTACCCGATCACGCCGAAGGAGCACGGCGTCGACTTTCTACTGGACCGGCGACATCTCTGGATCCGGTCGGAACGGCAGCATGCGATCCTACGAATTCGCCACACGGTCATCAACACGATTCGGAACTTCCTCAACGACCAGGGATTCATCCTAGCAGACACCCCGATCTTTACACCGGCCGCCTGCGAGGGAACGACGACCCTGTTTTCGGTTCCCTACTTCGACCACGCCACCGCGTTCCTGACCCAGAGCGGTCAACTTTACAACGAAGCCAACGTGATGGCGTTTGGACGGGTCTACTGCTTCGGTCCCACCTTCCGTGCCGAGAAGTCCAAAACCCGCCGTCACCTGACGGAGTTCTGGATGGTCGAACCCGAGATGGCCTACGCGACGCTCGACGATGCGATCGATCTGGCCGAGGTGCTGATTGCGTCGGTCGTGGCGCGGGTGCTCGAGACCCGTGGCCGTGAGCTCGACACCCTCGAGCGGGACCGGGGACCTCTCGAACGCGTTCGCACCCCGTTTCCCCGCATCACCTACGACGAGGCGGTCAGTATTCTCCGGGACAACGGCCGGCCGTTCGAATACGGAGACGACTTCGGCGGTCCCGATGAGACGCTGCTCGCAAAGCAGTTCGACCGGCCGGTGGCCGTACACCGCTACCCCGCCGCGGCCAAGGCGTTCTATATGAAGCCGGACCCGTCACGGACGGAACTCTCGCTGTCGGTGGACATCCTGGCACCTGAGGGCTATGGCGAGATCGTTGGCGGGGGACAGCGACTCGATGATCTCGACCTACTCCTGCAGCGGATCACTGAGCATGACCTGCCCCAGGAGGCATTCGAGTGGTATCTCGACCTGCGTCGGTATGGCAATGTGCCGCACGCCGGCTTCGGGATGGGAATTGAACGTGTGGTGGCCTGGGTCTGCGGTCTGGAGCACGTTCGGGAGACCATCCCGTACCCCCGGATGCTCCACAGATTGACGCCGTGATCGCCCTATCGCAAATACTGGGTCCGTCTCTGGCACGTTCACTTCCGTCGCAGCTACCGGCTGGGCCGGCTTTCACACGCCAGCCACTCGTGCTATAGTTGTACGGTTTCGTTCGCGGTAGTGCGCAGCGAGTGGGCGTTTTAGCCCACTTTTTGTTTTTTCGGGACAGGTCCTGGCGGTGACCGGGTCTGGAACAGATCGTCTGACCGAGCTGCGGTCGATTGCTGACCGGGTCGCGCGCAGCCACGGACTCGAGCTCTTCGACCTGCAGTTTCGTCGTGAGCCGATCGGATGGGTCGTACGGATCGTCATCGATCGCCCGGCGCCGGTAACGCCGCCAGGCACGTCCGAACATGGCGAGGACGTGACGTTGACCGACTGCCAGGCGGTCAGCCAGGACGTGAGTGTGATTCTCGACGCTGAGGTCGCCTTCGACCACGCCTTCACGTTGGAAGTGTCGTCGCCTGGGCTCGACCGGCCGTTGCGTGACCTGGATGATTTCGCGCGGTTCGTTGGCCGTCGGGTCAAGATTGTGACCTCTGAAATGGTCGACGGACAGCGATTCGTGTCCGGTCGCATCGCGGCGGTGGACGACCGGACCATCGTCATCGAGGACGGCAAGACGACACGCCTGGTTCCGGAGATCCTGGTCGCGCGCGCACGGCTCGAGGTCGAATTCAAGTGAGGTGAGCGCACGGTAGCTTGTGCACCGAGGGCCGGCACCAGGCTGACAGGGCGCGCCGGCGGAAAGCATCGGCTGTTCTTGACCGGCTGGCGGTCCGCCCCAGCCTGCGCTTCGGCTGGGCGTGGCCGAATCACCGGAGTTAAACCGGAGTTAAACCGGGCGGACGGCGCCGTTAGACAGCAACGCCGGTTAAATCCAACGGGACGTGCACCACGGGTTACGTGAGCCGTCGCGAGGAACTGTCATGAGCAACGCGCTGCAACAGACCATAGAGGTACTGGCCAAGGAAAAGGGTATCGAGGCGGCCGTTATTATCACGGCCATCGAGGACGCCGTGTTGACCGCGTCGCGGAAGTACTACAGGTCGGACGAGAACCTGCGTACCAAGTTCAATCCCGAGACCGGCCAGGTGGAGCTCTTCGCCGTGCGGCAGATCGTCGAAGAGGTGACCGACCCGGCGATGGAAATCTCACTAATCGAGGCCCAGGAGCTGTATGGCGACGAGGCCGCGGAGGGGATGGAGATCGAGTTCCCGAAGCCGACCGACGTACTGGGGCGCATCGCTGCCCAGACGGCAAAGCAGGTCATCTTCCAGAAGGTACGCGAGGCCGAGCGCGAGAACGTGTTTGGGGAGTACGGCCAGCGACTAGGTGAGGTCATTACCGGGTTGGTGAAGCGCTTCGAGAGCGGGGACATCATCGTCGAGGTCGGCCGCGTCGAGGCCCAATTGCCCCGGCGCGAGCAGTCACGTGCCGAGAATTACACCACCGGCGACCGCGTGCGGGCGGTGATCAAGGACGTCAACAAGAACACCAAGGGCCCGCAGATCATCCTGTCGCGCACGGACCCGGTGCTGCTGATTAAACTGTTCGAGCAGGAAGTGCCGGAGATCTACGACGGCACCGTTGTCATCCGGGGTGCGGTCCGCGAGGCGGGTGACCGCGCCAAGGTCGCGGTGGCGTCGCGGGAGCGTGAGGTGGACCCGGTGGGCGCGTGCGTCGGTATGAAGGGGACTCGGGTGCAGGCGATCATTCGGGAACTGCGCGGCGAGAAAATCGACATCGTCGAGTGGTCGGATGATGCCGTGACCTTCGTGACCAACGCGATCAGCCCGGCGCACGTGCAGCGGGTGTCCGTGGTGGACGAGGCCGGGCGAGTGATCGAAGTGGTGGTCGAGGACCGCCAGCTCTCGCTGGCCATCGGGAAGAAGGGCCACAATGTCCGGCTGGCCGCCAAGCTCACCGGCTGGAAGATAGACATCAAGAGCGAAGAGGAGAAGCGCCGGGAAGTCGAAGCACAGTTCGACGAGCTCGGGGCCGAGCCCGCACCGCTGTCGGTGCCGGATCTCGATGAGGCGATGGTAGAGAAGCTGAACGCCGCCGGCATCGAAACGGTGGAACGCATGATCTCGGCGACCGCTACCGAGCTGAGCGGCGTGCTGGGTATCTCAGAAGGCGCAGCGGAGGCGCTTAGGCAGGGTGCGGAGGCGGCGACAATGGCCGCCGGCGGCGCCGTGGGCAGCGGCACGACCGAGGCGGCGCAACAGGAGGGCATCGAGCCGCTCGCGCCGGCACCCGGCTGGCTCAAGCTGCCCCAGACGCCCCCTGGCGAGAGCCCGGCGGCGTCCACGCCGACCGGCGAAGACAAGAAGGCGGTGAACCAGACGGCGGACGGCGAAGACGAGAAGGCGGTGAACCAGACGGCGGACGGGGAAGGCGACGGTGGAGAGTCACCCGAGCCGACGAGCGTAGGCGAGAGCACGCCCGGGGAGACTCCAGCCGACGAGGGTGCCACGCGCGACGAGTGAACGAGTGCAGTGGTCGCAAAGTGGCGCCCCGAGCGCCGCGGCGCACGGGGCCAGACCGGGCACGACCAAGGAGCATGTCGGTGGCATGCGACTAGTTTGAGCCTGCGACCCGGCGCCGTTTCACGGCGGGATGTAGCGGCGCCAGAATGCCAAGCTGCCGTGCGATCACGGCACTGCACAGGCGGAATCACGGACAGACAAGGGACAGAGCTTGGCCACGATCCGAATCTACAAGGTCGCTGAGGTGCTCGGGATCCCGAGTCACGAAGTTGTCGACCTGCTCAAACGCGAGCATGGCATCGAGGTCAAGAGCGCGTCGAGCACGATAGAGGAAGTCGTTGCCAGGCAGTTCGTCGAGCGCACCGCGCGCGAGCGCGGCGTGAACCTGCATACGGGACCACTGTTTTCGGCGACGCCAGCGGCCGCGGGAAAGGGACGCAAGGGCGCGAAGAGCGCTAAGACACCGGTGCCAGAGACACGGCCACGGCTGGGACCACCACGTCTGATCAAGGCGCCGAAGGTCGCGCCGCCGGCTGTCGAGGAGGAACTGGCCGACGAGACCGAGGCACCGACGACGGCCGAAGCGGCACCGGCTGAGTTGGCGCCGGCCGAACGACCCGCCGAAGCGGCTCAACCGGCCCAGCAGTTGCCCGCCGCCACCGCCGAGCCCGCCGCCACCGCCGAGCCCGCCGCCACCGCCGAGCCCGCCGCCACCGCCGAGCCCGCCGCCACCGCCGAGCCCGCCGCAGCGGCCGCTGCGGCCGCTGCGGAGCCGGTCGCGCGAACCGCCAGGCTCGCCCCCTCGACGCTGAAACTGCGCATCGAGGAACAGGCTCAGCCAGTGACGCCGCCCGTGCCGCCGGCCGTGCAACCACCGCCGAGCGAACCGCCGGAGTCGCCGGCCGCCACCCGGACGGCTACCGCGCCCGGGAAGCGCCCCTTGGCGCGTCCGCGACCAGGCTCCCGCCCGATCGGTCCCGCACCTTCACGGTCGAGCCCACCGCTCGGCGGGCCTCGCCCGCTGCCGGCTCAGCCGGTTAGAGCGGCACGGCCCAGCGGTCCAGCCGTCGGATACCGACCTTTCTTCAGACCGCCGCCCCGTCCACCCGGCGGACGACGACGCCGGCCCCCGCGGCCGGCAGCGCCATACGCTCCGCCGCCGCCGATCACCCGTACCATTTCGCTGGCCGAGGGGATGACGGTCAAGGACCTGGCCGAGAAACTGGATCTCCGGGCCAGGGACGTGCTGAAGAAACTGATCGAGCGCCGGTTGATGATGACCATCAACACGACCCTGGACACGGACACGGCGACGATGGTGGCTCGGGAGTTCGGCGCCGAGGTCGAGATGCGCTCGTTCGAAGAGGAAATACTGGAGGTCGAGTCGACGGCCGTCCAGGACGAGGATGTGGTCAAGCGGGCACCCGTCGTCACCGTAATGGGTCATGTCGACCACGGGAAAACAACGTTGCTTGACGCCATCCGCAAATCGCGCGTGGCCGAACGAGAGGCCGGCGGTATCACCCAGCACATCGGCGCGTACTCCGTCGAGATCAACGACCGGCGTATCGTATTTCTGGACACCCCTGGCCACGAGGCCTTCACGCTGATGCGCGCGCGTGGCGCGCGTGTCACTGACATCGTCGTCCTTGTGGTCGCGGCCGACGACGGCGTGATGCCACAAACGAAGGAGGCGATCGAGCATGCCAAAGCGGCAGGGGTGCCGCTGATCGTCGCCATCAACAAGATCGACAAGGACAACGCGAACCCCGAACGCGTCAAGACGGAGCTATCCGAGCTCGGGCTGACGAGCGAGGCATGGGGCGGCCAGACCGTGACGGTCGAGGTGTCGGCGAAGAAGCAGCAGAACCTCGACCTGCTACTCGAGATGATCCTGCTCGTCACCGAGATGGGGGAACTCAGAGCCAACCCCAAGCGCAGCGCGGCCGGAACGGTTCTTGAGGCCAAGATCGACCGCGGACGCGGCCCGGTGGCGACGATTCTCATCAAGGACGGCACGCTGCGTGTCGGTGACAACTTCATAGCCGGACCGATCGTGGGTAAGGTGCGCGCCCTCATCGATGACCGGGGTAACCCGCAGAAGGAGACCGGTCCGTCGAGCCCGATCGAGGTACTTGGCTTAACCGGACTTCCGCAACCGGGCGACACGTTCCAGGCGGTGGCAGACGCGGCCAAAGCGCGGCAGATCGCGATGCTCCGCCAGAACCAGGCCAAGGAGAAGACCCTCGGGAAGAAGGGCGGTCGTCTGACGCTCGAGTCACTCCAGAAGCAGATCGCGGAAGGCGGCACGAAGGAGCTCCCGATCATCATCAAGGCGGACGTGCAGGGATCGGCCGAGGTGCTGGGGGATGCCCTGAGCAAGCTGGGGGACGAACGGGTGAGGGTTCGCCTGCTCAGCAGCGGCGCGGGCGCCATCAACGAGGGGGACGTCGTGTTCGCGGCAGCGTCCGACGCCGTCATCATAGGGTTCAACGTCCGACCCGACCGGAACGCTGCGGCCTTGGCTGAGCGGGAGCAGATCGACATCCGTCTTCATCGGGTGATCTACGACATCACCGACGAGATCAAGAAGGCGATGGCCGGGCTGCTTGAACCGACAGTCAAGGAGGTTTATATTGGCGCGGCGGAGGTACGGGAGGTGTTCAAGGTGCCGAAATTCGGCGCGGTTGCCGGTTGCATGGTCCAGGAAGGCAAGATCACCCGCGCCGGCGACACCCAGGCCCGCTTGCTCCGCGACAAGGTGGTGATCCACGAAGGTCGCATCGGATCGCTACGCCGGTTCAAGGACGATGTGAGCGAGGTAAAGAACGGCCTCGAGTGCGGGATCGCGTTCGAACGGTACGCTGACATCAAGGTCGGCGACACTGTCGAAGTCTTCACGCTCGAAAAAGTGGCCGCGACCGTCTAGCGAGGCTTGTCCCATCTCGGACATACGGTGCCTAGTTCCCTGAGCACGGCGCCAGACTGGCCGGGCGCATGATCAGCCTCGGGGCGACGCGGAACGTCCCCACGAACGGCAAGCGCTCGATGATCGTTGGGCTCCTCTCCATCGAACTACATCTCGCCGGTGCCCGCTCGCTGAAGGATAAACGGGCGGTGCTCAGGCGTCTGAAGGACCGGGTGGGCCAACTCAACGTCGCGGTCGCCGAAGTGGCGTACCACGACTTGTGGCAACGCGCCGGTCTGGGCGTGGTGTCGATCGGCGTCGACCGGGAGAGCACGGAGCGCTCACTCGATGCCGTCGTGTCCGTGATCGAGCGTGTGGAACCGGGTCTGCTGGTCCGGAGCGAGATCGATTGGCTGAGATAGCGGAGGGCACGGAACCTGAGTGCCGGCGCTGGCGTCCATGGCTGTTCACTCCCGGTCGCCCGCGCCAGACCTAGCGTGACGTCATGCATTCGCGTCCCGAGCGGTTCGGAGACCAGGTTCGCGCAGAGTTATGTACGCTGCTGCTGCGGTCGGTGCGCGACCCGACGGTCCAACTAGTGACGGTTACCCATGTGCGCATGACCAGGGACCTGCGGCATGCGCGCGTCTATTACACAACACCCGGTGACGCATCCACCCGACTGAAAACCGTACGGGGGCTTCGACGCGCGACCCCGTTCCTGCGCGGCCAGTTGGGACGCCGGATCCGGGTCAGGCACGTGCCGGAGCTGACTTTCGTTTACGACGACTCGATCGACCGCGAGCACCGGATCGCACGAATCCTCGAAGAGTTGCACGTCGATAACACGCCGGCGCCACCAGGCGACGTCCACGATGACCCGACCACACGATGACCTGCCTCGCATCCTGAGCACGCTGCTGAACGGACACAGCTTTCTGGTGACCTCTCACGCGCGCCCGGACGGCGACTCGCTCGGCTCGCAGCTCGCACTGGCCGGTGCGCTCAGGCAGCTGGGTAAACGGGTCCGGATCATCAACAGTGACCCGGCGCCCGCGATGTACGCATTCTTGCCAGACCTATCGACGATCGAGATCGCTGCGTCGGTCGAGGACCCGTTCGACGCTGTGGTGGTAATCGAGTGCAGCAACCTGAGCCGGTCTGGCGTTGCCGGGCTCGAGGGTCGGCCAATCATCAACATCGATCACCATGCGGGCAACGCGCAGTATGGCACCATCAACTGGCTTGATGAATCGGCGTGCGCCTGTGCAGAAATGGTTGTCGAGCTAATCGCTGCGCTCGGCGTGCGCCTTACCCCGGCGCTCGCGACACACGCGTATGTTGCGATCCTGACCGACACCGGGTCGTTCCGGCACGCGAACATCACCGCACGTACCTTCGAGATCTGCCGCCGGATTGCCGAGACCGGAATCGACCCAGCGCGGGTCGCGGCGCAGGTCTTCAGCAACGGCAGCCTCGGACGATTGCGGCTGACAGGGATGCTCCTGGACCGGATGCAGCTGGAGCACGATCACCGAATCGCAGTGCTCACGATGAACGACACGATGCTAGCCGAGGCGGGTTGTGACCCGGACGATCTGGAGGGCGTCGTCAACCTGCCGCTGGCGGCACGGGACGTGCGCGCCGTGATCTTTCTGAAGGAGACAGACGCCGGGCTGCGGGTCAGCCTCCGGTCGAAGAACGCGGTCGACGTCCGGCAGGTCGCGGTCTCGTTTGGGGGAGGTGGGCATCGTAACGCGTCCGGCTTCACCGTCGAAAACCAGACGCCGGAGACCCGCGGTCTCGTGATCGCCGGTGTCGCGACGGCCTTGGACGTCTCCCAGCAGTGAAACCGAGAAACCGCGCGATGCAGCGGAAACCGTCATGGGAGACGCCGCACCAGATTGCCCAGGCTCGACGAGTGAGCAGATCGAATATCTGTGACCGAGGCGCAACGCCCCCGTACCGGCAACTGGTCGATTCGAAACGGAGCCTTCGCTAGCGAGTAACGACACGTGACAGACCAGAGCGAGCTCGACGGAGTCGTGGTCGTCGACAAGCCGATGGGACCGACCTCGCACGACGTGGTAGCTTGTGTGCGTCGCGCGCTGGGTAAGACGAAGGTCGGGCATCTAGGCACCCTCGACCCGCTGGCCACCGGCGTGCTGCCCCTCGTCGTCGGTCGCGCCACCAGGCTAGCTTCGCTCCTCGCCAGCGCCTCCAAGCAATACGACGCCGTGATCCGGCTGGGGCTCGTCACCGACACCTACGACATCACCGGAACCGTGGTCGGCGGTTCCGAAGCTCCGGGATCGGCTGTCAGGATCGCCGGTGTCGGTGAACGGCACCTGTCGTGCGAGACGGTTACCCTCGCGGCATCAGGTTTCGTCGGGTCCTATCAGCAGCGCCCGCCTCCGTTCTCGGCGAAGAAGATCGACGGCGTCCGCGCGTACGATTTGGCCAGGCGGCGGCGCCCCGTCAACATGAGGTCGGTGCCCGTCTCGGTCGACGCGCTCACGGTGCTGTCCGTCGACGGACCGCGGGTCCGGTGCCGCATTGTCTCTTCGAGCGGCTTCTACGTCCGCTCCTTGGCGCATGACCTGGGCGACGTCCTGGGATGCGGCGGGTGTCTCGAGACGCTCCGGCGAGAGCGGCACGGCCCCTTTGACCTCCAGGGTGCCATACCACTAGTACGGATCGTAGAGAACGGCGCCTCGGTTGCATCGCACCTGGTGCCGATGGACACCCTGCTACCCTGGATGCCGGCGGTCGTCGCGAACGACCATGGAGTTCGCCGGGCAACGCACGGAAATCCGCTGCGAATCGCAGACATCGCCTCCGCGACGGCTGTGCCGTCGCGGAGCACAGGGCCGGTTCGGATCCTGGACGGGCGGGGTCGGCTGCTCGCCGTCGCCGACCCTCGTGCCGACGGAGCTTTGCATCCCAAGATTGTTCTAGTGTAAGATCGATCGGTTGGCCATTATTAGAGGGACGAAATCGTTGGCGACAAAGGCGGTTTGGAGTACCGGCTGCCAGACCACTTCGATTCGGTCGTGTCTGGACCGTTCGTGGGAGTGATCAGCAGTGGTGCTACATAAGGATCAAAAAACCGAGGTCATCGGCTCGTATCAGGCGCACGGGTCCGATACGGGCTCGCCGGAAGTGCAGGTCGCGTTACTGAGCTCGCGCATCAGTTATCTGACTGAGCACTTCAAGATCCACGCGAAGGATCACCACTCGCGTCGCGGGTTGCTCAAGCTCGTCGGGCAACGGCGACGACTCCTTGACTACCTCAAGACCAAGGACACGGGGCGATACGCCGATCTGATCCGCCGGCTGGGTCTCCGCAAGTAGGCGGACCGACCTGGCCTCGCGCCCGTCCTCCCGCGCGTTCGTCTTCTCGCCGTGAGAATCGTTCTGGAGTGAGATCATGCATACAGGTGAAGTGAATGTCGGCGGCCACCCCCTAACCATCGAGACGGGCAAGCTGGCCAAGCAGGCCAACGGGTCGGTCGTGGTGCGGTATGGCGACACGATGGTGCTCGTGACCGCGTGTTACTCGCCGTACGAACGCGAGGGTATCGACTTTCTCCCGCTGACGGTCGACTACCGGGAGAACACCTACGCCTCGGGTCGCATTCCGGGCGGTTTCTTCAAGCGTGAGGGCAAGCCCCCCGAGAAAGAAGTACTGACAAGCCGGGGGATCGATCGCCCGATCCGTCCGCTTTTTCCGGCCGGATGGCGGCATGAAACACAGGTAGTCGCCTTCGTCATATCGGCCGACACGGAAAATGATTCAGATGTGCTGGCGCTCACCGGTGCCTCAGCCGCGCTGGCTCTCTCCGAGATCCCGTTCTCACGCACGATCGCGGCAGTGCGTGTCGGGTTACTCGACGGAGAGTTACTGATCAACCCGACCTACGACCAGCGACGACGGGGTCAACTAGACCTCGTGGTGGCCGGTAGCAAGGACGCGCTGGTGATGGTGGAGGCGGGGGCTAAAGAGGTTTCGGAGGACGCAATGCTTCGCGCGCTCGAGGCAGGTCACGAGGCGATTCGAGGGATCGTCGTCGAGATCGACAAGCTAGCCGCCACCGCCGGCAAGCCCAAGCTGACGCTCGACGCACCGACACCAGATCCCGTCTTCGCCGATGAGGTAGAACGCAAGATCCTAGGCCCACTCGCCGACGCGATGCGTATTCGTGACAAGCTGGAAAACTACACCGCCGTCGACCGGGTGCTGGCCGAATATCTGGCGACACTGCCAGAGGACGATGACGAGCGTCGCGCCAAGGCGAAGAACGTGTTCAAGACGCTCAAAGAGAAAGTGCTGCGTGACGAGATACTCGAGCGCGGTCAGCGTCTCGACGGCCGCGCATTCGACGAGATCCGGACGATCACGTCCGATGTCGGATTGCTGCCGCGCGCCCATGGCTCGGCGGTCTTTACCCGGGGCGAGACGCAGGCGCTGGTGACCGCAACGCTCGGCACCAGGGACGACCAGCAGAAGGTCGAGATGGTCGACGGCGAAATATACCGGCGGTTCATGCTGCACTACAACTTTCCGCCGTTCTCGGTTGGGGAGGTCAAGTTTCTCCGTGGCCCGGGTCGCCGGGAGATCGGACATGGCAACCTCGCCGAGCGCAGCTTGCTGCCGGTCGTACCGAGCGATGAGACGTTCCCCTACACGGTCCGGGTGGTCTCTGACATCCTGGAGTCGAACGGGTCGTCGTCGATGGCTTCGGTGTGCGGCGCCACGCTGTCTATGATGGACGCAGGGGTGCCGCTCACGGCCCCGGTGGCCGGCGTCGCGATGGGGCTGATTCTCGATGAGGCGACGGGACGGCACGCCGTGCTCAGCGACATCGCCGGCGCGGAGGACCACTACGGCGACATGGACTTCAAGGTCGCCGGGACCAGCAACGGAATCACCGCCTTGCAGATGGACATCAAGGTGAGCGGCATCACCGCCGGTATCATGCGGCAGGCGATGGAACAGGCGCGCGCCGGACGATTACACATCCTCGACCGGATGCGTGCCACGTTGCAGGACCCGCGCTCCAACATTTCGTCCTACGCGCCCCGGATCGTGACGCTCCAGATCCCGGTCGACAAGATTCGTGACGTGATCGGACCGGGTGGCAAGACGATTCGGAGCATCATCGAGCGAACCGGCGTGAAGATCGACGTCGAAGACGACGGCCGCGTGAACGTCGCGTCGAGCGACGATGACTCAGCCCGTAAGGCGATCTCGATCATCGAGGAACTCACCGCGACCCCGGAGCTGAACAAGAGCTATCTCGGTACGGTGCAGCGCATCACCGACTTCGGCGCCTTCGTGGAGGTACTCCCAGGGGTGGACGGACTGCTCCACGTCTCGGAAATCGCGCACTACCGCGTGAAGGAGGTGCGCGACGAGTTGAAGGAAGGGGAGCAGGTTCTCGTGAAGGTGATCAACGTCGACCCATCCGGCAAGATCCGGCTGAGCCGAAAGGCGCTACTCGACAATCCGGAGCTTGGCGGCCATGACGCCGGGGGCGCGCGGCGTGAACAGCCGTCCGCCAAATCGTAGGATCACGTCACCGACGGGCGGCCTCTGCGTTCCAGCCTGCTTCTCGGTGAGATGCAGTCGACGACACCGCGTCTCAGGTGCGCCTGGCAACCGCGAGACGGGCAACCGCCAGCCGGCGGTAGAGCGGCGGATGCGTGTGGCACAGCAGCTCGACGGCGCGTGACGGGCGTTCTTCCACCAGGTTCTGCGCGCCCCATCGCCGCAGGCTGGAAATGAGCGCCGCCGGGTTGCGGGTCAGCCTGATGGCGAAGAGGTCGGCGCGCCGCTCATGACGTCGCGACAACGCGTACCCGAGCGGCGCCGCCGCGGCCGCCATCCCCCCGGCGCCCAGGGCCATCAGCGGTAGTCCGGCCACGTCGCCCGCACTGGCCAGACCGAACAACCCACCCAGACGGGCCACCGTCCATCCACCGACCAGCAGCGCCGCCAACGTCACCAATAGCTCGTACCCAATCAACTGCCACACGTCCCGGTTCACGTGATGACCGAGCTCATGGGCGAGCACCACCTCGATCTCGTCATCCGAGTAGTCGGCCAGCAGCGTGTCCGAGAGCAGGATCCGACGCGTGGATCCTAATCCGACCAGCGTTGCGTGCGCCAGCCTCGTCATCCCCCCAACCACGCACTCGTCAACTCGCAGAGCGGATACCCCCACACGCTGGGCGAGCGCACCCAATCGCTCGGCTAATCGGCCACGGACCAGCGGCCGAACAGGATATAGCCGAGGGATAACCCAGACGGGCGCCAGATTAGTCAGGATGAGCGTGGCCACCACGAAAACCGCCCCGCTGACTACCCACCACCAGGCTGGCCAGACCGCAAGCGATTGGTACACGACAACCGCCGCGCCCACGACAACACCACCGCTCAGAGCGACCGTCTTGAGGTAAGTGGACACCCACCGGACCGCACCAACCCTCGACAGTGCGTACCGCCGCTCCAGGACGAAGCCCTGAAAAAACCGTAGCGGCAGCAACACACCCTCGAGCAGCGTCCACACACAGACCGTATAGCCGGCCGCCACGCCCGCATGACGCCACGCCGGCGGCAGGCCGAGCACGGCGACCAACTGAAATATCAGGTCCCGGATCCCCGCCGAGGCCCCTGAGGCGAGCAGCGACACCAGCACCGCGACGCTACCGGCCGCTGTAAGCAACCGGGTCCGCCGTTTGAGCCGGTGATAGCGCGCAGCCTTAGCTTCGTTCACGTTTCAGGAGTGCAGCTCCCGCGCGAGCGATGCTGTGCCGACTATGCCGGAGTGGTCTGAGGCGCAGCTGTGCTGGTGTGCCCAAGTTGGACCGAGATCAACTTCGACACACCAGGCTCTTCCATCGTCACCCCATACAGCCGGTCGGCGATCTCCATCGTCTTGCGGTTGTGCGTGACCAGGATGAACTGCGTGTCAGTCTGCAGCCCACGCAGCATTTCGACAAACCGACCGATGTTCGCCTCGTCGAGCGGCGCGTCGATCTCGTCGAGCAGACAGAACGGGCTCGGCTTGTACTTGAAGATCGCGAACATCAGCGCCATCGCCGACAGTGCCTTCTCGCCGCCGGAGAGCAGCTGGATGCTCTGCAACCGCTTGCCAGGCGGCTGGGCAATGATGTCGACGCCGCTCTCGAGCAGATCGCTCTCGTCGAGCAACACCAACCCGGCCTGTCCACCCCCGAACAGCGTGGAGAACGTCTCCTGAAAATGAGTATTGATCTCGGTGAACGCCTCGCGGAACCGCTCTCGCGTCGTACGGTTGATCCGCGCAATCGCGTCACCCGTCGCGCGAATCGATTCCTCCAGGTCTTGACGCTGAGTCGTGAGAAATTCGCAACGCTCATCGAGGTCGTCGAACTCCTCGATCGCCATCATATTCACCGGCCCCAATCGTTCGATCTTCTCCTTGAGCGCCGCAACCATCTCCTCCGCGTTCACCGGCCCAGTCGTGGCCGGAGGCATGCCGGGTGCCGCAGCGAGCTCGACGGCGTCGCGACCGGGCGCGTTGTCGGCCGCGTTAAGTGGACTCTCCACGGGCTCGGCGACCATCAGCTCGGCGTCTGGAACGATTCCACCCTCGCCCTCGAGCGCCACCGCCTCGGCCGACACTTCCTGCAGACTCAGCTGCAGCGTGTCGCAACAGATCTGGTCAAGATGCGCAAGATCGCTCTCGGCGGTCGCCCGCTCGACGTCCCGATCCGACACCTCTGCGCGAATCTGCTCCAGTCCGCCCCGTGTGACCCGCACCTCGCCGTCCTGCGTCTCGAGTTGTGCCCGCAGCTCTAGCACCCGCTCGTCGGCCTTCCGGACGCCCTGTCGCAAGCTCGCCAGCCCAGCGACGTCCTCGTCGAGCTGGCGTGTCGACGCCGCCACCGCGGTGGTGAGCGCCTCCCGTCCCGTCCGCGTCCGCGCGTGATCGGTTCTTTGACGCTCGAGCCGGCTGTCGAGCTCCTGGTTGGCCATTTCGAGTCGCAATGCGCTCGCCTCCAACGCGGTGGTCCGCTCGACCAGCGCGGCGTGCGCCGCTTTCGTCTCGGCCACCTCGCGGCTCCACGCGTCGATCGATTCACGCGCGTCGAGCACATGTCGCTGGGCCGACATGAACCGCTCGTCGGCGACACGCTGCTCGCCCTCAAGCCGCTCGATCGAAGCCTGCGCCTCGGTCCGACGAGCCTCGAGCCCGACCCGCTCCTCTTCCGAGCTCCGACGCTCTGTCTCGATGACGTCCCGCTTCCGGGTGAGCCGCAGCGTCTCCTCCTCGAGCACAGCCAGCTGCATCTCGTGACCGAGAATCGTCTTTTCCTGCTGGTGCTGCTCGTGCCGAAGCTCCGAGAGAGCGGTCTCGGCGCAACCGGTCGCCGTGTCGAGCTCGGCGATCTCCTCCGTGAGACGGCGCACGACCTGCTGCTCAGTCGCGATCCGCTCGTCAAGCTCTTTGATCTCGCGCTTGGTCGCCAGAATCCCGAGGGCCTCTCCCCTCCCGCCTCCGTCCACCAGCGCCGCGCCACGGAAGACATCGCCGCCCGGAGTCGCGATAGGCGAGCTGGTCAGTCTCGCCGACCGCGCGGCTTCCTCGAATGAGCCCGCCAGCCAGTGATGCTCGAGCACGGCACCAACCGCCGCCGCGCCCTGGCCAGAGATCCTGACGACGTCGCCGACAAGAACTATCTCGGCCTCCGGCGGTGCCACGATTTGTAGATCCGGCGCGCTCGTCTCGACGATGAGGAACCCGGCCCGGCCAGCACCATGACGACGTGCGAACGCCAGCCCGGCCTCCGCGTCGGCCTGCGACGGCACCACAACATACTGCAGCAGATCGCCGAGACACGCCTCGACCGCGCGCTCGCGACCGGGCTCAACCTCGAGGTGATCGGCAACCGACCCGTAATGTCGAATCTCGGGGTCGGTCGCAGACAGCAGCAGCCGCGCCGCATCCGAATAGTTGGCACGAGTCGCCTCGAGGTCACGCAGCGACGTGAGCCGCCCGGTGAGACCGGCCAGCTGGTGTTCCCGTTCGCGCAGATCGTCAGCGCGAGACCGGGACTCGACACGCAGCGACCCGAGTTCGGCATCGCGGGCCGCGCAAGCGGCGTGCACTCGATCGAGCGCCTCACTCGCGGCGCGCTTGGCGGCGAGCAACCGCTTGCGATCGCCGGCCAGCCTCTCGGTCTGGACCCCCAGGTCCTCCGCCTCGGCAGCGAGCTTGGCGAGCGTCTCGCCGAGGCGGGTCTGACCGGCGGTGGCGTGTTCGACCGCATGACGCAACGCGGTCGCCGCGTTGATCGCCGCGAACACCTCACTGCGCGCCGCCTCGACATCGCCCTCGAGCCCGTCGAGCGTCTGCTGAGCCTGCGCGAGCGTTTGCTCCTTGGTCTGCAGACCGGCCCCCAGCTTGTCCCGCTCGGCGCCGCAGCGTTCGGCATCGGCCACGTGGGCATCGAGCTCGCGCCTGGCCGGGTCGCGCTTGTCTCGTAGCGCTCCTAGCTCGCGATCCATCTCGGCCAGCGTGACGCCGAGCGTCTCGATCTGCGTGGTGTCGAACGTGACCTGCTGCTGCCGGCGCTCGACGGCCAGCTCACCAGCGTGCGCCGTGTTGCGCGCGCCTGTGGCGCCGCTCTCCGCCTCCGCAAGCTCGATCTGACACCGCTCACGGTCACTCTCGATCCGCGCCAGCTTGGACGCCGCCGTCTGCTCGCGGGTCCGCGCCGCCGCAAGGCGGTGGCGAGACAACTCGATAGCCGAGGCCAACACGCGGTGCCGGCGAGCGAACCCCACCGTCGCCCAACGCCGCAGCTCCTCGCGCAACCGACGATATCGGCGTGCTTTCGCCGCCTGGCGCTTTAGCGCCCGTCGCTGCTTTTCGACCTCGTAGATGATGTCGTCCACCCGAGTCAGGTTGTGCTGGGCCGCATCCAGCTTGAGCTCCGCCGACCGGCGTCGGCTTTTGTACTTCGTGACGCCGGCTGCCTCCTCGAGAAGCTGGCGGCGCTCGGTGGGCCGCGCGCCAAGGATCTGGCCGATCTTGCCCTGCTCGATCACCGCGTAGGCCTTGACCCCAACGCCAGAGTCCATAAGCAGGTCCTGAACGTCGCGCAGACGGCAAACACGGCCGTCGATGAGATACTCGCTTTCACCGGACCGGTACAGCCGGCGTCCGACCTCCACGTCCCGGGTAATGAGAGGCAACAGCTCGTCGATGTCCGCGTCGTCACCCTGGCCCCCCGACGTGGCCGGCTGGCGACCGGGCCCGCTCCAGGCATCTCCCGACACGTCGGCGCGGTCGTCGATCGCTGCCGGCCCGGCACCACCGACGGCGCCTGCGCCGGCCGTGACCTGGGCCAGGAAGAGCTTAACCTCCGCTGCACCAATCGGCTTGCGCGCGTCGCTGCCGCTGAAGATCACATCCTCCATCCGCTCGCCACGCAGACTCTTAGCGCTTTGTTCACCCAGGACCCAGGTGATGGCGTCGATGACGTTGCTCTTGCCGCAGCCGTTCGGACCAACGATGGCGGTGACGCCGTCATCGAAGACGAGATTGGCGCGCTCAGGGAAGCTCTTGAACCCGGCAATCTCGAGATGTTGCAGACGCATCAGTGTCGTATCTCGCTCAGGATCCCCCGGTGTGGAGACGGGGGCGTCAGATTCACCGCCGTGAACGCCCGTCACCTTCCGGACCTGTCTGTCAAGCCGGCTTCAGCCGACAGCCTGACGGTCCGTCCGTACACGACAACAGCCACCCGAATGGGGATTGGAACACCCCACCTCTCGA
This sequence comes from Vicinamibacteria bacterium, assembly GCA_963578725.1. Taxonomy (GTDB): domain Bacteria; phylum Acidobacteriota; class Vicinamibacteria; order Vicinamibacterales; family UBA8438; genus NP936. Next base: position 80,142 of record CAUZDS010000009.1, read on the forward strand.
GCGGCTGGGAACGCTCCGAAAGACCTGGTCAGCTGCGCGCCGACGACGGCGCCGACATTACCGTGGCGGGCCACCTCAAGGGCCAGTCCGCTCAGTCCCACAGGCGAGTGCGCATCAAACACTTGGCGGGCGCGGACCAAGTCGAGCCGCCCCAAGCCCGAGCCCGCCCCACGACCGGACCGCAGTGTACCAGGGGCCTGGCCCGCGAGCAAGAACCCTCGCGCTAGTCCCGGCGCGCCGCCACGGCACTGGTCTGCCGTGAGACCTCGAGCAAACGCTCAGCCTCTGGAAACAGAGTGACCGCGAACTGCGCCTGCGGATCGCGCACGGTCAGGTTGCGCCGCGCCTCCTCAAGGCTGAACAGCGCGATGTCGATCTCGTAGTGCATCTTCGCCCGGATGAACTCCTCGTCGGTTGCGAACGCATCCTCGTCGACCGTAAGCCCTCGCGATTCGAGGTGGGACCGAAAGTCGGCCATCATCTGTTCGCCGATCACGAACCCACGCGAGACGTGCTGGCGCCCGCGACCCTGTTCCTGAATCCGCGTATCGCCCTCGGCGGAAAACTGCTCGGCAAACTTCGCGAACTCCTGCCGCGCCGCGAGTGCACGGCCGAACGCCGTCGGGTCGAACCCCTCGATCGGACCGGCCATGAAGTGATCCGGCTCGACTCCGCCGCCCCCGAACACTTCACGACCGGTGTCGGTCAACCGCCGCTCGCTCATGGTGTGCTCGGTCGGCTTCTGTTCACGCAAGGAGTACGTCAGATACTCGTCGAACGTGCCGTCCCACGGGCGCTGGATCAGCCGCCCGCTCGGAGTGTAATAACGGGCGGTCGTCAATGCGAGACCCGCTCCCTGACTGATCGGGTAGACCGACTGGACCAGCGCCTTGCCGAACGTCGTCTCCCCGACGATCAAACCACGGTCGTGATCTTGGATCGCACCGGAGACGATCTCTGACGCGCTCGCGCTGTTGCGGTTGACCAGCACCACCAGTGGAATGTCGTTGTGCTCGCCGTCCTCCCGCGCGTGATAGTCCTGGTCGGAGTTCTGAATCCGGCCGCGGGTGTAGACGATGAGCTCGCCCCTGGGCAGAAACTCGTTCGACACGCGAATCGCCTGGCCGAGCGGGCCTCCCGGGTTGTCGCGTAAGTCGAGCAACAGCCGCTCCATCCCGAGTTGGTCGAGCTCGCCCAACGCTTCGCGTAGCTCACGTGAGCTCGTTTCCGAGAAGTCACGCAGCCGCACGTAACCGACTGTGTCGTCGAGCATGAAGGCGCCCTGAACCGTCGGGATCGTGATCTCGTCCCGCTCCACTTCCAGGTCAATCAGTTGGTCGTAGCCCCGCCGCCGGATCGACACGACGACCGTGGTGCCCTGTGGTCCCCGCAGCTTCGAGACCGCCTCGTCGCTGGTGATGCCGTTGGCGTCCTCTCCGGCGATCCGGGCAATGACGTCGCCACGCCGGATACCCTTGCGATACGCTGGAGAACCCTCGAACAGATTCATCACGGTGATGTCACCGTCGATGACGTTGATCGAAATGCCCAGACCGAAATACCGGCCTCCCTGGCGCTCACGGAGCTGGGCGTACGACCGCGGATCCATGAAGCTGGAATGCGGGTCGAGCGTCTGCAACATGCCGCCGATCGCCCGGTACACGAGCCGCTCCGAATCAACCTCGCCCGCGTAGGTCGTCTCGATCGCGGCCAGTGCCGTCGTGAACGCCTCGTAGTGCTGGCTGAGGGCTTCCTGACCGGCCAGCACTCTCCCGCCGAAGAGCCCACCCAGCAAGGCTGATGCGACCACGACCGCAACCGCCATCGGCAAGGTTCTCGCGCTGCGCTTCACGTTCATATCCACGATGCTAGCAGAAATCGTGCTCCGTCACGGACAAAGATCTGCCACCCGGCCGCCCCTCGACGCCGGCTCGTCCGCAGCGGGACACGAGACCGTGCCCGACCCGATGAGGAACCGCTTGGGACCAGAAACAGACGACGCAACTCAGACGGACAGGACTCCACACGATGGCACGACTTAACACACTGTGGTTCAATAACTTCCCTGGATTTCGAGGAACGCCTGTTGCTTGACCAGCCTGTGCCATCATTCCTATAATGCGATCGGGGTGAAAGTAGCGTGTCCAGTGAGGGGCCGCACCACCGACACCCCGCATCGGCTGACTAGGCACGGCGGGACGAAACGCGTAGGGCGTGTTCGACTCAACCGAGTCCGAAGACCGACCGTTCGAGGATGCAACGGTTGCCGAAAGCCGAGTCGTGGTGCGATTACCGGACTCGACTCGCGACGCCGTGACAGCAGCCTTGACGGCGCACCCCGCAGCATCAGCGGGTCGTGGTGCTGGCGCGGGCCCACGGCGTCGCGTCAGTGACGGAAGGAGCCGCGATCATGTTTGGTTCAATCGGGATGTCGGAGTTGCTCATCATCTTCGTGATCGCGTTGATCGTGTTTGGACCGCGGAAACTGCCCGAGCTCGGGCGCTCGCTCGGCAAGAGCCTGGGCGAGTTCAAGCGTGCGTCGAACGATCTCCGCAACACCCTCGAGGACGAAATCCACGTCGAGGAGCAGATCCGACCTGATCCGCCCAGGTCGGCACCGGCGCCGGCACCGCCCGCCGAAGAACCGCAACACGACACGTTAGACAACGTCTGACGTGAACCCAGGCGTATATGTCCGCCCTTCCCGTGCCCGGTGCGACCAACCCGGACCACCCGCACCCCGTCGACGGGCAACCAGACGAAGACGCGCTCGACGGAACCGACGGCCGGATGTCCTTTCTGGACCATCTGGATGAACTGCGAAAACGGCTCGTCATCACGGTCACGGCGATCTTCGTCGGGTTCCTGATTGCGTTCGCGTTGATTTCCCCGATCTTCGAATTCATCATGCGGCCGCTCCAGGAGATCCTTCCCGAGGGCGGCCAGCTCGTCTACACCGAGCCAACCGAAGCGTTTTTTCTCTACATCAAGATTGCGGCGCTCGTCGGACTGATCATGGCGATACCGGTAGTCCTCTTGCAACTCTGGCGGTTCGTCGCTCCTGGTCTGTACAGGCACGAGAAAAAGTTCGCCATCCCGTTCGTGGTGCTGTCGAGTTTGTTCTTCATCGGAGGATGCCTGTTCTCACACTATCTGCTCTTCCCGATCGCCTGGCGGTTCCTTGGCAGCTTCTCGACCGACTACATGACATTCATGCCGCGAATCGAGCCGGCCTTTTCGCTGTACGTCCGGCTGACGCTTGCCTGTGGCGCCGTCTTCCAGATGCCCACGATGGTGTTGTTCTTGGCCCGTGTCGGCGTGGTGAGCGCCGGCTTCCTGCTGCGTAACACCAAGTACGCCATTCTCATCATCTTCATCCTCGCTGCCGTGCTGACCCCGACCGGCGACCCCGCTACCCTTACGCTGATGGCGGCGCCGATGGTTGCGCTCTATGGTCTGAGCATCCTCATCGCCTGGGTCGTGGCCCCCCGGCGGAAAAAGGACGATGCCTGACGAACACCAGACGCGCTGATCGAAGCGTCATCCCTTGCAATATCAACCACTTCGAGCCCATTGCCATTGACTTTTCCACGCCAGCGACCGTATGATCCCGCCGAGGATTCACCCTGCGGCGTCTCGATGCCGCGGGAGGACTCTGTGCGGCTGGACGATGCCGCAGCCGTACGCGCCGTGAGGCGTTTCTGGAGGGTACACGCGCGATGAGACGATTCCTTGCCCCCCTATCTCTGGCAACTTGCCTTTGGCTGGTTGCCGGTGGTGTGGCAACCGCGCAGGATGGCGAGACCGCCGAGACCAGACCGGCCAGCACCACCTGGTTCGGGGACACCGGGCTATGGTTCGTACCCACCGGGGAGATCCTGCCGGACGGTAGATGGTCGGTCAGCGGCTACCGTGCCAACTTCGACCGTGAACAGGGCATCTCGGACATCAGCCACTTCATCGGCACGTTCGCCGTCGGGATTGGCGACCGCGCGGAGATATTCGGATCGGTTCGCGCCGACACGCGGATCAAGCGGGTGGCGAGGCCGCTGTTCAGTGCCGCCGATCCAGACAACGGTGGTGTGCTGAACGAATATCCGTTCGTCACGGATACCTGGAGCGGCGACGGTATCGGTGACCTGATCGTCGGCGCGAAGCTCAACATCGCCTCCGAGCACAGGCAACAGCCTGCGGCGCTCGCCATCCGGGCCGCCGTTAAACTGCCGACCGGCGACGAGGCGATCGGCAGGAGCACCGGTGAGCCCGACGTGATGGTTGACTTCGTCGTCAGCAAGAACGTCAGAGAACAGGTGGAGCTCTCCGGGTTCGGCGGGTTCCTCGTGCGCGGCGAACCGGATGGTGTCACGCTGGGGAACAGTATCCGGTGGGGCATCGGCGCCGGGTTCCCGACGGGCGGCTCGATCCGGATGTTTACGGAGCTGCACGGCGAGGTCCCGTTCGAGGACAACGTGGTGCTGACGACACCGCTCGTGGGGATCGACCTGACGCAGTCGCCCCTGACGTCGGCGATTGCCACGCCCATTGACCTGACATTGGGCCTAATGTGGCAGGGCAGCGGCGGGATGTTCGTCGGCGCGGGTATCAGCTACGCGGTGGGCCAGGAGACGGGCTCCCTTGGCTCAACTGGCAACAGCACGGCGTTGCAGTTCCGGATCGGGTATCACCCGGGAGTGAGACGCTACGTAGCACCGCCACCACCGCCCCCAGCGCCACCGCCGGCGAATCGGCCACCGACGGTCACCGCGAACTGCGACCCGTGCGAGGTAGAGCTCGGCGGGACCTCTAATGTCACCGCCACCGCAAACGACCCGGATGGCGACCCGCTCACCTATCGGTGGAGTGCGCCGACCGGCAGCTTGGAGCCGGCCAACCAGGCGAGCGCGGTCTGGACCGGCCCCGACCAGGCGGGTCCCGTGCCGATCAGTGTGACCGTTAACGACGGCCGCGGCGGCACCGCCTCCGACACGGTCACGATCCAAGTACTGGAGCCACCACCGCCACCCGCGAGGGAGTACGCCTTCGAGGACGTGCACTTCGACTTCGACCGGTTCACGCTGCGGCCTGGCGCCACGCGGATTCTCGACGAGGCGATCGTGGCGATGAACGACGATGCGGGTCTGAACCTGACGATCGAGGGCCACACCTGCAACATCGGCACGTCCGAGTACAACCAGGCGCTCGGCGAGCGTCGCGCCGTCGCCGTCCGCGACTACCTGACAAGCCGCGGCATTCCGGCCGGCCGGCTACAAACTGTCACCTTCGGCGAAGAGCGGCCACTGCACGACAATGCGCGCGAGGAGACCCGGCGGCTGAACCGCCGCGCCGCCCTCGTGGTGCGCCTCCAGTAGTTCATCGGTGCGGGACGGCGCGACACCGGTCACCCGACCCGGCCGTCCACGTCGCCACTGTCAGCTGGCCTGAAGCCCCCCCCTGCTGCCGAGGGGTCCTCTACTGGCGCCTGAAGGGTCTCGCTAGCCCTTCCGGGAGCACCTCAGTACGACTTCGCAAAATACGCGTCCACCTTGCCCGGCTGGCCACACTGGATGCAGGCTCCCGAGGCGGGCTGCGGGTCGAGCGGCAGGTTGCGAATGGTCGCCTTGGTGGCGGTCTTGATCTGCGTCTCGCATTCGGCCAAGCCGCACCAGGGCGCGACGACGTAGCCAGGGCGCCCTTCGAGGCTCGAGTCGAACTCGGCGCGGTCGGTGGTTCTGAGCGTGTGCTCGTCCCTGAACTTGACGGCCCGGGTGAGGAGTGCCTGCTGGATTTCGGTCAGCAGCGCCTCGACCCGACCGGTCAGGCCAGCCAGCGGGGTCGGCAACTTCTCGCGGGTGTCGCGCCGCACCAGCATTACCTGCTCGCTCTTGATGTCTCGCGGTCCGATCTCGAGGCGCAGCGGCACGCCCCGCATCTCCCATTCGGCATACTTCCAGCCCGGCGAATGCTCCTCCCGGTCGTCTAGCATCACGCGAACACCCACGCCCTCGAGGTCGCGCTTGATCCGCTCGGCGTGCGGCAACACCGTCTCGCGCCAGTCGCCGCGCGGGATCGGCACCATCACGACCTGATACGGCGCGATGCGCGGCGGCAAAATCAGCCCGCTATCGTCGCCGTGCGTCATGATGACCCCACCGATCAGCCGCGTGGTCATGCCCCACGAAGTCTGCCACGCGTATTGCACCGTCTTGTCCCGCCCCTGGAACGTGATGTCGAACACCTTGGCGAAGTTCTGCCCTAAGTTGTGCGAAGTGCCGGCCTGAAGCGCGCGCCCGTCACCCATCAGGGCTTCTATCGAGTAGGTCTTCGCCGCACCGGCGAACTTCTCGCTCTCGGTCTTCTCCCCTTCGAGCACCGGCATCGCCAGCTCGGTCTCCGCAAACTCCTTGTAAACACCGAGCATCTTCAAGGTCTCTGCCTGGGCCTCCGCCTCAGTCTCGTGCACCGTGTGCCCTTCCTGCCAGAGAAACTCCGTAGTGCGGAGGAACAACCGGGTCACCTTCTCCCACCGGACCACATTCGCCCACTGGTTGATCAGCACCGGCAGGTCGCGCCAGGACTGGATCCACTTCGAGTACATCGTGCCGATGATCGCCTCCGAGGTCGGACGCACCACCAGCCGCTCTTCGAGTTCCTCCTCGCCGCCGTGGGTGACCCAGGCCACCTGCGGCGAGAACCCCTTGACGTGGGCCGCCTCCTTCTTGAGCAGGCTCTCCGGGATAAACATCGGAAAATAGGCGTTGACGTGTCCGGTCTCCTTGATCCGACGGTCGAGGGCCTGCTGCATCAGCTCCCAGATCGCGTAGCCATACGGCCGGATGACCATGAAGCCCTTCACCGGCGAGTAGTCGGCCAGCTCGGCGCGGCGAATAACGTCTGTGTACCAGCGCGGGAAGTCCTCAGACCGTGGGGTGATCTCCTTGACGAATGCGGTGTCCTTGTCCGATATCAATGTGGGTCCTCCACCCGAAAAATTGCTGTTATCCTACCATCCTGTCCACCTGGTCTCAGTGTCCCGAGTCAGAGGTCGGTTGCCTAAAGGCCTATGCGCGGCGCGCGGCTGGCCAGGCGCGACGAAGGAGCACATTGGGCACGTGTGACCGAGGCACAACGCCGCCCGGCGGATGCCCCGCCCGGGAATTTGGTGACGGACCTCTGATTCGGGGCACCAACGAACGACACTCATGCAGCCTACACGTATCGACATCCCCAGCTCCGCACGCACGTATCCGGTCTTTGTCGCCCACGGTCTCGTGGAGCAGATCGCGCGCTGGCTGTCGGAGGCCGGTGTCGGGGAGCGGCGGCTGCTCGTGTCCAGTCCCACCGTCTGGAGCCGGCATGGCGAGACGCTGACGGCGGCGTTACCGGGGATCGAACATCTGCTGGTGCCAGACGGTGAACGGTCAAAGACGCTGCAGACAGTCAGGCGTATCTACACAGGCCTGATCCAGGGCGGCGCCGACCGACAGTCGGCGATCATCGCCGTGGGTGGCGGGGTCATCGGTGACACCGTCGGGTTCGCAGCCGCCACGTTTCTGCGCGGAGTGGACTTGGTGCACGTACCGACGACCTTGCTCGCGCAGGTCGACAGCTCCATCGGTGGCAAGGTGGGCGTCAACCACCCGCTCGGCAAGAATCTGATCGGTGCCTTCCATGCGCCGGCGGCGGTCATTGCAGACCCGCGACTGCTGGACACCCTGCCGCAGCGTGAGCTTCGCGCCGGTCTCTACGAGGTGGTCAAGTACGGCGTCATCGCCAGTCGAATACTGTTCGAAAGGCTGTTGGCCGACCTCCCGCGCATCTTCGCGCGCGAACCGGACGTGATGGCTGAGATTGTCGCCGCTTCGTGCCGGATCAAGGCGACAGTGGTGGCGGCCGATGAGCGGGAAGCGGGGCGGCGCCGGGTGCTGAATTTCGGGCACACGGCCGGGCATGCGCTCGAGTCGGTGACGCGCTACCGACGTCTCCGTCACGGCGAGGCCGTCGCATACGGGATGCGGGTAGCAGCGTGGATCGGGGTGTCCCGCGGTCTGCTAGACAAGGCCGACCACGCAGCCCTGACCGGTCTGATCGGCCGGATGGGCCCGCTGCCATCGGTGACCGACCTGTCGGCGTCAGAGGCGCTCGCCGCGATACGGCGTGACAAGAAGGTCGTGGCCGGACGCCTCCACGTCGTCCTGCCAAACGGTATCGGCGACACGGTCATCGTGGACGACGTCACCGAGAAGGACCTCAGCCGCGCGCTAAGGGCCATCGGCCTGCGCGCGTAGACGGCGCGAGTATCCGTGTCAGCAGCGTACGGACCGATTCTCCCGGCGCGGGCGCGCACGTGCGACGCAGACGTTGGCAACACCATACAGCCTCTCCTGCCTCCTGCGTCCTGAGGTACACGTCTAGTAGAACCCCAGATACCAGTCGAGCAGCGGTTGGCCGGCGTGCGTAGCGATCAGGGCGCCGGCCGCCAGAAACGACCCGAGCGGCAACGTATATTTCATGCTGCCCCGATTCATCAGGATCATGCCTCCCCCGACCACCGACCCGGCCAGCGACGCGATCAACAGCGTGACCAGCATGAGCTGCCATCCCAGGAAGGCACCGATCATGGCGAGCATCTTGACATCCCCCATGCCCATACCCTCTTCGCCGCAAATCCACAAATAAGCCTCACCGACTGCCCAGAGGACCCCGCCACCTGCCACCATCCCGATGAGCGAGGCCTGCCATCCCGGTTCGAACAGAACGCTGGCCGTCACCCCGACCACGACACCCGGCAGCGTGATGACATTGGGCAAGATGCGATGCTGGAGGTCGATCACAAACAGCACGATCATTGCGGCTGCGAACAGCAGCCGCACTCCGAGCAGCGGCTGCCAACCGAGCTGCCAGTACTGCAGCAGGAACACGAGTGCCGTCGCCGTTTCGATAATGGGATACAGGGCTGACACGGTGTTCCGGCAGGTCCGGCATCGCCCGCCGAGCAACAGGTAGCACAGTAGCGGCACATTTTCGAACCAGCGTAGCGTCCGGCCGCACGACGGACACCGTGACGGCGGGCTCACCACCGATTCACCGCGGGGCAGTCGATAGATGCAAACGTTGAGAAAGCTGCCGATGGCGAGCCCCAGCGCGCCCACCAGCCAGACTGCGGGTGGTCCCGTCATTGCAGCGGCGGCAGTGCCTCCCCGGGCAGGGGGAACAGCTCGGAGTCGAACGGCACGTTGATCGTCCCGGCGGCGGAGTCCATGACATACGGCCGGCCGGTCGGGTCGACAGGGAGCCCGGCCAGGAACCCCGCGGCGATCAACTCCTCCCACGACTGCGGCGAGCGTCCGGTCTGCTCGACGAACCGCTGCGCCGCAGCGACCAGCTGGCTGATGTCGTCGAGCGCCTGCAACTGCCTCAACCGCCGTGCCGACTCGTTGCGGATCCAGTCGTTATCGGCCGAGTCATACAGCTGCTGCCACAGCATACGGGACGAGTCGGGGCTCCCGCCCGCAGCCAGCGTGTTGGCCGCCAGTGCCCGTAGCCACCAGGAAGCGCCCGGTACATCCGCCGCCTTCTCGAACCAGGCCGCCGCGTTTTCGTAGTCCCGGAGCCACCAGTAGTAGATAAACCCGATGTCCATGTAGTACTCCCACTTGTCTGGCATCTCCTTAATGCCCTTCCGGAGCAGCTCAATGGCCAGATCGGGACGACCGGGACCGTTCGGGTAGGCCTCGGTCAGAAAAATCGCTCCGAAGCGATACGCCACGTTGAAACCGGGGTCGAGCGTTGTGGTGATGTCGAGCAACGGTCCCAGGAGGTCGTAGCGCTTCTCGCCGACCTCGGAGCGTTTGGTGGCGCCATAGTGCTGAAGGGCGCGGATCCAGTACACATCAGCGAGCAACGCGTCGAACGACAGCGCCATCCTGGCAAGGACCGTCCCGTCCGGGACGTAGAGGACCCGGGTTTCGACGATCGGGGCGGCGTGGACCCGGTCACGCACCACCACCGACGACACGAAGAGCGCGACCAGCGTCGCCATCGCGACCGCAAATAGTGCCGGCCGCTCCAACCAGCTCGCGCGCCGCCCGGTCACTTGAAGTCCCGCCGCGAGAAGATGAACATCGCCGCCAGCAACAGGGCGCCTATGTAGGCGACGGCGTATCCGGTCGTCCACGCCATGTATCCGAGCGACACCGGTTGCGCGTGCACCACCGCGGCCTTAACGTCGAACGGCGCGAGGTTGGGTAGCAGGTAGTACAGGGCCCTGGCCAGATAGGCCGCCGCGCGCGAGTCAACCACACTCTCGAAATTCCGGAGGTCGGCGTTGAAATGCCCCACGACAAACAGCCCGAAGGTCAGCACGGCCGAGAGAATTGGGCTCGAGAAGGTTGAGAAGAACAGGGCGATGGCGGTCACCAACATTAGCTGGGTGAACACCAGAAAGATAGCACGCAACATCGCCGGGTCGGTCGCCGGCGCTTCCCAGCTCTGCCGGATTTCTTCGGTCTCGACCCAGGCCATATAGCCGAGCACCGCATACATCGCCACGGCCATCACGGCGATGTTCACCGCCAGGGTGAGCACCAATCCGGCGTACTTCCCGAGGATCAAATCGTGCCGTCGCACGGGCTTCGCCAGCAAGCTGTAGATGCTGCGGCGCTCGACCTCATTCGAGACCAGCCCGATCCCGATGAACACGGCGATAAACAGCCCAAAAACATGGGTCGCGCCCAGACCGAGGTCCTTGATGATCTTCACGTCCTGTCCGACCGTGAGCTGCCCGATGAGATAGGACGCGGTGATCAATAACACCGCAAACAGCACTAGGTTGTACAGGACCTTGTCGCGCATCGACTCCTTGAAGACCTGCAACGCGATGTGCGGAATGACGGCCATGACTGCACACGCCTACGACGCGGTCTCCTGCCGACGCGCCACCAGACGCATGAAAAACTCCTCCAGCGACTCGTGCTGCGGTGTGAGCGACATAACCCGGAGCCCGTGCCGGCCGAGCTCCGGCAGCAGCGGGTCGGGTGGCCTGTCGAGCGGAAGGTTCACGACATACCGCCCGTCGGCCACCGTCGTGACGCCCTCCAGTCCCAGCGCCGCTATCCCGTCGTCGGTGCCAGACACGATCAGCTCCCACCCGCGGATCTCGAACGCAAGGTCGGCCAGACTACCGGTGGTGACCAGGGTTCCCTGCACCATGATGGCGACCCGGCTGCACACCGCCTCGACGTCGGACAGAATGTGCGAGCTGAAGAAGACGGTGCGCCCTTCCTGCCGTAGCGACCGGATCAACTCGCGCACGTCGCGACGCCACAGCGGGTCCAGCCCCGACATCGGCTCGTCAAGGAAGACCACCTCCGGATCGTTGACCAATGCCTGGGCAATCCCGACGCGCTGCAGCATGCCCTTCGAGTACTTCCGTAGCTGTCGACGCCGCTCCGCGCCGAGACCCACGCGGTCGAGCAATATTGCCGCCCGGCTCCGTGCGTCCGTCCCCGAAAGCCCGAACAACCGGCCAAAGTAGACCAGTAACTCCTCGGCCGTCAGGTTGTCGTAGAAATAGGGTAGCTCGGGAAGGTAGCCCAGCCGGCGCCGTGTCTCCACGTCGCCGGCCGGTCGGCCGAGAATCTCGGCCCGGCCAGCCGTGGGATAGATCAGCTGCATCAGCAGCTTCAGCGTCGTGGTCTTGCCGGCGCCATTCGGCCCCAGAAACCCAAGGACCTCTCCGGGCGCCACATCGAGCGAGACCCCGTCGAGCGCCCGTACCGGACGCGGGCGCCAGAAGCCGGTCGGGTAGTCCTTGGTCAGCCCCTGGAGCCTGATCGCGTAGCCCGACATGACGTCATCCGGTCGGACTCACTGCGACGCCGGTCCGTCCGCGGCGCGGGCGAGCTCCAGCGCGATGGCGGCGTCAAAGAACTGCGGCTGCAACCCACCCTTGATCCGTACCCCATTGATGATGAACGTGGGCGTCGCATCGACCTCGACCGTGTCGCCCAGCACGATGTCCGCCTTCACCGCTTCCAGCGTGGCCTCGTACATCTCGTCGAAATCCGTCATCTCGGTCAGGTCGGCTAACCCCTGTCGGACAGTCTCGCGCGACAGCGTCTGCTGGTGCTCGTAGAGCCACTGCGCCATCTGCTCGTCGCGACCGGCTCGTCTGGCCAGGCGCACGGCCACCGCCGCCTCACAGGCGCCCGTGTGCCCTCCCATCGGCGCATGCTCGTTGCACTCGGGGTCCAGCGGATAGTCGAGCTTGACGAGTCGCACCGCCGCCGGATGACTCGACTCGTACCGGGCAAAGATAGGCGCATAAATCAGATCGGTCTGGGCACACGACGGACACTGGTAGTCGTTGAATTTCAGTACCAGCACCTGCTCCCCCTCGCGTGACACTGGCAGATCCACACGCGGCTGGGCGTCCCAGAACCGCTCGAACTCCGACCCGTCGTCCACCGAGCCTGGCGCGGGAGCCGACGCCGCGACCGCGCCGGCTCCGGGAGCCAGCTCCTGCCGCGAGGCTGGAAACGCCAGCGCCACCGCGACCGTCAGGGCCAGATACCCGCCGGCGACACCCAGCGCCACCGGGGTCCTGAACAACCGGCCCAGATCGCCGGACAGGCGCCGCGGGATCGACCACAGCGGCACCGACGCGGTAGCGCCCGCGAGCAGAAAGATGCCGACGACCGACACGTACACGATGCCGCACAACACACACACGGCGCCCAGCACCATGAAGGAGGCGTAGCCGAGAAACATCACGACGGCGAGCCCGAGCGTGGAGAGCCCCAGCAAATAGCCGCCAATGTTCTCGTGGAGCGCGCCCGACCCGCGTCCGCCGGCTGCCGTCAGCAGGAGGACCAGACCGAACCAGAAGGCGCCCAGCAACGCGACCGGGATGCCGCGCACCGACCCGAACCGGCTGAGATAGACCTGGGTGCAGCTGACGCTGTCGTTGATGTCGCAGAAGCTAGTGTACCCGGGGTCCCGGACCAGTTGGTAGTGCACGTAGGTGGAAACGGCTGCCGACGCGAAGCCGATGACGGCAAGCACGATGACGGCGCGTCGGACAACCGGGCTCATGGGTGACTCCTGTCGAAAGGCGCGGCCCGACGCGGTCGGACATGGGTGCGGTGTGCACCGTCATCCCGGCCGGCCGGCAGCGACGACACGACCCGCGGCGAAGAGGACACTCGCGCACACGGGACCGGCCAAGTGCTCCGGCCGGTTCGGCCGTACCTCGCGGGCACGGACAACTACTGGATCGGCGCGGCGCCGGCCGGTTCACCGTTCTGCGTCACCGCTACGGCCGAGGTCGATGTGTAGATCGTGCCGCCCTGGTTGGTGCCGAAAAAGCGCACGCCGCCGCCGGCCAACGGCGCTCCGCTCACGAAGTAGGTCGACACACTGGTACCAGCGGCCTGGCCGTTACAAGACGCGGGAACACCAGGCGCCACCGCGCCGGGACTCATCACCATCTGATAGCTGCTCTTGGTCGAGGGGTCGCTATTCAGATCGGTGCCGATGAACCCGTCACCGCCGCCGACCGTGGGCGGCGTGCCCAGCCGCGTCAGGGTCGGCGCGTAGAAACCGCTGCCGCAACTGGCGGCGTACGTCGACTGCGCACTGTTGACCGCGCGCAACGACCCGATCGCCGACGCCTCGTTGCCGGACATGCGGGCCCGGAGCAGACCGGGAACGGCGATCGCAGCGATGGTCCCGATGATCGCGACGACGATCAACAACTCGATCAGCGTGAAGCCCTTGGCGTCTCCCACATTCATTGCACTCCCCTTCTCTCCACATCTATCGCCAGCCACGCGGTCACTGTCCAGTCTCCAGGCGCACCGGCGGCTTGGTTTATCGAAGATCGCCGGACGTCCCGACCTGGTGCGCTCGCTAACGTCGTACTTCCAGATGTGAAGGAACGCTAGCAAGCTCTGGTCCACCTGCTGACGACATGACGACGATACGCGATTATCGCCTATAGACACACTGCTCCTGTGTCATTGGTTCAGAAGGCCGGCAACGCGGCGAGTGTGACCTATATTGTCAATAAAATAGTGGGGCGGCTGTCGACCAGTCAAGGGTACTGCCTCATATTAGCTTTATCTATTGAAACATTGAGAAGATATCAAGGAGTGGTAGCGTGACATAAATTAGCCTGTACTGACGTCTCTGGGGGTCACGTGGAACGACCCCACAGCGCAGCCGTGCGAGGGGGCAAGACGGAGGCGGGACGCCGCCGGCTGCAGCTCGGCGCCGCGTCGCGAGATCCCCAGCCAACGCTAGCATTTTGGGAACCAGCGTCGCCGAACCAAAACCCCCGCTACAGGACACCGACTCGAGCCGAGACGCCCCAGCCCCGGTCACCATTGTCCCGGCCGCCGCTTACCTGTCCGTCCAGCCAGACACCGGATAGTATCTCCAGGCTGAGCCCTATCGTGGCGATCGGCTCTGGGCGGTCGTCCTCCAGGTTGACCCGGCCGCCAGCCCGCACGATCAACCAGCCGATCCGCTGCTCGGTACCCACCGCGACGGCACGACGTGGACCCGCCGCTGTGTCCGTCGAGCCCAGATCGACATCCACGGCGACGACAAGCGACCCGGTGGGATGCACCGCCAGACCGGCGCGAAACTGCCGCTCCAGGCTGGCCGCGACGTCGTCGGCAGCGGCGAACTCCGGCTCCCTGAGATTCCGCCCGACGAGCGCCACCTTGATCGCACCGACACCGATCATCACCCCGACATCGAGATCGAGTTGGATGGTCGAACGACCGGCCAACTCGGATGCCTGGGCGAACAGTTCGCGGATGGGCGTCGTCCCGGTGCCCGTGCCGACCGCCACGGTGCCATGCACCGCCTTCAGCACCGTCGCAATTGTCAGACCCGGTGCGAAGCGTTGGACGAGCGTGACGCCCGCATGATGAGTGACGAGTGAAGTCAGCGACGCTGTGGCGTGCTCAGCACCGGCGTCCCCTGAGACCCGATCGACCTGCCACGAACGTAGCCGGTAGTAGCTCAGGCCGCGGGTCGGAGTGGCGATGGCTGCGAGCGTGGTGAACTCGCTGGTTCCCTCGCGGCGCAACGGGTCGGGGTCGAGACGCGTGTCAGTCCGCTGCACGTCCAGCACACCGCTGAAGAACACGTCAGTCAGGCCGGCGGGGTTCCAGTAGATTGCGGTAGCGTCGTCGGCGACTGCGACAAAAGCTCCGCCCATGCCAAGGGCCCGCACGCCGACCGTCTCGAATACCTGTGCATCGACCCGGCCCGCCGAGACCAGCAGGAACAGGACCACTAGCGGGACGGAGTGCGTACCGGGCCTGGGCCAGGGAGGCCCGGCCGCGCTCATCCGACGAGCACCGCCGCGGCGATCACGGTCGTCCAGAGTCCGTGCTTGTCGCCGACAGCCGTCTGGGTGACGTTTTGCGTACGCACGATCTGGTTGGACAGTCGATAGACTTCCTTCTTCTCGTCCCAGCTCTTGTCGGGGTCGAAATCGAGACCCAGCGTGGTGGCGAGCATCTCGGCCGCCAGCTCCTCGGCGTAGTCGCCCGCGGTCTCTTCGTTCTCACCAAAGCTGTGGTGCTCCGACAGATAGCCGAACAGTTTCCGGTCGCGCGGGATAGCGACGCCGATCGTGGCGGCGACGAGCCGGTGCGGTTCACGCGTAGCCGCTTCCGACATCACGACGAACGTCACCTGACCCGGCCTGAGCCTCCGCTTGCCCTCGGCTCGAGCCAGCACCCGGCAACCGGGGGGAAAGATGCTGGACACCCGCACCAGGTTACAGGCGGCGATGCCGGCCGAGCGCAGCGCCAGCTCGAACGACGTCAGCTTCTCGCGGTGCTTGCCGGCACCCTTGGTGAAGAACAGCTCTTTGGGGACGAGGTCAATCACATCCAGCGCCTGCGGGCCACGGTGGACCGCACCCGAGGTGCCAGGTCCACGAGCGGGACGATGCTAGTCAACCGCTCTGCCGGTGTCAAGACCAGCCCATCGGCGAACGCCGATCCGACGATCTACCCTGACTGGGCACCGTCGCCACAGCGCCAAACCCGGCCGATGAACTCTTACCGGCTCATGCTCGCCCAAATAGGTCGTGGCATATGGTCAAGACACGAAAGAGCTAACCAAGTACACGGGTTACAATAAATCTGTTAGCTTGTCGCGCAACCAGAACCAGCCGGTGAGGAGACCGGTCCGTAAGGCGGGCGGTCACCGTGGCGCCATGCGAGAAACAGAGGCGCCGACCCGCGTCCGCCCAGAGACCCTTAGGCGGTGCCCTGGATATGATCGATGTGTTCATCGTTCTCGTGCGACTGGGGGATTGACCTATTGACCGGTTTTCGCAAGGTAGCGCGCACCGTCACCGTCCTGGCGGTCGGTGGCGCCCTGTTGTATTTCACCCTCAGATTCGATCAGCCCACCGGCCCGGAGGTGCAGGTTGAGATGGTCGAACGTCGAGATCTCCGGGCGGTCGTCTCGGCGTCCGGCAAGATCGAACCGAGACTCTCCGTGGACATCAGCGCCAACACGATGGGTCGGGTGACCCGTCTGGCGTTCAACGAGGGAGACCGTGTCGAGCGCGGGCAGTTCCTTCTCCAGATCGACCCCGAGACGCTGGGGGCGGCCGTGGAGCGCGGCGAGGCCGCCCTCCAGGCATCCCGGTCGTCGCTCCTGCAGGCGGAAGTCTCGGTCGAGTCGGCGGGTGTAAATCTGCAACTCGCCAGGGACAACCTGGAACGGCAGGAAAGCTTATGGGAACTCCGTCTGATCGCGCGCGAGACCTACGAGCGAGCGGTCACCGAGGTTGCGCTCCGCAGCACAGAGCTGCGGGCGCGGGAGGTCGAGGTCGCCACCCAGCTGCAACGGATCCGACAGGAGGAGGCAAACCTCGGTAGCGCCCGCTACGAGTTGACCAAGGTCACCATCACGGCGCCCATTACCGGCGTGGTGACGCGGCGCAACATCGAGGAAGGTGAGACCGTCGTCGTCGGCACCATGAACAACCAGGGCACGGTGCTGGCCACCGTCGCCGACCTGTCGGTAATCGAGGCCGAGGTCGAGGTTGACGAAACTGACATCCCGAGTGTCACGCTGGGCCAACCAGCCGAGGTGTCGATCGACGCGCTCCCGGACCGCCTGTTCGCCGCGACCGTGACCGAAATCGGGAACAGCCCGATCCAGGCGGCGGCCGGCGGCGCGTCACAGGCCACGACCTTCAAGGTGGTGGTGACCCTGGACGACGAAATCCCAGGCGTACGCCCGGGGTTCACCTGCACGGCTGACATCACAACCGCCGTCCGCACTGACTCGCTGGCTATCCCGATCCAGGCCGCCACAGTGCGGGCCGTGATGCTCAACGCAGACGGGACCGTGGCACGAGCCGGCACCGAACCCCGTGGGAGGGAGGTCGAACCGGCGGTCTCGGCCGAGGAACCCCAGACTGAGGGCTCCGAGAAGGAGCTCGAGGGCGTCTTCGTGGCGCGACAGGGTCACGCCGTGTTCGTGCCGGTCACGACCGGTATCGCCGGAGCGCGCTACTTCGAGGCGCTCTCCGGCGTGACCCAGGGTGATCTCATCATCACCGGGCCGTTCAGCGAGGTGCGGAATCTCGAAGACGGCGATGCGATCAGGATGGTCGACAGTGGGCCGAGTCGCTGACCTCACCGGCATCGCCCTGCGCACGATCTGGGCTAACAAGCTCCGGTCCTTCCTGACGATCCTGGGCAACATCGTCGCGGTCGGCTCGATCATCGCCGTGGTGTCCC
The DNA here is from genome assembly GCA_963578725.1 of Vicinamibacteria bacterium. Classification (GTDB taxonomy): domain Bacteria; phylum Acidobacteriota; class Vicinamibacteria; order Vicinamibacterales; family UBA8438; genus NP936. The sequence goes on from CAUZDS010000009.1 coordinate 97,925, forward strand.
TCATCCAGGGGGTCAATGCCGAAATAGCCGGCGCCATCGTCTCGCGGTTTGGCTCCGATTCGTTCACGATCGAGCGAGTCGGTCTCACCATGAGCGAAGCGGAGATCGAGGCGGCGCGCAACAATCCACGCATCTCGCTGGATGACGCGGCGGCGATCCGGCGGTTCAGCACGCAGCTCGGCGCGGTCATGGCACAGGCCCGACGCAACGGCGAAGTTCGCTATCGCGACCGTGTGCTCGAGAACGTGCGGGTCAGGGGGGTGACCGGTGATTACGTCGAGTTCCCGACCTTCACTGCCGCACGGGGCCGCCTGTTCAGCCAGACCGAGACCGACCACAGCCGCGGTGTCGCGGTGCTCGGCTGGGACACGGCCGAACGACTGTTCGGTCAGTCTGATCCGCTCGAGCGCACGGTCAAAATTCAAGGTGTCCATTTCCGCGTCGTCGGAGTCAGCCCGCCGACCGGCACGACGTTCGGGCGGTCGCAGGACGAGTACGTAGTGATTCCGCTGGGGCGTTTCCGCAAACTGTTCGGGCCGCGCCCCTCGCTGACGCTGATGGCTCGACCGGAAAGCCCAGAGCAGCGTCAGCGTGCCATGGACGAGGCCACGAGCGCACTGCGGATCGAGCGACGGTTACACCCGACCCAAGACAACAACTTTGGCCTGTTCACGTCGGACACGGTGCTCGGTATCTACGAGCAGGCGACCACGGGGATATTCGCGGTGCTCTTCGGTGTCGTTGCACTGTCGTTGGTCGTCAGCGGTATCGTGATCATGAACATCATGCTGATGGTGGTCTCCGAGCGCACCCAGGAGATCGGGTTACGCAAGGCGCTGGGCGCGCGCAAACGCGACGTGCTCTGGCAGATGCTGGCCGAGTCGGTGACGCTCTCGGTGCTCGGCGGGCTCATCGGCACCGGTGTCGGGTTCGGCGTGGCGCTCACCCTCAGGTCGCTAACCCCGATGCCAGCCAGCGTCCATCCATGGTCGATCGTGCTCGGCATCTCGATGACGGCAGTCGTCGGGCTGTGCTTCGGGCTGTACCCGTCGGCACGCGCCGCGGCGCTCGATCCGATAGCGGCGCTGAACCGCCGCTGACGTGGCACCCGCCACCGAGCGTAACCGATCGGAATGTCGATGAGTCGAACACTGTACGCAGACACATCAAGGCCATCTCCCGAGCGGCCAGGCTACGATAGAACGTCGCCAACCTGGATACCCACCCGGAAATTGTTTCGCGAACGACCTTGACGGGAAACTGAATGAGCCCTTTCCGAGGCGGACTGTTCCGCGAAATCGTCGCCATGGCCCTCGACACGCTGCGCGAGCACAAGACACGCTCCGGCCTGACCGTGCTCGGCGTCGTTATCGGAATCATGTCGATCGTGGGAAGCACCTCCCTCATCCTGGGATTCGACCAGTCGCTGCGGGACAGCATCCGCGCAATGGGGTCAGACACGATCTTCGTAACGAAGTTCAGCGCAATCAGTATGGGCTCCGGTCGCGAGCTGGCCGAACTGCTGCGACGTCCCAACCTCACCCCGGGTGACGCGGTGGCGATCGCCGACCAGGCGACGTCGCTCGCGTCGGTCAACATCGTGCTCGGCCAGGGCGGCAACTCGACACGCGAGCGCGTCCATTACCAGTCGAAACGCTCGAAGCCGATCGACGTCTTCGGGTCGACGGCAAGCTACGCCGAGGTGTTCAACGTCGACGTGGTCGCGGGCCGGTTCTTCACGCCTGGTGAAACACGACGGCGAGCACCGGTCGTCGTGCTCGGTCAAACCCCATATCAGGCATTGTTCCCAAACGTCGACCCGATCGGCAGGAAACTACGGCTTGGTGACACTCGCTACACCGTGATCGGCGTGCTCGACCAGAGGCCCAGCCCGGGTGGATTCAACATGGGTCAGGACGACTTCGTCGTAATTCCACACACGAGCTATCAGAAACAGTTCGGGATCAGGGCCGAACGGATGTTCGGCGGCGAACTGCGCGCCGTGATGATCGCCGCCATCCCGCGAGATGACGTGACCCGCGACGTCGCGCTGGGAGACATCGAGCGGGTCATGCGAATTCGGCACCGATTGCGGCTGGACGAGGCCAACGACTTCGAGCTGATCACTCAGGATGCGATCCTCGCCTTGTGGGACCAGATCAGCCGCGCAACACTTCTTTCCCTGGTCATCGTCTCGTCGATCGCCCTCATGGTGGGCGGCATCGGCGTCATGGCCATCATGACCATCTCGGTGACCGAACGTACCCGCGAAATCGGCACTCGCCGGGCGATCGGCGCGAAACGGAAGGAGATCCTCTGGCAGTTCCTGCTCGAGGCATCGTGCCTGACGGCCGTGGGGGGCGTGATTGGCATTCTCGCGGGAAGCGGTATCGGGGTAGGGGTCCATTACGCTACCGGATTTCCGATCTCGTTGCCATGGTGGTCGTTCACCCTCGGCCTCGGCTTCTCGGCGTCGGTCGGCATTCTGTTCGGGCTCCTCCCCGCCATCAAGGCCGCGCGTCTCGACCCGATCGAGGCGCTGCGCTACGAGTAGCCGGTCCGCTCGGGGAGCCCGTAATGGACCCCGCGTTGGCACTGCCGCCTCGTCCAGCGCCCGGCACGACGAGGGAGCGCATTGGGGGGAGGTGTGACCGGAGAAGCGACGCCGCCCTGGCTGGATGCGGCGCCGGCCGAACGCAGCCCGGCTCTCACCACGGGTGCCTCCAGGCCACCGGCCCCTTGAGCGGGTTCACGGAGTCGCATAGGATCTGGGTCTCGCATCATCGGCGTCTACCAGTCGGGTGGGGCCTGTCCCCGCTCGACCCAGCCAGGGGACAGTCGAGCTATGAAGGTGTACGACCAGGACCATATCCGCAACGTGGCGTTGGTCGGTCATAGTGGCGCCGGTAAGACCCAGTTAGCCTCCGCACTGTTGTTCGATACCGGCGCAGTGAACAGGCTCGGTCTCGTCGATGACGGCACGAGCGTGACGGATTTCGACGAAGAGGAGATTGCGCGTAAGCACACGCTGTCTGGCAGCACGGCGTTCGCTGAGTGGAACGGGACAAAGATCAATCTGATCGACACGCCGGGGATGGCCAACTTCTTCAGCGACGCGCGCGCGGCGTTGCGAGTCGCCGATGTCGCAATCGTCGTCGTGGATGCCGTCGCCGGAGTCGAGGTGTTGACGGAAAAAGTGTGGGCGGCAGCGCAGGAGCTCGAGCTGCCGTGTCTCGTCGTGCTCAACCGACTCGACCGGGAGCGTGCCAGCCTGTCACGCTCGCTCGAATCGCTGCACGGGGTCTTCGGTCGTACGGTCGTACCGATTCAGCTTCCGATCGGTGAAGAGAGCGGCTTCCACGGGGTGGTTGACCTCGTGTCTATGACGGCGACCATATTCAGCCAGGACGGCCGCGGCACTCCCACCGTCGGCGAGGTCGCTCCAGAGCTGTCCGATGAAGCCAACGTCTTACGAGAGGCGCTGATCGAACTCGTGGCGGAAGCCGACGACAGCCTGATGGAGAAGTTCTTCGAGGCAGGTACGCTCACGCAGCCCGAGCTGGAAGCGGGGCTCAAGGCCGCCACCGCCCGCCGACAGGTCTTTCCTCTGGTATGCACATCAGCCACCGCCAACCTCGGTATCCAGCCGTTGCTCGATGCCATCCTCGCGTATGTGCCGCCCCCGATAGACCGGACATTACCCGTCGTCGATGCAACCAGCGGTGAGCCAGCCTCCTCCGACCCAGACGACGGCACGACCGCAGCGCTGGTTTGGAAGACCATCGCGGACCCGTTCGCCGGGCGGATCACCATGTTCCGGGTGGCGACTGGGTCGTTACGGTCGGACTCAACGATCAAGAATGTCAGCACCGGCGCGGCAGAACGGGTAGGCAGCGTCACCTTGATGCAGGGTAAGACGCAGGATCCAGTCGCGGAGGTCAAGGCGGGTGATCTGGGCGCCGTCGCCAAATTGAAAGAGACTCGGACCGGCGATACACTGGCCACCAGGGACACCACGTGGCGATTCCCGCCGTTTCAGTTCACTGAACCGGTGCTGTCCTACGCCATCGAGCCAAAGAGCCGGGCCGACGAAGAGAAGATCAGCACGGCGTTGCAGCGGCTGCGTGAGGAGGACCCGACGATCCACTACACCCGCGACTCGCAGACCTCGCAGCTGCTTCTGTCGGGACAGGGACAGCTGCACATCGAGGTCATGGTGGCCAAGCTCAAAAGACGGTTCGGCGTCGAGGTCAATCTAAGGCTGCCGCGGATTCCATATCGCGAGACCATCAGGACCGCCACCGAGGCGCACGGCCGTCACAAGAAGCAGACGGGCGGACACGGCCAGTTCGGCGACTGCAAGATCAAGGTGGCGCCACTGCCGCGGGGACAGGATTTTCAGTTTGTGGACGAGATCTTCGGCGGCGCGATCCCGCGGGGCTTCATTCCCGCCATCGAGAAGGGCATCCAGGAGGAGCGGGCGCGAGGGTGTCTGGCCGGATATCCCCTGGTGGACTTCCAGGTCACACTCTACGACGGGTCGTTTCACGCGGTCGACTCGAATGAAATGTCGTTCAGGATGGCTGGACGGCTGGCTTTGCGCGATGCCATGTCGCGGGCCAAACCGACCCTGCTCGAACCGGTGATGAACGTGGAGGTCTCCGCGCCAAGTGATTTCGCTGGCGATCTGATGGGGGATCTGAACAGCCGGCGGGGACGGATCGGCGGTATGGAGACCCGCGGCACCGCGACCTCAATCAAGGCACAGGTTCCGATGGCCGAGATGCTGACCTACGAGCAACAGCTGACATCGTCAACCGGCGGACGCGGCTCGTACCACATGGAGTTCTCACACTACGACGAGGTCCCGGCACACATCATGGAGAAGGTCATCGCCGAGATAAAGGCGGCGCGCGGTGAGGAAGGCGAGCAGGAGGCGAGCTAGGCACCAGACCCAGCGCCTTAGGAGATTGGACAGCGCCGGTCGCGCCTTGATGATCGACGCGGGCTACTTGGAGTCTGGGTCCGGATCCGTTCGCGGCTCTTCGCCGCCCTTCTGACCGCCACGCAGTCGCTTGGCCGCAGCGCGTAGCCGTCCCCCGACACCCTTCGAAACAGCCTCGGCTGTCTGCTCGGGCGTGTCCGTGACCTCGTCCGCGTGCGGGTCGTACTCGCTGCCAATCAGTTCGATCTGGGCAATCTCGGCGCAATCTCCCTGCCGCCGTCCGAGGTGCAGCACACGGGTATAGCCCCCTGGTCTCGTGGCAAACCGCGGCGCGATCGTTTTGAACAGCTTGGTGGCCACCGCCCTGTCGGCCAGATCCCGCGCCACCAGCCGCCGCGCGTGCAATGCTCGCATCGTGTCGGCGCCGTCCCCGAGACCCCGCTTGGCAACCGTGATCAACCGCTCCACGAAAGGTCGCAACTCCTTCGCCTTGGCCAAGGTCGTGTCGATTCGCTCATGACGCAACAACATCTGCGCCAGGTTTCGCAGCGTGGCGAGTCGATGCTCGGTCACACGACCCAGCTTTCGGTGCGCTACTCGATGTCGCATACCTACCGTCTCTCGTAAAACTACGCTTCGATGGTGCCTGCTCGCACACGCGCCGCTGACAGCGCCGCCAGACCTCCAGACGCCGCCGAAGGCTTCGGCGAAAACGCTGGCCTCCCCGTCGTCAGAGCCCCATGTCTAGACGTCGGCCTCAGCATCGATCGTCGCCGGCTGGTCGAGACGCATGCCGAGACCGAGCCCCATTCTCCCCAGGATCTCTTTGATCTCGTTGAGCGACTTCCGTCCGAAGTTCTTGGTGCGCAGCATCTCGGGCTCGGTCTTCTGCACCAACTCGCGAATCGTACGGATATTCGCGTTCTTCAGACAATTGTAAGAACGGACCGAGAGCTCCAGTTCCTCGACGCTCTTGTCCAGGTGCTCGTTCGCCTCCGACTGCCGGAGCCCCGAGTCCGGCTCGTGCGGCGCATCGACCGGCTCCTCGAGGCTGATGAAGATGCTCAAATGGTCGCGTACCAGCTTCGCGCCAAGCGAGATCGCGTCGCGTGCCGTCACCGAGCCATCGGTCCAGACCTCCACTGTGAGCTTGTCGTAGTCGGTCCTCTGGCCGAGTCGCGCCGCCTCGACCAGATAGTGGACCCTGCGCACCGGTGAGTGCACCGAATCGACCGGGATCCAGCCGATGCCCAGGTCCTCATCGAAGTTCTTATCGGCCGAGACGTAGCCACGGCCCTGCCTCACACGCAACTCCATGTGCAACGAGCCGCCGTCGGCCACGGTTGCGATGTGCAAGTCCGGTTCGAGGATCTCGACATCAGCATCGGCCTCGAGGTCGGCCGCCGTGACCTCTCCCGGCTTATCTGCCCTCAAATACACGGTCTTCGTCTGGTCCACGTGCAACTTGATCGGAATCTGCTTCAGATTCAAGATGATATCGGTCGCGTCCTCCACCACGCCCGGAATCGGTGAGAACTCGTGGAGCACGCCATCGATCTTGACGCTCGTGACCGCGGCACCCTCCACGGCCGACAGCAGCACCCGGCGCAAGGCGTTGCCAATCGTGGTCCCAAAACCGCGCTCGAACGGCTGAGCATGGAAGCGAGCGAACCGATCCGTCAGCGTCTCGGCGTCGAACTCCAGCCGTTTCGGTCGCTGAAAGCCTTTCCACAACATCGAGTCAATCCTTTCTGTCTCCGGACCGGCGTGGCCCGCTGCTAAGCGGCGCGCGCGTCTCGTTCGTTTACTTCGAATACAACTCGACGATCAGCTGCTCCTGCACGGGCAGGTTGATCTGGTCCCGGGTCGGCAGCGACGCGACCCGACCGGTCTTCGTGCTGGCGTCGAACTCCAGCCATTCGGGAATGCCCCGCCCCTTAACCTCGTCCATCGCGTATAGGATGGAGGCTTTCTCGTTGCTACGCTCCTGCACACTCACCTCATCGCCAAACTTGAGCGAATATGAGGGCACATCGGCGCGCCTCCCATTCACACGGAAATGCCCGTGCCGGACGAGCTGTCGTGCCTGCGCTCTAGACGTCGCCAACCCCAGGCGGTAGACGACGTTGTCGAGTCGACGCTCGAGCAACTGCAGCAGGGTCTCCCCGGTGATCCCGCGCTGGCGCTCGGCCGCGGCGAAGTAGCGTCTGAACTGACTTTCGAGCACGCCGTAGGTGCGCTTGACCTTCTGTTTCTCACGAAGCTGTAACCCGT
>CAUZDS010000010.1:0-103098 GCA_963578725.1 Vicinamibacteria bacterium
CACTGGAAATGGCTACTAGCTCTGGCGTTCGCGGGCGTGGTGCTGTTCCTGACGGGCTACGCGTTGTTCGACCGCCTGCGCGACTCGTTCGCGGAGGAGGTCTGAGAAGGGCGAGCACCTTACTAGGGAACCCATGCCTGCGATCGAGATCGACCACGTCACCAAGGTGTACCGGCGACACGGCCACCGCCGGCAGTTCGCCACCCTGAAGAGCGCCCTGCTGACCGGTAGTCTTGTCAAGCACCTCCGGCCGGACGAGTCGTTCCGCGCGCTGAGCGATGTCTCGCTGAGAGTGCCGGCAGGGGTGTCCTATGGCGTCATCGGCCGAAATGGCTCCGGGAAGAGCACGCTGCTGAAGCTGGTGGCCGGTATCACGAAGCCGACCAGCGGTGTCGTGCGCGTCAATGGCCGGGTGTCGGCGCTGATCGAACTGGGGGCCGGGTTCCACCCAGAGATCTCCGGTCGGGAGAATGTGTTCATCAATGGCATCATGCTGGGGTTGACCCGCCGGGAGGTCACCGACGCCTTTGACCAGATCGTGGAGTTCGCCGAACTGGAGGACTTCATCGACGCGCCGGTCAAGACCTACTCGTCCGGGATGTATATGCGGCTCGGGTTCGCGGTCGCGGTCCACGTTAACCCTGACGTCCTCCTGGTGGACGAGGTGCTCGCGGTGGGTGACGAGGGTTTCAGCCTGAAGTGTCTGGATAAGTTCGCCGAGTTCAAGCGACGCGGCAAGACCATCCTGCTTGTTACCCACGGGTTGTCGATGGTCGAGCGGTTCTGCGATGAGGCGGTCTGGCTCGACGCTGGGCAGAACCGGACCACCGGCGACCCGAAGCGGGTCGTGCAGAGGTATCTGACCGACGTCGAGCAAGCCGAAGACCAGCATCTCGCGGCCGAGGACGCGAAGGTGCAGCAGACGCCGGTTACCCGGGCGCCGCCCGGCACGGTCAGCGAGGCCGTCGTGCCCGACGCGGCGCCGGCCGGCTTGAAGGCGGACGCGCCGCACCCAGAGGCAGCCGATGACGATGAACCGCCCACCGACATGTTTGTCGCGAAGGAGGGCCGCTGGGGGTCAGGCACCGTACAGATCGAGAAGGTGACGCTACAGGGCGACCATGGCCCCGCGCACGTCTTTCACACGGGCGAGCCGTTGACGATCCGCATGCAGGTCCGCGCCGCGCACCCGGTCGATGACTTCGCCTTCGGAATCAGCATCTTCAGTACGGATGGCGTGTGCTGCTACGGCACGAACACCAGCATCGAGGAGATGGAGTCCGAGTCGCTCGAGGGCGAGGGCGAAGTGGTGTTCGCAATCGACCGGCTCGACCTGGTGGAGGGTACCTACAAGCTCGACGTGGCGGCCCACAAGCGCGACGGGTCCTCCTACGACTACCATCGTCTGCTCTACACGTTCCGGGTGAAATCCAGAACGAAGGACGTCGGCATCTACCGGCCCAGCCATGCCTGGAGTTTCACCGAGAACGTGCGGTTTAAGGCGGCTGACGACCCCTCTCTGGAGCCCGGGCCCCGGAGCCCGGAGGCCGGCGACCGGGGGTAGAGGGTGGAGCGAGGAGCCCGTGGTGAAACGCGGCGATTCACCGAGAGCGGCGATGCGCCCAGCTGGCAAGGCGCGACGAGGGAGCACATTGGTGGGGCATGTGTGACCGAGGAGCAACGCCATCCAGGCGGGATGCAACGCCGGTCGGATACGGGGCTTCCACCACGGGCTCCTAGCCCCGGGTACCGGCATCCGCGGCCCGGTTTTGTCAGCCATGCGGCAGTCGGGGGATGAGCCCCGCCGATTCCCCAGTGACCGGAACCTCCCTCGCCCTCCGCGCCCTGCTCAAGTCGGCGGCTACCCGAGCCGGTCTTGGCGCGGCCGGCCCGATCTGGGGTCTCTCGCCAGCCGCCAAGGGCTTCGCGGTGGCCGCCGCCGCCGCCGACGCGGTGGTCGTCGTCATCGTTCCGACCGACGGCGATGTCGAACAAATGACCGCGGATGTTCGTTTCTTCCTCGGCGGTCTGGCCGGGCTATCGGATGACGAGCTTCGCCGCAGGGTGTTGCCGTTTCCGTCGCACGAGGTCGATCCGTATCGCGGACTCGCGCCGCACTTCGACGTCGCCGCTGCGCGCGCACGCGCACTTTACGGTCTCGCCACCGGCTCCGTGCGCGTCGTCGTCGCCGCCGCTGCTGCGCTGCTGCCACGGTTGAGTCCACCTGATCGCCTTCGGGCGGCCGGCACCAGCCTCGAGATCGGAGCGCTGCTCGAGCCACCGGATTTGGGAGACCTGCTGGCCGATGCTGGGTTCCGGCCGGAGGACCCGGTGGACGCACACGGCGAGTTCTGCCGCCGTGGCGGAGTGGTCGATTTTTTCCCGGCGGGGGATGACCAGCCGATCCGGGCCGAGTTCGCCGGCGACAGCCTGGAGTCCCTACGCCGGTTCGACCCGGCCACCCAACGATCGATCCGGTCGATCGACCGCGCCGAGATCCTGCCGCTGCGAGAGCTGTTCGAGCTGGATCCCGACCAGGAAACCCCAGGTCTTGAAGCCGACCGATCGGCCTGGCTGCCAGACTTTCTGCAGCGGATACCGGGATATCGCATCTACCTGTCGGAGGCAGATGAGTCGCGAGCCACGATCGGGAAACGGATAGAGCAGGCGGCGGCCGGGTTCGCGGATGCTGTGGCGCGTGGGGACGAGGTGGTGCCGCCTGCCCGGCTGTTTGCCGAGTGGCCGGCGGTGGACGGGTGGTTGCAGTCAGCCGCGCGTTTGGAGCAACTCTGGGAGGACCAACACACCGTGCCCGCGGTGCGGCACGTGTCAGCCCAGCCGGTAATGGAGTTTCACGGGCGGGTGGCGGACTGGGTGGCCGAGATCATCGGGGTCCGGAAACGTGGAGAGACGGCGTTGCTGGTGGCCGGCACGCCAGGGCGGGCCGAGCGTGTGATTGAGTTGCTGGCCGAGTACGAGGTGACGGCCCTAGCGGTCGACCAGGCCGACGATATCCACGGGGCGGCGCTGCTTGTCGCGACCGGACAGCTGACCCGGGGGTTCCGGCTACCTGACGCCGGGTTGCTGATTTTCGCCGAGCCGGATGTCTTCGACGAGCAGCGGCGCGTGCGCCAGCGGCGCACCGGACCGGCCAGGTCGTTCCTGTCCGACTTCCGCGACTTGAAGATCGGCGACCACGTCGTCCACGTGGATCATGGTGTCGGGAAGTTCGTTGGGCTAAAGCAAATTCCGGTCGGGCTCGAGCACCACGAATTCATGGAGTTGCGCTACGCCGGCCAGGACAAGCTGTTCGTCCCGGTGCAGCAGCTCGACCTGCTCCAGAAATATACGGGGACGGCGAAGGCCACCCTCCATCGGCTGGGCGGGACCTCATGGGCGAGGACTAAGACGAAGGTCCGTAGCGCCATGCGGGACATGGCCGAGGAGCTGCTCAAGCTGTACGCGGCGCGCAAGTCGGTGTCGGGCCACGCGTTCAGCCCAGACACGCACTGGCATCGCGAGTTCGACGATGCATTCGAGTACGAACTCACCCCAGACCAGGAGACCGCGATCGCTGACATCCGGCGAGACATGGAGTCCAGGTCGCCGATGGACCGCCTCCTCTGCGGAGATGTCGGATATGGTAAGACCGAGGTAGCGATGCGGGCGGCGTTCAAAGCCGTGATGGACGGCAAGCAGGTCGGCTTGCTGGCACCGACCACCGTGCTCGCGTTTCAGCACTACAAGACAGTGACCGACCGGTTCGCCGCGTTCCCGGTCCGGACCGATCTGGTCAGCCGGTTCCGCACCCGCACCGAGCAGAAACAGACGCTCGAGGATCTGGCCGCCGGCAAGGTGGACATCATCGTCGGCACCCATCGGCTTCTCTCGAAGGACGTCCGGTTTCGTGACCTCGGGCTGTTGGTTGTCGACGAGGAGCAGCGATTCGGCGTGGCTCACAAAGAACGGATCAAACAGCTACGACATCGGGTCGACGTCCTGACCATGACCGCCACGCCGATTCCCCGCACGCTCAACATGTCGCTCGTCGGCATCCGCGACATGTCGGTCATCGAGACGCCACCCAAGGATCGCCAGTCGATACAGACCAACGTGGTCAGATTCGACCATCAGGTAATCGGGCGCGCCATTCGCACCGAGCTCGAGCGGGGCGGGCAGGTCTACTTTCTGCACAGTCGTGTGACTTCGATTTATGCCATGGGCGACTTCCTGGCGCGGCTGCTGCCCGAGGCACGACTGGCCGTGGCGCACGGTCAGATGCGCGAGAAGGACCTCGAACAGTGCATGGTCGACTTCGTGCAGCGGAAGTTCGACGTGCTGCTCGCCACGACGATCATCGAGAACGGCCTCGACATCCCCAATGCCAACACCATCATCGTGAACCACGCCGAGCGCTTCGGGCTGGCGCAGCTCTACCAGCTGCGGGGCCGGGTGGGACGGTCCGACCGGCGGGCCTACGCCTACCTGCTCGTGCCGCCAGAAGAGACCTTGTCTCCGGTGGCCCGAAAGCGGCTCGCAGCGATACGGGAGTTCAGCGATCTGGGGAGCGGATTCCGGATCGCGGCGCTCGACCTCGAAATCCGTGGCGCTGGCAACCTGCTTGGCGGCGAACAGAGCGGACACATCGAGTCGGTCGGGTTCGATCTCTATGTCAAGCTGCTCGAGCAAACAGTGCTGGAGCTGAAGGGAGAGGAGGTCGCGGATAGCGTGCGAGCGATGGTCAACCTGGACGTCGAGCTGAGGATCGATGAGAGCTATGTCCCCGACATGACCCAACGGTTGATGGTGTATCGCCGAGTCGCGGCGGCCCGCACCGAGAAAGACCTGACGGTGGTGCTCGACGAGCTCTGCGACCGCTATGGCCCGATTCCGCCATCGGTGGCCACACTGGCCGACTACGGGCGAATCCGGTTGCTGGCTGACCGGCTCGGCGTCGAGACGATCGACCGGAAGGGCCATGTGCTCGTCATAAAGTTCGGCGCCACTACCCTTGTGGACGCGACCCGGCTGGTCCAGTTCGTCGAGCGGAGGCCGGACACGCGGCTCAAACCTCCCGCCACGCTCACTGTCGACCTGCGCGAGCCAGACGCGACGAGGTCCCACCAGCCCGGGGACCTGTCCTGGTGGACCGCACGAGCCCGCAGCGACGAGGTACGGGCTGGTTTCTCGCGGGTCGAGTTCCAACGTGCGGATCGCAACCGCGAGGGACCGGCGCAGCTGTTCGCGCGGGTCGGCGGGGTGCTGGTGGAGTTGCGCGGGCTCGAAGCGATAGAATCGTAGCCGGTGGGGTGAACGATGCAGACACGCGTTCAACGAATCATCGGAGGTCTGGCCGTGATCGGGGCGACCGCGGCGCTGGCTCAGCCGGTGCCGGCGCAGTCGCTTGCCAGCGATACTCCAGGCGCGGTCGTGCTCGAGCGGATTCTGGTGAAGGTGAACGGAGACCTCGTCACGCAGACCGACCTCGAGGCGGCGCAGATCAGAGCCGTGCGCGCCAGCGGCTCAGTGCCACAGACTGACGACGAGTTGCGCCAGGTGGTCCAGGCGCTCACTCCGGAGCTTATCGTCAACGCGGTCGAGGAGCTGCTGATGGTACAGCGGGGTCGCGAGCTCGGGTATTCCTTGGGCGACGAGCAGTTCCAGGACATTCTGAACGGCATCAAGGAGGAGAACGGTCTGGATGACGCTCAGTTGTTGGAGGCGCTCGAACGCGACGAAGGGATGACGCTGGCCGAGCTACGCGAGTCGATGGAGCGGCAGATGCGGGTCAACCAGGTGGAGCAGATCGAGATCCTGGGCCGGGTGTCGATCACGGATACCGAGGCCCGCGAGTACTACGAGACCCACCTCGAGGAATTTACCGATCCGGCGACCGTCACGTTACGTGAAATCCTGATCGCGGTGTCCGAGCAGAGTGGTGCGCTTGACGGAGCGCGGGACGACCGTGCGCGGGCGTTGGCGGCGTCGGCGCTTGAGCGGGTCCTGGCCGGCGAGGATTTCGGGCTGGTGGCATCCGAGGTGTCCGACGCGGCCTCCCAGGCCAACGGAGGGCTGATCGGCCCGATCGAGCTGGCCGACCTGGCGGGACCGGTGCGCGAGCGGATCGAGACCCTCGAGGTCGGGGCGGTCGGCGACGTCCAGCGGACGACAACCGGGTATCAGATTTTGAAGCTCGAAGCGGCTACGCAGCCGACCGCCACGGCCTTCGACGAGGTCCGCGAAGGCATCGCGGCTAACGTCTTCAGCGAACGGCGGCTCCGAGCCCTCAGAGAATATCTGAACAGGCTCCGCAACGAAGCGATTGTCGAGTGGATGGACGAAGGCTCGAAGAGCCTCTACGACGAGTACCTGGGCAACCGGGACATCGCTGGAGACGGGTTCTGAGGCGTGCGTCGGCGCGATGGTTCTCCTGCCGGACACATCCGACGCTCTGAGTCATGACGGTCTCGGCGTTCTGGTCGAGGCGTCGCCCAGGCACTGGTTCGCCATCTGGACCCGCTCACGCCACGAAAAGGTGGTGCGAGACCAGCTCGAGCGCAAGCAGGTCGAGACCTTCTTGCCGACCATCACGCAGTGGAGTCGTTGGAAGGACCGCCGGAAGAAGATCGACTGGCCGTTGTTTCCAGGCTACTGCTTCGGGCGGTTCGACGCCGAGAGCCGTGTGGGGATTCTCCGGTGCGCCGGTGTCGTCAGTATCGTGTCGTTCGACGGCCAGCCAGCCCCGATTGCGCCGCACCAGATCGACAGCATTCGGCGTCTCGTCGACACCGATCTTCTGTACGACCCTTGTCCGCTCATCCACGAAGGTATGATGGTCGAGGTGGTGCACGGCCCGCTGCGCGGGGTGGTCGGACGCCTCGTCCGGAAGGGCTCCCACGCCCGGCTCGTGCTGTCGGTCGATCTGATCGGCCAGGCGGTGTCCGTCGAGGTCGACGCGGCGGACGTCAAGGCCTACTAATTCTTGAGAAGTCAGCGGATCGGTGTCAGCGGTGTCGCCGCCTTTAGCAGGCAATCTGCTCGTTGCGAGGGAGAACAGTGAAGATCGGTGCGGTCACACTCGAATCGCCGTTCGCGTTGGCCCCGATGGCGGGAATGACAGACAGCGCCTTCCGTCGCCTCGTCAAACACGGCGGCGGCTGCGGGCTCGTCGTCACCGAGATGGTGAGTTCCGAAGGGCTGGTTCGCGGGATCGACCGGACGCTCGAGTACGCCGAGTACACCGAGGAGGAGCGTCCGGTGTCCATCCAGATCTTCGGTGGCGACTCCGGCAAGATGGCGGAGGCCGCGCGGATCGTCGAGGCTATGGGCGCTGACATCGTCGACGTCAACATGGGCTGTCCCGTGCCAAAGATCGCCAAGCACGAGGCGGGGTGCAGCCTGATGCGGACGCCCGAGCATGCCGCCACCGTGGTTCGGGCGATGACCCAGGCCGTGTCGATTCCGGTTACCGTTAAGATGCGTGCGGGGTGGGACGACACGCAGGTCAACGCCGCCGAGGTCGCTGGCCGGATGGAGAACGCCGGCGCTGCGGCCGTAGCGGTGCATGGCCGCACCGCCGTGCAGTCCTATGCGGGGCACTCGGATTGGGGTCTGATCGACGAGGTGGCGCGCAGCGTCTCGATTCCGGTGTTCGGCAGCGGCGATTGCGTGGCGCCTGAGGACATGGTCGAGCGTTTGCGCGGAACTGCGGTCGCCGGCGTGCTCGTGGGGCGCGGTGCGCTACGGAACCCCTGGATCTTCGAGCAGGCGCAGGCGCTGGGTCACGGCAGAGTGGTGCGCCCTGTTGCCGACCAGGAACGGGGGCGTTTTCTGCTCGCGTATGTCGACCTGCTGCTCTCTGAGCGGACAGGCGAAACCGACGGGTTTCGTCACACGGCGACGGCCGGGCCGAAGCGACGCAGTGCACGGAGCCGCGAGCGATGGGTGATCAACAAGCTCCGGGCGCTCGGTTCCTGGTACACCAAGGGGCTCGACAACGGGTCACGGCTGCGCGTGGCGATCAACCACGCAGGGTCGCTCGACGAGCTTCGCGCAATCATCCGAGAATTCTTCTGGGTGACGGGTGACCTGACCGAGAGGCAGCCTGCTAGCGCCTTCGCAGTCCCCTGACGCGAAACCAATGCCCCGACTCATCAAGAGTCCCACCGTGATCCAGGCGGTGGGCAATCTCCCCAAGCGGATAGAAGAGTACGCAGGACGGGTGAACAGCGGTCATAGCCGGGTCAGCATCGCGCGGATGGTGTCGCCGGAGGGCTGGGTCGAGCCTGGGCAGCGACCCCAGTTCGAAGAGATTACCGTGGTGCTGCGTGGCCTGGTGCGAGTCGAGCACCTGGCGGGAACGCTGGACGTCAGCGCTGGCCAGGCGGTCGTCGCCGGGCCCGGCGAGTGGGTTCGCTACAGTAGCCCGGAGCCGGGCGGCGCCGAGTACGTGGCCGTCTGTCTCCCCGCGTTCACCCCCGATACGGTTCATCGCGACCCCGCGTAGCGCTTCTGCTTCCCGTGTTCACGCCCGGCCGACGACCAATGGCGTCCCCCTCGGGACGGATGGCGGCCGGGGATGACGGCCAACTGACGCAGACAGCGACCCGGAGCGGTTCTGAGGGCGTTTCTGGAGCCGTTGCTTCGTGGGTCACAGCAGCCGCCGCGTCTTCTCGACCAGCGTCGTCCGCTTCAATCCGAGGAGCTGGGCTGCCTGCTGCTTGTTCCCGTCGGTTTCTTCCAGGGCCCGGCGAATCAGCTGTCGTTCGATCTCGGTGATGTAGGCTGGCAGGTCGAGTCCACCCTCTGGCAGAGACACTGGGACCGAAGGAGCTGCTGCCGCGTGCTGTAGCTCGGGGGGGAGATCGGCGAGATCAATCTGGGTGCGCTCGCGGTCCAGTGCGAGTGCGCGCTCGACCGCGTTCTCGAGCTGCCGAACGTTCCCAGGCCAGGCGTATGCCATCATCCGGCGCATCGCCTTCTGCGTAACCGTGACCTCACGTGACGGCGTCTCCTGGCGTGTCAGTCGCTGAACGAAATGCTGGACCAGCAGGGGGATGTCTTCGCGCCGCTCCCGGAGCGATGGCAGAAAGATCGGGATGACATTCAGCCGATAGAACAAGTCCTCACGGAACCGCCCATCGCTGACGAGCTGTGACAGGTCCGCGTTGGTCGCCGCGATGATCCGGACGTCGATCTTGATCGTCCGGTTGTCTCCTAAACGCTCGAACTCCCGCTCCTGAAGCACTCGCAGCAGCTTGGCCTGGAGGCTGGCACTCATCGTGCCGACCTCGTCGAGAAAGAGCGTGCCGCGGTGGGCGGTCTCGAGACGGCCCTGGCGAGCGGCGACGGCGCCAGTGAACGCGCCACGGACGTGCCCGAAAAGCTCCGATTCGAGCAGCGCCTCCGGTACCGCGATGCAGTTGAGAGCGACGAAGCGGTGCACCCGGCGAGGGCTGTTGTGATGAAGCGCCTTTGCCGCCATTTCCTTCCCGGTGCCGGTTTCACCGGTCATTAGTACGGTACTGGCGCTTGCGGCCACCGTTTCGAGCAGCTCGAACAGCTGTCGCATGCGGAGGCTGCGTCCGACCAACCCCTCGAACCGGTAGCGCTCTTCCAGCTGTGACCGCAGATACGCGTTCTCGGATCGCAGCCGGCGTTGCTCGAGCGCCGCCGCGAGCACATGTAGAAGCTGGTCGAACGGGAACGGTTTGGTGATGAACTCTGTGGCCCCCAGCTTGATCGCCTCAACGGCATCCTTGACGGTGCCGAAGCCGGTCACGACGATGCAGACGATCTCGGGGTAGCGCTCGAGCGCCGCCGCGAGCACCGTGGTGCCGTCGAGGCCGGGTAAACGCAGATCGGTCAGGACGACGTCGAACGCGAAATTGGTCAACTGGTCGACCGCAGCCTCGCCGCTCTCGACCTGCACGACCCGGTAACCGTGTTCGGCCAAGCGCTCGGCGGTCGCCTCCCGCAAGGGAGCCTCATCTTCGACAAGCAGCAGATGTGTTTCGTTTTTAACCATTTAATCGACCGCGCCAATACATTGACACCCGTTCGGCGAATCGGTCAAGCAGGCCGGCCGCCCAGGGTGGACCAATTCTTGGCGCGAATCTAATGGCATCGGTGCACGGAGCCGATACCACTCTCGAGCCCGGTCCTGAGAGTAAGACGTTCGACGGAGACCAGATCAAACCAGGGCAGCGTAGAAGGGCAAATGTGAGCGCCAGTGATGATAGTCGATAGGAAAACAATCTCGATCATGAAAGCCTGTGAGCTGGTTGGCGTGAGCCGGCGCACGATCTACAACTGGATCGCGAGTGGCAAGATCGAATACGTCCGCACCGCCGGTGGCTCGGTCCGGATCTTCATCGACACCCTCTGGCGAGAGCCCGAACCAGGCTCCGGTCAGGGCAGCTCGGCGCGAACCGGCACGTAGACCGGCTGAAGCGATGCGCAACCAGGTTCCGTTTCCAGACCTGCGAACCGATCCATTCCAGATGGACCAGCCGACCGATCTCGGCGTGCTCTTTCATCGGTTGAACAATCAGCTCGGGATCATCTTGGCGAATGCCGAGTTGCTCGAGGCAAAACTGAAAGATGCAAATACCTCCCGCGCGGCGCAGATCATGTCAAGCGCAGTCGAAGCGATCACTGTGGCCAAGAGCATCCGGGAACGCTGCCAGGACACCTAGCCCCAGCTCTCCCGCTGACGTCCCCCAAAACTGAATCAGCGCGCCGCCGCCGGCCAGGCGGGTTGCCTTGCGATCATCGCGAGCCTCGTCAAGCGATTGGCGAATAGAGCTTGGCATTCGTCAAACAATTGACGATCCAGTTCGACTGTTTCTGTCCGCCAGCTCCAGGAGAACCACACAATAGTTTCTGCAAACAGAAGACATTAAAGGTGTTACATCTGTTTCGGTGAGCCTGATAATCCTATCTCCTGTTCGTATTACGCCTGGTACCGAGATTGCGACATCCGGTGTCTGCTCGACGACGCGTCGCCGTATGGGGGACGCGCGCTGCACAGAGATCGGAGGCGACGGCGACCATGAAGGCTCAAACTCAGACATTGGAACCCAAAGATCACGACCGGATTACCGCTGGTCTACCGTTCGTCGAAGCGCTTGCCCGCCGCATGGCCGCGTCCATGCCGCATTCGGTAGATCTCGGCGACCTCGTCCAAGACGGCATGATCGGATTAATCGACGCGTCACACCGTTTTGACGAAAAGCGCGGCATCAAGTTCGAAACCTTCGCCGAACGTCGTGTACGCGGCGCGATGATCGACGCGCTGCGTCGTGATGCATGGCCGCGCGGCATCCGACGCATTCGGCGGGAACTCGAGGCGGCGCGCGAGAAGCTGAGACACGAGCTCGGTTTCGAGCCGTCGCTCGCGGATCTGGCCAAGCACATGGGGTCTGATGAGACTCGCCTGGGTCGGACGATCATCCGTATCAACACCATCGAGCAGACGTCACCGCTGGCAACGGCCGACGCCGTCGACGGTGCCAATCTGCCACCGGTGATGGTACCGGCCGAGCTGCCGAGGCCAGACAAGGCGTGCGAGCGGGGGGAGGTCGCGTCACGCGTCCGGGACGCGATCAAGGCGCTGCCGTGGCGTGAGCGCAAAGTGATCGGGCTCTACTACTACGGCGAAGTGACGATGAAGCAGATCGGGAGCGAGATCGGCGTCAACGAGTCTCGCGTATCGCAGCTGCATGCGCGCGCTGTGCAGCGGCTGCACAGGATGCTGGGTTCGGAGCTGAGTCCTGACCAGGTCGCGGCGCCGATGAAGGGACTGGTAACGCCATCGACGACAAAGCGGACGCCGCTGAAGATGGCCAAGGCACAGCTGGTCGCGGCCGGCCGGCGGGCGCGCACCGCCACGACCGGACCGACCGCCGTGGCGCGCTAGTGGTGTGTCTCCCAGCTGTCGTGACAGCTCCGAACGTAGCGCCGGTCTTGGTGCAGCGGGTGTCACGGAGGGGGTCCTAGCGGCGTCGGCGGGCTCTCGTTCAGCCGACTACGTCGTGAGCGACCCGTAGCAGCTCGCTCAATCGGAACGGCTTGGGCAGCCAGGGGCAGCCGGTGTCGAGAAGGAACCGCTCAGTTTCGGTGCCTGCGACATCGCCCGTGACGAAGATCACGTGCCGCGCGAGCTCCGGCTTCAGCTCTGAGAGTAGCCGATAGAACGAAGGACCATCGAGCCGTGGCATCTTCAAGTCACAGATCACCAGGTCAAAGATTCCGGCCCTGACCCGGTCCAGAGCCTCTTGGCCATCGGCCGCGCACTCCACGCAGTATCCGGCCTCGGTCAAGGCGTCGGCCACCGCGGCGGCAAGCGCTGGCTCGTCCTCGACCACCAGCACTGCGGACTTTGCACCGGTCGCCGCCGGCGGTGCCGGTGAGGGCGCTGGTGAAGCGCGCTGGGCGCTCGCCGTCGCCGGGAGCGAGACGAAGAACGATGCGCCGGATCCAGGTGTAGAGACAACCCGGATCTGCCCCCCGTGCTCCTCCACGATGGCACAGGCGACCGTCAGCCCGAGCCCGGTCCCCTTCCCCACTGCCTTGGTAGTAAAGAACGGGTCGAAGATCTTCGGCTGCGCCTCCTGGGGCACGCCCGGGCCGTCGTCGTTGATCTCGAGCACCACCATCTCATCCGCGTTGCTGTACCAGGTGCGGGCGATCAGCGTGCCCCGGCCGTTGGCCGCCAACATCGCCTGCTCGGCGTTGATGATGAGGTTCAGCAACACTTGCTTCACCTGGTTCGGGTCAGCGAAGACAGGTGGGAGACCGCTGGCTAGGGCCTCCAGCGTCGTAACGTTCGACACCTGCTGCTCGTAGCTGCGCAGCGCCAGGGTGTCCCGGACGATCTCGTTCAGATTCACCAGTGTCCGGGTCGTGTTGCGTTTGCGCGCGAACGTCAGCAGGTTGCGCGCTATCTTTGCGGCGCGCTCCGCCTCGCTGAGGATCGTCTCCAACCCTCGCTTCGTGCCGGCATCGACTGGTCGCGCCGCCAGGCGTTCGGCCCACGTCAGGATCGTGGCGAGCGGATTGTTTAGCTCGTGCGCCACGCCGGACACGGTCTGGCCCAACGTCGCCATCTTCTCCGCCTGCAACAGCTGGTGGCTGAGATCGCGGCCCTGGTCCTCGAGCTTTCGTCGCTCACTGACGTCGCGGACGAGCACGTCGAGGCGTGACCCGACGTCGCCGTCCGCCAGATGGAGGGTGGCGGTCACCTCGACCCAGATCGGGCTGTCGTCGGCGCGGCGGAGCCGTAGCAGGTAGTCGCTCACGGCATGGTCGCGGCGGAGCTGGGCGATAAATGCGGTGCGGGCACGTGGATCGACAAACCGATCTGCTGCGAACGGCCGGACCGTGTCGAGCGGCGCCTCGGGCGCGAATCCGAACATCAGTCTCAGGTGGGAATTGGCACCGAGGGTCGTGCCATCTTCGGGGTCGAGCGTCCCGATGTACACGCCCTCTCGAATCGAGTCGAAGAGGCTGCGGAGGAGCTCGGCCCGTGGCTGGCTGGACCGAGGCGGACGCTGGGGTCCACGCGGAGACACGCGCGATTATAGCAAGGGGCTGGAGGAAGATCGGACGCGGGCGCTCAGACTCGCTCCCGGAGGAAGGGGTCTGAGCGCACGCAGGAGTCTAGCGCGGCACGGCCGGGGTTGGTGTCGAAGTGGGATAGTGCTCGGCGTACTTGCTGATGATCCCGTTCTGAATATCGGAGACCGACGCGCCGAGAGCATTCATCTGCATCGCGTCACGCGCGACATCGAGGCAGACTGTTCAAGTCATGCCGTGGGTGTCCCACGTCTCCACGGCACCGTTCGGGGTACGGGATCCGACGAAACAGTCCACGTTCGAGCGGTGCCCGCTGTTCTCGCACCCGCAGTAACACGGTACATGCCCCAGCACGTCCGGGTTCTGGGCCGCGAAGACATAGGCCTGCTTCACCAGCTCGGGTGGGCGTGGAACCATCTGCGGTACGTACGGTAAGGGCGGTATCGGTAGGGTGTTGGGCCCTTCGGCGGTGAGCGGCTGAGCGCTGACCGGCGAGGTGCCCTGACCAGGATCGGCCGCCGGCGTCGTGGCCGACTGTGCCGTCTGCCCGGTCGCGTCCGACGACGCCGGAGTGGTGTCCGACGTCGTCGTGAGGAGAATGCCGGCGCCAGCGATGGCGGTGACCGCCATGGCGATGAACGGCCACGGGATGCGTTTCGACCGTTCCTGGGGCCCAGGTGCCGGACGCGCCGCTCTGTGATTCTTCTTTGAACCCATGAACCGGATCTTATCACCGACCGACGGAGATGGATCCGACCGGCTTGATCGAACGGACGGACGCCGCCCTTTACAGCGCCAAGCACGGAGGACGAAACCAGGTGTGTGAGGCGGATGTTCTCGAGACACCGCCGGCCTCCGCATCGACAGCGGTGTAGGGAGTACCTACCCAGAGGACAACAAGCCGAAGAGACAGGCGTTAGGAGAACCGGAGATGATCGCCGGTTGCGTTGACCGCCTTCATTTGGTGGGGCCGAGCGCGAACGTCATCCGGCCTTCGAGCACCACCTTGCCGTCGGCCATCGCCACGCCGTGGAGCTGGCCCATGCGACTGCGCAGCCGTTTGACGCTAACCTCGATGTTGACGACATCCCCAGGATACGCCGGCCGTCGATACCGGACCCGCTCGATGCCCACGATGTAGATGAGCTTGTCACGGTTCTCCGGTTTCGCGAGAATCAGGATGGCACCGACCTGAGCGACTGCCTCCGTGAGGATCGTCGGTGGCAGCACCGGCCGTTCACCGCGCAGGCGAGACAGATTTCGCTCATTGAGGGACACGTTCTTCACCCCGACGATTCGCTTGTCGACCTCGAACTCCGTGATCCGGTCCACGAGCAGAAAGGGGTAGCGGTGCGGGAGGATACGCTCGATCGCGCCGTAGTCGAGCGGTAGACTCAGCGGCTCCATCCGTCCAGTATAGCCCGAAGACCGGAGTGCGACTGAGGAGCATTCGGGTCTGGCGCTGCCGCCAGTCAGTTCAACCTGACGATTCAGCAAAAGGAGGTCGCACGGAATCGCCAGTGCCCGCGAGACGGGATGCAGCGGTGCCAGCGCCTGCCTGAGTTAACGCATCCCGTTGACTCCGCGCGACCTACTCGCTGGCTAATACAAAAGTCGTGCCGACCTGGATCTCCCTACAGAGTCGGGGTTGCTCGCGGCCGCTCCAAGTCGGTCGTCCTGTTCGGATGACGCGCTGGTCCTCTGGGGTTACTTCCGACACTGTTGGGGGGGGGGGCGTTGCAGCACCGCCGGGAGACCCGAAAGCAGGCGGAAGGATCCGGTCGAACTGCGGGTGCCGAGGAATCTCAGGCTATCGGGTCGCTTGGGCGGACACCTCCTCGGCGGGTGGGTCGGGTGAGAGCAGGGTTGCGAGCTGGGCGGTCATGATGGCGGCGGTGGCCTGCACCGCGTCACTCGACTCCCACCCGTCGCGCAATTCCGCCGACAGCACACCCACGCAGCTGTCGGCCGCCATCAGCGGCGCCGCCAAGGCACCGCTCGCGTCGTCGTCTTCGCGCCGGACCACTTGCATGCGTGCGGTGCGGTAGGCGGCGGCGGTGGCGTTGTTGCTGTCTTCGCCGATCGATCCCAGCCTCGCCAGGGTCCCCGGCGGGTATCCGTGCCCGATGGCGGGTCGCAACCCTTGCCCAGTCGAGTCTCGCACCCAGACAATAAGGCCGTTGGCGTTCATGAGCGCGGCCGCTCGGGCGAGAATTGCGGGCAATTCGCTCGTGTCCGACAGCCTGCAGAGGTCGGTGCACAGGTCGGCGGCGACCCGAAGGTCCGGCGTAGGTCCAGCCGGGGTGGCCTCGGATGCGGTGTTGGCACCGCGAGAGGTCTCGGCGGCAGGTGAAGCGGCCAGGTCGAGATCGTCGAGCATCAACCGGTCTTCAGGGGATAATTCCGCCGTGCCGGTCTGGATCGACCCGTCGGCGTCGGCCGAATCGGAGCCATCCTGGTCCTCGCTGCGCCTCATCGGTACCAGCAGGAGCAAGGCCAGCATGCTGACACCGGCGGCCGCTGCGACCATTATTGCTTGCGAGGACCGGGTGGCCCTGATGGTCTCGTTCCGCACGGTGTGCTCGGTGGCGCGCGCAAACTCGACATGCGTGGCGGCCCTGGCGACGAGCTTGAGACCATCGGTGAAGACGAGATCCGATGCCAGGAGCGATTGCTCCGCGTCCAGATGCTCTTGGGCGCGCCGGTCCATGCGCTCCAGATCCGCCAGTGCCCCGTCGGCCGCGTCGAGTGCCTCGATCGAGGTCGAGCTGATTGCGAGCCGCCGCAGGTTGTCGAGGCTGCCTCGCACCGTATCCAGATGGCTGTTGACTTGAGCGGTCCAGTACAACCGATCCTGGCCGGCTGCCACGTAGGCCTGCTGGGCGGCGCCTAGATCGGCGAGTGTCAGGGACAGGGTCCAGCTGAGATCGGTGAAGACACGCTGGATGCTCCGTTCGTCGTCGAGCGCCCGTTCCGACAGTAGGATTTTATTTCCGGTGAATCCCAGCGTCGCCAGGGCCACGACTACGACCGCGATCCAAACCCTGCGACGTCCCATCCTGAGCAGCTACTATAACATTGGCGTCGAGCGAGGGAGCATGGCATGGACGCGAATGTGCGGATCCGGTTGCGCTCGCCGGTTCGTCCACGGTTGAGAACCGACGGCCGATGACCGCGTCACTTTCACCAGCAGCAGCCATCATCAACCCGGTTGCCGGCCCAATTTCTCGTGACAAGGGCAGACACTGGCTGATGGAAGTCGTCCGCGGCGCCCTCGGCGAGGCGAACCTCACCGGAGAGATCGTCTTCACCGAGCGCGCCGGGCATGGACGCGAGCTCGCGGCGGACTTCGTGCGGCGCGGATTTTCGCCGATCATCGCTTGGGGTGGCGACGGCACCGTTAACGAGGTCGCCTCAGCCCTGATGTTTCAGGACGCAGTGATGGCCATCGTGCCCGCCGGGTCAGGCAACGGGCTGGCTCGCGAGCTGGGAATCAGTTTGCGCCCAGAGCGTGCGATCGCGACCGCCGTCTATGGTCACGATCGGACGATCGATGTTGGGGAACTGGGCGGCCGCATCTTCGTCAACCTCGCTGGGGTCGGGTTGGACGCGAACGTGGTCAGACTCTTCGATCGCCTCTCCGGGCGCGGGCTGCTCCGTTACGTCCTGGCGACGCTGTCACAGGTCTTCAGTTACGTGGCGGAGGTTTACGTCATCACCGCGGGGGCGGAAACGTTCGAGCAGCGTGCGCTGATCGTGGAGCTGGCGAATGGCCGGCAATACGGGAACGGCGCGCTGATCGCGCCGGGTGCCAGGCTCGATGACGGCCTGCTCGATCTGGTGGTCGTGGGGCCGCTCAGCCCGCTGCGCGTGCTCTGGGGCGCGCGGCGTCTGTTCAACGGGACGATCGACCGCGAACCGGGTGTGACCGTCCGGACCGCCAGCACCATCACGATCTCCGCCGAGCGGCCGATCCCGTTCCACGTCGACGGAGAGGTCGAGCAGGGCGCCCGGTTTCTGACGGCGACCGTGCACTCGCACGCACTCCGAGTGAAGGTCCCTGCGGAGTAACCGATCGTGGCGGGCCAGGTGCGACGAGCGACCACATTGGGGCACTTGTGACCATGGCGCAGTGCCCTCCAGTCGGGATGGTCGAGTGCAGGGGCCTTCGCCAAGGGCACCCTGGGCGGTCCAGCCTACCAGTCCCAGCGGTTAGACGCGGTGTCCCAGAGGGCGTAGCAGTCCTGCGCGACACCGGCGTCGAGGAACGCGTCCGGGAGCCCCGACATCGAACCCAGCGGTTCGATCAGTTCCCCATTTCGATACCAGGAAGAGAGCACGTGACCCTCGTAGGGTGCCCGTTCGTCGTCGCGCGGCTCGAGAGCGGCGGAGTCGATCCGCACGCGCCAGTTTCCGGTGCCGCCGCGTCCGTCGGGTCCGGAGAAGGTCAGCTCCTCGTCATTGTGCCCGAAATCCGCGACACCTTCGAGCGAAACGATCTGCTCGGCGAATGAAGCTTTCAAGCTCGTCTCCCCGGGCTGAACCGCGCAAGCCA
Source organism: Vicinamibacteria bacterium (assembly GCA_963578725.1). Classification (GTDB taxonomy): domain Bacteria; phylum Acidobacteriota; class Vicinamibacteria; order Vicinamibacterales; family UBA8438; genus NP936. Next base: position 18,134 of record CAUZDS010000010.1, read on the forward strand.
CCACAGTCAGCAGACCGCCGGTGGTCATGGCCCACGCTGGTTTGATCCTGATCATGATTCGACCTCTGTGAGGGACGCGGCCACGATACGGGTCTCAGGGGTTGACATCCAGAATGCAGGCTTCGCGTTCTAGGGAGATCGGCGCTGCGATCCCATGGCGCTGCCGATCCCGGATCCTGGGCAGACGCCTCGACCGGTCAGGGTCCGGCATCGCCGCTCCGGGTGTCGGACCGGGGCCGGAGGATGGCGTAGGTGGGCAGCCCGATGCCGCCGAAGTGCTTCAGCACCTCGTTCACCGGAGAGGCGTCGAGGTCCTCGGCCTGGAACTTCACCTTCACGTAGTCGCTAAGCCCGGCGACGACTGCCGGGGCCTTCAGAGTGGTCTTGTCCATCGTCAGACAGTTTTTACACCACGTGGCCCACATGTCGACAAGCACGTGCTTGTCCTCGGCACGCGCCGCTTTGAGCCCCTGACCGAGCGAGGCGTACCAGCCCTCGGCCAGCAACTCCTGCACGCTGTCGGCGACATCGGCAGGGTCGACCCAGCGCTGAGCGAACAGTCCGTAGCTCAGACAGCCATAGTAGACCGCAGTGCCGAGGATGAAGACGCCGAAGGCGTACTTGACACGGATCATCCAGGCGCCCGGTTTGGGCATCAGCGACAGGCCGGCACCGGCGATCGGCCACGGAAGCGCCATCCCGATGCCCAGGAAGAACGGCAGGGCGAGCGCGATCGTCGTCCCCGTGCCGTAGAGGTTGCTCGAGAACACGATCACCTGAATGACCACCGGGGCGACACAGGCGCCGGCCAGAAGTGCCGCGACCGCTCCCATCCCGAAAGCGACCACGAACGACCCACCTTCGTTGTTTTCAACGGCCAGCTTCGATTGCAGCCGCGAGAAGTCGATAGCGAGCACGTCGAACATCGCCAGGCCGAGCACGACGAACAACGTCGCGATACCGAGGTTGAACCAAGGGGACGAATTGATCGTGCCGAAGGTGCCGGCGGTCAGAATGACCACCAGCCCGAGGATGCCGTAGACGAGTGCCATCGCTAGACCGTAGGTTCCGCCAAGCGCAAAGCCACGCATCCGTGACCCGGCCTTCGCGCCGGCGCCGATGATCGCCAGGTTGATCGGAATCATCGGCAGCACGCACGGGGTCAGATTCAACGCCAGGCCGCCCACCAGAATGAGCGCCAGGATCGCGAGTAGCCCGCGTCCTTCGAACCATCCCTGTTCGCCTTCACCTGACTCGGCCGCTTCCATGAAGGCGAGAAACGCCTCAGTGTCGAGATATCCGCCGGTGCTGCCCAGGACCTCGAACTCCTCGAGGGCGAGCAGCATCGACAGGTCGTCAAGGATCGGGGCACCCGCTGCCGGTGGGTCGGCGTCTCTGGCAGCCGGGTTGGTTAGGCTCAGGCCGGCGAACAGATCCGGATGGACAGTGCTGAGCGCCTGCGTGGCCGGCGCCACCGTCAGGTCGAACTGAACCTGGGCGTTCGTCGGGTTGAAGCACATCCGGTCGTTGCAGGCCTGATAGCGTAACGTGCCGGGGATCGCGTAGACACCGGGAGCTAGCGCCGCGTCGACGGTTAGCGCCGCGCCGATCAGGAACTCCTCCTCGAACACCGCCAGCGGTTCCGCCACACCGACCTGCTCCAGCAGAATCGCCTCTGGAAACGCCACGCCCTCGAGCGACAGACCAGCGGGTGGGTCGAGCGTCAGGACCGTTGGAATCAGGAGATCGTCCAACGGCGTGTTCGAGTTGACGTGAAAGCCGGGGTTGAGCCTGACCTCCAGCGCCACATGAGCGGTCGTGCCGGGGTGAACAGCGTCAGTCTCGACGATCGGGCCGATGACGACGTCTGGCGGCTGTGCCGCCGCGAGGTTCGGCAACCCACACAGCAGAATCACCCCTACTCCCAGACAGCCATGAAGACAAGTGGTTGATCTCACTGTTGTTTCCACTCACGATCCGGGGCCGCCACGTGTAGGCAGCGACGTCCGCCTCCGCTGGGTCGTCGGCCCGTCATACGGTCCCAGGCGAGAGGTATGTACTCATTCGGAACCGTCGGTCACAACCACGGTGCGCACGAGTGCGCACGCGACGGAGCGGCGCGGATCATCAGGCCCCAGCGCGTGACCGAGCCGAGGACTGCGGTAAAGCCCCACGTTAGTGAGACGCGCCCGTCGGCCGGCGGGTTGCATCGGCTGCTCCGGATGATGACTGCCTTGGGCGCCGTGCTCCGGATATGGTATCGGCGAACGTCGTCCTGGCGCGTCAGCGATCGATTTCCGCCAACGTTACCTCTTCCGGGTCGACACGTACACGGCTCACGCGGCCCCGCGTCGGTATCCGGACTGCCGTCACACGGTCGGTCACCGGCACGACGACCGCCTCCTCCTCGCCGGACCCGTACGCCAGAGTCACGGTGACCGGTAAATCGAAGATTCGTTCGGTCAGCTGTTCGAACCGCAGCACGACTTCCTCGCCCTGGGTCGTGTTCTCAACCTGATGCGAGAACCGCAGTTCCGGCAGTGCCGACTCGTGGATCCAGCGCTCGAAGAACCGGGTCAGCGACCTTCCGGACTCGATCTCGAACGCCAGCTGCAGCGCGTCGGTCCCAGCCTTCTGGAACCGCCACTGATGATAGAAGCGTCGGAGACCGGCGAAGAACGCATCGTCGCCGATCAACCCACGCAACATGTGCAGCACCATGGCGCCCTTGTTGTACACGAGTGCTCGGAAAATCCGTGGCTCGCCATCGAGATGGCCAAGGCGGTAGCCGAGATAGATCGGGCCCTCGTCGGAGTGCTGCATCGCCCAGCGCCTCATCTGGCTCAAGATGTCGTGGAAAAGCTCAGGGCCGCCTATCTGCTCGGCGTAGAGCGCGGCGAAGTACTGGGCGAGCCCCTCGCTGAGCCACTGCTCGTGGTAGTTCTTCCAGCCCACCGCCTGTCCCCACCACTGGTGCGCAACTTCGTGCGCCAGGAAGAAGTCAGGGTAGCGGCTAAAGCTTACGGGATCGGTCCGCCACGACAGCATTTGGCCAGGCTGCCTGGGCAGGGCCTTGTTCATGATGGCGAAGTACGAGGGGCTGTGACCCCCTGGCAACCGGCTGTCGGTTAGCGTCACCGTCATCGATGGGAAGGGGATATCACCCAGCAGTGCGGCGTAGAACGACGCGATGTCCGCCGTCCGGTTAACGAGGCTCTCTACCTCGTCCACGCCCCGCTCGGTGGCGTACCCGTCGATCGCCAGCGTGTCGTAGATCACGGCGCCATTCGCGCGGGTCACCGACGGTGAAACCACGTCATCCGGCAGCCGGATCATGCGCTGCAGCGGCGTGTGGTCATGGAATCTGGAGATCAAAGCCGACAGGTAGCGTGCCGGCTGGACGGCGACGAAGGAGAACCGGCGTGGACTGCTTCCCTCGGACAGACCGACCGGCGGGTTCGTGGCCAGCGGGTTACCACTGGCGACGACACCCCAGCCGGCGGGCACCGTCAACTCGAGTGCCGCGGTGGCGTAGTCGCTGGAGGGCGTTTGCGGGTACCAGTAGCTCCGGTTGCTGTAGATGTAGCGGGGTTCCCCAAGGCCAAACAAGGCTGTGGCTTCGAATATGAAGGACCGGCTGGCGATCCAGTTCTCATCGAGCTGCTGTGCTGGCAAGTCGCCCGCGTACGTCACGTTGAGGGTGAACTCGGTGCCACCCGGTACCTCCGACGGCAGGTTCACGACAACGGTGCTCTGTCCGGTCAGCCGGGCATAGAGCAGGGACCCGAATTCGGGCGACGTGATCGACGTCACCGTCAGCTCGTTGGCCAGGCGTAGACTGAACGCCGCGATCGGCAGCCCCTTCACCCGTACCGTGAGCCGGGCGGCACCTTCGATCCGGCACCCGATCAGCTCCGGTACGTCCCGCAACGACTGCTGCGCGGTACCGAGCGGCTCGAACGAGGCGGAAATGTTGTAATCCAGCACGTCGAGCGGCACGATATCGTCGTCACCGAAGTAGCGTCCTTGGGTCGCCCGCTTCCGTGCCGACTGGTAGATCGAAATGACCCGGCTGGTCTCGCGCTCGTAGAGCGAGATGTCTTCCGGTTGCTGCCCCGATTGCGCGTAGGTCAGGGTGCCGTCGCGCTTCGTGCGCACCTCGGCGATGAAGTCACCGACGCCTGGATTCAGCGACCACAGGCGGTCGCTGATGCCGGAGAGGTCGAGGGTGAACGACAGGCCGATGAACTCGTCGAACACCTCGGTGGCTTCCCTGAACGTGTCGGGGTCGACCGACCGCTCCACGAGCCCGCTCGTGGAGACCCGCGAGTTGAACACGTCCGGGTGCAAACGGATAAACGCCGCCTCGAACTCAGTTTCCAGCGTCTCGTTACCGCTGAAGATCCGGACCTGACCCTGCTCCGCCTCCGGTTGGGGGCTGAAGTTCATGATCCCTGTGCCCAGCAGCACCAGTCCGGTGACGCCAAGCTCGGTCTCGGCCACGAACACCGACCCCTCGGTTAGCGTCAGCGACAGGTCATCGCCGAGTACCACCATGTTGGCGGCGTCGTATTGCCGGGTTGGGGTCAGACGGAGATGTCGTAACCCCTCGATCGAGTCGACATGGATCTGGTCTCGGATAGACCAGACCGCCTCGTCGCCTTCCACGATCTCGAGCCGCCAGGTCTCTAACCATCCGCGCTCGTCCGATTCGGCGAACATCTCGATGGTGAGCTCGTAGCCGCCGCCTTCCGGCAGGTCGTCCAGCGGTATCAGCAAGCGGGGGGTAACCGTGACGCGGTCCGCGTCCGGGTATACGTTCTCGGCCGCGAACACCAACGCCGCCGCTTTGTCGGCCGCCGGCGACAGCAGCGACAGATAGGCCTCTGGCTCGCCGGCGAGGATTGCCTGTTCCAGGCTCTCGACCAGGGGCTCGTAGGCCGGTGCCTCAGCGGGCTGCGCCGAGGTGGGGTCGGCGAGCGCCGTCACCGCAACTAATACCACGAGGAGACGCCGTGTGATCATGGCGGGGAGCTTCTGATGGCACCTCGCGTGGCACCGAGTCCTGTCGTGGTCGATGCCGTGCTCGGCCAGTGCCGAGCGCGATGCGGGAGCACATTGAGGCCTCTGTGACCGAGGAACAACGCCGTCCAGCCGAGATGCGGCCACGCCGGTTGAAGGTAGGGGGGGTTCATCACGGACTCCTGGATTCTTCGAACGGGACTGTTCGTCACCACTGGGCCACGTTTCGTTCGCTCGCGCCACGAGCTCTGTGAGTAATATCTGTTCGCAAGACAGAGTATCGCCAGTCGGATGCACTACGCCGCCGCGCGGAACCGAGCCGTAAAGGTTGCTATTTTATCGTAGATCGTCTCGAGCTCTGGTGGTGGCGCTAGGAAGACGATGCGCAGGAACCCGTCGCGCGGGTCGGTACCGAACCCCGAGCCATAGACGCACAGCAACCCGGTCTCACGCAGTAGCCCGATGACGTAATCCACGTCGGTTCGGCCCGCCGGCAACTCGACCTTCGGCATGGCATAGAACGCTGCGCGCGGCGGGACGCACGAGATGCCCTCGATCCCGCTCAACCGTCTGGCCGTCACTTCCGCCCGCTCGCGCAGCGCGTGGATGAAGGTCGCCTTGTGGTCGTCGTTGCCGGTCAACGCCGCCGAGATGGCGAACTGCATCGGTCCGGTACTGCAGAGCCGACCGTCGGCGAGTTCCTTGATGGCACCGAGTACCGCGTTGAGCCGCTCGCCGCCGCTGACGGCGAGCCAGCCGGCGCGCCAGCCGGGAGCTTGGTAGGTCTTCGAGATCGATGAGAACGAGATGACCGGCGCGTCGGGGTCGATCGACCCGAGCGGCGGCACCGGCGCGTCGTAGGCGAGATCTGCGTAGACCTCGTCGGCCAGGATCACGATGCCGCGCGAATCCGCCAGCTCCACGATCGCGCGGCGAGTCTCGGTGGAATAGACTGCGCCGGTCGGGTTGTTCGGATCGATGAGGACGATCGCGCGGGTCGCGGGTCCGAGCAGGCTCTCGATGTGGGCCAGATCGGGCATCCACCCGTTGCTTGGATCGGTGCGGTAGAAGACGCCACGAGCGCCCAGCTTGGCGAGCGTCGCGGTGTAGAACGGGTAGGTCGGCACCGGCACCAGCACCTCATCGCCCGTGTTAACCAGCACGGACAGCACGAGTTCGATGCCTTCGGAGGTGCCCGACGTGAGGATGACGCGGTCCGGCTCGATCGGTAGCCCCGCCGCCGCATAGGACCCGGCGACCGCCTCGCGGACCTGCCAGATACCAGCAGCCGGTGTATACCCGTTCGCGCCGTCTCGTATGGCCCGCTCGACCGCCTCGACCAGGTGCGGCGGTGTGCGAAACCCAAAGGCGACTGGGTCTCCGATGTTGAGGTACGTGACCCGACGCCCGCTCTCTTCCACTTTCCTGGCTTCCGCCACGACGTTGCGGATGGCATAGGCGAAGCCTTTGAGGCGGCCTCCGACGGCGATCGCTGCGGGCGCACGCGCAACCATGCGCCCATCTTATCCCAGTGCGTGTCCCACCAGAAGCGGCGGCGGGACCCGATCGCCGGCGCCGTCGAAACACAAAGAACCCGTGGCATCGATCTCGTCTGGAACCACGTTTCCGTCACGCCCCAACAGTGCGTTAAGCTCGGTGCATGGCGATCCGTACGGAGCTCACCCTGCGATTAGAGAACACCCCGGGCGCGCTGGCGCGCCTGTGTCGGGCGCTGGCCGACGAGAAGGTCAACATCATCGCGATAAATCTGGAGAGCTCCGGGGTCCTGCACCTCGTGCCCGACAACCCGGTACACGCCGCCGGGCTGCTGCGCAGCCGTGACTACGCGCTTGCAGAGCGGGAGGTGCTGTATATCCAGTTGCCGAATGGTCCGGGTGCCATCGGGTCGGCAACCCGTATGCTGAGCGCCGCCGGGGTCAACATCGACTATGCTTTCGCCTCGGCGATCAACGAGCACCAGATGACTGCGCTCGTCGTTGCGGTCGACGATGCGCAACGCGCGTCGGCCGCCACGGGGATGTAAAGTCGGAAGACCGTCCTGCGGTCTTCCGAGCGGCAAGAGATCTTGCGAAGATGCGACTCTACATCGACACGATGGACTCGATGCTCGTGGACTACGAGCTAGACGGGAGGGTTAGGCTCGACGGCGAGGACTGGTCGACCCCGACGCTGCAGGAACGGCGCGCGATCTTGCATGCCGCACAGACCGAGATCGAGCGGTTGCGGGAACTCGTGCTGGCGCTTGATCCTGGCGCCGATTGAACCGGGCGTCCTGACAGCCCTCAGAGGCGCTCCCGCAGATGGTCGTTCCGGGTGTCGTCACTCCGGCCGCCGCTCCGGGATGCCGTCGGCGCGCTGTCCGAGGCGGCGTGGGGCGATGCCGGCTCATTGGTCGTCGTCATCGTCGCTCGTCGGTTCGCGCGGTTCGACGTCGAAGCGGAGCGCGTCGTCGACGAGGCAGATCCGCACGGTGCCGCCGTGTTCCAGTCGACCGAACAGAATCTCATCGGTGAGCGGGTTGCGCACTACCGTCTGGATGAACCGCGCAAGTGGGCGGGCGCCATATTTGGGGTCATACCCCTTCCGCGCCAGCCAGGCGCGGGCGTCGGGCTCCAAGGTGATCGCCACGTGGCGCTCCGCCAGCTGGGTCTCGAGCTGCAAGACGAACTTCTCGGCGATCGTCTCGACGACATCCACCGTCAGAGTGTCGAATGTGACGGTTGCGTCAATACGGTTGCGAAACTCCGGACTGAAGATACGCTCGATGGCTGCCTTCACCTGACCCTTGCCGCCGGTCGCCGCGTCCTCGCCAAACCCGATCGCCGTCGCGCTCATCTCACGCGACCCGGCGTTTGAGGTCATGATTACCACCGCCTGCCGGAAGTCGGCCTTCCGGCCGTTGTTGTCCGTCAACGTCGCGTGATCCATGACCTGTAGCAGGATGTTGAAGACATCCGGGTGCGCTTTCTCGATCTCGTCGAGCAGTAGTACGGCGTACGGATGCGCCCGGATGGCGTCGACGAGCAGTCCCCCCTGCTCGAAGCCGACGTAGCCGGGTGGGGCGCCGATCAGTCGCGCCACGGCATGCTTCTCCATATACTCGCTCATGTCGTAGCGGATGAACTCGTTTCCCTGGTGGATGGCCAGCTGCTTGGCCAGCTCAGTCTTCCCGACCCCGGTCGGTCCCGTGAACAAGAAGCAGCCGGCCGGCCGGTCCGGCTGACCGAGCCCCGCGCGGGCGCGCTTGATCGCGGTCACGACGGCGTCGACGGCATCTTCCTGGCCGAATACGACCCGGCGCAACGCGTCGCCGAGAGTGCGCAGCCGCTCCTTGTCCGAGACCGACGCCTGTTTCTCTGGGATCCGTGCGATCCGGGCGACCACCCGCTCGATGTCGACTGCGGTCACCCGGCGGCGGCTCGGAGCGGCGGTGTCGTCAGCGCCCTTCATACCCGTCGCCGGATCGTCCACGTCCGGCGCGGCGGTCACGGTTGCCGGCACGCGCGCCACCGCGACGAGCCGGCCGGCAGCGATCTTCGCGCCAGCCTCATCGAGCACGTCAATCGCGCTGTCCGGGAGCCGCGAGTCCCGCAGATGCCGGCTGGCCAGCTTGACGGCGGCCTTGAGCGCCCCGTCAGTGTAGGTCACCAGATGATGCTCTTCGTAGCGCGTCCGCAGCCCGCTGAGAATCTTGACTGTCTCGTCGACGCTCGCCTCCTCGATGACTACCTTCTGGAGCCGGCGTGCCAGCCCCCGATCACGTTCGATATGTTTGAACTCGTCGAACGTGGTCGATCCGATGACCCTAAGCTCGCCTGCCGCGAGCACCGGCTTGATGAGCGTGGCTAGGTCCATCGTGCCGCCGGTGGTGGCCCCGGCGCCGACCGTCGCGTGCACCTCGTCGATGTACAAGATCGGCAGCGGGCGTTCCGATAGTGCGCCGATCACCGCCTTAAAGCGTTCTTCGAAGTCGCCCCGGAATCGGGTGCCGGCGAGCAAGGCCGCCGTGTCGAGCGAGAACACCTCGGCGCCGCGCAGCTGTTCGGGCACGTCGTCATCGAGTAGCCTGCGCGCCAGCCCTTCGGCCAGTGCGGTCTTGCCGACGCCGGCATCGCCAACGAACACGGGGTTGTTCTTGCGGCGCCGGCAGAGTATTTCAAGGGTGCGCTGCAGTTCCTCCATGCGACCGATCAGCGGGTCGAGCTGTCCGCGTCTCGCCCGTTCCGTCAGGCTGACAGCGAACGCCGCAAGCGGGTCGCGTGAGGGTGCGGGGCGATCGCCCCCGCCCCCTTCGGCCGGTTCGGTCGCCGGGCCCCGGGCAGTTTCGCTCGGCACCTTGGAGATGCCGTGCGAGATGTAGTTCAGGACGTCGAGCCGTGTGATGTCCTGGGCTTGTAACAGCTCCGCGGCGTAGGAGTTCGGTTGTTGCAGGATGGCCGCCAGCACGTCCCCGAAACGGACCTCGTCCTTCCCGGCGCTCTGCACATGGAGGACCGCTGTCTGTAGTACCCGCTGGAACGCCAGGGTCTGGTCTGGTTCCCGCCTGGCCGCTCCGCGTGGGAACTGTTCGAGCGTACCGAGAAACTCGTCCAGTGCGTGCCGCAGTGCGGGCAGGTCGCTCCCGCAGGCGGCCAGGATCTTCTCGCCATCAGGGTCGTGCGCCATGGCGTAGAGCAGGTGCTCGAGAGTCAGATGCGTGTGCCGCCGGGCCGCAGCCTCACGATAGGCGACGTTCAGGATCAGTTCGAGTGCGGCGCTGAACATGGGTTCGCTGTCACTCCTCCTCGAGCGTCGCCTGCAACGGGAAGTCCTCTTTCCTGGCCAGGTCGTGGGTCGTCGCGACCTTGGTCTCGGCCACCTCGTAACCGTAGGCCCCGCACACCCCGTGGCCCTGCGTGTGCACCTGCATCGTGATCCGGTGGGCCTCCACCGGGGTCTTGTGGAACACTGTCTCGAGTATCTGCACGACGAACTCCATCGTCGTGTAGTCGTCGTTCAGCAGGATGACCCGGTAGCGCGGCGCCCTCCGGATCTTCTGCTGGGTCTTCTCGAGGACCCCGTCGTCGGTGTGCGGATCGTGCGGCATGCGATCTCGATCAGACTATGGAGATCGTCACGAGGTCAAGCCGACGGCCTGTGCATAGTAGAATTTCACCGCCATGCAGACCCTTGCCCCAGGCATCGACTATGTGGACCTTCAGTTTCTGGGATTTCCCCGAGTCATCGCCACCGCTGTGCTCCAGAGCTCGGCCGGCGTCGCGCTGGTTGACCCGGGGCCGTCGACCTGTTTCGACACGCTGCGCGGGGCACTGACGCGACGGGGCATCGACATCGGTGACGTCCGGACCGTGTTGCTGACACACATCCATCTCGACCACGCCGGTGTCACCGGGACCCTCGTTCGTGACAATCCCGACATCCGGGTGTACGTGCACGAACGGGGAGCTCCGCACATGGCAGACCCGGCCAGGCTAATCGGCAGCGCGAGCCGGTTGTACGGGGACGACATGGACCGGCTGTGGGGTGAATTCCTACCGGTGCCGCGAGACAACCTGCAGGTCCTCGGTGGCGGCGAGCGGATCAGGGCGGCCGACCGGGATTTCGAGGTCGCCTACACACCCGGTCATGCCTCGCACCACGTCAGTTACTTCGACCGATCCAGCGGAGTCGCCTTTGTTGGGGACACCGCCGGTATCCGCATGGGCCCGGAGCAGTTCGCCATGCCGCCCACGCCACCGCCCGACATCGACATCGACGTCTGGAAGGCGAGTGTGGCGTTGATCGACCGGTGGCAGGCCGACACACTGTTCATCACGCACTTCGGACCGCATGAGGCCCCTACACGTCATCTGGCCGACTTGGTCGAGCATCTCGACGGGATGGCGGCGCTGGCACGGACAGTTCTCGAGCTGGAGGGGAACGAGGAGGAACGGCTCAACCTCTTCACGGTCGAGGCGCGGCGGTATCTGCAGCGGCACATGCCGGACACCGCTGTCGCCCTCTACGACCGGGCGGCCCCGCTCGCGCAGTGTTGGCTCGGGTTGGCGCGCTACTGGAAGAAGCGAGGGATCGGCTCGGCGTGAGTACCATGGAGGCCGGCGTCGCGCTGACGCTCTTCGTGACAGCGCAGGCAATCGCCACCGCGGCCGTCGACCGCTCGTAGCGGTCGATGGCGCCGCGAACAGGGACGGTCCAGGAGAGCACCTCGACGGGAGATCTGGAGTCACGGCAGATTATGCAACTCGGCTTCATCGGCTTGGGCACGATGGGGCGTCCGATGGCGCTCAACCTGATGACGGGCGGGCACGCCATGGCGGTGTACACCCGCCGCCCGGAGGCGGCGCGGCCGCTCGTCGACAAGGGCGCCGCAGCCTGTCCTTCCCCGGCGGCGGTGGCCGGGCGGAGCGATGTCGTCTTCACGATGCTCACCGGCACCCGAGATGTCGAGCAGGTCGTGCTCGGCGACGATGGGGTCATCGAGGGGGTCCGCCCCAGCGCGCTCCTGATCGATATGAGCACGATCGATCCGACCGCAACCTGCGTGATGGCCCGGACGTTGGCGGACCGGGGCATCGACCTGCTTGACGCGCCGGTTTCGGGGGGCGCCCAGGGCGCCCGCGACGCGGCCTTGACGATCATGGTGGGCGGGTCGTCGGCTGCGCTGGAGCGCGCGAGACCATTGTTCGACTTGCTGGGTCCCACGGTCATCCATATGGGTGGGTCGGGCGCCGGGCAGACGACGAAGGCATGCCATCAGCTCTCGCTGCTGGTCACCGCGCAGGGGGTAGCCGAGGCGTTGACGTTGGCGAACCGGTGCGGGCTGGATGTCGATCGTGTACGGCAGGTGCTGATGGGGGGCGTAGCGTCGAGCCGCGTGCTGGACCTGTTCGGCGCGCGGATGGTGTCGCGCGACTTCAGCGGGGGGTTCGAATCGCGGCTCTACCACAAGGACCTCGACATCATCCTGGGTCTGGCCCGCGACCATGGGGCGGCGCTCCCGGCCGGGTCGCTAACGATGCAGTTCATCAATGCCCTGATCGAGAGCGGCCGCGGGCGCGACGACCTGTCCGCCCTGATCACCGTGGTCGAGGCACTAGGGCGCCGGGAGGCGGGGGTGGCCGCCCTGCCTGCCGTCGCTGCGGACGGAGGAGTGGCCCGGGAGGTGTGACGGAGCAATGTCAGACCGACCCACGACCGGGGCGAAGATCGGGCCCCGACGTGTCACAATGGGCGGATGAAGCCTAGGCCGGTCGCGGGCGAGGTGCTGGAGTGACGCACGGTCGGAGGGCGCGACGGCTCGTCGTCGGGACGGTGGCCGCCCTGGCAATCGCCTCGGCGGCGTTCGGGCAGTTCGGATTCGGCCGTTCCCGCTATCCGCCCAGGCTGAAGCCGGCCGGCCAGTACGACAACGGCTTCTCGTTTTGCCGTCTGATGTATCAGAGCGGCCAGTGGGGCCGCGGCCGCTGGTCCACCGACTACCCATTCGCCGACATCAACTTCATGGTCCGGATGTCGGAGTTGACTTCGGCCCCTGTCAATTTCGACGATAACGGCGAGCCGAACCACTGGGTGGTGCCGATCGCCGACGACGCGCTCTTCAGCTGTCCCTTCATCGTGGTGTCGGCGGTCGGAACGATCGTGCTGTCTCAGGAAGAGGTCGTGCGCTTGCGGGAATACTTGCTGAAGGGCGGATTTCTCTGGGCCGACGACTTCTGGGGTACCCGGGAGTGGGAGCAGTGGGAGGCAGAGATCGGCAGGGTGTTGCCACCCGCCCAGTACCCGATCGCCGACCTGCCGCTCGACCACCCGCTGTTTCACGGCATGTTCTACATCTGGGAGATCCCGCAGATCTCCAATATCGGCTTCTGGCGCAGCACGGGTGGGACCTCCGAACGGGGCTCAGAGAGCGAGGTGCCGCACTTTCGGACCATCCGCGACGAGGACGGTCGGATCATGGTTGCCATGACCCACAACACCGACATCCAGGACGCCTGGGAGCGGGAGGGGGAGGACCAGGGGTACTTCGAGCAGTTCTCGCCGGATGGCTACGCGCTCGGCGTCAACGTCCTGTTGCACGCCATGACGCACTGAGTGCGCGATACACGGCCGTCTAATTCACTCAGCGTTCAGACCCCCGGCACCGGGTTCCCGGCGATGTAGACCGCCTCTAGCGAGCGGGTGTTGGCGATGTCGTCGAGCGGGCTGGCGCTGAGTACCAGGAAGTCGGCCCACTTGCCGGTTTCGAGCGTGCCCAGGTCGGCATCGACTTCCATACAGCGGGCCGCGTCGTCGGTGGAGGCCTGGATCGCCTGCATCGGTGTTAGCCCCGCCTCCACCATCAGCGCGAGCTCGCCGTGCTCGAAGTAGCCCTGGAACCGTCCGACCGGGCCCGTGTCGGTGCCCATGGCAATCGGGATGCCGGCATCGGACAGCGTCTTCAGGTTCCGCTTGGCAACCTCGAGTTGCGCTTTGTAGGTCTGCGCGCTCTGACTGTTCTTGATCCGCTCTTGATAGGCCGGCGTCGAGAGTTCCTCGATGACCGCCTGGTCGGCGTTTCGCAGAAAGAACGGGTCGTCGAAGAAGTCCGGTCGCGACTCGTAGACGTAGGTGGAGACTTCGCGCATCAGCGTCGGACAGACGCAGATTCCTGAGTCGCGCAGCAGTGTGATCAGCTCGTCGTCCACCTCGACGTCACGCACGCTGTGGGCAATCAGATCAGTGCCCGCCTCGAGCAAGCCCCGGGCGTCTTCCAGGTAGTAGACATGCGACGCCAGTCGCAGACCGCGCTGGTGGGCGGTGTCGATTGCCGCCTGGTAGACCTCCGGGGGCATTTTCTGCCCCGCGCCCAGCCCGTCGTCAACGCGGATCTTCACGATGTCGACACCGCTGTCGGCCACGGCGTTCACCTGTGCCACGGCTTCCTCAGGTGTCACGGCCGTCACAACCGGTCCGGCTACGTAGAGCCGTGCGCGACTCAAGCCCGGCATGTCCTGGCGATCGCGCACCGCGATGCCCTCTGGTCCGTCGCCGCCGAGGCTGAACACCGTGGTGACGCCGTAGCGTGCGTACAGCCCCAGTTGGCTTTCGACGTGCTCCTCGGTGTAGAACGACGGATCTGCCTCGAGTCCCCGCACGTCGTTGACGTGCCCGTGCGCGTTGATCAAGCCCGGCATGATCGTGCGCCCGGTCACATCGGTCTGCTCGGCGTCGGACGGCACGTCAACCGCGTCACGCGCACCGACCGCCTCGATCCGCCCGTCGCGAACCACCAGCACGCCGTCCTCGATCGGCGCGTCGCCGGTGCCGTCGATGATCTGCGCCCCGACGAAGACCCGCAGGCCCAGTGTAATCTCGACCGGCGGCACTTCCGGTTCACCATCGCATCCCCCAGCGGTAGCTATTCCCACACCCAACACCACGGCAAGACCTGTTGCCTTCATTCCCAGTCCTCCTCGAGGTTTGTTAGTCCGATTCCAGCGCGCGCACCCGTGCGCCCGCGAGGAAGCGGCGCGGGGCGAAGGGGCCCCAGCAAGCGACGAGCCGGGGTGTGGGGCGGAGACCCACGTAAGTTCAGTTCGCTCCCGTATTCAGCCGTTCGAGTATCTCGCCCAACTGCGCAATCTCGTCGCCGTAGCGCGCCCAGTCGCCCTCGCGCTGCGCCTGGACCGCGCGCCGGTAGTGCTCGGTGGCCTGCATCGCGAGCGGGTTAGTGCTACCCAGTGTACTTACCGCTGTACTTACCGCCCGCGTGCCGGCGTCGGTTGGGTCCTGCACGTTCAGCTGCTCCGCCACGCCGGCTCCGGCCGGCAGCGTGCCTGATCCTGACCCGAACAGCCGATCGAGCGCCGCGTCCAGCGTTTCCTCCATCACGATCTGGTTTTGATACGCCACGATGACCCGCTTCAGTTCGGGGATGCGCCCGCCGGACGCCCGCAAGTAGAGGGGGCGGATATACAGCAACGCCTCCTCGATTGGAATCACCAGCAGCGTGCCTTGGATGACCTCGGAGCCCTGCTGGTTCCAGAGCGTGAGCTGCGGTGAAATATCCTGGTCCTGGTTGATGCGGGCGACGATCTGGCTGGGCCCGAAGACCACCTTCTGTTTTGGGAACTGAAACACCAGCATCTTGCCGTAGTGTTCCCCGTCGCTGCGTGCCACCATCCACGCTGCCAGGTTGTTCTTGCCACGCGGTGTAAACGGAAGCATCTGGATGAACTCGGCGCGCGGTTCTCCTGACAGTCGCATGATCGTGTAGTAGGGCTCCATCTGTTCACCGTCGATGACCGGCACTTCCCACTGGTCCTCACGGTTGTAGAAGACCTCCGGGTTGGTCATGTGGTAGGTCGAGTAGATCGACGTCTGCAGCGAGAACAAACCCTCGGGGTAGCGGATGTGCCGGCGCAGGTCTTCCGGCATTTCATCGAATGGACGCAGAAACTCGGGAAAGATCGCCTGCAACGTCCTGGCGATCGGCTCCTGGGCGTCGGCCAGATAGAACGAGATGGTACCGTCATAGGCATCTATGACGATCTTTACTGAGTTGCGGATGTAGTTGACCCCGGCGGTCGCTGGAGTCGCATAGGGATACAGGTCGCTGATCGTGTAGGCGTCGATGATCCAGGCCAGCCGGCCGTCCGAGATCACGAGATACGGGTCGGTGTCATAGCGGAGGAATGGGGCGACGGTGGTCACGCGGTCGACTATGTTCCGGTGATACAGGATCCGGCTGTCGTCACCGAGTTGGCTGGCGACCAGGATTTCGTAGGCACGGAACCGGACCGCGAAAAGGAATTGCCGCCAGAGCGAGGACATCGCCACCCCGCCTCTCCCGTCATACCGGGTCGAGACGTTGTCGTCCCCTTCCGGGTAGTGGAACTCGTCGGTGTCCGTGTTCACGATGACGTAATCGTTCGACAGCTCGCCGAAGTAGATACTCGGCTGGTCGACCTGGATGTCCACCGACGAGGTGGGCGGCAGGTCCTGGATGAACAGCACCGGTAGCCCTTCCTGCGTGACCTGGTTGACCGGACCCATCGCGACCCCGAAGCCGTGGGTGTACTGGAGCCGCTCGTTCACCCAGGAGCGGTTGGGCAGGCTGTCCGAGTTCAACTCTCGGCTCGACAGCATGATCTGCCGGTACTCCCCGTCGATGAAGTAGCGGTCGTTGTCGACCGACACGAAATCGTAGTACGTGCGGATCTCCTGGATTTGCCCGAACGTGTCGAGCAGCGGCTCGTGGTCCCAGAGCCGGACGTTGTTGATCGTCTCGGTGTTGTTCTCGATGTCGGCCATCGTCAGCGTCGCGTCCCCGGACAGCTCGCGTTCGTCGATCGACTCCAGCCCGAACGCCTGCCGGGTCGCCGCGATGTTGTGCGCGATGTAGGGCGCCTCTCGTTGCTGCTCGTCGGGTGTGACGACCAGCCGCTGCAGCCCGAACGTTACGATGTTGCCGCCGATGGCGACGAGGGCGTACAAACCGACGGCAGCGATGAGCGGCGCGTTGCGTGGCGTGAGCGCCGTGAAGGCGCTCATGCCTGCGCCGAACACCGCCACTGCCAGCAGTATGCGCAACAGCGGCGCCCGTAGCACGACGTCCACGTACGCGGCGCCGTGGAAGATGCCGGCCGGGGTCGTCAGCAGCCGCGGTACGTCGAGATAGGCGCCCCACGCCAACAACAGGAACAGCCCGGCCACGATGAGGCCCAGATGGCGTCGCGCCCCCTCGCCGATGACCAGGCCGCGGGCCGGGTCGAGCGCCAGCGTGCCCGATACGACATACGCGGCGGTCGAACCAATGAGCGAGAGCACCACCGTCGCCAGCGCGAGATACCGAACCAGGTCGAGGAACGGCAGCGTGAAGACGTAGAAGCTGACGTCACGGCCAAACAGGGGGTCAGTCTGTCCGAACGGCACCGCGTTCTGATACTGCAGCCAGGTCAGCCACTCGCGCGAGGCGAAGATCCCCAGAAACACGGCGACCAGGGCTGCGACCCCGGTCCCCAGCAGCTGGAGTTGACGGCGGTCGAGCACGATCGGTTGAACCTCTCCGCCGCCCGGAAACAGCATGTAGGGTTTGGTGAGGCGCCGCAGCGCCAGCCGAAGATTGAAGGCCAGCGCGGCGAACGCGATAAGAAATACCAGCCCGCCCATGCTCGCCTTCGCACTGAGCGTCCGGACGAAGATGGCCGCGAAGCCGACTTCGTTGAACCAGAACCACTCGGTTAGCAGTGCCACGGCCGAGGGGACTACCAGGAAGAGCAGCAGGGCGGTGAGCAGGAAGACGAATTTGACTGGCATGTTTGGGCCTCGAGTGGCGCTACCTGGCCCCACGGACGCGCGATAAGGGGCACCAGTTTCGCCGGGTTGAGTGAGCGTGGGCGCGATACGCACTCGCGTGCCGTGTTCGCACGGTTGCTCGGTTTTCGGCCGCCGCCCGAAAGCACGAGCTGCGTTACGATCGCTGCACTACGAGCCTACGTGACCGGCCGTCTGGACGCAACAGGAAGTGGTGCGAGACTCGACGGCGGTTTCGTGAATCGAGGACAATCACGGGGTGTACCGGAGGGATCGGACCAACATTGCGCCGGAACGCGCCGGGTGGTGTCGACGGCCTGCGCGGGCGACGACGAGGACCGCATCAGAGGCCAGCTGGACGACGTGGCGCAGGTCGTCAGTGTCGAGGATCGCGAAGCCCCACTGATCCGGCAGGCGCGAGCGTCTCGTTTTACTACCTACCTGACCGCTGACGCAGACGTCGATGTCGGAGCGCCGCTTTCACCGGTGGCCGGACGCGATGCGGTCGCGTGGGTGGCGGCGGCGGTGCGAGTGCCGGCCAGTGGCGTGTTAGTCAAGTTCAACGAGGTGCGGGTGACGGTCGACGACCAGACCAGACGCGCCCTCGCGACCGCCACGGCCGTGGTCAACGCAGGGGCTACCGTTGGTGGTGAGCTGTTGCAGGCTCTGGAGCTCGAGCTGGTGTCCAGCGAGATCGGCGGCGATTGGTTGATCGAGCAGGTGCGGCTGGTCGGTATCAGGTGAGCGCCGGTGGACTCGGCGCGCGATGGAGCGATCGATGCGTGTGAACGTCGGAACGACGGCCCCCGATTTCGAGCTGGCCAGCCATCGTGGGCACAAGGTACGACTGTCGAGCTTCCGGGGGCGGAAGAACGTCGTCATTGCCTTTCACCCGCTGGCCTTCACCCCGGTCTGCGCGATGCAGATGCAGGGCTACGAAACCGACCGCGCATGGTTCGATGAACATGACACGCATCTGCTGGGCGTCAGCGTCGACAGCGTGCCGGCTAAGATCGAGTGGGCCAAGACCCTGGGTGGTATCTCTTACGATCTGCTGAGCGACTTCCACCCACATGGCTGCGTGGCGGCACTCTATGGCGTCCAGCGGGACGACGGTATCTCCGAACGTGCGATCTTCGTTGCCGACAAGGACGGCCGGGTGGTGTTTGCCGAGGTCTACGACATCCCCACCCTGCCCGACAGCGCAGACGTGCGCCAGGCCATCGACGCGCTCGGTTGAGCCGGTCGGCGGAGCGGCGCGATCAACCGTCTTCGTCAAGGTTGCTTCGGAAGACGCCGTGAGCGGTCAGCCTGCCTGAACGTCCTGTTTTGGCCAGGGTTACAGCGGAAAGTCCGAAGCGGCGGGATTGCTGCCGCGCCCTGTAGCGGTAGCGGGGGGGTGACGGTGAAGGCGACTCCGCGTCCCGACGCTTGATCGCGATCTGGAACCCGGAGTTGGTGATGCGCCGACACCGGCGCAGAGGGTACACTGTGGCGCCAACAGGGGGTGTCGACCCGTGTCCTCGGGTCTGCCCAGGCAGGTCACCGAGAGGGTTGATCCCACCATGAGCGATCGCAAGTACCGGCAGCGCGGCTACCAGGATGATCCGGGTCCCCGCGAGTCGCGGCTGCCGCAGCAAGGTCGACGCGACGGCGCGCCGCGCAGCGTGATCAACCGGGAGCCCGGCACACCGAACATACCCGGCTTCCACGACGTCATGCGTTGCGCACAGTGTGGGCGGAGGCTGAAGGGGGCGATCGTGGCCGACACCACCTGTTCCGGTTGTGGGGCAGCGCTCCATACGTGCGCCCAGTGCGCGTCATTCGACACGGGCAGCCGGTTCGAATGCGTCCAGCCGATTACCGCCAGGATCTCACCGAAGGACGAGCGCAATGCGTGCAGCGTCTTCACGCCGCAGATCACCGTCGAGCGTCAGACCCATTCAGAGGTGACCGGTCCGCGCAGCGCCAAGCAAACGTTCGACGATCTCTTCAAGTGAGCGAGGTCAGGCAGATAGGAAAAGCCCCGCCGGGTTCGGGCGGCCTCCTGCCGCCTGTCTGTGGGGGGCCTTCCGTGCCGAGCGCTGAGGTACCGCACGCTCGTCGGTGAGAAGTCCAGAGCCGGCCCGGCCGGTGGCGTGCCACGAGGCCAGACCGTCTGGTGTTGTCCGAAGCCCTGCAGCCTCTACGCGCCGATCGTCTCTGCGCGCGCCCGCTACTCTTCCTCTGCCCTGACGCCAGGCTGATGTTGAGGGTCCGCCGGTCGAATCTGCCGCCGGAAGTAGTTATGCAGCAGACAGATCAGAGGCAAAAACATGAAGCAGACTACCAGGGCAATCACACTATTGATCGCAAGCGTGCCGGGGGTGACCCCGAACAGTGTCCCCACGGAAAATGGGCTCGTGATCGTAAACAGAGTCGTCCGCGGATTCAGATTTTGAGCCGACACCACCTCGTATACGGCATTTGCCTGCTCGACGTTCTCGACAACGCCATCGAGAATCTCCAGAAACCGGTTGTCCGCCTCGCGCACCAATTCCGGGTTTAGATCCCCCTGCCGACCGCTGCGCAATATGGGTTCCAAGATGTCGTTCATCCGGTTGTAGTACGCGCGCTCTCGCTGCAGCCCGCTCTTCTCATCTTTCGACTCGATCACCCGGTTGGTCAACTCCTGGCGGTACTGAATGTCTTCGGTGGCCCCGGCCATGCTGATAAGCCGGTCCAGGAACGAATCGCCGAACTGCGTGATGAGGGCCGGCATTCCAGCCGACTGCGAGCCGTCGGCCGAGATTCTGCCTTCATCGTCCACCCTGTTCACGACGGTGCCGTTGGTGACGTAAGCACCCAACGCCTGCTCGCGGGACTGGACCTTCTGTTCGGCCTCTAGGAAGTCGGCCTCGGTGTCGAACAGGCGATTTTCTATATACGATTGGAGCAGATTTGCATCACTCGACAGGCTGTTGTTCCAGAGGTACGCCGTGAGCGGATTGAGAAAGTACTGCGAGAGGTCTTCAAGATTGGCGCGAATCTCTGGCAGCGAGATTCGATTCACTCCGACTCGCACGACGCTGATGCCGGGCAAGGTCTGGAGATCGATAAGATTGGTGAGGAATCGGTTGATCTTCCCCCGCAGGATGTCCGCCCGCACGATCTGGTCACCCACGACGAGTTCCTGGGACAGCAGGCTGGTGGTGTACAGGCTTGTCTGGTAGTTGAGCACCCCTCTTTGCGTGGTCGCCTGGTCCGCCCACTTAGACAGGATGTCGTCGAGTACCTTGCCCATTAACTCGTCCGGGATCGTCGTCAGGCCGGTCGGGCGGAGAAAGGTGATGACGTATTGTGGCACCTCCAACGCCTGCCGCCTCGAGCGGAACTCCTCTTCGAGATTCGCCCGGTCGACAGCCGTGAGTCGAGAATCTCCAAGCTTGGTCTGAAACTCGAATCCCAAGAGATCCAGCTCTCTGTTTGATTCCAGGACGAAGAGCCCGTTCTTGAACTGGTCGTACGTGCAATAGCGCTCCAGCTCGTTGACTTCGTAGACCTCCGTTAAGACCGGCGTTGCTATGATCTCTGAGCGGGAAAACGGAATGCCGTTCGGGTAAAGACCGTTGTCGGCACCTTCGAAAATGAGGCGGAACTCCATACTTGCCTGTCGATCCGCCGGCTGGAACACGTAGATGCAGATCGAACCGACAAGAAAGATCGCGGCCAGGATGATCGTCCATGTCGCGAGGACCTGCCGATACTGCCACAGCGTCCTGACCAGTGGACGCAAAGAGATTTCGTCTTCGTAGATCCCGATATTCAGAGGCGGCGGGTGGCCAGCATTGTCCCCCGTGCCGCGTGTATCTTCAGTCGTCATGCCACCTCCGATCATCAAACAACCGGCTACATCGTACCATCGAACCCGCGGTTAGCGGGGAAGGGGTGGGGTGACGCCGCCCTGACGGCCACGTGCTCTATCGGTGCCGGACGGTTGCCGGCCAAGACAACGCTCGATGACCGTGGCGGCTTCGTCGAGATCTGCCACTACGGCATCTGCATTCACGACTGGCGCCGCTGCGACAGACCGGCCATCGTTGTTCGTCACGAGTATGCTGAACGCGCCGAGGTGCCGGCCGAGTGCGATGTCAGAGGCCCGGTCGCCGATGACGAATGCCTCGCCGGTATCGAATCCGAGCAGCGCTGCCGCCTCCAGGGCCAAGGCGGGCTCGGGCTTGCGGCATCGGCACCGCTCGCCAGGATGATGGGGACAGATGAAGATGCCGTCGAGGACGACTCCACCTTCGGCGAGGAGCGCCTCCAGACGAGCGTGTATCGCCCTTAGGCGGACTGCGTCGAAGTATCCGCGCGCTAGGCCGGATTGATTGGTGACGACGACAAGTCCGAGTCCCATGGCCGCCATACGCGCCAGCCCTGGGAGGGCACCCGGCAACAGTTCCACCTGATCGGGGTTGGAAAGGTAGTGGCAGTCGACGTTGATCGTCCCGTCACGGTCGAGGATTACGCAGCGGCGCCGGCTAGCCGACATGGTCGTCGAGCTCACGATACATCCTTGGGTCACCGCGGCCGCTGGCTGTGCGCGTCATTCTCGGTCCGTCGTTCGAGCACGGGCTGGAGTTGGCCTGCCGCTCGCCACAACGACGAGAATGCCGCAGCGCCCCAGAGGGTTCGCTCCCACCAGGGCGCGTGGCGGCTGACGGCCAGCCCTGTGCAGAACAGAGTCATCCCGAGGGCGAATGGGATCACCCAACCACGCGTCTTGAACTGGTCCGGAAGGCGGCGGTGGGTCTCGGAAGCCAGCCAGCCGTGGTAACTGTGGACGGCAACCAGGATCGCTAGGCCCGCTATCCAGAGGGCGCTGCTGCCGATAAGCCACCAATCCGACGAAGGGTATGTGCTCACCGGGTGTCATTATGCCAGGACGAAATCATCCTCAAGCCGTCTGCCGTCGGACGACATCGTGGTGCGCCCCGGCGATCAAGCCGAGGCCGAACCAGAAATAGAGACCCACCTTCGCACCGAGCGCGATACTGTCGGTCAGGCCGAAGAGGTGAACAGCCAGAAGGCTCGCCCACAAGCCTAGCGCCAAGCGCGCCTCGATCGCCGTTCCCCTCGTGTAGATCTCCCAGCACATGGCCGACGCCACGATGAGAATCGCGAGATACGCCACGAGGCCGGGGATGCCGACGTCAACCGCCGTCTGCAGGAAGATGTTGTGGGCGTGCGTGTTATCAGAAGGATTGTCTGAGAAGACGAGGGGCGAGACGCTGACCAACCGCCGGAAGGTGTTGAGCCCGACACCGGCGAACGGATGTGCGTGAATCGCCTCGAGGGCGCCTGACCAGAGTTCGGACCGCCCTTGGAGCGCCATGCCCGCAACCGGCAGTCGAGCTCCCAGCGTAGCCACCGCGATGATGGTGCCGACGCCAACCAGGAGAAGCACCCGCCGAGACCGTCGCCTGCGCTCAGAGAACAGGCGGACTAGCATCAGCACGCTGGCTGTCACACCGGCGGCCAACCACGCGCTGCGCGACTGGCTGAGCACCAGGACCCCAACGAAGTAGAGACTGGCAAGCAAGGCAACAGTTCGCAGGAGCCGGTCTGAAAATGGGGGACCCAGCGGATTCGAACCTTCGCGGTCGCCAGTGAACCAAGTGCCGGATCGCGCTTCGCGCAGCGTCGCCCCCACGAACACCGCCAACAGCGGTAGGAAGAAGAGGGTCGTGCCACCGAGGGCGTTTGGATTTACGCCTTCATCGCGCCACGTGCCAGGCAGGCCGCTGACGAGCTGTGGGATGTGCGACGTGATGCGGGCGAGTTGACTCACGTCGTCTCCGATTCGCCACGAGACACCCACCACACCGACCGTCACGGTCGCGAGGCCGAGCAACAGGTACATCGCCACCCCCCGCCACAAGGCGGGCGCGCCCGTTACGGACAACAGTGTGGCCCGAAATACGAGCATGCCGAGCACGACACTCCCCCACTTGGGGAGCGACACCGCCGGTAGCGGTGAGATCCAGACGGCGACATGCACCATGACGAAGAGCAAGGCTAGCGGGTACCGCAGAGGCGTCCGGCGCGCAGGCGTGCGCCACTCAGCCACCTGGATCAGCCACAGCAAAAGCAACGCACTCAGCGCGCCCGTCGTCACAACCGGGAAGCTAGAGGGAAAGAGCAGGACGGGCCCGACTAGCGCGACGCGGAGCCACTCGTACGCGGGATTCGTCACGGCGCGAAGGAATCGTTTCATCCCAGGCTCAAGACCATGGCGCCACACACCACCCAGGTGTCACAGGTCGGAGTCCATGAAGCGGACTTGGACGAGATGCTTTCCCCGCGTGGCGCCGCTGGGGCACGTCCGGCGCTCGACGCAGTACTGTTCCGCTCGCGTCGGGTCAGGTCTCGACGCTCCGCGAATGCTGTGGTGGTACACTCGGCGCTCAGCCTTTATCGCTAAGGCGACATCATGGTGCTGGAGGACACATCTTGGCCTATCGCGTGCCGTTCGTCGACCCGAAGGAGCACTATCGACGCCTGAAAACCGAGATCGACGAATGCATCTCATCGACGCTCGCGAACGGCGACCTCGTCCTGCGGCAGCAGCTGCGTGACTTCGAGCGTGACTTGGCGCAGTTCGTTGGCGTCAAGTACGCAGTCGGCGTCGGCAGCGGATACCACGCGCTGCATCTCTCACTGCTCGCGGCGGGCGTCGGGCCTGGCGATGAGGTGATTTCGGTTGCGCACACCTTTGTCGCCACGGTGTCGGCCATCGTTCACACCGGCGCCACACCCGTGCTCGTAGACGTGCGGCCAGACTACAACATGGATCCGGCGGCGTTCGAGGCAGCCATCACCGAGCGCACGAAAGCGGTTATTCCGGTGCATCTCAACGGCCGCGTTTGCGACATGGATCGCATCGCCGCCATTGCTTCTCGGCACCGGCTTTCGATCGTGGAAGATGCCGCACAGGCGCTCGGTGCGACATTCGAAGGCCGTGGAGCCGGATCCTTCGGTCTAACCGGCTGTTTCAGTTTCTACCCGTTCAAGACGCTCGGCGGCCTGGGGGACGGCGGTGCTGTCACCACGAACGATGCCAACGTCGCGCGTATGGTCACTCTGCTTCGCTACAACGGCGAGGACCGCGAGAGTGGCGTGTACCATCATCACGGCTACACCGCGCTGCTCGATAACGTGCAGGCGGCCGTGCTCGACGTCAAGCTCCGCCACCTTCCCGACTGGATCCGCCACCGTCGCGAGACGGCCGCGCGCTACACAACCGGCCTCGATGGGATCGTCGATCTCCGGCTGCCCGTTTTCGATGACCCGCGCCACCTCGACGCCTACCAGAACTACGTCATCCGGACGCCGGCACGCGACGCCCTACGCCAGCATCTGCGGAGCGCCGGTGTCGAGACGCTCGTTCACTGGGCGAGACCGCTGTGGGGCCATCCAGGTCTGGATCTCGCGGAGCCGGCCGCTCCCGAAAGCCTCGACATCTGCCGCGAGGTTATATCGCTGCCGATGAGCGCCGAAACGACATCGGAGCACGTCGACATCACCACGGCGGCGATCCAGGGCTTCTTCGAGCAGCACCAGCGGCAGACAGTCATGTCAAGCGACCAATCGCGTACAGCACCTTGAAGTCGGTGACCACCGTTCGACCGTCGAGCGGTACCAACGGCGCCGGCGGTCCGAGGTCCGAGCCCACCGCCGTCGGGAGCGGCTCGAGCGGTCCATAGAAGGCGCGCTTGAGCCACTCCTTGCCCCGCATTGTCTTTGGAACGAGGTGCAGCCTGGCCGCGACGCGGCGGAGGAGGGCCACGACCGTCGACTGCGAGGAGTGGGGCCGAACCGGAAAAGCACCAAGCAGCCGGACCTCGAACCGGGCCCCCTCGAGGAGCCGCACGATATCCTGCGCGGCGAAGTAGCGGGTGCTGAAGGGACTGGGCATGAAACCGTCCCACTCGCAGTTGACCGAGCAGATGAAGAGGACCCCGTCGTTCCGGAGCACGCGGCGCGCTTCGGCGGCGAACGCCGCCGCGTTCGGCACATAGTACAGCGCCTCGCATAACACGACGACATCGAAACTGCGATCTCTGAATGGCAACACCTGCGCGTCCAGCCGAACGCGACAGGGACCGGTACCGTCGACGTCGCCCGCCTGGCGCAGCAGACTCTCCGTGTAGTCGCCACCAACGGCCCGTCGCGTCTTCGTGACGAGGTACCGCAGGCCGATCCCAGCGCCGCAGGCCACCTCCAACACGTCTTTGCCGGCCGACAGTTCCGCGGCCAGCTCATAGCGCGTGCGGAGCATCGACCGCTGTTCAGTCGTGGCACGCGCCGCCGATCGCTCGGTGACGGTCGAAAAGTCTTCGGTGAGCGGCCTTGCGGGCGCCACAGGTTGGTGGTCGAGATCGGGCATGCCGGCGGAGGGTCAGATCGCCGGCGCCGTCACGGCGCCGGCGATCGAACCAACGAGCGCATCTACCGAGAGACCATGGCGCTCGCGAAGATATGCCTGCGTGCCTACCCGTGAGTCGAACGCCGATGGAATTCCGATGCGCATCAGTCGCGCGCGCGGGGCGTCCTGCTCAGCCAATACCTCGGCCACGGCGCCACCGAGACCGCCGATGACGCTGTGCTCCTCGATGGTCACGACCATGGCGGTTTGCCGCGCCGCCGTGACGACGGCGTCCGTATCCAGGGGCTTCAGGGTGTGCATGCTGAAGACGGTGGCCTCGAGCCGGTGCTGGCGCGACAGCTCCTCCGCCGCTGCCATCGTATTGGCGAGCAGGCCACCGGTCGTAATGAGCGTCAGATCACCGCCCTCGCGAACACGAATCGCTTGCCCGATTCTGAAGTCGATGGGGCCCGTGTGCACCTGCGGCTCTCCGGCCTTGCCAAGCCGCACGTAGCAAGGACCGGAGCGGGCGATGACCGCGGGTACCGCGCGCGCGGCTTCGGTCGGATCGCCGGGCGCGATGACGGTCATACCAGGCAGAGACCGCATGATCGCGAGATCTTCGGTGGCGTGGTGGGACACGCCCAGCGCGCCGTAAGCGAACCCGCCCCCGACCGCCGTAATCTTGACGTCTGCTCCGTGATAGCAGATGTCGTTACGCACCTGCTCGAGACAGCGGAAAGTTGGGAAGTTCGCGATCGAGTACGTGAAGACGATCTGACCGCTGAGTGCCAGGCCCGCCGCGACGCCGGCCATGTTTTGCTCTGCCACCCCGACGTTCAAGAACTGATTCGGAAAACGAGCGGCGAACTGATCCACGACCGAGTAGCCGAGATCACCGACCACAAGGGTGACCCGCGAGTCGGCCTCGGCCGCCTGGAACAGCGCGTCCATGAAGCCGGTCCTCATGCCGATGTCAACTCTTCGAGGGCCAGCGCCAGCTCGTCGTCTTCCGGTGGCCTATAGTGCCAAGCCAACCGGTTTTCCATGAAACTCACGCCTTTACCCTTCACGGTGTGCGCGATAAGGCACGTGGGACGGTGAGCCTGGAGCGGCAACGTGTCCATTGCCGCATCGATCTTCGCGAGGTCGTGGCCGTCAATCTCGCGAACCGCCCAGCCGAAGGCGCGCCACTTGTCGGCTAGCGGATCGAGATTCAACACGTCTTCGACCCGTCCGAGACTTTGGATCTTGTTGTAGTCGACGATCGCGACGAGGTTGTCGAGGCGATGATGGGGTGCGAACAGTACCGCCTCCCACGTTGACCCCTCGTCGCATTCGCCGTCACTGAGCACGGTGAAGACGCGATAGTCGGCGCCCGCGCGGCGGCCGGCCAGGGCCATCCCGCAGGCGATCGACAGACCGTGGCCCAACGAACCGGTCGACACGTCAATGCCCGGGGTGCCGGCGGTCGCATGACCGGCCAGCAGGGTCCCGTTCTGATAGAACGTGTCGAGCCACTCGACCGGAAAGTACCCGCGCTCGGCCAACGCCGCGTAGAGCGCCACGCACGCATGTCCCTTGCTGAGGACCATCCTGTCGCGACCTTCCCACGCCGGGCGGGTGGGGTCGACCCTGAGGCGGCCGCCGTAGAGCACCGCGAGCAGGTCGGCGATGGACAAGGCACTGCCGATGTGTGAGCTCCGGGCGCGGTGCACCATCTGCACCGAGCGCATCCGAATCGTCCGCGCAAGATCACGATATCGCTGGTGCTGGGAACGCTCGGCTTCCACGATGGGCATCTACTCGATGCGCGCGAACCCGACGTACGGATCCCACGGGAAGCGCTTGATCTCCAACCGATTCAGCCCTATCGCCTCCACCGTCGCCAGCGTCTCCCCCGGCCAGATCGGATTGTCGAGCTCGTCGAACGCGATCACCGCGCCCTTCGGCATCCGCGGCACCAAGTGCTCGAGCGCCGTCCGCGTGGGCTCGTACAGATCCAAGTCGAGGAAGAGCAGGCTCACAACGAGGTGACCATGTTCAGCCAGGAACGCCGGGATGGTCTTGGTTACGTCGCCCTTGACGAGGTGCACCTTATCGATGTGCCCCAGAAACCGGTCCGAATCGTAGACTCGGATGAGCTCCTGCAGCTCGTCGTATGCGTCGGCCCGAAGCCCTCCCTCGTGGGGTGACTGCCGCGGGTTACGGTCCTTGTCCGCCACGCCGGGAAAGCCCTCGAAGCTGTCGAAGCCGTAGATCCGGCGCGTCAGGTTCGCGGGCTCCAGCACGGCGCTCAAGTGTGCCCAGGTCATCAGGCTGAAGCCACGGAATACCCCGCACTCGACGATCGACCCCTTGACGTCCAGGACGCTCTTGAACAGCTCGTAGAGGGTGATGAAACGTGTGATCGTCTTGCGCCGCGCGTAGCGCGGAAAAGTCTCGAGCCGCGTGTCGACGCTGTCACGGCTCGTCTCGAAGATACGCTCGAGCTCGGCCCCGACGCCCTCCTCGGCTGCGGTGCGCAGAGCCTTCATCGCGACCTCTCTCGTGGACGGCGTTGTGCGGCACGCCCACCGAACAGCGCGAGTACCGTGCTCGCGAGGATTGCCACATCCACGCCCAACGATCGTCGCCGAACGTACTCGAGGCCAAGGCGGATCTTCTCCGGTCGTATGAGGTCGACGTATGCCGCGTCCGGATCTGGATGCCCACGAAGGATCTCACCTTCGTGGCGGAACTGGATCGAGGCATAGTCGGTGACGCCCGGTGGCACAGTCAACAGCGCCCGCTCCTCCTCCGTATACATCGCGACGTCGTGCTCCACCTGCGGGCGCGGGCCGACGAGGCTCATCTCCCCCCTGAGCACGTTGATGAGCTGCGGTAGCTCGTCGAGCTTGTAGGCCCGGAGCACCGCGCCGACCCGGGTGATGCGCCGATCGTCGTCCGCGGTGGACGTACCGCCTCTTTGTTCAGCGTCCGCCACCATGGTGCGGAACTTTAGCATATGGAAGCGGCGGCCGTGCCGGCCGACGCGCAGCCCTCGATAGAAGATCGGCCCCGAAGAGTCGAGCACGATCGCCAGGGCCGTCGCCGCAAACAGCGGGGTGGTCAGCACCAGCAGCAAAGCGACGCCGACCAGATCCAGCAACCGCTTCGCAAACGGATACCACATGCTCAACGAGCTTTCTCAGCGCCACCGTCCTCGGCGCCGCAGCTTGCTCCAAGGGTGGGTTCAGGTGCACACGCTCTAGAGGAGTCCGTGGTGAAAGCCCCGCTGCATTCGACCGGCGCTGCATCCCGCCTGGACGGCGTTGCTCCTCGGTCACAAATGCCCAAATTTGCTCCCTCGTCGCGCCTTGTCAACCGGGCGCATCGCCGGTCTCGGTGCAACGCGGGGTTCCACCACGGGCTCCTAGGCCAGGACACCCGCCAACCGCCCGAGGTGACGTCGGTTAACCCTGGGACCATGCGATCGACATACGAGGCGGGCACAGATGTCAGGTCGCCCGTGCTTGACCGGCGCCGGCCAGGACTTCGAGTATCGTGTCCGCGCCGACGGCTGCACTCTTGCCCACGTTGAAGACCACTTCGTCGCGCAAACGCGCGAGCCCTGCGGGCTCCGCGGTCTTCAGTGAAAGCAGTTCCCTCGCGACGCTCGGGGTGTCGACGGCCGCCTGCGGCTCGAGCACGCGACCGAGGCGCTCGCGTATGCCGACTTCCACCGGCTCCAAACCGAGGGCCGCGTACGGCGGGTTGCGGACCTTTCGCGGCGTGTCGATGAACAGTACCGGCCGGCCCGTGCTCAGTCCGAACTCCAAGGCCGCCCCTGACCAGTCGCTGACGAGCAGGCCGGCCTCGCAAAACGATCGATCGGCGTGCGCGGCCGTATCGAGCTCGAAGCGCGACACGCCGTCGAACGCCGCCAGGATGGCCAAGAGCGCCGGAGACGCCATTCGCCATTGCATAGGATGGGGGCGGAGTCGCACCCGATATCCCCCGTCGAGCAACGCCTTGATTACCGCCTGACCATTGTGTTCGATGAGGGAGCTCGCTCCCCACGACGGGGCGACGAGGATAACCGGGTCGGTCGCGCTGGGCCTGACGTCT
The DNA here is from genome assembly GCA_963578725.1 of Vicinamibacteria bacterium. Taxonomy (GTDB): domain Bacteria; phylum Acidobacteriota; class Vicinamibacteria; order Vicinamibacterales; family UBA8438; genus NP936. The sequence goes on from CAUZDS010000010.1 coordinate 47,988, forward strand.
TGAGTGGCAAGCAGCAGCGCGTCAAGACGTGTCGAACCGTGATCGACCAGATGCTTTGCTCGGACACCGTATCGGTTTTCGCGCGCCCTGATCTCGCGGCTGTGATGCGGCCCCACGCACAAGACGGTATCGTAGGCGTCGAACGAGTCGGCGCGGTAGATCATGTGCGTGCTGTTGATGGCGTGGAATACGTAGACGTAGTGCACCGGGTGTATCGACCGCTTGAGGTGGAACACCCCGAGGTCGGGCATCGTCATGACGACAAGGTCGGCGTCGAGCGCTCGGAACAGGATCGTTCGCGCGTGGCCCTCACCGATGTGGAAGGCGGACACGAGAGCAGATTCCAACTGGAATATGGGGTCGTCCGCTGCGGTGGCCAGGACGCTCACGGGCTGCCCGTGTGTGTCGACCAACCGACGCAGGATGCCGGACAGGTGCGGCCAGTCAGCGGCGCTCTCGACATAGAACACCACGCGCCGGCGTTCGCGAGGCTGGCGGGCAAAGCGCCAGGCCGCGGCCAAAGGGTGAGGCCTGCGTTCAGTCGAGCACGCAGAACCGGTCAAGGGTGTCCTCGCGCGCGAGACGAGCGTAGAGCTCGAGGTCAGCCACCGTGTCGACTTCGAGCCAGCCTCCCGCTTGCGAAACGGCGTGGACGCGCAGGCCATGCTCGATGAGCAACTGGAGCAAGTCGGTCATATGCAGCTGATCGCGCCCACGGCCCCTGAACACCGTGGCGCGATCGAGACTGTCGTAGAGCTTCAGCACTCGAGGCATTGCCGCGGCGGCGATGCGGAACAGGCCGATGTATTGCGCATCGATCTGATCGTAACTGTCGGCTACGGCCCCGACCTCCCGGATGAGACCGTCCGGGCCGAGGCGCAGCGTTTCCGCGTCTGTCAGGGGATTCGCCATCCGAGCCTCCCAGTACGTCCGCCACGCCGAGTCGACAACCACGGCCACGTCACCGACCGAATCCGCCAGCCTCCGAGCCACCCTCGGCTCGAACACGACGTCGCCATACGTCACGATCACGTCGTCGGTCGATTCGAGCCACGACCGTGCGGCCATGAGGCTGGTGACCATGTTCGTGGTTTCGTAGTCGGGATTCTCGAACACCCGACATCCCTGCGCGGCTGCGCGCACCTGGCTGGCACGATACCCCGCCACGACCGCGATGTCGCGCACGCCGATGGTCCGCAGCGTACTCAGCTGTCGGTCGAGCAGCGAGCGGCCGTTCAGGGGAATCAGGCACTTCGGCCGCACGGCGGTATGCGGCATCAATCTGGTACCCTGACCGGCCGCGAGAATCACCGCCTTCATCGGTCTCCCCGGAGCCACGCGACCAGCGCGCGGGCCGTCGCTTCAGGCACCCCCACCCGCTCGGGGTGCCACATGACCCCGAGGAAGGGCTGCTCGCGATGGACGAACGCCTCGACCGAGGCCCCGCCGTCTGCGAGCGCCAAGGGGCGCAGGCCATCCGCCAGGTCGTCCGAGGGAATGACCCACCGGTGAAAGCTATTGACGTCGAATCGCTCGGGCCAGTCCGCTGGCGCCGGTCCAACGACGTGCACCCGATGGGGACGCGCGACGTGCCGATCGTCCTGGACAAGGCGTCCCCCGGCGAGCGCGTGGAGTACCTGCGCCCCCCGACAGATGCCCAGCACCGGTGCCCCCCGTCCCGCAGCGATGTCCACGAGTTGGGCCTCGAGGCGATCACGTTCCGGCGCAGTTCCTTCGGTCGTCGACGCGAGGCCAGTGTCGTTACCACCGCTCAGCACGAGGCCATCGATCCCCAGATCGTCAAAGAAGATGGATGGCGCGGCCAACACGTTTGGCACCGGTATCGGGAGACAGTCGCCTTCGATCAACAAGCGGGCGAGAGCCTGATCAAGGCAGTCCCATCGCTCACACCGACTGTCCGGCACGAACACACGGGTGGTCACCGCGATGCGTCTCACAGGAGCCGCTCGAGCCGCTGACTCTCGGAGTCGACGAGAACTGTCTTGGCGGGTTGGAGTTGGTCGCGGAGGACCGGCCCGATTCCAATCGCGGCAGGCAGCCCCAACTCCGCCGCACGCACTGCCATGTGGGAATTGGCCCCGCCGAAGACCGTGACCAAGCCGGCGATGCCCTCGGTGAAGAGCCAGTCGTAGCCGGGATCAGCCTGCGGCACCATGACGACGGCCCCGCGCAACGCCTGCTCGGGTCGTGTGACGTGCTCGAGCACTACAAGGGGACCGATTGCCCGACTGCGGCCGACGAAATTCGGCCGCCCCCGCGACAGGCGAAACCCCCACAGGTCTCGCGACTCGAAGATGAGGGGCGGGAGCTCCACAGCCTGCACGACCGCATACCAGTCACGACCGTCCTCGACCCAGCCATGGAGATGTGTCGAGCTTGCATTACCGACCAGGAGCGCCTCGAAGTGTCTCCAGTCCAGGTATGACAGGTCGTCACGGGACAGACCGGCGGTTGAGCCAAGCTCCACGAGAGCATCGAGGGCCAGGCTCAGGTTGCGCGTGAAACGAAACTTCGCGAGCTCCCGACCTTCGATCGATTCCCGACAAAAGCGCTCGAAACGTGTGACGTCGTCGTCCAGTCCCAGGGCGCGCAGGCTGTTCGCGAGACGCGAGGCCGCACCCGGAGGCCACGCAAAGTCCGACGGACCGGGCGCCAGCGTCTCCTCTCCGGCCGGCGTGACGTCCATCTCGGCATAGGTCGGCGCCGTGATTTCATAGGTGCCGGGCCGCAGGTGTCCGTAGTCCGCCAAGAAGTCGTCGCGCGCCAGCGTCCGTGCCGACACGCGCCCGGCATCCCGAACGAACCGGTTCGTCACCGTACACAACGATCGCATGAAGGCGGACAGCGTCTGCTCGTCGATGATGTCCTCGCTGACGGCGCTGCGGAGCAGCGACGTGGCGATGAATGCGCGCCGGGCCAGATGAGCGAACGGCAACGTGCCAAATCGTGCGCAGTCATCGAGCAACGCGGCGGCGCGATGGAGTGGCCGCCGGCCGCGGTTCAGGATCGCAGCCCGCCGCTGCTCCAAGATCTCGATCGATCTCAGATACACATCGGAGTCCGTCATCCCGCTCCGCGTAATGTCCGCCAGTGCCGCCCGTAGTGGGCCCAGACCCTCGGCGGGATACCCGTCAGCACACAGCGCGCCGAACCGCCGCTCGAGATCGAGGGTCAGACATGTCAGCGCGACATCGAACTCGATCTTGTCGTGGAGCTCCGGTTCCCGACGCAGCTTCGTCAGATAGGCGTCGACCAGTTGGCCGGCCAGGGGCTCCGCGAGGGCGGCCGGCACGAACGAGTTGAAGCTGGCGCGAACGTCGACATACGGATGGCCGGCGAGACTGACCACCAGCCGCGCCGGTCGGAGGTCCCGATACCCGGACTGCGCCCGTTGCTTCGCCCACACATCATCCGTCACGAGGCGCCGATAGAGGCTGAAGGCCAACGGCCGCGGGCGCTCACCGATGATCTCGGCCGGATTCCAATCCGGCATGATGCCCCAGGCGGCGGTTCGGCCGACCTGAAACGGCGGCGGGGTCGCGGCGTCCTCGAGGAAGGTCGCGGTCGCTTCGAGCGTCGCCTGCACTCGCGCGTCACTCGCGGTCCAGGCGCTGTAGTCCGTCGCGATCGGCCGGAGTTGCAGGACCACGACCCTTCCGGCCTCATCCACGGCGAACTCGACATCGAGCGCATCGTGGCCGACGAGCCCCTCGAGCTCCGCGAGCGCCGGCAGCACGCGTGACACGATCCCCGAGTCGCCGGTGCTCCGTGTCCCGGCTTCGTCGCTGAGCACCCGCCGATGCACGAAGATGGTCTCGATGTGCTCACCGCGCCCGGAGGTCACTCCGTTCGTCGAGCTGGTGTTTTCCTCGTAGCTGAGCACGTAGTACGGGCCACCCCGCCGGATCGTTCTGGTCATGGCGACGCCGGTGGCCATCGGATCCTGCAGCAGCGGTTGGACGAGCACTTGATCCTCGCCCTCGGCTTCGCCGTACGACGCGATGACACGCCCGACCGCCGCTTTCACTTGTGCGCGGTCGTCAGCCGAGACGTCGGCGACCGAGAGGAACCGACCCGCCTGGGACGCCACCCACCGGTCTTCGCGCTTCGTGCTGCTCCGGACGATGACCTGCCGCCCCGCGAAGCGCGACCCGATCCGGTCAAGCATCGCGGCCGAACTCTGGCGCCATTCGCGGACCGTGCACGCGACCGACTCCAGCACGTGGCAGCGCTGAACAATGGGAGCGAGCCGATCCAGCGTATCGGCCTTTGATCCGAGTATGAACCGGGCAACCTCTTGCGGTGTGTCAAAGCTTGCCCACTCGCCTGCCGAGTCGAGCCCCCTGACTGGCACACCCCGCTCCACGAGTGTCGCGATCAGCTTTGGCAGATTCCAGGACCGCCAGGCCTGTCGTGCCGTCTCGGGGATGGCAAGCAGCACGGCAACGGCCTCGGGCGACAGCTTCAGCAGCCCAACGTACTGCGCGTCCGCCGTCTCCGGCGCCACGTCGGTACCAATCGCCGTGATCCGCGGCGGAGCGCCGCTCCGGGATGGAGCCAGACGGACCAACTCCAAGCTCTTCCGCCGTGAACCCCTGCGTTGCCACTGGCGGTCAACCGCCGCCACGGCCACGGCGTCCGCGCGCATCATCTGCTCAACGAGCGTCGCGGACACCATCACGTCTCCGTAGATCACGTAGTAGGTCCGCGACGGTTCCAACGGCACGATCAAGAGAGATCCCGCGCTCCCGGTCGTCGCCCACTCCGGATTCATCGAGTAGCGCAAGTCAGGGTACCGACTCACGATCTCCTCGAACCGGTATCCTCCTACAAAGTGCACTTCCGGCTGCTGGGCCGCGAACGCGTGCAGGCACCACTGGAGCGCGGCCACGCGTCCCGCTCCCTCGCTGAGCGCCGCTGGAGTCTGACCGCGAAAAGGCCTGCCGGCACCGAGTATCACGAGCGACGGTCGGGACGGGACGGTCGCCATCACGGCGCTCGCGATTCCGACTCGGGAAAGAGTCGGTGCACGACAGCCGCCCGGAGCCGACTGGCCATGAGGTGATATGCGTCTGGCCGCCCCGGATCCTGCGGAACGGCCCAACCAGGCACCGCCACGACCTTGCGATCATTCACATCCACCTGCGGTGGCGGCCGGCTGATCGTGGCGCGCGTACCAACCCCTGTCGCGCGACGGAGAGCCTCCTCGTGAGGCGCCGACGAGCCTGCAGGTCCTTCCGGGTTACGCTGTGGCCAGTGCTCCGCCAGGCGGCTGACGAGCGCCGTGGTCGATACCAGGCTGTCTGCGGTGCGCGCGACCGGTCGGTCGGCAACCCACGAGCGGAGCGTACGCGCGAGGGTGGCGGCCAGACCCCCCGCGTCACCGTGCGGAACGGAGCCCGGAGCAAATTCGGACGCTCCACCCGTCACCGGTCGTCCACCACCGGGAGATCCGTCACGAACGTCCACCCGTCGGAGGTGAGACGGTACTTCGAGAGTTTCTTCCCGGGGAAGCCCTCTGCGCCGGTGTAGCGTCCGTGTGTGAAGAAGACGTTCTCCCGCTCCTGGCCATCGCGTAGATCCTCGACGGGTAGACCGGGCAGGTCGTCGGTGGGGAGGTCGAAATGCCTCAGTATGGTTGGCGCGATGTCGATCATCTGCACCGGCACGTCACGATCGCGGCCACCCACGGCGTGCGGCGGCTTGACCAGCAGTAGCCCGGATGAAGACACCTCGACAGCGATACTGCGCCATTGGGCGCTGTCTCCGTAACGGAGCTCCTCCCAATTCGCGTCATTCAGATACCAGTGATCGACCGGTTGATACGTTTCTGCGGTGGGATCGAGGGCGAACGAGAGGTCGAGGCCAGGAATCGTCTCTCTGAGCAACGCGTGGTCACCGTGATCCGCCTGCACGATGATGAGCGCGTCGGCGTAGTGACCGACCTCTTTCAATCGGTTCGTCAGCATCGTGATCATCTTCATGGCGCATGTGGCAAACGCCATGTACCTCCCGGCATTCGGGTCGACTGAGAAGATCTCTTCTCTCAGCGACGTGGCAGCGGGCACCGCCTCGGGTTCTTCGAACCGACAATCTTCATCGAGTGAATACGGCCCATGCGGGATCATCCCATGATAGAAGACGTACTGGCCGTTTGCCGGCCGGCGACGCTCTTCCGCCAGCAACTGGTTGAACTGCGCAAAACCGAACACCTGGTTGACCACCAGGCGACGCACCCGCTCTAGCAGCGCCCCGGCGCGCAGCGTGATGCCCTGACCCCACAGCGCCGTGATCGAAAACCCGGTTGTCTCTTCGGTTCCGACGAACGGCTGGCCGGTAGTGAGCGCCGGGCCATTGAGGATGCGCCGGACCGAGTTGGGCACGATGCTCAAGAACCACAGGTCGATCACCGTCGCTGACAAAATGGTGTCCGTCGTGACCGCGGGATGGACCGCCGATAGACAGTCGTACGCCTTCTCGAGACAGAAGTACGGGGCATACGGATAGAGCGAGAGCGTCGCCCCGGCGCTGGCCAACCGATCCCAGAAGCCTTCGGCCGGCGCCGCATAGTGCCATTCACGGAACGACCCGTTCGGCTCCAAAAAGCGCCCGCGGAGCATCGCCGGCAGGGCCGTTGCCGTTTGCGAGTAGTTCGTATTGAATCGCCGATAGTAGTCGAATTCGAACTCGAGATCGGGCAACCGGTCGCGCAAGTGCTCGAAGGTTTCGCTTTGAAACGCATCCAGAACGAGGTGATAGACATTCCCCTGGGGCAGGGAGCTCGCGGGGGGACGATAGACGCGTGGCGTCTGCTGTTTCACAAGGCTCGGCGGAAGATGCCGGACGAAGCTGTAATGACCAACCACCCCGTGGCTGACAATCAGAATCGCGGTGACCGCCCCGACGGTCGCCAGGTGGGCGAACCGGACGCGCGCCAGACCGAACCCGAGCGCCGTCAGCACGACCACCTCGATCGGGATCGCCAGAGCGACCGGGACCGTGGGGTTGTCGAGCCACGGGCGCACCGCATCGAAGACCAGCACCGTCAACGCGGCGAGAATCGCACACCGGGACAGCACCCTGGCCGCACGAGACCGGTCTGCCGACAGAAACACCGTGGCGAGCAGCACCCAGCTCCCGAGGAAGGCGGTGAAGAACGCCGCGGTCAGATTCCAGTGATAAAGCAGATCCGCACTATTACGAAAGACGACGTTGTTGAAGGCGGCAACGAACACGACCGCGGGCGCCACGGCCGCGGCAGCGACACGGGTCGTGGCCCAGACGATCAGTGGTCGAACTGAAGTCGTTGACATCGTTTATCCCGCGGGCCGAGCCTGGGTCACCACGGCCACCGGCTAGTCAGCGTTACTGCCGCCTCTGCCGACGATGCGGGATACCAGGGTCCGAATCTTGCTCCAAAACATCTTGCCCGTGAGGGCAACGACGGACGTCAGGGCAAGCAACAGCTGAACCAGCAGACCTCCGGCACCCGGGTCCAGATAGGCGTGCAACTCGGCTGTGGCCACGGTGGCGACGAATACGAGCGTGGTGACGACCACGGTGCCGCGGGTGGACATCTCCTTCATCGGTACGTTCCTCATCTGTTGCACGCGTGAACCTACCCTTCGGCTTTTCGGGGGCGTGCCAGGACGAACACTGCCATCCACGCTTGCCACCGCAGCCACGGAATCCGCAGCAGCACGCGATCCACCGCTTCGAGCGTCGCGCGGATGACGGGAAACACGCGTGTACGCCTGAAGACCACGGCGGCGATGGTCGCCAGATGAAAGAACCGAGCCACTTCCACGCGGTCGAAGAAACGCCGTGCTTGATCGATGTCGGGCTTTCCCAGAATGTGCCCGATCTCCCATGCCGACCGCAGACGGGGCGTCAACCGGCGGTACGTGTGAATCAGCAGGTTGTGGCGCAAGGCCTCCGTACAGATGATCTCACCTTCCGGTTTGAGTACCCGCGAGAGCTCCCGGTACGCCCTGGGTAAATCGAGATGATGCAGGACCCCATTGACTACGATGACATCGAACATGTCGTCGGCGAACGTCGTGTTCTCAGCATCCATGACCTCGAATGTTGTCTGCTTGTCGACGCCGGCGGCGCGTGCCGCGCGCCTGGCGTTCTCGATCGACACTGGTGAGATGTCGATGCCCCAGGCCTGACCTCCAGCGGTCGCGCAGAACTGCGCCATCTGGCCGTCGCCGCAGCAGTAGTCGAGGACGGTCGCGCCGGAACAACGGTGTCGTAGCCAGCGCTCTACGAACGCGATGTTGCTCCCGGCGATGGCGTAGAACTTCTTGTTGCTCGTGTAGAGCTCATTATGTTTGAGCTCACCGCGAAGCGCGTCATGCAGTTCGCGCTCTCGCTCCAACCTGTCGCTTGCCTGTGGCGCACGTTGCTCCATCTATTTAGCTTGCCTGGAATTATTTACCTTCTGTCGAGGCGGTCCTTGCGCGTGTGCTCCCTGCTGGGCGTAGGAATCGAGAACGGATAACGCCACTGATCACCCCCCACAGGCTGCCGAGTCCGTACGCGACATGCAGGCTTGTAAACATCACTGGCATCACGAGCAGATACCGGAGGTCCCTCCGCTGCACCGCGACGTCGGCGGACGCCAGCAGGCTTAGCACGCCGTAGGCACCCAGGATGGCCACGAGCCCCCACCACGCCACCGGAAGGAAGCTGCCGAGAACCGCCATCGCGCACACGGCGACAACGAACGCCAACGGTACCAGGTGCCGCCACGAGACGGGCATGATCGGGCTGTTAAAAAATGGCAGTATCGCCCACACGCCATTCCCCCAATTGTGGCGGCAGAACGAACCATACTCCGCCCGGGCGTAATAGTAGCTGACGATGTCCGGTACGAGGAGCGTGCGGCCGCCAGCCTTCTTAAGGCGCAGGTTGAATTCCATGTCCTGGCCGCGCGCCAGGGCCTCGTTGAACAGACCGACCCGAGCGAACACATCGCGTCGGTAACAGCCGCCAAACACCGTATCCACCCAGCGTGGCTCAGTCGAGTGCACCCGGAAATGCGAGTTCCCCACCCCGAATCGGTGGGACAGGCTGCTGACGATGGCCCAGCCCAACAGACTCTTCTGTCGCGGAAGCGTGTGCATGTTGCCGCCGACATTGTCAGCGCCATACGTCTGAAGGGCTTCGACCGACCGCGATACGTACCGAGCGTCGATGAGCGCGTGAGCATCCATGCGCAGGATCATGCTGCCCTGGGCGACGGTGATAGCGGTATTCAGCGCGGCGGGCGTTATCCCTTTTGGATTGTCGAGCAGCTTGATGCGCGCGTCCCGGGCCGCATAGTCACGGATGATCGCGCCGGTGCCATCCGCGCTGCGGCCGTCCACTACCAGGATCTCGAGGCGCTCGCTCGGATAGTCGCTCGCCAGTACGGAGTCCAGACACGCACCGATGAACGGCGCTTCGTTGCGGCACGGGATCACTACCGAGACGAACGGGACTGTCGATGTCATGACATCTCAGACCGTGGTAGACGGTCTTCGGACCAGGAGTGGACGACATCGCGAGCGGTGAAGTAATCGGGGCGGATGCCGGGACGCACGAGTTGCCAGAGGTTGGCGCGCGCCGCAGCGCCACGAATGAGACTGCCAATAGCGCGCCGTCGATGAACGCCATTGAATATCTTCAGCAATCCCATCAGCGACCGCCGCCCTGGCTGACCGCGCTTCGCCAGCCGCGCGAGGTGAGCCGCGGTCCGCTGGACGCCGTCCAGTCCAGACTCAGCGTGGCCCGCCAGGGCGGCGACCGGCGAGACCGGGTCCGTTGTCCGGTGCGTCACTGCCGCTAGCAAGCCCTCGAAGGTTTGCACACGGGGCAGTTCTTCGAGCCAGTCGACTCGAAGGAACCATGGATACGGTTCTGGCTCCAGAAGAAACGCCGGCTTTCCAACGGCGTTACCATCGAGCGCGAGCGAGCTGAAGTTGGTGAAGCACGCTTCGCTGGCTGCGAGCCACTCGTGGGCATTTCCGGCCTTGCAGATGTGTACACAGTCTGGAACTTGTCCCACGAGCTCGCGGAAGCGGTCCTCATATTGGTGAATCGCGATCGCGGGATGCGGTCGCAGCACGATGACGAAGTCGCGGGCGTCGGGCGCATCGTTGAGACTCGCCAGCCAGCGGAAGATCTGATTGATCGTCCGGCGTACATACGCCGCATGTTCCAGCACTGTCGACTCTTCCGAACCGACGCCGATGCGGCTCCGAACGTGGTACTCACCGAAGAACCCCATGTGGCACGTCATGGGGAAGAACAACCAGCGCTTGTCGAGGGGTAGCCCAGTCGTGTCGGCGAGGTAGCGCCGAATCGAGGCTACATCGCCGTCGACTTTTCGCCGAAGCAACGCCAGCGACGGTTTACCGGTGAGCTCGATGTGCGTTGGCTCAACGCCGCAGGAGACCAAGAAGTTACGATAGTCAGCGCCCCAGCTGACGTGATGCACGCGGGTCTTCGTGAGATGGTCCCGCGGCGGCCGGAAGCTCTTGTTGATCGGACTCAACACTTGCTCCCAGTTCATGCACGCGTATGTTATCGAGCGTCCGTAGACGGAGTTGAAGATCGCGTGGATGAACTCGGGGCCGTGCGACTCCGACTTCGACGGGGCTATTCCGGTGGATACCACGACCCGCGGCCGAATGAAGGCTGCGCTGACTACCGGACTATAGAGCGTCGAAGCGACGGCAACGGATAACCGGTACCGCTCGCGCAATACCCGAGTGACGGCCGCGATGACCTCGAGCTCGCGATCGCGATGTTCCACGAAGAACATCACGTCGACGACGCTGCCGTCCCTATACATGGTCGATCGCCGTGTCACGAACGTATGCTTTGACCACCCGTGCCGGCGACCCGGCGATCAGCACCTGGCCCGCGTCGAACGCGCGGTTGCAGACGGACCCGGCGCCGACCACTGACGCTGCGCGGATATGGGTCCCGATCAGCAGTGTGCTGTGGCCGCCAACCCAGGAGTTGGCCTCGATAACGATTGCTCCGGTCGTACCTGGACCCTTAAAGTTGGTGCCGTTGAACGTGTGGTTGCTGGATGCCAGCAGGCACAGCGGACCGAAGATAACGTTGTCGCCAATCAGGATCGGACCACCACCGAGCACGACACACCCATTCGCGAGATACACGCCGTCGCCCAGCTCGAGCGTCTCGATGGCCGTCAGGACGACATCGTGAGCTACTTCGAGCCTACGGCCGCACTTCCGCATGCCGAACGAGTAGAGCCAGCCACGGAACCGCATCAGTGGCGGCGCGTCGGGGAGCCAGCCCGTAGCCGTCCTGACGAGCCACGTGTAGATCAGCAGCGGGTAGTGGGTTCGGCGCTCTGGAATCACAACCTGGTTTCGTGAACCACCGATGACGGCGCGGGCATCGTGCCCCGGTATTTCACGCCGCTCCGCTCCGCTAGGTCCCGCTGAAGTCGAGTCAAGGTACGCCGGAGACGCAGCACCCCGTGTAGTCAGCGCGATCGTGCACCGACGGCGTCGCCACGGCACGGGTAGGCAAGCACCGGCAACAGGATGAAGGGCCAGGCGACCGCAGACAGTGTCAAACCCGAGAACGACGGCGTGATCGCGATGTTGCTGAACAGCATGACGAGAATGACGAACGTCGCGATCGGAGTTGTGCCCTTGGTTGAGAGGCACCGCCATAGTGCCGTCAGGGCGATGAAACAGAACCCGACGAAACCGACCAGGCCCATCTCGTAGAAGATGGTCGCGAAATGGCTTTCGCTGGGTTTCCAGATGTCCGGCACTGGCTCGTCGCCCAGCAGCACCTCGGACACGCGGCTGGCAGTTCCGAGGCCGTGGCCGAACAGCAACTCGCGCGGGCTTCCGGTCACGAGTAGGTCGGTGTAGTAGGGAAGACGGTCCTCCAACGGATTGCCCACATACAGTCCGCCGACCAACGGGAGGTTCTCCAGCCCTGGGCCTACGCCCTGGGCCGTCCAGACACCGGAGATCCCGATCGCACACAGGAGCAGGAGCGCCGCGGCACGTAGGAACGACCGCTTGGCGACCAGGCAGCCGTAGGCGGAGAGCGCCATCAGCGTCGCGAACACGAATGCCGCGCTCCCGGACACCCCACCCGCCACGACTATCGGGAGCCACAGCAGCAGTCTCGCTGTTCTCGTCCTGGCCGCCAGCGCGACACACACACCCGCTATCGCCATGTAGATGCCGAGATTCTGGGGACTCCCGATCAATCCGGTGGCACGTTTGGTGAAACCCTGGGCGATCAAATCTGCGCTCGTGTAGGGCCGGGGTGGCATGATCCCGAGTAAATCTGGGCTCCAGAAATACTGAAAGATGGCAATCACGGCCGTCGCGGCGCCCAGCCACATGTGCAGCCTGGCGTACTGCCGTATCGCGGACCAATGGTCGTGCTCGCGTGCGAGACACAGCAGCCACACGGCCACGTACGCATAGGCGCCAACGAACCCGGCAACAGCGATACGCCAGTCGACGAATGCGACCGCGATCATGACCGACACGAGACCCGCGGCGAAAAACGGCAGCATCGGCAGCATGCCTGCCCGCAACCGCGGGTGGCTCACCGCCGCCAGGACGTTCACGCCGAACACGACCCCGGCAAGCACATAGAGCCATGCGGCAGAGGAAACGTACCGAAGCAGGGCGTTGAACACGATGCCGGACACGAGCACCGTCATGGCAACGCGGTTGAAACGGACAAGCATGTCTATCGGAGCCGGGATTGAGCCGTCGCAGCTGTGTGAAACGACAATCACTCGCGACGGCGGTGCCTGGCGACCGACTCTGGCCGAGTGTCACTAGCCGGGTCAGGCAGCAACCGACCTACATCTTCCCCACATACGGATGATTAGTGGCCTTACGCCGCACAAGATAGTGCCCCCAGAGGTAGACCCGCACTACCAGTTTCCATAGCCATGGGCTTCGCCTGAGACCCGGCTCGAGTCGCCGACGAAGGGTGCGCAGCCGCGGGTCTGACACACCGGCGGTCTCGTGCCGCCATGGCGGCGAGACGTTGCCTTGCAGTGGTATCACTTCGGCCGTGGAGTCGGGACCCTTCTTCGCCACGACAATCGTGGCCCAAGCCTTGCGAGACCACAGCCAGGCGAACGGGGCGATCGGCGTACCGTACTCGTGCCGATACAGATGCCACTTGTCCATCGTTGCAAACGGCCGGATATGCTCAATGAGCCAGACGTCGCATCGCTCGAACCTGTTGACGGCGTAGTAGTCGATGAAAAAGATCGGACTGAGCTGATGGTAGCCGTGATCGATGTAATTCGATGTGGGCGCGAAATGCATCACGGTTCCGCTCGAGTTGGCCAGGAGATTGATGTTTCGCAGTGCGGCGTGGACGTCATGAACGTGCTCGATGGTGCCGCTATCGATCACCGTATCGAAGCAGCCCAGTAGGTCGGAGGGCAGCGGTTTGTTCAAGTCACAGATCACGTCGGCACCCTCGTAGTCGGATACGTCAAGCGAAACCAACGTCTCGACGCCGAGCAGCTTGAAAAAGACCACGTCGCTCGTGTTGCTCGAATTCGGCGTGTCCTTCCAGGAGGGGATGTTCGTGCGAAGGTCCTGTTCCTCAGGAAGCGGATGCGGGTCCCATCCCTCTTCGCGCATCATCGTGATCACCCGATCGTAGGTGGCGACCACGCGATTGCGTCCGAGCGTGCAGACGGCGGCCCCCAGCGGCCGGTGCCGGTGTTGACGAACGATGAACCGAAGCGCCGAGAGAGAGAGACCCATCAGTCAAGCCCCTTCACGAACGACCGCTCCGCCAGCGACGCCGTTATCCGTGACGGGACACCCTGCAGCAGGACCAATACGACACCGTACGTGAGCACCCCACCGATGACGGCGACGGCAAGTGCCCCCAACGTCTCAGCACCGGTCCGGAACGCGAGCAAATACACCACGGCCGCCATCACCGCACTTGCCGCCATGACCTTCAGCATGGTCTCTGAGGGAAACCGCCAGCGTAGAAATCGGCGGGAGACAACGATGACGCTCATAAGGGCTACGGCGTAGGACGCCAGGGTCGTCCACGCCGCCGCCATGTAGCCGTGGGTCGGGACGAACAGCAGGTTCAGCACGAGATTAAGGCCCGCGGCCGGTACGAAACAGAACATCTGGATGTCCGACCGCTTGCGAACTCCCAACGCGTATGAATAGTTGTGGAGGAGTCCCCAAAGAAACGCGCCGACGGCCACCGGGGCGACGACGCGAGCGGCCAAGGCGTAGCCGTCAGGCAGAAGGAGGTTGACAATGAGCGTCGACAACACGCAGAGACCGATGGTGGCCGGCATCCCCACGATCAGATACAGCGATGTCAGATCAGTCAACAGTAGCCGAGTCTTCGTCTCGCCGTGCACTTCCCACGTCTGGAAGAGCAGCGGGCCACCGGCGAGCGCCATGATCGTGACCAGCTGGGACAAGCTGCGCTCGGTGAAATCGTAGGCGGCCGCGTATAACGCGACTTCCTCCGGCCCACGGAACGCGAGAAGTACGTACCGATCGGCAATGCTCAGCACCATCACCAGCAACACCATCCCGACGGCCGGGACCCCGTAACGCATGATCTCCCGCGCGATGTGCGGGGTCACCCGGTCCGTGACCACTCGCCGGTACGGCACGGGTGCGGCGCACACGACGAACATCGCGAGCGTCACGAGCTGTGTCAGCAGCCAGCCCGCGAGGATCGCGACCGCCGTGGCGCCCAAGACCATGGTGAACAGGAGGCCCAGGGCCAGGCGGCCGACCGCCAGCCAGAGCCCGAGACCGAGGTACCAGTTCAAGGCCCGCGTCGCGCGTAGGAACGCTGTCATGAGCAGAATGAGCGACTCGGCAGCGAGAATGCCAGCCAGGAGCATGCCCGTCCCGCGGGGCAGCCAAGCAGGCCACACTGGCTGGGTCACGACGAGCAACCCGCAGGTCGCCGCGATGCCCCACACCGCCAGTTTGATCGTCGTGGTGTTGAACGGCTCTTGGTTGTTCTCGACGGCGTAGTGTGGCTGAAAGCGCAACACCGACGGCGTGATCCATCCGACGGACACCGTGCTGAGGAGGCCGACCGTCGCCGTCGCGATGAGGTACTCCCCGAATTCCTGTTGCGACAACCATCGGCTGAGGATCGGAATGCTGACCAGGTAACCAAGTGCCGTAACCGCTGCCCCAACGAAGTACTTGGCGCTATCGGTCAGAAACTGTCTGATCACGAAGGCTCGATCACGGTTTCATCGCCAGGCAGAATGTACTCTGCCCGGCCCGCCGCGAGATCCGCGGTACATCCGCGCACGCCGTGACCACCTGACGTGTCTCGCACGACACGGTCTGGAATCCGTTACCGGCCAAGAGCGCGACCAGTTCCGCGCGGCTCCACGCGTTCTGGTGGTTGAACTGAATGCCGGTCTCGTTGGCAAGTACCCAGTCGCGGAGGAAACGCGAGACCTGACTGGGCGGGCGTGACCCGGGCAACCCCGCCAGGATGTCTTCGGCCACGGGCGGCGGTCCATGATACGCCCGCGGGTGGTGATGAAAGTCGCGCTTGAACGGATGGCCGTACTCGGCAGTCCAGAAACCACAGAACAGGAACGCCGCACGGTAGTCGAGCGAGTCCGTGATGCCACGGTTTTTCCACGTGTGCGCGACCTGCCCATAGCTCCAGTGCCGATCGGTGAAAAACGAAGGGTTCCGGCTGGCCCAACATTCGCGTGCGCGATCAAAATCTGGAATGCAGATGATGAGCCGCCCGCCCGGACGCAGGACGCGGAAGGCCTGCGTCAAGACCCCCCCCACGGTGTTATCGTCGAGGTGCTCGAGGACGTGGGATGTGTACACGGTGTCGAGACTGTCATCGGGAAACGGCCAGACGCCGGACGGGCTGAGCCGGTAGGGCCGCCGATTGATCAGACTGCGGACTTCCTCCAGATTATCCCAACCCGGATGCGCGAACCATGGGCCGCCGCCCACGTTCAAGCACCGCCGCCGGCGCCAGACATTCGACACCGCCACCGAGATGGCGCGCGTCCGCTCCAACGTCTGACCACCGAACGTGCGGATGGGCGGCGGAATGGCCCGGAATCGGCTCGAGCTAGGCATCGAGCTCAACGATCGTGTCGGGGTCGGGACGCAGCCACGGGTATCGCGGATATTTCGCGTTCAGACCCGCTACGATCGGTGCCGCCTGACCGCCCAACGCCGAGCTGATCGTCAACTCGACGACGGTGCGCTCCTCGCTGGGAGCTGACGGCACCACGCCACGGTGAAGGAGCCGGCCGTTTCTGAACAAGAGCCAGGAACCGGGCGGTCCGTTCACCGCAAGGGTCTGGCCGGCTGGTGTGACGACTTCGGTCGTCCCGACCGTGGAGCCGACGGGCGACAGATACAGCAAGATCTTCATGAACGCATCGGGGAAGCCGTCGACATGCCACTCGTTCGGCCCGACGGCCACGGCATCCGGCCGGGTCTTCCAGCACCGGGTGTTGACCACCTGCCACGGAGTCCCGAGGCAGGCGCGGACGGGTCGCTCGATGAGGCTCAAGATCGGCGTCAGTGCGGCCCGCTGCTCGGCGTCGATACTGAGGAAGACGGTGCCCAGATTCAGCTTTTCCGCCTGTTTGTGCTCCCCGGACAGGCCGTTTACGTATCCGTCGAGGCAGTCTCCAACGTCGAACAGCCGGGGCCTGGCGCGTCGGAACGCTGCGATGAGCCGTGTGCACTCGGCCTCGGGCACGACCCCTTGCTTACAGCCGTCCCGCGCGAACTCCGCATCGCAAGGGCCCCTGTCTTCGGTCATGCGCGCCGCCGCGCGAGCCACACTCCAGTGCAGATGCCACGACACGTAACTCGCCGTGCGGTGCGGATGCGCCAGCGCGCTGACAAGGTCTCGAACGTGAATGCTGTGCCTCCTCTGTGGTCAGACGCCACCTGCCGCCCGAGCCGCCGGGCACACATGCGACGTATGAAAAGGTACCACGATTATGCCAAGGGGCTGGCGTCCGAGCAACGTCCCGTGGGCGCGCACCGTTTGGCCCCTATGGCAGGCTCGTGATGTCGAATCGGGTCGAGTCGAGGATTTGCCAGCCACCGGGATTCAGCTGCTTGAACAGCAGGTGCGCCATCTCGAAGTGGCCGTCGTTGTACGCGCCGGAATAGAAGGAATAGTTTGGGCGCCCAACGAACGCCGACAGCATCGAGAATCCACCCAGCGTGGTCACCGAGTACTTCGCCCGTCGGAGCAGTGCGGTCTGGACGCGCAGATTGTCGACCGTTGGCATTGTCCGGCAGTCGACGACCCATCTGTTGCCTTCCATCAAGGGAGACTCGTGATTGTCGACCGGTGAAGCCAACTGTAGTAACAAGACGGTGTAGCGCTTTGAGAGAACGTCGACCAACCGGCGGACGAAGTCGGTGTTCTTCTGCTCTGAGGCGAAGTTCCAATAGTTGAATTGAAACTTGACGGCGACACATTCACGTGAACCATCCAGCGTGATGCCGGCGGCCTCCAGGTCGAGCGGTTCGTCGACGAAGGATCGGAATGCCAGGTGCGCTGCCTCCAGCTCTGCCGGAAGGTGAGCCTTCCAGATCGGCATGAGCAGGATGTTCATGATCATCGGATGGAGCACGTGATACTGCCGCAGGCCAAAATAAGTGACTGCTCGCCGAAGCAACCACCGGTCGATATTGTCGACGACCAGCCGTTTCTCCAGCTTCCCCCTCCGGTGCTCGCCGATCTTGCGCCTGAAGTCATCGGGCGCGAGAGCCCAAAACGCGTTGTAGTACCGGTCCGTGATGTTTCCATACCATGATGCGTTGCCGCCTCGCGAGATCACGTAGGTCCGCTCGCGCGGGAGACAACCCTTGATTCGGAGATTTTCCAGAAAAGGAATCCAATAGAGCAGCTCGTGACCAACCTCCGACGTCCAGGGGCCGATGACGATCGGTCGGTCTGATTGCCTGAGCCGCGCGAGATATGCAGGAAGCGCTGTATTGCAGGTCCAGTGAAACAGTCGAAAGGCCGAGGGCGGCAGACGCCCACCCAGAAGCTTCCCGGCTCGGACGATGGCGTGTGGTAAGGACAACGGTTCGCGAGCTGAAGACTATGCGACGGAGCAGGTGGTCCGATTCCCCCGGGTGATGGTGTCGGCTAGCCGACGCCATCCGACGGAACGACACTCGGGTTCATCCAGCCCCTGGCCCAGTAATAGACCAGTCCCACGTAGTCATGGATTGCCTGCTCCGAAACATGCAGCGCGGTTACGGACGGCAGGTATTGCGCTCGAAACGTGGTGGGCGCGACCGGATTTGCCGCTGGCGCCGGCACGGGGTCCACTCCCTGCGCGCGGAATGCCTGCACGGCGCGCCGGATATGCGGCGCGGATGTCACCACGACGGTGCCGGTCACGTGTCGCCCTAGGAGCCAGGTTGCGACGTGTACCGCGCTCTCGTGGGTATCATTTGAATCGGAGTCGAGCACGATGCGATGCGGCGGCACACCCGCTCGGATCAGCGCCTCCTTGAGCGCTTCGCCTTCACGGATCATGTTCGGCGGTAGGTCATAGCCACCGGCGGTTACGACTACCCAGGGCCTCGTATCAACACTCCGGTATACCCGCGCCGCCTCCAGGGCTCTCAGCGCGCTCGTGCGGGAGACCACCGCGACCTCTCTTCCCCCGGCACGATACCGGACCGTTCCGCCGTCCAGCACGACGATCGCGTTGACGACGCCAGACTCCGGGGACCACGGATGCATGCCCAGTGTCAAGCCCCGCGTCAACAGCGCTCCACCGACCGGCACACTCAAGAACCAGTAGCTCCCGATCAAGAACACTAGCCAGCGCCGTGCCCAGTGCTGGCACCGACCCGCACGGAACAGCAGGGCGGTGCCGATCGCCACTCCGATGAACAGAAACTCGAGTCCACCCGGAACGAGCGCCGCCGTCAAAAAGGCGGTCAGGAGATCCATGTTCGCTGCGGGTACGAACGCGGCTGGAGGAGCCTCATCGACATCGAACGGGTCGCCGTTGGCAGGTGCCTAAGAGGATGCGCCGTTCGGCTCGAGAGTTGGATCGTGGCCGGACAGCGCTTGGGCTCGCTGCGAGACGCCAAAAACTTCTCCGAGGCCCAGTCCTCCGTCGATGACGAGGACCTGACCGGTGATGTACGCCGATTCCTCGGAACTGAGAAAGATCGCCGCGCGAGCGACGTCGGCGGCCCGGCCGGCGCGACCCAGCGGCACGACCGACTCGACCACCGCACGCGTGGCTGAATCGTCAGTCAGACGATGCCCGGCATCGCGGTCGATCAATCCGGGAGCGAGCGCGTTCACGCGGACGCCGTGCGGACCCAGCCGTACCGCCAGCCAGCGGGTCAGGTGATTCAGGCCCGCCTTAGAAACATGGTACGGCCACGAGCACTGATCCAGGGCCACCGCGGAGCCCACGACGGATGAGATGTTAACGACCGCGCCCCGCTTGTGCGCCGCCAGATGGGGCAGCGCGGCGTCGGTCAGATTGACCACCGCTTGCAGCACGACCTGTTCGTGCACCGCCCAATCTGCCCCACCGACCTTGCCGATCATCGAGCGATCACGGTGTGGCGCCGCGTTATTGATCAGGATATCGAGGCGCTCGAAGGTGCTAACCGTCCGAGCGACGGCCGATTGACAGCCATCGACTGTCGCGATATCGGCGCGGATGAAGGCGGCGCGGAACCCGCTCGATGTCAGGTGCTGGGCCAGCTGGCGGCCTTTCTCGACCTGGACGTCGACGATCGCCACCGCTGCGCCGGCATCAGCAAGTCCTTCGCAGATGCCGGCTCCGATCCCCTGGGCGCCGCCCGTGACGAGCGCGACCCGAGCGTCCAACGGGGCGCGAGAGTCCGCAGAGCGCGCTGGCGTCATGTCACGTCACCGGTGGACGAGCCGGTCGAATCTCAACCCAGTTGATCGCCGCCCGGAAGTCAGCATCGAGCACATGCAGGACGGCCTTGGCGACATCGTCGGCATCGAGGTGCCAGTCCTGTGGCGCAACTCCGGCAAGGCCGGTCGCAACCGTCCCTGGAGCCACGAGGCTGACCCGGATGCCGCGGGGATGGAGGTCCAGGAACAGGGCCTCCGTGAATCCTTGCAGTCCGAACTTCGTCGTGTTGTATCCGACGCCTCCCCGAAAGGCGTACCGGCCGGCACGGCTCCCGAGGTTGACGATGTCCGCCTGTCCGGCGGCGGTGAGCAGCGGCAGCGTGGCACGGCAGCAGTTGAAGACGCCAGTCAAATTCGTGTCGATCATGTTCTGCCAGGCTTCCGGTGTGAGCCCGTCGATTGGCGCAATCGTGCCGACACCCGCGGCATTGATCAGCGCGTCGACACGTTCGAACCGGTCACCGGCGGCGTCGACCATTGCTTCGACACTCGAGGCATCGCGCACGTCGCACACCATGCCAGCGAGGCGGTCGCGCCCATGCGATGCGAGGCTGCTTAGGGCGTCAGCAAGGCGCCGGCTGTCGCGTGCACAGACAAATGCGGCATCGCCGCGCTGCAGCAGGGCCCTCGCAACGGCCAGGCCAATGCCGGCGGTACCACCCGTCACAATTGCGGTGCGCACTTGTCGACGATCCAGAGCGCTTCGATCACTGAACAAGCTGTGCCCGACGGAAGACTCTGTGCAAGTGGGGATATCGCATCAGCATCTTGCCCAGCCCATCGTGGGAGCTGCCGAATTCCTGCACGTACCCGGCAAGTTGCTCCCGTTGCGCTGGCAGGTGCGTCACGACATACGCCCTGGACTCTGGCGTCCGCACATCGTCGGGGAGCATCTCGAACCGCTCCGCCTCTAGCTTCTGTAGATCGAATTCAAAGTCGTCGACAAATTCCGCCTCGTATTGAGTCAGGTTCGTTTTCCGCATTTCGCTGAAGCGGCGACAGTCATCCAGATACAGCATGGTGAGGTCGTCGAGTCGGCTCTGCTCATCGAGCCACCTGGCCAGCTCGTCGAAGAGCGCCCGGTTGATCTTTTCAAAGAGCTGGAAGAACGCGGTGGCTTTAGCCATGGACATTTCGTTGGTGCCACGGTCGTCGTGCAGCAGACCGTCGATGTCCCGTGCCACGTTCTCCTCAAGTTCCCGCCGTGTGTCCCACAGCCGCACCGAATGACTTGCCTTGAAGTCGTCGTAGAGCTGTCGAACCTCGTCGCCACATGTTCGGCGCTTCTGAAAGAACCGCATGATGAAGTCGAACCATGACAGGTCGTAGGCATGGCACAAACCTTGAAGCTCGGCGTAGACCTTGCCGTTGTGGACGATCTCGACGGTGAGGTCCATCTCTCGGCAGGTCACGTAATCGTCGAAGGGCATCGTCGAACTCTCGACCAGGATCTCTTCAGATTCCACCGCGACAAACTCGCGCCCTGCGACTTTATACCGGCCAAAAGACCGTGGCATGATCCGGTGCATCGACCGCATCTTGAATTGTCGCCGCTGGTCCGGCGTGTTCAGCGCAGTCTGCGGCAGCATGATCAACTGGTACATGCGGATGTTGTCGAAGTTGGCGTCCACCGTGTCACGCAACGATTGCGTGTGGGTGTCGAGGGAATCACCGGGCAGGCCGAGGATGAGCTCGCTGTACGTCCCGGTGTCCACCTTGTTCGCAAGCAGCCCAACGTCCGCCAGTTTATCGAGAGAAATGTTCGAACGGGAGATGTTCTTGAGCACCTGCGGGTCCGTAGATTGAAGCGACGCGGCCATGTTGAGCGCGCCGTCCAGCATCTTCGCGATGTCGACTACGCGTTCTTTCTGGTTCTTGCCTGTCGAGACGTGGATGTATCGTGGGAAGTCGAATTTCTGCTGGCACTCCGCGATCAGCCTCGCCTTCTCATAATCCTGTTTGAACATCCCGAAGTTCGCGTCAGTGATGAACAGATCGCGCGGGCCGCGTACGCGGCGTGAGATGTAGTCGAGCTCTTCTTCCAGGCCGTCGCGACGCTGCCCGACGATGTTGTAGTACGAGGCCCCTTCGGTGCAGAAAGCGCATCGGAAGGGGCACCCACGCGTGGTGTGGATCATGGGACACAGATGCCGGTCGAAGAACTTGTCCATCAGGCCCATGAGGTACGGAGATGGAAGTGCCGCCAGCTCGAGCCTCGGTAGTGTCGGGCCGGTCACGATACGGTCGCCACTGGCGTAGTGGCAATTCGGCAGCGCCTCACCGACGCTCTTCAGCGCCCGCGGCTCCATCCGGTGTCTTTTCAGTGCGTCGAAGAGATGGACGAACGCCTGCTCGCCTTCTTGTACGACATGGAAATCGAGGAGCGGATAGTCACGCCAGAACTGCCCAACTTCCTCTTCGGTTAGCCCGTAATTCGGGCCACCGAACACGACGGCCGTGTCCGGCCAGATGGACTTGATGACTTTGGCATAGTTATAGCTGATGTTCACGTTCCACGAGTAGTTTGCAAACCCGACGATGTCGGGACGCCGGGCATCGAGAGCGGCGCTGAGATCCTCGGGGTACTTGAACAACTCGATCTCCGTCTCGTCGGGTCGACTCTGGAGCAGATAGCCGGCAACCAGCCCGATCGACAAGGGAAAGACGTTTGAGGACAGGATGAGCCCCCGATGCGTGAGATCGGCCAGGTATATCAGGGTCTTGCGCATGGTTCTTTTGAGTGTGCGGCGGACTGCGGATTAGAAGGGTCGCTCGAGCGACGCTGCGAGAAGGAGACCTCCGATCGGGCCGCATGCAGGCTGGCTGGCGTCCCAATGTCGATGTGGGTGCCGTGATTGCGCCAGGCGAAGACCCGGCCCAGGAAGCGCGGTACCACCTCCGTGATGAAGTCGATACGGTGGGTCCCCAAGGTCGCCATGAAGTCTACAACCTCGGGCTCCACGATATACACCGCTCCGTTGGCCAGGTTCCCCGGCGGGTCGGCAACCTTTTCGTGCAGTTCGACCACGACCCCGCGCTCGTCGAGCCGCACGATGCCACAGGAGCCGGGCGTGTTGGTCACAAACGTCATCACCGTCATCACGGTGCCGGCGGGCCGGGCCTTGTGTGCACGCACGAACGATCGAATATCGCAGACGCACAGATTGTCCGCGTGCACAAGTAGCACCGGCTCTCTCCCGATGAACTCACGGTTCACGAGCAGCGTGCCGCCGGTTCCAAGCAACTCAGGTTCATGGATGAGCGTCACCTCGGATCCATGAGGGCTTCGGCAGACGTGCCGCCTCACCTCGTCTGCCAGGTGATGGGTGTTCACCAGGAACGGTCCTAGCCCGGCTGACGACAACTGTTCCAGCCAGATGTCGAGCAATGGGCGACCCTTGATCGGCACGAGACACTTTGGCACGGTGTCGGTCAGTGGGCGAAGCCGCGTGCCCAGTCCAGCCGCGAGGATGATCGCCTTCATGCCGTCCCGGCGAATGCGGACAGCAACTCTTCCGTCCGGATAGGCACGTTGCCGAGGCGACTGACCTGACACGCGGCCGCCGTCGATCCGACGTATGCTGCTTGCCATACCGTCGCGCCGCGCGCCATCGCGAGTGAGCTAGCCGCCAACATCGAGTCGCCGGCACCCGCCGAGTCTCGGCTGCCGGTTGCGAAGGCTGGCAGTCGATCGGTCAGCCACCTGTCGTCACGCATCACGGCCGCGTGAACAAGGACGCCTTCAGCGCCGAGCTTCAGCATCAGATTCTGTGCCTTGGCCTGCCGGCGTAGCGCCTCGGCGAGCACGACCAGCCCATCTTCGTGATTATGCGTGCTGATTCGAGCTTCACGCTCGGTGGGTGTCAGAAGCGCCATGCCCTGGAATCTCGCCACATCACCGATCTGCGATGAACATTGGCTGTCGGCAATCATCAGGAGACCGCGCTCGCTACCTAGCTTCGTCACAAGGTCTACGAGCGGTTGTGGCAAGCATCCGTAGTTGTAGTCGGAGAACACCAGCAGGTCCGCCTGCTCGAGCAGCGGTCGGAGTATGCTGACGAGCGCCGCCTGCAGGTCGGCGCTGAGTCCGTGTTGCCGCAGGTAGCTGACGCGCAGCAGCGTCTTGCCCTGCGCGCGATACCGCCGCTTGATCGTGGTGGGCCGACTGTCGTCTTCCACTAGGTGAGCACGGACATGGTATTCCCGCAGACGCTCCTCGGCGATTCTCCCGGCGTCATCGCGGCCGGCCACCGCGAGATAGTCGACTTCGGCTCCCAGGCTGGCGGCGTGAGCGGCCACGATCCCGGCTCCGCCGATGAAAGACTGCTGAAGAACAGGTGTAACCACGATCGAAGGATCTTCTTGCGACATGCCGACGGGATCGCAATCGACGTATTCGTCGATGATGAGATCGCCAATCACGACCATTCGCACACCCTGGAACCGATGGACGAGGTCGCGGAGCTCACCTACCGAGAAGCCGTGCCGCGCCGCGAAATCGGGTGGCAGGACGACTGACGCGGAGCTCGCGGTCTGCATCTCGTGGCGGAGCAAGTCGACGGAGGAGAACACGGTCTCTCCCGATCCGAACAAGAGGTGTCCGCCATGGGCACTGACCGACTCCTGCTCGGGGTTGTATTTGGTTTCGTGCTCCTTGCCCTTCACCACGAAGTGTGGCTTCAGGACGCGGATGAATTCTCCGACCGGCCGACATAGGATGAAAGCGTAGTCGACCCAACTGTTCGCCTGGGCGCCCTCGAGACGCAGCGTCTCGCTGAGTAGCGCGGCGCTGCCAGCCGTCGCGTCATCCAGCACGCCGACGACGAGAAAGTTACCGCACTCCTTGGCGAAACGCAGGAGACGCAAGTGCCCAGGATGGAGAATATTGAAATTCCCAGACACGAAGACGACGTGCGCATCGTCCGGGGCGACCTCGCGAATGTCAGCCAGTATCCGTTCAAATGGCACTAAGAACTACACGCCTCCTATCATTCACTCCATGACCAGCAAGGGTCGAAACACACGGCGAGCCTCGAGATCTTCGAGGGCCTCGTTTACGTGAGCGAGGTCGTACCGATCCGTCAGCAATCGTTCGAGCGGCAGCTGGCCCCTGCGGTATAGCTCGGCCAGTCTCGGAATGTCCCGATCCGGTTTGCTGTCACCGCCCCAGGTGCCGGCGATGCGCTTGCCTGAAATGAGGTCGTGGGGATCTAGACAGACCTTCCGGCCAGCTTCCGGGTGGGATGCGAAGAGACACCGGCCGCCGTGCTGACGGACAGCGGCAAAGGCCTGCTCGATGGTGTCCGTCGATCCGCCCGCCTCTACGCTGTAATCGACACCACGGTCTGCGGTGAGGTCACGCACCGCCTGGAGGGGATCGCAGCTCATCGCGTTGATGGTGTGCGTGGCCCCGAACGCCCGTGCAGTCTCCAGCTTGTCTTCCGCCACGTCGACGGCGATGATTTGGCGGCAGTCGAACAGCCGGCACGCCATGAGCGCGCTTAGCCCGATCGCTCCCAAGCCGAAGACCGCTACGCTGCTCCCAGGGTCAGGACTGAGTTCATTTAACACCATCCCCGCGCCGGTTGGAAGAGCGCATCCGAAAAGCACGGCTACGTCCAGCGGCAGACCCTCGGGCACCCGAACGACCCGGTTTTCCGCCACGATCGCATGTGTGCTGAACGTGTTCACTGGACCCGCATTGATCGTGCGGTTTCCCTTGAGAAAACGTGAACCGCCAGCGTCGAGCCCTGTGCTGTGAATCCACGTGAGAATGACGGAATCGCCTGGAGCCACCTTTGTGACGCTCTCGCCCACCTCGAGCACTCTCCCGGAACCTTCGTGGCCGAGCAGATGTGGTAGCCAGCGATCAACCCCGCGTGCGCCGCGAACCTCCATCAACTGGCTGCGGCACACGCCACTGAAGGCGATCTCGACGAGGACCTGTGCGGGTACGAGGTCCGGAATGTCGAGGTCCTCTATGCGCAGCGGGCTCCCCGCTTCGTAGAGGACTGCGGCCCGCATCCGACTGGGCCGTCGCGGGCTCGATGTGGGTTGCGTCACAGCGGTGACCGTGGCTGCGAGTGACGGACGCTGTGGCAGATCTGGCACGATCGTTCGACGCCGACGGTGAAGCCCCTCACACAGGCTCGATAAGGACTGTTACTGAAGACGTCGGCCCTTTGCTAAGAGCGCACCATAGGTGAAGGGCGTGGAGGGTGATCTCCGTCAGGGCGAATCTCCGGCCCAACTGCTGCGAAAAGGCGGTGCCGGCCGACAGTTCGTCGAGGGCAAAGGCACCCAGATCCTGACCTTCACGAAGCACCAAACCGTCGATCGAAGCCTCTCTTCGTCCGCTGTAACCGATGATCGTGGATCGTCCACCGCGGGCCCTGAACGAGCCGAGGCGGTGCAGCACCGCCGGCGCCCACTCCAGTTCCTCCAGCAGCTCTCGCCGCAGCCCCTCGTCCGGAGCTTCTTCGTCCTTGAGGTGTCCGCCGAAGAACCCCCACTCACCAGGCTCTGAGATTCCGGCTCGGAAGTCACGAAGCTGCAGGAGGAGGCGGTTCCCGCACCACAGCACGGCCACGGCGATTCGCTCGTCCGCGGTCACCGCGCTTCGGCGTCGACCCATGGGGGCCGAGCAGCCCGTGTTGAAACCCTGGGTCGCACCTAGACGCCTGGTGCGCAGTGCAGCGCATGGCCAGTACAGGGCGCGACGAAGGAGCACACCAGTCGGTATTCGACTGAGAAACAACCTAGACGGACGGGATGCGGCGGCCGTCGAACGCAGCGGGGCCTTCGCCACGGGCTGCTAGACACCGGCTCCTCCCCTGCCCTTGTTCTCTTTGGCGTTGGGTCGAAAGCCGCCAACCAGCATCTCAGCATCCAGGAGATCTGGGTCCAGAGAGGGCAACTGGTCCTCGAGTGGTGAGCCGTACTTGACCACAGGATAGAGCTTCTGGTCCGGATGGATTTCCACATTACACAATATCGGTCCGGGCCGTCCGTACACGTCTTTCAACTGGGCCGCCATCGACGCCGGATCGTCGATCGTCACAACATCGAAGCCCATGGCCGTTCCCACTTTCACGAAATCCGAGAAGGCCAAACCCGACTCTGGATGGACCCCCGCGTAGCGTCCGCCCAGCCAGGTCTGGAGGGTCTGCTTCTGAATTCCGTGGCCGTGGTTGTTGAACAGCATGACGCGAATCGGCAAGCGATGGTGCTGGACCGTCGCGAGCTCACCCAAGCACAGCATCAGTCCTCCGTCGCCGATGATACAGGTCACGCCGCCTGGGGCCGCGAACGCGGCACCGATCGCGGCTGGCAGCGCGTATCCCATCGGGGTGTTATTCCATGCGGAGAACACCGTCTGGTTGCACTTAGGCCGAAGCCCGTTACACGTCCAGGTCAGATTGCCGCCGGTGTCCACCACGATCGTCTCGTCGTCTGGCAACTGGCACGACAGCGCCTCCACGAAGCTGTACGCCTCCACGCAGCGCCGGTCAGGAGCGCACCCGACCGTTCCCTCGAGCGGGAACCGCTTCCGCCAGTGCGACGTCTTTGCCAGCCATGGCGACAGGTCCCCCAGTTTGCGGTCATAGAGCCGCGAGCGTAGCAGTGTCAGAAATTCCGCCGCTCGGCTTTCGATCCGCAGCGCCACGGTGATGCCGCGGCCGTCGAACTTGTCCAGTTCCGCCCGATCGACGTCCACCATCGCGATGGTCGCTTCCCGCGCGAAAGCGTTCAGGAGGCCACCGGTCACGTTCTGAGAGAGCCTGGTCCCGATCGCCAGGACTAGATCCGCATTCTGAACCGTCAAGTTGCCGAATCGCGGACCGTACACCCCCAACGTGCCGACGCGAAGCGGATGATCGACTGGAAGCAAGTCGATGGCAGCCCACGTCAGCAGGACCGGCACACCGACGTGCTCCACGAAGTCCAGAAGAGCGGTGTGGGACACGGGCGGTGTCTTGAGCCCGCCACCCAGGATTAGCACCGGCCGGCGAGCTTGGTGCAGAAGCTCCACTAGACGGTCGATGTCCCCGGTCTGGTCGTCGTGGGACGTCTGCGTTGGCCGGAACCCCTCCATCGTTTCCGGGTTCACCTCTGCTCGCTGGAGGTCATCCGGTAGGTCCACGAGCACGGGGCCGGGCCGGCCATTGAACGCAAGATGGTAGGCCTTTTCCATGTGGTACCGGATCCGAGCGGGTTCCCGTACCGACGCCACATATTTGGTCACGGACTGGAAGATCGATCGGACATCCGTCTCCTGGAAGCCGACTTGTCGCACCTGTCGGTCTCCCTTTAGACGGAAGGTGGCGACCTGACCCGTCAGCATAAAGGTCGGTATCGAATCGTAGTACGAGCAACAGACACCCGTGAGGAGATTGGTCGCGCCCGGGCCACTGGTTGTGATGGCGGCGCCGATCCGCCCGGTGACGCGGGCGTAGCCGTCGGCGGCCACCGCGGCGGACTGTTCGTGCTGCGGGCAGACATAGGCTGTTCGTGGATGCCGGGCGACGGCATCGAACAGATGCACCGCGGCGCCGCCGGAGATACCGAAAAAGTGCGTCACCTCTCGTTGGGCCAGGAAGTCGATGACGTACTCACTCAGTTTCATTGGTAGTCACGAGCCTCTGGAGCGGATGGTCTCAGGACCAGGGCCCCGCGTCCCGCCGGGTGATGAACAAGCTTCCATCACGATAGCTTGTGGGCATATCCGAGGATCGCCGCACAGCGGTCCATCCGTTACGCTGTGCATGCAGGTTCAGCTTCAGTTCGGTACAGTGTTGGAAGATCTGCTCGGCATTTTCACGCGTGCCCACTTCCAAGACCATGTCGGTCAGCTCCCAATCCTCTGCAGCCGTCGCGCACACGATCTGGCTTTCATGACCCTCGACGTCCAGCTTGACGAGATCCGCCCACGTCATGAGCGGTCGAATAGACGCGACCTTCACGAGAAAACGCTCCAGCTTGCCGTATGGCCGACCCTTCGAACCGGCAAGATGGCTGCTGGTCGTATTACCTATGACACGGATGAACTCCTCCTCGCCGTCTCGGTCTGACACGGCAGCGCTGATTGCCCTGGTGCGAGAGCATGCATTTGCAGCCAGGTTTTCGCCAAGTAGCCGAAAGTGTTCGGGATCCGGCTCATAGGACTGCACCTCGTAGCCGCAACGATTCAACACGATCGAGTGGAGGCCCAGATTCGCTCCGGCGTCGAGCACGCGGCGATACCGATCGCGGTTCGACCAGTAGAAGGCGAACAGGATCAGTTCGTCCAGGCCGAATAGATCAACCGAGTCGATCGCTCCCATTCGGTGGTACGGGAACGCCAATCCGCCGAATGGCTCGAGCCGCTGCGGACGGTCGGCATCAGGGCCGAACCTGGCGAGCACCTGCTCCCCTGCGACCAGAGCGAGGAACTCGTATATCGGAGACATGGGAGCGTGAAACGGCGTCAGCGCCGGGAGCGCCTCGATGAGTCGATCGAGCGACGACGACACCGATGTCACACTTCCGGTCGCCATGCGTTGCCACACCTCCTGAGCTTGTACAAATCTCGGTCGGCCAGAAGCGCCGCCGTCAGCGACGGGGTGCCCCACGCATCGTGGGCCACGCTGAAGTTCCGGCCGCCGACCACGTTTCGATCGGCCGAGAGGACCCAGTCGCAACAAGCGATCACACGTGTTAGTTGCGTCCAACTGGACGCGTCCTTCCCTTTGAGCTTGCTGATCGTCACGTCATAGGCGGCACCAGCCCGCTGGCCAGCTCTTATGGTTTCATCATGGATCTTGGTCCTCACCCAGCCTGGGCCGACGGTGACGAAACGCACATCGGGCACCTCGGCATCGAGAAGCTCCATCATCTTGGTCTGGGCGATTTTCGAGATGGTATACGCCGACAGCGCCGTTGGAGCGCTGTTCGTGCCGCTTCCCGCCCAAGCGATCACGCACGGGCCCTTCACCGCCTCACGATTTCTCGAGGGCAGCAGCGCGTGAATACATCGCATCTGCGCGACGAAGTTCCGGTTCAGTGATTCCGCCCACGCGTCGAAGTCGACGTCGGTAAACTCACCGATCGGCTCGAGTGTGGCAGGGCATACAACGAGCGCATCCCACGGCCCTGCGAGCTCTGCCAGCCGTGCGCACGCCGCCTTCACGGACGCCTGGACATCGAGGTCGCAATGGATCAACGAGACCCCGCGGTCCTGCAGCGCGACCGTCTTCGGTGACGACGTGCGATAGGTGCCCACGACGGCGTCACCTCGTCCGGCCCAGTGTGCCGCCAGGGCGTGACCGATGTCGCTCGACGCCGATATGACGGCAATCTTCACAGGTTAGAAGGGGCCGGTAAACCAGTCGCCCGGAACGTCCGGTTGGTGGGTACGCAGCGCGGTGGTGTCCGCCACCAGCTCCCGCCCGAGGAGCCGGCCGACTTCCAGGATGATGTCGTCCGAGGTCGGATAGTACACCTGCGCCAGCGCGGGGCTGGTCGGCGACGGCGTGTCGGGAGGCGCCAACTGGCGCGGGGCACACCGTAGCGCGCTAAAGCGATTCCTGGCCACGCTGGCCACGATCTCGCTGGCGACCGAACATGTCGGATTCGCGGTGTCGACGACGAGCAGCCGGCCCGTCTTCGTCACTGACGCGTAGACGGCGTCCCAGTCTAGCGGGCGCACACTGCGCAGATCCAGAACGTCGCAGCTGACGTGCTGTTTCTCGAGAGACTCGATCGCGTGGAGCACCTCGACCGTCATATACGACAACGACACGATCGTCGCGTCACACCCCTCCCGAACGCGCCGCGCCACGCCGAGCGGGACCCGTTCGTCTCCCGGCGGTACCTCGCCTCGCAGACTGTGCAGCCACCGGTGCTCGAGGAACACCACCGGATCGGGATCGAAGATCGCCGATAGCAGCAACCCCTTGGCGTCGGCCGGCGTCGTGGGCATGACGACCTTCAAGCCGGGAATGTGCGCCAACCACGCCTGCAGATTCTGGGCGTGCGTCGGGCCCTGTCCCCACCCGCGGCCGAGAATCAGGCGGATGGTGATCGGAACGGACGCCTGTCCCCCGAACATATAGCGCCATTTGGCGGCATTGTTGACGAGCTGATCCATCGCCAAGAGAAAGAAGTCGAGGCGCTGATGCGTCATGACCGGGCGGATGCCGTTCAAGGACGCGCCGATGGCGACGCCCGTCATCGCGTTCTCTGACGTCGGCATGTCGAACACTCGCGCCGGGCCAAACCGTTCCCGCAGACCGACCGTGGTGCCAAATATACCCTTGGGATCATCAGTGCCGAGGCCGTAGCAGATGACGTTGGAATCCAGCTCCATGGCGATGTCCAGCGCGTCCCTGACGGCATCTACGAACGTTACCTCCCGAGTTGCCGCGGGCGACGCCGTCGGCATCGAACTTTCACTGGCCATCGCTCAATTCTTCGCGGACATACTTTCGGACGAACTGATGTGTTCAAACAGTTCCTCGGGTGACGGGAACATCGAGTTCTCGGCGAACGCAAAGGCATCGTCGATTTCCGCGCGGATGTTCGCGTCCATATCCTCGAGTAGATTGCTGGGGGCGGCGCGCCCGTCGAAAAGCGCCGTCGTCAGACGGGGAATCGGATCGCGCCCTTTCCACTCCAGATACTCCGCGTCCGTCCGATAGCCGAGGTCGTTATCGAAGTTGGGCCCGCAGTGCTCGCGCCATCGATACGTTGCAAACTCCAGAAAGATGGGCCGTTGCTCTTCGCGTATCGTGTCGAGCACCTGGCCCGTCAATGTGTGGACGGACGGTGCGTCGTTGCCGTCCGCAGCGTGCGCCTCGATTCCCAACCCCGCCACCATGCGCGCGATGTCGCGCCCTTTGGGCTGTCGGACACCCAGAGGCGAATAGACCGAGTACAGATTGTTCTCGCACACGAACAGCACGGGAAGGCTACGTAGAGCCGCGAAATTCACCGACTCGAAGAACACGCCCGCCTCAACTCCAGCATCCCCTAGGTAAATGCAACTCACCTGGTCGGTATCGTGAAGTTGAATCGAGAGCGCAAGACCGACCCCTATTGGCACGGTATTGGCGACAATCGCTGTGCTGCCCATGAAACCCACGGAGCGATCGATCAGGTGCATCGACCCTCCTTTACCGGCCGAGCAGCCGGTACGCTTCCCGTAGATCTCCGCGATCATCCTAGGGAGATCTCCCCCCTTGCCGAGATAGTGACCGTGCGCGCGATGTGTGCTCACGGCGAAATCATTCCGTCGTAGGGCCAGACCGACACCCGCGGAGACACCCTCCTGGCCGATACACAGGTGGGTCGGACACCGCATCTTGCCTTCCGAGTAGCGCTCCGCAATGGCCTCCTCAACACGGCGAATCCGCAGCATTGAGTGCAGCAGAGCCCGACCGACCTCACCGTTCAACATCCGCGTGTGCTTTTCTCAGGGGAAGCGGGTGTGCGTT
Source organism: Vicinamibacteria bacterium (assembly GCA_963578725.1). Taxonomy (GTDB): domain Bacteria; phylum Acidobacteriota; class Vicinamibacteria; order Vicinamibacterales; family UBA8438; genus NP936. Next base: position 80,447 of record CAUZDS010000010.1, read on the forward strand.
CAGGGTACGAACCAGAAGTAGTCACCCGTGTAACCCGCCTCACGGAAGAACGCCTTCCATTCGTCGACGTGCAAGACGGTCTGCGCCGTGAGATTCCAGGCCTCCATGGCCTCACGCTCTGCGTCGTTTCGGTACGCATCGACGGTGACGAAGGCACCACGCCTGGCGACGCGGTCGACCTCGCGCAACGCACACGCACACTCCTCTCGTTCGAGATTGTGGAGGGTATTTACCGAAATCACGACGTCGAAGGCGTCGTCCGGAAACGGCAGCGACCTGGCATCGCCCACTTGCACGTGCTCGTGCATGTCCCCGATCGCGTTGTCGATGGCATACGTACTCACGTCGATGCCCTTGACCGTCATGCCCGGGATGATTTTGGCCAGATCGTGCAACATGAATCCCTTGGCGCACCCGACGTCGAGTAGCGAGCTTGTCGACGTCAACCCGAAGTGGCTCCGGAATGTCTGGATTACCGGCTGCCAGAACCTGGGACTGTACGTGAATCCACCGTAGCCGTGACGGCGTTCCCCGTCGAAGAACTCCCGGCCGAACGTGCGTGCGATCGCCCGGTCCTCCTCGGTCTTCGTGACTCCTCGCTGTTTCACATCCCGCGGCGTGCGGGGGTAGTTCACCAGTAGATCGATTTCTTTCCCCATGTGCCCTACAGGACCTTCTTCATCCACTTCACGTTGTACCAGCGCTCGTCGTCTTGAAGCCGGCCGGCCAGTACGGCAGCGGCTATCTCCCGGACGGCGTCCTGGACGCAGTGTCGCGGTCGAAATCCCGTGGCCAGCAGCTTGTCCGAGTTCAACCGGTACGAGCGAGGATCGTCGGCGCCGGTCACCACGACGTCGGCGGGGACCTGCGCCCGGACGGCGTCTGCGATCTCCAAAAGACTCAGGTTCTCGAAGCCGACGTTGTAACAGCCCGATGGGATGGCGTGTTCCAAGAAATGCAAGTAAGCCGCGATCATGTCCTGGATGTGAATGTTCGGCCGTACCTGGTGTCCGCCAAACACGGTGATACGTTTGTCTCGGAGCGCCTGCATGGTCAGCATGTTGACCGAGACGTCCAACCGCATTCTCGGCGAATACCCGCAGACCGTCGCCGGGCGCAAGCAGTGAACTATCATCTGGTTCTGATAGCTAAGGAGGGCCCGCTCCGCGACCATCTTGGTCTTATTGTAGGTGGAGATCGGCACGAGCGTTAGGTTCTCGGTGACGTGATCCTCCTGTTTCACGCCGTATACACTGCCAGAGCTCGCGAACACGAACTGCCGCACGCCATGACGGACCGCCTGGTCGGCCAGTTGCATAGTCGCGAGCACGTTGATCTCCCACGACACCACCGGGTCGAGCTCCACGCTGGGATCGTTTGCGATGTTCGCGAGATGGATGATGGCCTCGATGTTGGTTAGCGGTAGCGCGTCGGTGTCGCGCACGTCGGCCTGCACCACGCGCAACCGCGGGTGAGGAACAAGGAAATTCCCGAACCACATCGTGTCGACGACGGTGACATCGTGTCCGGCGCTCAACAGTGCTGGGGTTAGCACCGATCCCACGAACCCACATCCACCGGTAACGAGTAATCTCACAAATAACACCCGTTCAGGGCTTGTGCGCGTACTCCCACGGCTCGTTACTCAACACGTCAAGGTTTCGGTCTACCCACGACAGAGTGTCTTCGATGCCCTCGTCAAGCGACACCGAGTCGGACCACCCTAGTCGAGTCCGAGCCCGGCCCGTGTCGAGCAGATAAGCGTGATCTTTTCCCGGGCGCTCGCCAACCACCTCGACGGCGTCCTCGAACGGGACTCCCAATCTTCGGCAGATGCGCTCGACTACCTCTCTGATCGACAGACTCTCCCGCGTGGCGAAGTGGAAGCACTCGCCGACTTCGCCGTGAAGCGCAGCGCGGCGGGTTCCGTCAGCGACGTCGCGAATGTGAATGAACGAGCGTACTGATGCTCCTTGACCGTGGAGCGGGATCTTTTGTCCGAGCCGGATCGACAGGATACACCGGGGAATCAGCCGGTACAGACGTTGCCCGGGCCCGTAGACGTTCGCCGAGCGTGTCGTGACAACTGGAAAGCTGTACGTATTCACGAACGTGCGGAGACTCATGTCACACGCCGCGCGCGACACGGCGTACGGCGTGCTCGGTCGCAATGGGTGATCTTCCGTGACGGTGCCGGTGCAGGTGCCGTACACCTCCGGGGTGCCAACGTGCACGTAGCGCTTTATGAACGGTAGCTGTCGGAGCTCGTCATGCAAGGCCACGTGTGCAACGACATTGGTTTGGAACCAGTGAACCGGATGCTCCCAACTCTGGGCGACCATGCCTTGCGCTGCAAAGTTCACGACGTACGCCGGTCTGGTCTCACGCACAAGCCCGACGATCGCATCAAGATCGCGGTTCAAGTCGGCCTGGAGGAAACGGAATTTCCCCGGTGTCGCATTCCATCGATAGGGGAGGTAGACGGCCTGCTCCTCCATCGAGCGACTGACCCCCGCCACCTCGGCGCCGTGCGCCAGTAGATGCGCGACGAAATGCGCTCCGGAGAATGAATTGCTGCCGAGAACGACCCAGCGTTGAATCACGCGGTGCCGACCAACCCTTGTCTTACTTGCTCGCGGACCCACTGCACGCACATGTGCCCGACGATAAGCTGGATGTCCTCCGAGATTTGCATGTCATCGACGGCGAAGTGAATGGGCACCTGTGCGAGTTCGCGGCAGCGCCCGCCGGTGTATCCGAGAATCGCAAACGTGTTCATCCCGATGCCGTTTGCGGTTTCGAGAGCGCGCACGATGTTGGGAGAGTTGCCACTGCCGGACAATACGATCAGCACGTCGCCTGGTCCGCCTTTGATTCGAACCTGCTCGGCGAACACTTCCTCGTACGCGATATCGTTCGCCAAGCAGGTCAGAATCGATGAATTGGCGGTAAGCGACTCGACTTGCAGCCCCAATCCGCTCTCCTTGGCCATGCCGTACAGCAGATCATTCGCCAAGTGAATCGCGTTTCCGGCACTCCCGCCGTTGCCGGCAAGAAAGACCTGGTTCCGGTGTTGCAGCGCCGACAACAGCGTCGCCGCGAGCGCACCAATGGCGTCAGCTGGACCGTCGTCCAGTGCCGCCCGGAGACGGTCCACGTAGCCTTGCCAGAACGTGTTACTCGACACCGGCATGCCGTTGAAAGGGTATCAACCGGTCGGCTTTGGACACGGGGACAGTGGGTCTGACAAGAAACGACGTGCTCACATCAGCTCGATGTTCGGATGCATACATCCCGCCGGCTGGATGTCTCTGGCGTGCCCGCGACCTCGGAGCGGCCCGCCGCTGTCGGCCCGGTCCACGATCGTGAACCTCAGGTTGAGACACACGATTTGCGGCGGTCTGACGGCGCCGCGATCACAGCGATCGATCACGACGATGGTCGCAGGTCGACACTGTCCATCTGGATGGCTAATCCTGGTTGGACGCCGTCCTCACGGGTTTCGACAGACGACCTTCCTGGTGCCCGTCTAGCGTATCGTCGAGTCCGAGCGACAGCGTGAAGGACGAGGGAGCGAATGTGGGGATGCAATCGCACAGAATACCCTCGACCCGACAGCGATCCCCCTTCTTGGCGGCATCTTCGAGTGCCCTTGCGGTTGCTGGCAAGTCCAGTTCTGGCGTCTGCCTCTCCACCACCTTGAGGATGTCCGGGTGCGCCGTCGGCTCGATCTTGGCATCGTCTTCCCACAGCGCCTCCTGGAGTTTCTCTCCAGGTCGTATCCCCGTTGTCACGATAGGGATCTCCTGTGTGGTGAAGCCTGACAAGCGGATCAGATCCTTGGCCAGGTCCATGATGGCGACCGGCTGACCCATGTTGAGGACGAACAGCTCGCCGCCTTTTCCCAGGCCCCCGGCCTGTAAGACGAGATGGACCGCCTCGGAGATGGTCATGAAATACCGCTTCATCTTCGGGTGCGTGATCGTGACCGGCCCGCCGCGCTTAATCTGCGAGGTGAAGAAGGGTACGACGCTCCCACGACTACCAAGGACGTTACCGAAACGAACCACGACAAACGGCCGATTCGAGCGGTTGGCCGCGTCCCGCACCAGCATGCCAGCGATCCGCTTCGACGCGCCCATGACACCGCCCGGGGAGACCGCCTTATCGGTCGAGATCGCGACGAATCGCTTCGTGTCGAACTGCAGCGATGCGTCAACCAGGATCTGGGTGCCGACGACGTTGTTCGAGATCGCCTCTTCGTAGTTCTCCTCCATCAGGTGCACGTGTTTGTGCGCTGCCGCGTGGTAGACGATATCCGGCTTGAACCGCTTGAAGATCCGTCCGATCCGAGCCTGGTCGCGGATGTCGGCTACAACGACGTGGAGGGGGACGTTCGCATAGTCATTAAGCAGGTTCGCATGCGTCTCGAACAAACTATTTTCGCCGTGTCCCAGCATAACTAGCTGCGCCGGCTGCCCATACGCCACCTGCCGGCAGAGCTCCGAGCCGATTGAGCCACCGGCGCCGGTGATGAGCACCGTCTGCCCGGTCACGTAGTTGCTGCTCCCCGCTCTGCTCAAGATCTGGCGACGCCGCAGCAAGTCGGCGATCTCGACGTGCCGCAGCCGGCTCACGCTCACCTTGCCGTCCAGTAACTCGAAGACACCGGGTATAGTCCGTGACCGCAGCCCGAGCGCCTGGCAGCTCTCGACAACCCCGCGAACGGTCTCGCCAGGCGCCGTCGGCATGGCGATAATCACCTCGTCGATCCGTTTCTTCCTGACGATGGATCCGAGCGATTTGGTGTTTCCGAGGACCGGCACTTCGTAGATCTGTTTCCCGAGTTTCGCAGGATTGTCGTCGACGAACGCCACGGCTTCCATGGCGAGCTGCGGGTTTCGCTGTATTTCCCGAACGACCATCGTGCCCGCATCGCCGGCGCCGACGACGACGACGCGCTTGCCGACCGTCGTGTCCCTTTGACCAAACGACCACATACTGTTGCGCGTCTTGACGGTTGACTCGTGAACAATGCGGATCGACATCCGGATGCCGCCGACCGCCAGCACGGTCAGGACGCCGTCGATGACGAGAATCGCCCGCGAGAACTCCTGAATCAATCCGTACGGTAGCGCGAGACCGATGAAGAGCAGCATCGCGACGGCGGAGGTCCCGCACGCGAACACCACGGCGTTGAGATCGCGCACACCAGCGTAGCGCCAGTACCGACCGTACAAGCCTAACTGGTAGAAAATCGCTGGCTTAATGACGATCGCGGCGGCCAGAAAAGCCGGGAACTCGGCTCGATATTGAAAGAACCACCAGTCGAAGCGCAGGACGAAGGCCCCGAACGCTGCTATGGCGAGGGCCACCACGTCGGCGAGCAGTACGTATCGGTTACGCATTGGGACGCTTCAAACGGCCATCCTGGCGAAAACAGCACATGGGCGCACGACCTGCTGCGCCACTCCGCGAAGGATTTGCCCACAAGCCGAACTTCCGGCCTCGATCGACGGCCAGCATCACCGTGACCGGTGCCCCTCCTCTTCGCATGCTCACCTCCGAACCGAGCACGACGAAAATGTCGCTTACGGGGCCATGCCCTGGGGTATTCTGGACCCCTCGTTCACCACCTGGCTCACGGCGCTGAACGAGTTGAGGACGGTGAGGCGGGAGGTAGGACGCACTGCTAAAGCCTCTCCTACGTTAGTGCAGTAGAAGATACACTCCGCGCCTCCCACTTACACGACAGTGAAGTCGTGCGGGTGAGTGCGCCGTAAAAGAGACGGATTATTATCGATCGTCCGGAGCTCTTGTTCAAGGGTCCGACGCCCGCCTGTGAGCAGTTCAGGACGGCCGCTTTGCACACACCGGTCCCCAGAAGATCTGAGAATCGTTCCTGGTGCTCGCACCCGCGTCTTACGCACGTTGGGCAGATGAACGGAAGGCGCTGCCAGGCCGAGCTCCGCGGAGCTCCAAATGCCAACGGCGACGCCCGCTCTCGATGACGGCCGATCAGACGATTGGTCATGTCTTACTCAGAAACGGCTCCCGCATCGTCTCGTATCACCGTCTCGCTAGCCTTGCTCCACCTCGATGGAACGAGGCCGCTTGAGCACCGCTCCGCGCCGGCCGGCCGACTGCGCGGAACGGCCGCGTCATGGTGGTGGCCGTAGGCGAGCGGCCGAGCCGAGCCACCACCAGAGGCCACCCAGCACGATGATCGGCCCGAAGCCGGTCAGATGGAGTAGGACGCCGTAGGTCAGGGCCTGCTCGCGTGCGACGCCAAACGGGGTGAGCGCGACGACCGCGAGATACTGGAACACGCCGAACTTGCCTGGCGTGGACGGCACCGATGTGCCGAGCTGAAGCACAACTAGCAGGACAATCGCCGCGACCGCGGGTGCCGCGATGCCGAGCGCGCGGAGCACCGCGTAGTTCCCACCCGCCAGCGCTAGCCAGACGCCCAAGTTGCTGAGTTGCAGGATAAGTAGCACCTGCCATCGGCGGATGAGCGTCAGACCATCGAGCACCGTTCCGAGCTGACGTGACAGCCCGGCCGCCCAGGCATCCGCCTTTCCGCGACTCCGCCGTTCGAGCAGCTCGACGAGTCTCGTGCCACGCCAGAGCAGCACCAGCACACCGAGCGGGACGAGCACGGCGACCGCGATGGCGCCGCGGCGGACGCTGGGGAGCACGGTCGGCAACTCTAGGAGCAGCGCCATGAGCAGCACGATCGCGAGCAGGCTCATGACGTCGAAGAGTTTCTCCAACACCAGGCTGGTGACCGATCCGGTGATGGGCACCCCACCGGCCTTGTCCATCAGATAAACACGCGCCACGTCGCCGGCCCGCAAGGGCACGCAGATGTTGATGAACTGTCCGACCAGCAGGATCCGCCAAGCGCTGGGGAAACTAACGGGAACCGTCGTGGCGGCGAGCAGACGGCGCCAGCACCAAGCCCGCAAACCGGTGGCCAGCAGGACGCATCCAACGGCCGCCAGGACCAAGTCGTAGCGCGCTACCCGGAGAGCCGCGACGACGTCGGACCAGGCGACGCCGCGGGCGGCCAGCCAGAGCAATAGGGCGCCGAGCAGGACGCCGGCTGCCGATCGCACCTGCCGCCATGGCCGTGGGGGAGTCAACGGACGGTCTCCACGGGCTCCGCGTCGACCCTCACGTGACGCACGATGTCGCACCGGCTGTCCCAGGCGGCGTCAGCCCGGCGATCTGCACGGCCAGGAGCGCGCCCGTCCTGGCCGAAGACGCCAGTCTCCGCAGCCGGTTGTGCTCGTCGAGGGTGGACGTCCGGGTGACCATTGGCGTGCCTGCGCCGCTCCCATTATCACACGCGTGGCCACCAGTTTCGACGGTCGATGAAAGAGTCGAGAGCATTCAGGACGGTTCTGGACATCGTGGCACCAGCCAGGACCATCCGACACCGACGGGGGTGGCGGATCGGAGCAGCAATGGGCACGAACGTATTGAGGTGTTGGAGTTCACGGGTGCAGCAAGGCAGCGCCTCTTCTACCTGACTGCTGCCAATCGTTGTCGTGGACGGCGCGTTACCCGACCGTGTGCGCGGAGGGACTATACTTCGTTACGGTTTGCCGCCCTCGACTGAACGGGCGAGCTGGCCGTGGTCTGAACGTTCGCGCGGGCGCGGCGGTGCTGGCCTGATGACGGACTCACAGGGAGTAACTGCGACGGCAGCTGTCGTAACCCCTCGTTACGATCCCGGGGGCAGCCTACAGCCTTCGGAGCAACGGGCCTTGCTTGTTGCCGGCGACGCGGTCGCCCTGGCGGCAGGCATCGTTGTGTCGCTGTGGACGTGGTCGATCACCGCAGGGCTTCCCTTCAGTATCTCGTTCGTGTGGGAACGCGCCGCCTGGTTTCTGGCTGTCCCAACTTGGCTCGTGGCGCTCGCGCCGTCATACAACCTCCGGACGGCTCGGTCGGTCGGCCGGACGGTCTCCGCGTTGGGGCAGGCGCTCGGCCTGTTGCTTATGGCCTATCTCGCCGCGTACTTTTTCGCGCCGCGGTCCGAGCTACCTCGCCTCGTCGCCCTGTATGTGTTGTGGGAAGGCGCGCTGCTCACGCTGGGCTGGCGGCTCGCCTATGTGTGGTACGTCGCGAACGTCCACGGAGAGAAGCGCGTGCTGATTGTCGGGGCGACCGCAGCGGGCCACGCGGCGCTCCGGCTGATCAAGGGAGCCAGCGTGGTCGAGACCAAGGTGGTCGGGTTTGTGGATGACGATCCCACACTCTGGGGCAACTTGGTTGAGGAGATACCGGTGTCGGGTGGGTCCGAGCGGCTCCCGGGACTCGTCGCGGAGTTCGGCGTCGCCGAAATCGTCCTTGTGGCGCCGGCGCACGGCGCGAGCGGCACGTTGCTGGCCGCTCTAGCGGAGTGCCAGGAGAAGGGCGTCGAGGTGGTGCCGCTGTCACAGGTCTACGAGGATCTCCTGCGCCGGGTGCCGGTGACATACCTGGATTCGGGCTGGCTGTTCTCGTCGTTCGTCGAGGCGGTGCGCAGCAAGGACGCCTCGGGGATTGCGAAACGTGCCATGGATCTGGTGGGTGCGGCTGCCGGCCTCGCGGCGCTGGCGGTGCTGACGCCGCTTCTCTCGATCGCGATCTGGCTCGAGTCCGGCCCGCCGGTGTTCTATCGGCAGCGCCGCATGGGACGCGGCGGCGCACTGTTCACGCTGATCAAGTTCCGGACGATGCGAGCCGACGCTGAGGCGCACGGCCCGCCGCGGTGGGCCGTGCGGCAGGATCCACGCGTGACGCGTGTCGGCCATTTGCTACGCCGAACGCGGCTCGACGAGTTGCCAAATGTGGTCAACGTGCTCCGTAACGAAATGAGCCTAGTCGGGCCCCGGCCCGAACGGCCGGAATTCGTCACCCAGCTCGAACGTGAGATTCCGTTGTACCGCGCCCGGCTGTTGTCCAGGCCTGGCTTGACTGGTTGGGCGCAGGTGAACTCACCCTACGGTGACTCGGTGGAGGGGGCGCTCGAGAAGCTGGAGTACGACTTGTACTATCTGAAGCACCGGTCGTTGGTGTTCGACCTTTGGATACTCGTGCGGACGATCGGGACGGTCGTGGGGCTTAAGGGACGGTAGGGCGGTACGTCAGGACCACGGTGAGCTTCTTAATGACGAGGAGGACATTCCCGCAGGGCATCGGAACGCCGGACGGTGGGACACGCTCGTCGGCCGTCCAACGCCACAGCGTGTCGGTTGTCATCCCCTGCCGGAACGAGGCCGTGCGCATCCAGGAGTTGCTCGAGGCGGTGCGCCGTCAGGACACGACGATTTGTGACGTCCTTGTCATCGACGGAGGCTCGACCGACGGGACGCCGTCGCTCGTCGAGCAGTGTGCCCTACAGCATCCCGGCTTTCCTCTACGGTGCCTGTTCGCGCCCGGGCTCGGCATTGCCGAGCTGCTGAACCGCGCGATCCGGACCGCGCGCGGGGATTTGATCGTACGGCTGGATGGCCACAGCCTCCCGCCGCCGGACTACGTGCGGCGCGCCGTCGAGACGCTCATCGAGACGGACGCTGGCGTCGTTGGCGGTGTCTGGACGATTGCCCCCGGTGGCAGTACTCGGACGGCCGAGGCGATTGCGATGGCGGTGGCTCATCCGCTGGGGGCCGGCGACGCGGTCTATCGGACCCATCGGCTAGGCCACGGGCGAACGTTGGTCGACACCGTGCCGTTTGGCTGTTTTCGGAAGTCGTCCTGGGAGGCGATCGGCGGTTTTAACGAAGACTTGTGGACCAATGAGGACTACGAGTTCAACTATCGGATGCGCGCGTCTGGACGGCCCGTGGTGCTGGAGCCAGCCGTTTGTTGTACCTACTTTGCACGTAAGAACCTCTCGGAGCTGGCCGCCCAGTACTTTCGCTACGGCTGGTGGAAGGCTGCGATGCTGCGCGCCTATCCGCGGTCGCTGCGCTGGCGGCAAGCGCTGCCGGCCTCGTTGGTACCAACGCTCGGCCTTCTCAGCATCCTGAGCTTCGTGTGGCCGCCCGTAGCGGTCCCGCTTGTCGTCCTGGTCGGGCTGTATCTCATGGTGGTTACCGGCGGCACACTGCAGATTGCCGGTCGCCGACGCCGAGGGGACCTCTTGGCACCGCTGGCTGCGGTGCTCACGACGGTCCACTGGTCGTGGAGTGCCGGCGTGTCGGTCAATTTCTTGACGGGAGGACGGTGGCCGTCGTGGCGAACGAAACTCACCCCAACACCGGCGCGCGCCGGCCGGCGCGGGGTCAGCGGGGTGTCGCTGGTTTTGGCCCTTTGCGTGATCTGCGTGCTGGCCCTCGTGGTTCCCCCGGGCGTGGCGACGCTGATCAACCGGTCAAGAATCGAGCGGGCGCGACAGGAGGTCACGGCGCTGGCGGAGCGGTTTAAGTCGGCGTCCGCCAGCTCGGGCTTGCCGGGGAACCTATCGGCGGATCTCCTGGGTGGGGAAGGGAGGGTCCCGGAGCCGTTGGATGGGAGTGAGTGGACCGCAGGACGGATCGCTGCGTCGCGCCCGTTCGCCGCGCCGGCGCCCGAGCCGGATCCCTGGGGGAATCGGTATCTTGTGAACGCGGGTCCTCTCTCGGATGCAGCTCCTGCGCCGGTCTGGGTGCTGTCAGCTGGTCCGAACGGCGTTATAGAGACGCCGTATCGTGCGTCTTCCACGTCCAGCGGTCTTGGTGGCGACGACATCGGCGCTCGAGTCCGTTAGGAGCCGTTGATCAGTCGAGACGAACGAGTTCGACGCGACGGTTCTGCTGGCGGCCCTCTTCGGTGTCGTTGTCGGCCACCGGTTGATCGGGCCCGAACCCACGCGGCATGAGCCGTCCGGCCTCGACGCCGTACAGTGCCAGCGCAGCCGCCACGGTCTCCGCACGCTCAAGGGACAGATCACGATTGCGGGCTGCGGTCCCGGTCGCGTCGGTGTGTCCCTGTACCTCGATCCGCAGCGCGGGATTGCCTTTGAGCACCATGGCTACGGTATCGAGCACCTCGCCGCTCCCGGCCCGCAGGTCCGCCCGGTCGACGTCGAAGAGGATCCCGTAGATGGCCACGCGACCGACGCTGTTGAGCGCGTTGAGCATGGCGTCCGCGTCGAACTCGAGGCCCAGATCGAGCCCCGCCTCGTCGATGATTTCGATCTCGTAGGCGCCGTTCCTGCGAACGTCCAGAATGCCCCAGGTCGTGCCGCCGCCGCGGTTGAAGATGCGGAAGCGCAGTCGCGTGGCGTTCTGCTCGATGACTTCGCCGCCGACGCGGTTCACCTCCGACGCGTAGTTGGCGATGATCTCGTCATTACTGGTGTCGCGATCATCGAGTTGATACTCGAGGTGCCAGAAGCGGCCTTCCGCGGTGAGGTTGATGTCGGGGCCGCGGCCGCCTTCCTTGTAGCGGACCGGCATCTGGCCGAAATCGTCCAGGCGGGACTGATCGGCGTTCAGCACCGCCCCCGTCATGGGCTTGATGACCGGATGCTCGGGCTGTTCTTCGTCAGCAGCATCCTGTGCGGCCGCGGGCCAGGCAAAGGTCAATGCCACAGCGGTGGACAAGGTCAGGAACAGCACGCGGGGGGTTGTCATGGCTGGAGGCTTCCGTCGGGGTTGAAGATCTCCCCGCACTATACCGTTCCATGCGGAGGTTCGCGCGGAACGTGCATGTCGACCGTGGGATGGCGGGCGAGAAGCCCGTGGTGAAAGCCCTGCTGCATTCGACGGCGGTGCATTCCGTCTGAACAGCGTTGCTCCTCGGTCACACATGCCCCAATGTGCTTCCTTGTCGCGTCTTATCAGATGGGCGCATCGGTCCTCGGTCAACACGCACACGCCGTGATCGAGGACCTGGGCTACGGTGCCGATGAGGTCGACGCGCTGCATGCAGGCCGAGGTGATCTGACCTGCGGTGGGTCCGGCTACTACGGGGTTTGCTTCGTGCTCTGGGTCGACACGCACTGCCACCGTCCATCTTGAAGCACCCACACGTCGGTGTAACGAAAGTTCACTTCTGCCCGCTGCCCCTGCCGGATGCCGACCAGGCGCAGCGTGAACCACACCACCGCCGTGTCGCGGTAGACCCTGACCGTGAATTCGTCCTGAACGGCTGATTCCACCTGCTGGTTGAACTCCGCCGTCAGCGCCAGCTCCCTGGCCTTGTCACCCCGGCTGCCATCGTCATAGGTCGCGATGAACTCGTCGGCCAGCAGGTTCTCGATGTGGGCGATGTCCTTGCGATAGAACGCGTCGTTCCACCCTCGCTCGAGCTCGATGAGGACCTCCTGGTCCGATTCGACCGGCGGCTGCAACGCGGACGCGGTCACAGCCCAGGCGGCCACCAGGATCCAACACAGCGCATGAGCAAGCCTTTTCATCTGGCACTCCCTTTCCGAGCCGAGCCGCGCGCCGAGTCCGTCAACGTGACAGCAACCGCTACGTCCAGGCAGTGCGAATCGTCTCGTAGGTTGGGGCGCCACGTTCGTCGAACCAGCGGAAGGCGGCGGCCGGCGCGTCTCCCGGGGTGACGGTCACCTCGAGGAAGCCGCCGGTTGGCTCGGGCGAGCTGAACGGTTGCGCGATCAGGGCGTCCGGGTCGTTCGACTCGGGGTCGCCCGGGTTTCGGCCCAGCCGGGAGTTTGCGTCGACCAGCGCGCCGGTCGAGAACTCCTCGAAGCCGCGCGGGTGGACCGAGTGATACTGCCAGTGCCGGTCGCCGACGATGATGTAGAAGTTGTTGTCGAGGAAATCGTTCTCCTCCAGCCAGTCGAAGAATGCGTCTCGCTCGTATTGAAACCCGTACGGGTTCGAGTGGTTGTCGCGCTTGAACGGGTCGTGGCCCGCGGCCTGGCGTCCCGCCTGGTTGGCGTCGTCGGGGCCGATCATCGGCGTCGGCGAGATCAGTATCTTGAACGTCGCGTTACTTGCGAGCAGGGTCCGCTTCAGCCAGTCCAGTTGCTCGGCGCCCCACAGGGTCTTGTCCGGACCGGGCGTCGCCATGTTGGGGCTGCGGTAGTCACGTCCCTCGGTCAGCCAGATCTGGAGGTCTTGGGACACGCGATGCGTGCGATAGGTGAGCGGGTTCGCATCGTTCGGGTCGACGACCGGCACCTGCTCGAGAAAGGTGGCGGCACCCAGCGCGGGGGACGGGTCGGGCTCGTTGTCGATCGTGTTGTCGGTGTCGTTGTAGCGGTAGTCGTGGTCGTCTTTTTCCCAGTAGGTGGGGACCTCGGCGAACAGGTCGATGAAGCGCGGCTGTACGAGCTGCTCGTGCCACTTCTGACGCATGAAAGTCTGCGTGCGCTCGAAACGTCCGAACGGGACGTCGTAATAGACGTTGTCGCCGGTGGCGACGAAGAACTCCGGCTGCTTGCCGAGTATCGTCTCGAGCGCCGGGTAGCCCAGCGCCTTGTCCTCGGGCGAGCCGGCGCGCGGACCGTCGGCGTGGAACGGGTTGTAGTTCATGCCGGTGACGACGACGAAGTTCACCTCCGTCGCGCCGTCGGCGCCCGGCAGCGTGCTGAACGAGCGGGTCGGGCCAATACGGGTGTTGTCCTGGTTCGGGCCATACCGCAGTCGGTAGGCGTAGCGCGTGCCGGCGGTCAGTCCCGCCATCCTCGTCTGGACAATGAAGTCCCGTCCTGCGGTGGCGTCGATCCACGGCGACTCCATCGCGTCGGTGAAGTCGTCATTGTCAGCCGTTGCCAGCTCGAACCGCGCCACACCGGGTGCCCCCGGCACGTCGCCGTCGACGATGATCGCCTCGGTGGTCAGCCGCGACTGCAGGACGACGCTGTCGGCGGTCACCTCACCCGCGATCTCCCCCTGCCCGTTGGTGATGGCGATCGGCTCGGGCGCCGGTTCCGCAGCGCAGCCCGCAACCAGCACAGCCAGCGTCGACAGCAGCGCTATTCTGTCCTTCATTTTTCGCTCCCGTCTGGAATTGCTGACCTCCAGACCGCTTGCGCCTCACCCCCACCCGTCTGCTCGGTCTTCATCCTCTGGATCACGGGCCGACTGGCCCAGCTGGAACCCGGCCCACGCTGGGCTATGGTGTCGCGGCCCTGTCGTCAGCGCGCCCGGACCGGAGGCTGTTCTCGAGCCCGTAGTTCCCTTCGTGGCAGGCGTACTCGAAGATCTGATAGGCATCATCGCGATTCAGCGGCATCGCCACCGTCCAGAGCGTTGTGAACGGCCCGGGGTCGTCGATGGTGACCTCGTAGTCGACGGTGTCGGCGTCGACGCGGGTGAATCGCTCGACGATTTTCAGCGCCTCACTCTGCTGGATGCCCCGGAGGCCGCGGCTGGCGATGTTCGTGCCGATGGTGCCCTGGTCGTTGTAATTGGCAGTCTCGACCACCAGCGTGTCACCTTCCCAGCGGCCGCGCGGGTCCCCGTTCCACAGTCGGATCTTGTCGGACAGCGGCGCCCGGTCGTCGATTGGGATGATGCGCGCCTCGTGGATCATCTCGTAGAAGATCACCACGTAGCCGGGCACCTGCAGAATTTGATAACCGGCGCCGTACCCGCCGGGGAAGATCCCCCCGGGAATCCCGCGGGTGATGCATCGTTCCCACGGTGTGTGGGTCAGCCAGTCGTCGGTCAGGTTCACCAGGTTGCGGTTGCGCCTGTTGATGGCCGATGGCCGCAACGGTGCCCGCCCGCTGGGCGGATCAACGATCATCGAGCGGCGGCGCTCGTTTCGCAGCGCGTCTCCCGGGCCGTCGCCCCATGGCCCCTGAGGTCCACGCGACCGAGCGTCAGGCCGGGGTGTGGCCGGGGCTCGCTGGGGTCGGTTCGAGCCGGGGAACCAGACCGCGAGTGGCGCGAGCCGCTCGAGGTCGATGTCGTCCGGCGCCTCGAATGGCGTCGGGTCGAAGTTGGTCCAGACTCCTTGGATGTTCGGCTGGCCGTCCGGCGTTCGGTCCTGACCGAACGCCGGTGTCACGGCCAAAGCAACCGCCAGCAGGGTGGCGCCGACGATGAACGTCCTGGTGCTCATCCTTGATCTCCCCAGTGATAGGCTCCCGTGCCCCGCCGATTATAGGCCAGGGATCGGGGCCGCGCACCGGGTGGCGGGAGACACTGACGCGAAGACGAGGCGAGCCCTTGGTGGGACAATGGGTCAGCCGAATCATTTGCATGGTGCTGAACCGGCGCCTGCGCATGCATACCTCCATCGGACAGCGTTCCACGAACGCCCCCTGGAGCCCGCCCGCACCGCGATCACTTCGCACACCGACGCTGCGCCGGTGTACTCCGGAGGAACGGTGCGCGTCACGGAGCAGAAGCCGAGAGCGCTCTAAACATAATAGAATCAACGTGATGCCGGCAACGAGAAAGGCAAGTTTTGTCGCCGCTGCCGCTTGACAGGTCCAGGTCGGCGCGCCATGATCAGGCCAGGCATGTCCTGGATTCGATCCCGACTCACGCTCGCGGCCACGGTGGTCGTGTGCACGCACGTGGCCGCGATCGGTGCGACCTCGGTTGCGCTGTGTTGTCTGGCGCACCCGGGTAGTGCGGGCGAGACGGAGTCCTGCCCGTTGGATCGGTCCGCCGACAAAACCTGCTCCATGTCTGAGTGCCCCATGCACGGGGATGGGGCGATGCAGGCCCGCCGAGCTGTCTTGACGCACCCGCACGCAGACCACGCGACGCCGCCAGGTGATGAGCCTGGCGCCACGCCCACTGGCGACGACTGCCAGCTCGTCTGCAACGACGATGACCTCTCGCCGGCCATCATGCTCGGTCCACCTGGGCTGCTGCCGGTGACCGGCGCCCTGCCATCACCAGATCTGATCGCGGCACGGCTGACATCAACCGTCCTGTCCCCGCCCGACCAGATCGCACCGGTATCGATCCCACCACCTCGCTCCTGATCGTCAGTCCCGGTTCTTCGATGTGAGCGACGGCCTTCGAGCCGTTCGACTGAACCGAAGACCGCCTCGCGATGCGCCGGGTCAATGACCTGACGCGCGCGAGGGCGGCAACACGGTGCGAGCGAGGACCTCGAACGATGACGAGACAGCTACTGAGGGCGACTGCGGTGGCGCTGGGTTGCGCGCTGGCCGCCATTTCTGACGGCACTGTCGCCGCCGCACAGGGCGGGCCTCCGTCCGCCGGAGGCCCGCCTGCGGCGCACGGCGCATTTCCGTCCGCCGTCTTCGCCGAGACGGGTCGCCTCTGGGTGACATGGATCGATGGGCAGCATGTGGTCGTCACGAGCTCGACCGACCGGGGTCGCACCTTCGGGGCCCCGACCCGAGTGACCACGGAGGCGGAGGAGATCGACGCCACCGGCGACGCGCGGCCAAAGGTGGCCATCGGCACTGCCGACGAGGTCTACGTCGCCTGGACCAGGCGCGGCACGCGTCCGTTCACCGGGGACATCCGCTTCGCGCGCTCGATCGACGGGGGGCGTAGCTTCTCGACACCGCGGACGGTCAACGACGACGGACTGCCGACCGGTCACCGGTTCGAGTCGCTCGGTGTCAACGAGCGGGGCGAGCTGTTCATGGTCTGGATCGACAAGCGGGACCTGGAGCAGGCGCTGGCAGATGGCGAGCCCTACGCGGGCGCGGCGCTCTACTACACATGGAGCACCGACGGCGGCGTGACCTTTGCGCCCAACCGGAAGATCAAGGACCACGTCTGTGAGTGCTGCCGGATCGCGCTCACGTTCGACCCGGACGGCTGGCCGGTACTGGTCTGGCGGGAGGTGCTCGAGGGTGGTATCCGCGACCACGGGGTCGTCCGGTTCCTCGACCGGGACCGGTTCACGGCGGTCGGCAGGGTCGCGGTCGACGGCTGGCGGATCGACGGTTGCCCGCACCATGGCCCGGCGCTCTCACGCGATATCGACGGCACGTATCACGCCGTCTGGCTGACCGGCTTCGGTCCTCGGGGGCCTGGCGCCTTCTACGCCCGGTCGGTCGACGAGGCGTTGACCTTCACGGAGCCGATGCGGGTCGGTACCCGGACGACTCTCGGGCACGCCGACATCGAAGTGCTCGGCCGGCACGTCGTCATCGTCTGGAAGGAGCGCGTGAAACCAAACGCCACCGCGGTGCATCTCATGGAATCGGAGGACGCCGGACGCACCTGGCGAGAGACCCGAGATGTCGCGCGAACCACCGGCGTTTCGGACCACCCGCTGCTGGTAGCCGACAGCGCGAGCATCATGCTCGCGTGGCACACCGCAGACGACGGGTACCGATTGATCGGGTTGCACACGCGGCAACCCACGAACTGAAGTTACACCGGGCGCGGTCGAGGCCGCGCCACATCG
Source organism: Vicinamibacteria bacterium (assembly GCA_963578725.1). Taxonomy (GTDB): domain Bacteria; phylum Acidobacteriota; class Vicinamibacteria; order Vicinamibacterales; family UBA8438; genus NP936. Next base: position 97,754 of record CAUZDS010000010.1, read on the forward strand.
GGGAAGAGAACGGACGACGTCATGATTGGGCAGGTAACACGAACCAGAACAGATAGGAGCACGCGATCAGGAGAACGGAAACAGGGCCGGTACATACACTGCACCATCATCTGGTGCGCGGTAGCGCTGCTGCTCACGCTCAACCCGGACGCTGCCGACGCCCAGAACCAGAGCATGCGAGGGACGATCGCGGGGCAGGTGATCGATGAGCAGTCACTGGCGGTTCCCGGCGCCACCGTGCAGGTCGTCAACCTGGAGGACGGTACGACGCAGACACTGGTGAGCGATGGCGAAGGACGCTACGCGCTCTTCGGGCTCGACGCCGGCACCTATCGGGTCGAAGCGACACTTCCGGGGTTTGCCGACGTCCGGAGCGACGACCTGCGGCTGAGCCGCGGGGAAACGCTCGAGCTCGACATCCAGTTCGCCCTGGCGTTCGCCGAGCAGGTGACGGTGAGCCCGAACCGGGCAGAGCGGCGCACCGACTATTCGAGCCCGGCGAACCTGATCACCGATGATCAGATCGCCAGCCTCAACATGCCCACGACCGAGGATGTCGTGAACTATCAGCCGAGCATCATCATCCGACGGCGCTATATCGGCGACTCGAACGGCACGCTCGGCATGCGAGGCGCGAACATGTTCCAGACGACGCGGTCGATGGTGTTCACCGACGGGGTGCCACTCCACAACCCGCTGCAGACCCGCTGGAACGGGGCGCCGAGATGGTCGCTGGTGTCTCCCGACGAGATCGAGTCGGCCGAGGTCATCTACGGGCCGTTCTCGGCGGAATACAGCGGCAATTCGATGGGCGGTGTGGTTAAGCTGAACACGCGCCTGCCGGAGACCCGCCAGCTGCGCATCGACACCAACCTGTTCTCGCAGAGCTACTCATCGCTCGGCGCGAAGGACACGTTCAACGGCGGCCGGATCTCCACCTCCTACGGGGATCGCGTCGGCCGGGTCCAGTTTTACCTCCTCCACAACCGCCTGCAAAACGACAGTCAGCCCCAGAACTTCAGCCTCGACGACAGTCTGCGCGCCGCGGCGGGGCAACCGGTCGCGTCCGGTGCCATCCGCACGGTGAACGATCGCGCCGCGCCGGCCATCGTCTACGGAGACACGGGCGCCGAACGCGCTCGGACCGACCTCCTCAAGGCCAGGGTTGGCGTCGAGCTGACGCCACGGTGGAACACGCGCGTCAACCTGGCGTTCGAGAACCGGATCGGCGAGGGGCGGCGCGCGACCAGCTATCTGACCGACGTCGCCGGGAATACCGTCTGGGGCGATGGCGACAATGGCACGGTTCCGTTGACAAACAGAGGGTGTGATATCTCTGGAATGACCTGGTTGCCATCATCGTTCGGCAAGCACACATCACCTCATCCCAGACCCGGAACGAGCTGGGGGCTCGCTCGTCATCGGCCGACTCTGTCACCCGCGGCCGAAAGTTGACAATGTCGCAGCTTACTGCGACCACCCGCGTTGATAGAGTGTAGTGGCGGAGAGGGTGTCTGCCGCATGCGACTCATAAGAGTCTGACTCGTCAGACTTTATCAAATCACTACCGCACGCGTTCCCACATTCCTACCCACAATAGATCCGCCGTCAGTCGTCGCTGAAGTGCGTCAGGTCGCTCACCACGCTCACGCCCCACGGAATACCTCACGCCAGATCGGAATCGCTTTCCGATCCGCCGTGCCACCGATATCCCGGCTCATATTCCGCGTCGGCTACAGCCGACCTGGACCAGTCAGGTGTCGTAGGGGGGACGTACGACACATGGGGCACGAAACGAAGGGGCGCGGGTGTGCCGCGGGCCGTGCGGTAAAGAGAGTGGTTGGCGGAGTTACTCAGGTGTGAGGCGGAGCGCCCTCACACGGCGGTTGTTATCGTTGGTCCGAAACAAAGCAGCTAGCACGCGCGAACTGGTGCTTACGTCTTCAGCCACAAGAACTAGGATGGCGTTTGCTCCCATCTTTCCAGCTTCCTGTTGCCCCTTTTCCACCAGGGCGGCTTGGCCTTGTCCTAGACCAGAGCTGCCCTCAAGCAAAATTTCACCGAGCACTTCGTAGGGAACCGTAATATCTGCATCATCGAAGAAGACAAGAACCCTCTCTACCGGAACTGGAGGATAGGTATTGATAGAGCTCGGAAATACCCGGGCGGTCACACACGCTGTGGATAACGCCCCGAGGACAAGAAGCGCGGCGCACTTAAACGCTCCCATCGTAAGTCTCACTTAGCGGTCACTGAACTAGACGGGCGACGGACCAGGCAAGGGTCTAATGGCGGAAGAGTGACCGCGATCAAACGACTGTAACCTGTTGCTCAATAAGATTGTCGCCGAACTCGCCGCCCCGATAAAATTTACGCTCGATCTCGGAACATTAGGCGCACCCACCGAAGGCGACTAGCGGCCCTCAGGAGCGAGGACAACACTGGACGGCCAGAGCGTTACACAGGCGGCGCCGTGCGCGTGGTGAGGCGTTGAGCGAAACGCAGGGGCTATCTTCGGCGGAACGTCCTTCAGACCCCCACAGCAACACCCGGAGAGGCGGTGGACTACTCGTCTGGAGACTCGTCTTCCAAGTGGGTAGCTGCCGAAACCTCATTCTGAGTCCGACGGCCACGCAGTCGACGATTGAACTGCTGAATCAACGCACAATCGGAAGGGATTGTGGAGATATGGTGGAGACGAGTTCTAGCCAAAAGGGGATCCCCTTTCGCTAGAACAAGTTAGATGGTGGAGGCGGCGGGAGTCGAACCCTGAAGGCCCATTCACCCTAACATGGTGATGGCGCACGACTTTCGTAGTTCAGGGCCGAATTCATTGCTGCTTCTCGCTGTATTTCGTTTTGCCCGCGTTTACTCCAGTCCCCTCCATTCGACCCCATTCAGGGAGATATAGGGGAGACGGGGCACACACCGTTCCGGGAGCAATTCGCCGAAGGTCAGAAGCTGTCGCGTGAGTGGTTCGCCACGCACACGTGTGACTCACCCCCGTCCCCGTTGAATCGCCTGCCGCTCCTGAGTAGGCTAGGCCAACATGGCTGAAGATTTCATCCGGCTTTGCGAGACACTCTGGCGTGATTGGCTCGCAGAATCTCTCGACGTGTCGTCATTTGTTGATGCAACGTTTGATATGAACGCTGCACCCGAACCGTATGTCTCATTTAATGCGGGGCGACGACCACTTATTGCCTTAACAACCAATCCTGGTCAGACAATGCCGCACCAATTGCGGAGCCATGTGCAACAGGGAAAGGGTCTACTGAATCGCGGGATGGATTACGCAGAAGCGGCGCGGATATTGGGACCGTTTTATAAGCGGGAACTATCGCCTAGAAATCCAGCGAAGCACCGTATTACGAAACTGTTGCAGTTGTCTACCCTTCTCGGGACTGAGGGAGTGTTGCAAATCGACGTCTGTCCGTTTCACAGCCCGACAATGCCGAAGAAGTTAGCTCTTATTCGAGAGTCTGCGCAGCACGGTTTACTGGCGATGTACGTTGAAGCTGTTCAGGGATATATTGCAGCGCAATCTGTCGTTGTCGTATCGGCTGTAGGTACTCAGAAATCGCTCCGGTCTGAAATGAAGGTGTCTCCATGGCTCGCGTGGCTGACGACTATCGCCGGACTCGATCTCAAGAACGCTTCCTTTGTGCGGCTTGTGAGTCGAGATGCAAAGACAACGTGTGGAGCATTTGTTTCCTCGGGCAGTGGCGTGATGAAAGCCCATGTACTCATGATGGGGAGTAACAATTTGCCGAACTCGGAAGCACTCAAGGTGCTAGCAGAGGGGCTTCTTCGACCTGCGTCCTAGTCTTTCGGAAGGCTACCTAGTTACCTGTGCTATTGGAGGCGGACACCCAGCCCCAGTGAACGTTGCTGTACACATTAGCGCCTGTCGTGCAGTGGTATCTTGCGTACGCCCAGGGCTCGGCTTCACCTTTTTCCACGAACAGCCAATGCACTTTACGTCGTACGTCAGCGATGATCTCTTTACCGCGTATCGTTGAGTCGTCTACCAGTAGTTCAAGAGTGATCACGCCCTTCCGGGGTGGCGACACGCGAGCGACAATTGGAAACGGACGTTTATCTGTGTCGAACGATCCGTAGCTGAGTGCCATGTGTTCGTCATCTGGGGAAACCGCCCCTTCGACGATTGTGAGAGAAGGATGCATCACCCTAGGCTACGACGACACGCAAGCGTGAAGCGAATCCTCCCGTAACCCCCTCCCCGTTGACCCGCTAGTTTTGCGTCACGATGCAAAAGTAGGTAGCCATCCTCCGCATTGCATCATCCGTCTACGAGTGAACGAGAAGCCAATGTGTTGGTAAAAAAACGGCTCTACGTGGACATGGACGGCGTGGTTAGTTAAATAGCGGTAGAGTCTTCGTTACCAGCTTCGTCGAGAGAGCCCAGAACATGAAATTTAGCCACGCCCGTTTCACCACCGTCGTCGTTGCCACGGTGGTCACAGTGACCTGTGGCGGAGACTCGTCCCCGACCGCGCCAACCACAACGACCTCATCGACGCCGGCGTTTGAGAGTGCGAATGACATCCTCGCACGGTGCCCGACACCGGCGGAAGTGGCAACGAGTGATCTCGACCTGAGTCTCTTGTTCGAAGGCGACCCGACGGTTGGCCAAATCGTGTGCTCCGCCGAGCAAAGCTCGCGCGACCTGACACTCCTTGAAGCGCAGGCCTATCGCGTGCTGACAATCATGCGCCACCTTGAATTTGATGCATCACTCCCGTGGACTTCCAACTCGCTGTACGGATGGATGGTGTCCGCGATCCGGGGTATCCGATTTCGGAGCGACATCAACTACAGTTCCTGCTGTACGAATGACATGATGAACATACGAACTAACAACTCTGCGGCGCTGACTTACCCTACAGATTTTCAGTGGGTCGCCGGGATGCTGGTTTTATTCGTGCATGAAGCCAGACACAATAATGGCAAACCGCATACGTGTGGTTCCAGTGACAACACCATCGCCGAGTTGGGGGCATGGGGCGTTCAGTACTACATGTATCTCTTCCTCGCCAATCATTCCGATCCAAACTTTATTACTCCGGCGGAGCAATCCGAGTTCAGATTCCGTGCAAACGTAACTTGTAGGTTAGACTTTTGTCAGGATACCTGTCCCTGACCCTGTCCCCGTTGAACCGCCAGCCCCCTCGCGCTACGCTAGGCCACCATGGCCGCGTCCGGCTTCGCCACCTTCCTCGAGTCGTTCGATGTCCTGGCGAGAAGCCCGGCAGGCGGGCACGGAGGCACCCGCCGTTCACTGCGTCCAGCTAGCCGGGCATATCTCGACCATACAGGCCCGT
>CAUZDS010000011.1:0-103084 GCA_963578725.1 Vicinamibacteria bacterium
AACGGTTTCCTAGGCCCGATGGCGGATTCTCAGCCCCGTTTGCTCAGGATCGAATTTTCGGGCAACCGACGACCCTGTCCCCGGAACGCTGTATACTTGTGTCTCGTCGTGTCTGAGCAGGGTGGGGCAAAGGAGCGTTCCCATGTGCTCTATTCGAGGCCGGTTAGCCCGCAATCCTCTCGTGATGTCACACCGACTGGCATGGCGCGCCGCCCTCGTGACCAGCCTGTTCTTCGTGGGTTGTGGCCCGACTCCAAACTTCGAAGACGCCGTAACCAATAGCACCGGCCAGGCTGGGGCTCGCTCATTGTCTATTCCGGTGCCACCCGGCGAGAGTGGGCGAGCGGACCTTCTCATCGCCACCCTCGGCATCCAGGCGAATCCGACTATAACCGGACCCGATGGATGGACAGCAGTGCCTGGTTTTACTGGTTTCAACGCCGCGGTCTGCCAGGCGGATGGGCAGGGGATCGCGTGTCAATTGACGGTCTACTACAAAATCGCCGATGGATCGGAGACCGCCGCCTCCTTCAACTGGGGAGGCGTGCGGCAGGCGGCCGGCGCAGTACTGCGGTTCTCGAACGTGGACACGAACTCCCCCATTGGCAACGCGCGTCCAGCCCGCGGGTCATCGGAAACACCCACGGCGCCCGTGATCACGACCACACGAGACGGCTCCCGCGTCCTGCGGATCGTCGTCTGTGAGTTGGACGACGCCGGGGCCTTTCTTGCCGGGTCGTCGGCGCTGACTGACGAACCTCCCACGGCGCGGCTCAACGTTGTATCTTTTCCGGATGCCACGACAGACCCCGCGAATGGCTGCGGCCCACCGTTATCAGCGTGCGAGGGGATCGTGCGTGCGGTCGGGTTCGCGGTCTCAGATGCGCGACGGGCTACGGCTAGCCCCTCCGGCCCAGCAGACTGGGCACTCGCATACGGCGACCAGTGGATCACCGCCTCGATTGAGATCAAACCGCCGCCTGGCCCGTAGCGTGGCGAGACCCGGGCCCACAACCAGCTTACCCCGGCCGTCACAGGTCTCCCCAGACGTATTGCAACACCGATACGGCGCAGAGAACGACTGCGTCGGCGCGCAGCGTCCGCCGACCCAGGGTGACAGGCACGAACCCCGCTGCCGTCGCGGCCGCCACCTCCTCCCCGCTCCAGCCGCCCTCGGGACCTACCGCTAGCGTCGCCGTCGCCGGTGGTGGACGGTCCTGCAGGCACTGCAAGGTGCCACCCGCACCGACCGTCCCTGGCTCGACGAGCAACAACCGCACGAGAGACCGGTCGTCGTCGAGCAACGACCGGAACGACCTCGGCGCCCTGACCTTCGGCACGACAGCGCGACGGCACTGCTTGGCCGAGGCGACCGCGATCCGGGTCCAACGATCGGTGTCACGCGCCCGAGCCTCTGTCCGTGCGGTCAACAGCGGCTGCACCGCAACGGCACCGACCATGGTGACGTCGCGCACGACGTCGTCGAACTTGCGTCCCTTCAGCAGCGCCGGCGCCACGGTCAGCGCCACCTCAGGTTCGGGGGCCGGGACCACGGACTCGTAAGGCCGCACGACCACCCGACGCGGGGACACCCGCTCGATGCGGGCCAGATACTCGACACCCCGCCCGTCGAACACCGAGACCGTGTCACCGGTACCCAGGCGAAGCACTCGCGTCAGGTGGCCGGCCTCGTCGTCCGGCAAGACGACCGGCACATCCGACCCCGACAGATCCGGTGCGAAAAACCGCGGTGGCATTCGGGGATTATAGTGGTCTCAATCTGACCCGGCGTCCCCACCTGGACGCAGGCTGCCTCCTCTCTTCCGCCTCCCCACTCGCGAGCGGCCTCGCCGAAGGTCTCCTGCTATACTTTCGCCCTTCATGTTGTTCGCCGATCACCTGCTCGGCAAGTACAAGATACTGTCCGCGCTCGGCAGCGGCGGGTTCGGCACGGTTTATCTCGCAGAAGACACCTGGATCAACAAGCGGGTCGCGCTCAAGGTCCCGCACCGACAAAACTTGAACTTCAGCGAGCTGCTGCGCGAGCCGCGTCTGCTGGCCACTCTGGACCATCCCAACATCGTCTCGATCACAACAGCGGAGAAGCAGGACAACGTCTTCTTCATCGTCATGGAGTACGTCCAGGGCGAGACCCTCGAGACGATCATCGCGACCGGCGGCCGGCTCGAGGTCGATCGCGCGCTCGACTACGCGAGCCAGATCGCGCACGCGGTAGAGCATGCGCACGCACAAGGCGTCATCCACCGGGATCTCCGACCGGCCAACGTGCTCGTATCCGAGTCGGGGACCTTGAAGGTCGCCGACTTCGGGACTTCTCGCTTTCTGGAGATCGCGGCCCACGGAACGACGATCATCGGCAGCCCGCCCTACATGGCGCCAGAGCAATTCCGTGGCGAAGCGGTCTTTGCGTCCGACCTGTACTCGGTCGGCGTCACCGTGTACCAGATGCTGACCGGCGTCATACCCTACGACACGCCCTCGCCCAGCGATCTCGAGAAACTGCGACGGGGCGAGCTCGTGCGGCCACCGAGGCTGCTGAACAACGCCATCCCCGGCACACTCAATGACGTCGTCATGAAGGCACTGGCACCTGAGGTCACAGACCGCTATCAGCGCGCCGGGGATCTGCTGACCGACCTAGACGAGATCCGGGCGGAGCGGCGTGGCACCCCGGTCACCGACGCCGGGCGGAGCGGCGGGTCCGGAGGAGAGATACACAACATTCACGCCCGTCTGCGGTCCCGGACGACCCCGCCAGCCGGCTTCTGCTGGAAATGCCGCAAGCCCCTTCACGCCCGGGCTGGGGGTTGCCCGTTCTGCGGCGAAGCACAGTAGCCGACGCCGGCACCTGTCCGTGAATTATGTTGCGCCGTGTCAGAGCGGGCACTACACTGTCGGTAAGTGTCTGATAGCATGGTGGATCGGTAGGTCTGGCAATGAGTTTCGGCAGCGGCAAGATCTGGATGCAAGGCGCCCTTGTGGACTGGGCCGACGCGAAGATCCACATCGGCTCGCACATCGTCCACTACGGTAGCGGCGTGTTCGAGGGAGCCCGGTGCTACGACACCCCGAAGGGGTCGGCCTGTTTCCGTCTCGATGCGCACCTCCGCCGTTTGTACGACTCGGCCCGGGTCTACCGGATGACCTACGACCTGGACCTACCGGCGTTTCACGAAGCGGTTCTGGACACGATCCGCGCCAACAACTACAACGCTTGCTACATCCGCCCCCTGCTCTACCGCGGCTATCGCGAGCTTGGTATCAGCCCGTTCAAGTGCCCGGTCGAGGCCGCGATCATGGTCTGGGAGTGGGGCGCGTATCTGGGTCAGGACGCGCTCGAAAAAGGTGTGGACGTGCAGGTCAGCTCCTGGGCCCGCTGCGCGCCGAACACCTTCCCAGCGATGTCCAAATCAACCGCCAACTACGCCAACTCTCAGCTCATCAATATGGAGGCGACCCTGAACGGATACAGCGAGGGAATCGCCCTCGACCCGTCTGGCCTGGTGAGCGAGGGGAGCGGCCAGAACATTTTCATCATCCGTGACGGCGTCGTCTTCACGCCCCAGATGGCCGGGTCGGTACTGCCGGGCATCACGCGTGACGTCGTAATGAGCCTCGCACGGGATCTAGGTCTGCCGGTGCACGAGCAACCGATCCCGCGTGAAATGCTCTACGTCGCGGACGAGGTCTTCTTCACCGGCACGGCGGCCGAGATCTCCCCGATCCGAAGCATCGATAAGATCACTGTCGGCGACGGTGATCGCGGTCCAGTCACCGCTGCCATCCAGAGCCGGTTTTTCGATGTCGTCAACGGCAACATCCCCGACACGCACGGATGGCTCACCTACGTGTACCCGGCGCTCGCCCCGGCGCCGGCACCGGTCGGGACCGCCAGGATCTCCTGACGGCTCCGGGCATGGACATCACCGAGCTGCTCACCGCCGCGGTGAAGGCCGGCACCTCAGACCTCCACCTCAGGAGCGGTAGCGATCCGATCATGCGGGTACACGGTGAGCTATGTCCCCTCGTCGAAGACCACCGTCTCGACACGACCACCCTGGAAAAGATGACGGCCGGGCTGCTACCAGCGGCGCTCCAGTTGTCCACCAACCCCGACGAGTTGACGCTGCGCCTCCAGAGTGTCACGTCAATCACGGGCACGGCACACGACGCGATGGCCCAAGCGCGACCGGGTGGCGGGGACGAACCGCCGGCCGTCACGCGGTTCGGTGACTGACGGGTGACCACGCCCCGATCCTCGAGCGCCTATCAGATCGCCCTGCGTCTGCTCGCCCGCCGGGAGCTGTCGACGACCCAACTCCGTGATCGGCTGGCGCGCCGCGAGCTGCCCTCCGCCGAGGTCGAGACGGCGATCGCCAGGCTGAGCCGCGAGCGGGTGGTTGACGATGCCCGAACGGCGCTCATCTACGCCCGCCTGGCAGCGGAAGTGAAGCTCCGAGGCCGGAGCCGGGCACAACGGGAAATAGAGGCTATCGGCATCGACCCGGAGACAGCTGGTCGTGCGGTGGTCGCGGTGTTCGACGAGATCGACGAGGAGTCGGTGCTCAAGCGGGCCATCGCGAAACGGCTGAACGGCCCGATTGGTGATAGTGCCCAGTTCCGGCGGCTCCATCAGGCCCTGCTGCGCCAGGGATTCCCCCCGGAACGAGTGGCCGCGGTCCTGATGACCCGTTTCCCTGAAGCGGGTCGCCAGCATCGCAGGTCTGGACGTCGCTCTTGTGAAAAGATATCCGAATGACGTCCAACGCGGTCCGCCAGAGCTTTCTCGACTTTTTCGCACACCACGGCCATCAGACCGTGCCAAGCGCCTCGCTCGTGCCGGCCGACGACCCGACCTTGTTGTTCACCAACGCGGGGATGAACCAGTTCAAGGACCTGTTCCTCGGACGCGAACACCGGTCCTACACACGTGCCGCCAGCTCCCAGAAATGCATGCGGGTCAGCGGAAAGCACAACGACCTCGACAACGTCGGGGTCTCCGAGCGTCACCACACCTTCTTCGAGATGCTCGGGAACTTTTCGTTCGGTGACTACTTCAAGCCGGAGGCGATCCCGTTCGCCTGGACGCTGCTGACCGACGTGTGGCAGCTGCCGCCGGAGCGGCTGTACCCGACGGTGTTCAAGGGCGAGTCGGGGACACCCCGGGACGACGAGGCCTACGCGCTCTGGAGCACGCTCGTTCCAGCTGACCGGATCGTCGAGCTCGGACTGAGTGAAAACTTCTGGGCAATGGGCGACACCGGCCCCTGCGGCCGTTGCTCTGAGGTGCACTACCACCGAGGCGACGCGATTCCGTGCGACGAGCCGGTCTGCCGCGGTATTAATTGCAGTTGCGACCGGTACGTCGAGATCTGGAACAACGTGTTCATGGAGTTCGACCGGGACACCGACGGCAGCCTGACGCCGCTGCCCACCGCCTCGATCGACACCGGGATGGGACTCGAGAGGATCGTAGCGGTGCTACAGGGAAAGGTCTCGAACTACGATACCGATCTATTCGTCCCGCTCCTGCACGCGATCGGTGACCGGACCGGCCGCGTCTACGGCCCCCACACGCGGCAGGCATCCTTTGGCCCTGACGATGTATCGATGCGCGTCGTGGCCGACCACCTGCGCGCCATGACCTTTCTGATCGCCGATGGGGTGATGCCCTCCAACGAGTGGCGCGGATATGCACTCCGCAAGATCATGCGACGCGCGATGCGCCACGGAAAGAAGCTGGGTATGACGGGCCCGTTCCTGCATCAGCTCGTGGATGTTCCAGTCGCCGAGATGGGTGGCGCCTATCCGGAGCTGCCCACCAGTCGCGACAGCATCGTGCAGATCGTCCACACCGAAGAGGAGCGGTTCGACGCGGTCCTCAACGACGGACTGCCTCGTCTCGAGGCGGCACTGGCGGCGGCCGGCAGCGCCGGCGTGCTGCCGGGACCGGAAGTCTTCCGCCTGTACGACACACATGGGCTGCCGCTTGACTTCATCGAGGACCTGGCGAGTGAACGGGCAGTCACCATCGACGCGGCCGGCTTCGAGCGGGCGCTCGAAGCGCAGCGGAAGCAGTCGCGGGCAAAGAGCCAGTTCAAGACAGCCGAGCTCCCGCCCTTTGTCATTAGCACGTCGCCCGGTCAAGACGATCTGTCCAGGATCCCGGACGACTTCGTCGGTTACGACACCACACGCGTCGAGACCTGGATCGTACAGCTGTTTCACGAGGATGGTGGCCAGACTGACAAACTTGACACCAGCCAGGTGGGGCACCTGGTGCTCGGCCAGACCCCGTTCTATGTGGAGTCGGGAGGACAGGTGTCGGATTCAGGGCGTGTCATCTCCGACGACGGACTCGAGGCCAGGGTGGACGATGTCAAGAGGCCGGTCCCGAACTGGCCCCGGCTGCACCTCGTCGAGGTCACGCAGGGGCCGCTCGACGTGGGACGGCGCGTGACCGCCGAGGTCACCCGGGCGCGCCGGGACGCGGTCCGGCGCAACCACACGGCGACCCATCTGCTGCACGCAACGCTGCGGGAGCGGCTCGGCACTCATGTCAGGCAGGCGGGCTCGCTGGTCGCACCAGACCGGCTACGCTTCGACTTCGCGCACGGCGGCCCGATCAGTCGCAACGAACTCGACTGGATCGAGCGCCAGGTGAACGCCCACATCTACGCCAATGACGTGGTCGGGACCGACATTCGCCCGACCCGAGAGGCGATCGACGCCGGTGCGATGGCGCTTTTCGATGAGAAGTACGGTGAGTCGGTGCGGGTCGTGTCGGTGCCAGGAGTCAGTATGGAGCTCTGTGGCGGAACGCACTGCGGCGCCACCGGCGATATAGGCCTGTTCGCGATCACCCAGGAGACGGGTGTAGCGGCTGGTGTGCGTCGAATCGAGGCGATCACCGGCAAGGCCGCCGTGGCGTACCTCCAGTCGCAGCGCGCCGCACTCGACGCGCTGCTGGGCTCCCTAGGCGTCCCCGGACCCCAGGCGGTGGAGACGATAGCGCGGCTACACAGCGAGACCAAACGGCTGGCGCGCGAACTGGACCAGCTCAAGATGCAGGCGGAGCTTGGGACCCGGAGCGGCGCCACCAGCGACGACTCGGTCGAGGTCGGGGACGCCCGATTGATCGCGCGACGGGTATCGGGACTCGAGAAGGGCTCGCTGCGCGGTCTGGCCGATTCCTTGCGCGACCGCCTGGGACGCGGCGTGGTGGTGCTGGCCTCAGAGCACGAGGGCAAGGTGGCGCTGGTCGTCTCCGTCAGCAAGGATCTCGTCGACCGGGTGCACGCCGGCAAGGTCGTGAAGGCGATCGCGCCGATCGTCGGCGGCGGGGGCGGTGGGCGCCCTGATTTCGCCCAGGCGGGTGGCCGGCAGCCGGCGCAAATCGACGCGCTCCTGGCCGAGAGCCGGACTATAGTGAACAAGATGCTGACCGTCTAGCTCACATGGGTCTCAGCCCGACACCAGCAACGCTCGTCACTGACCCCGAACCACCCCGATGACACTCAGGGACACCCCGTCCGACCGTGTCCGGCTCGATGTCTGGCTCGACATCGCCTGTCTGTTCAAGACCAGGTCGGAGGCGCAACGAGCCTGTCGCGTCGGCAAGGTTGACGTCAACGACCAGCGCGCCAAGCCGCACCGCACGCTGCAACGAGGCGACCGGCTATCGATCACCCGTCCGAACGGTCGAAAACAACAGGTAGTGGTTCTGTTTTTCGCGAACCAGCACGTCCCCAGGGCGACGGCCAACGCGCTCTATGACGACGTCACCCCGCCGCCGACTGCCGCCGAGCTCGGGCAGCACTGGCTCGGCAGCGGGCCGTGCACCTCCGAACGACGGGGACCTGGACGGACGGCTGCCGCCAGCACCCCGAATACCCGTCAGCGCCGCGAACTACGTAGGCTGAAGGGACACTGAGCGACGATCGTGCGGACGGCGCCGGCAGAGCGTCACCAGTGCTATACTCAAGGACTACTTTGCTGGCCAGAGGCTAGCGGAAGAGCGGAAAGGACCACGACGTCTTGGCCGATCACAAGAACACGTTGAAAGCGCACCGGCAGAGCCTCGTCCGGCGTGAGCGAAACCGCGGGAAGCGAACACGGCTGCGACATGCGTTGAAGTCGCTGCGCGCCACGATCGACGACGGCAAGACCGACGAGGCGCGCGTAGCGATCACCAGCACCGTCTCCTTGATCGACAAGCTGGCCGCCCAAGGCGTCATTCACGACAACGCCGCGGCGCGATACAAATCGCGGCTCACGAAACGCCTCGCCGGAGCAGCGATCGTCAGCTAGCGGCCGGCCGACGCGGCGAGACTGACGCCGCAGAGTTCCAGGACGAGTCGCTCCAGCAAGATCCGGTGGTCGCCAGCCGAGGTCTTCAGATCCATGTCCGTTCGGAACAGCGCCTCCACCGCGGCGGGTAGCCGACCGGACGCCAGTTTCGTTCGTACCACCCAGGCCAGCTGCCCCAGCACCATGGGGGCTGCGGCGCCAGACTCCATGACCAGCGCGAGTTCTTTCAGCGCCTGGGCCGTCTGTCCGCGCTCGATCGCCCTGGCCACACCCCAGTCGTCGTGAGCGACGGCCGGGCCGGAAATCTCCCGTACCTCGGCCACTCCTACGGACGACTGGGCGGCAGCGAACAGCAGAAGCCGCTCGACATCCGAGCTCAACCGCGCGAGATCCGGACCGACCTGTGCCGCCAGCAGACGAGCGGCCGCTGGCTCGATCGACATCCCCCTGGTCGAGACCCGGCGCCGGACCCATCGCTCCGCATCGGCCAGGGTCTCGACGACGCCGCACGCCACCACGGTGGCGGCCTCCAGCAAGCGGGCCGTCGTGCGCCGGCACTTGTCGAGGTCGCCGGCGACGACGATGAGACTCGCATGCGGCTGCGGGTCAGCCAGATAGGCCTCGAATGCCTCCAGCTCGGTCGCGGTGCTCCGGTTTTCGCGTGTCGGCGCCAGGCAGCGCTCGGCCCGAAGTAGGACCACGATACGACGCGGTGCCATCATCGGCAACGTCCGCGCCGCTTCGATGACCTGCCCCAGGTTAGCATCCCCGCCATGAAACCGGTCGACGTTGAACGCTCGCAAACCCTCGTCGACGACCTGCTCAAAGGCGTCGGCCATCTCCGCCGTCTCCACGGCGTCATGCCCCAGCACAAGGTAAACCGGGTCCAGATTCCCGGACGCAATCTGCGTCAGCGCCGTGGCCGGTGTAATCGTACCCATATGGATCAGGACGTCGTGCCACCCTGAAGGTTCCGACAGTGCGGTTAGTTTAGCCCGTCATGCGGTTCCCAACGAGAAGCTTGTGCTCGTTCGAGACCCATGGCGTAAGGGCCCACGCAAGCGACGAGCCGGGGTATGGGGCGTGGCCCCATGTAAGTCTAGAAGGCTTCCAGAATAGAACTGACGACCGTCCGCGCGAAGTCCCTGGCGACCCGTTCCATGGCGTTCGACTGCTGACCGAAGAAGGTCGAAGCGTCGAGCTGGCCACCGGGCCCGGAGGCAACCTCATACTCGTCGCTGAAAGTCAGCGCGGGATTCTCCCAGATGATCTCGCCGGTGACCAGATCGCGAAACTGGAGAGCTGCGCTCAGGGTGAAGATGTATCGCGAGGCCTGCTGTTGCGCATCGAAGGTGGCCGGTGTGATTGTGACGCTGCTGATCGTACCGTCGAGCACAGCGTCAACACCCGTATCGGCCGCGATGACCCTGAGCCGCCCGCGCCCGATGAACTCCGACCGGACCTGCCGGGTCAAGTTCTGCTCGACCTCGAACACCGTCGTCGTATTCTCGAACAGCGGCACACCGATCGTCTGGACGTGATCCGGCAGGAACGACCCCTGCCCGGCAAGTGCATAACCGCATCCGCTGCAGGCCATGGTCGCGAGCAGCAGGTTCGTCAACCACGCCGTCTTGGTTCGCCATCGGCTAATCATCTTTGTGTCTCCGTTGCGTGTTTGCCTGGCCCCGGTTCCAGGTCTCCCATCCACACGCCGCCGCCAGTCGACTTGAGGATCAGGCTCGGAATGACCGTCACGAGACCACGATGTTCACGAGCTTGCGCCGCACCACCACCACGCGCCCAATCGTCTTACCGTCGGTCTGCGCCCGCACGGATGGCGCGGCCAGCGCCGCCGCCCGGAGGTCCGCCTCCGACACGTCGGTCACCACGGTCAGACGCGCACGCAGCTTGCCGTTGACCTGCACCGGTACCACGATCACGTCTGCGCGCGCCACTTCCGGGTCGAAGCTGGGCCAGGCCACCGAGACCAGACCGCCAGCGTGCCCCAGGCGCTCCCAGAGCTCCTCGCACAGATGGGGTGTGAACGGCGACAGCATCAGCACGAGCGACTCGACCGCCTCCCGGAGCACCGCGCCTGTTTCCGCCGGCACCTGATCGGATAACGTACCCTGTCCAGCCGCAGCGGCGTTGGGTGCCAGGTCGTGCCGCTCGCAAAACGTGAACAGGTCGTTCACCAGCTCCATCAGCGCCGACACGGCCGTGTTCAGATGCACCCTCGGATCGAGATCGGACGACACGCGGCGAATCGACTCGTGCGTCTTTCGACGAAGCCCGCGATGGGCATCATCGAGCGGCATCGTCCCGAGGCCGTCCTGCGGCGCCGTGGTTACCACCGGACTTAGCGAGGTAACGAGCCGCCAGACCCTGGTCAGAAACCGGAAGCTGCCCTCGAGCCCGGAGTCGTTCCACTCGATATCCTTCTCGGGTGGCGCGACGAACATCTCGTACAGCCGCAACGCGTCGGCGCCATAGCGCGCGACCATCTGATCGGGGTCGACGACGTTGCCCTTCGATTTCGACATCACGGCGCCGTTGCGCAGCACCATGCCCTGGGTCAGCAGACGAGTGAACGGCTCGTCGTGATCCACCATACCCAGATCCCCAAAAACCCGGCAAAAGAAGCGAGAGTAAATCAGATGGAGGATGGCGTGCTCAACGCCGCCGCTGTAAAAGTCGACCGGCGCCCAGTAGCGCACTTTCTCCAGGTCGAAAGCCCGGTCGCTGTTGGACGGATCGCAATAGCGGTAGAAATACCAGGACGAGTCGACGAACGTGTCCATCGTGTCGGTGTCGCGCCGCGCGGGTCCCTGACACGCCGGACAGGTGGTGTTGACGAACTCTGGAATCTGGGCCAGAGGGGAATCCCCACGGCCGGTGAACTCCACCGCCGTGGGCAGCTCGACCGGCAGGTTCTCGTACGGCACCGGCTGCAACCCGCACGTGTCGCAGTGGATGATTGGGATCGGTGTGCCCCAGTACCGCTGTCGTGAGATCCCCCAATCCTTGAGCCGGAACTGCACTTCCGGCCGGCCCACCCCACGCGACTCGGCCGCCCGCGCCATAAACGCCGCCGCATCGTCCGTGGACCTCCCCGTAAATTCGCCCGACCTCACCAACGTGCCCGGACCCGCATACGCCGCCTCCATCGTCGCCCCATCGAGCGGCGCGGCGTCACCCACCGTCTCAGGCTCGATCACCACCTCTACCGGAAGCTCATAGCGGCGCGCGAACTCGAAGTCGCGCTGGTCGTGCGCCGGCACCGCCATCACCGCGCCAGTGCCGTACTCGGCGAGCACGAAATTAGCGATCCAGATCGGCACCGACCGGCCGGTGAACGGGTTGACGGCGGTCCGACCCGTATCGAACCCCTCCCTCTCAACCGCCCCGGTCAGCCGGGCTGTCCGATCCTGCGCGCGAAACTGCCGGACCCGTCGGCCGAACGCATCCGGGTCTGGTGCCGCGTCAGCGAAACGGTCGACAAGCGCATGCTCGGGCGCGAGCAAGACGAAGGTCGCGCCGAAAATCGTGTCGATCCGGGTCGTGAACACGTCGATCTGCATCCCATCGCCGGCCGGTCCGGACTCGTCGACCGGGAATCGGACCAGCGTACCCTCCGAGCGACCGATCCAATTGCGCTGCATCGTCAGCACTTTATCGGGCCACCCGGCGAGCCGCTCGATACCATTGAGCAACCCGTCGGCGTACTGGGTTATCCGCAGGAACCACTGATCGAGCTCGCGTGACTCGACCGGAGTCGCGCACCGCCAGCAACCACCGTCAACCACCTGCTCGTTGGCCAGCACCGTCGCGCAATCCGGGCACCAGTTCACCGTAGACCGACGCCGATACGCCACGTCCCGCTCGAACATCTGGAGGAACAACCATTGGTTCCACTTGTAGTAACGCGCCTCGCAGGTCGCGAACTCGCGCTCCCAGGCGTAGCTGATGCCGAGCCGCTGTAACTGCCCCTTCATGTGCGCGATGTTCTCGAATGTCCAGGTCTCGGGGTGTGAGCGGTTCTGGATCGCGGCGTTCTCAGCGGGCAAGCCGAACGCGTCCCAGCCGAAGGGATGCAGGACGTTGAAGCCGCACATCCGCTTCATGCGTGCGATGACATCACCGATCATGTAGTTCCGCACGTGCCCAACGTGCGCGTGACCGGACGGATACGCGAACATGACGAGGCAGTAGAACTTTGGCCGACCGGGCTCTTCAGTCACCTCGAAGGCGCGTTGCTCGGCCCAACGCCGCTGCCACTTCTTCTCGATGGCCTGCGGATTGTAGTCGGACACGATCGTGACTGTCGGATGTGAGTCGGGAACGGGAACCGGCGCCCGTCTGGCGCAATCGCCCACACGTGGCCGATTGCTCTAGAACAGGATACTCCAGACGGCACCCTTGGCGGCGCTCCAGTTCGGGAACTGAATCAGGGGCCTGGCGATCCGGCTTCTTTCATCCGGGCCTCCTGGCTCCGGGCCGACGATGGCGCGATTCCCGCTGCATGCGACAAGCGCTGCATCCCGCCTGTCTGCGTTACTGCTCGGTCGAATACTTGCCCTGGATGCTCTCGCGTCGCGCCTTGTCTGGAGGGTGCAGCAAGCGTCTCGGTGCGACGTGTTTCACCACAAGCGGCTAGCTCGTCAGGACGCCCGGCCAGTACGGCTCCAGGGCCCGCCCCACGACCGGAATGACGCGGTCGATGCAACCGGTGTCGCCCGCGACGCTCATCGCTGACGCCGGCGGACCCTCGGCCAATTGTGCCAATGTAGACTCGAGACAGACCTCCAGGGCCGTCAGGTCGTACCCGCCTTCTGTGACCACGGCGAGCCGCCCGTCACAGCAGCTCTCGGCCAGCCGCTGCACGTGCGCCGTCATCGCCCCGTACCCGCCGGTCGACAACCTGATTCCGCCGACCGGATCACGTACGTGCGCGTCGTACCCGGCCGACAGGATGATCAGCTCCGGATCGAACTCCGTCACGATCGGTCCCACGAGCTCCCGCATGGCACGATCGTAGTCGGCGTCACCGGCACCCGCCTCGAACGGGACGTTGACCGTGAACCCGGCGCCTGCACCACGGCCTACGTCAGTCACGGCTCCAGTGCCAGGGTAGAACGGATACTGGTGCAGCGACACGTAGAGCACATCGGGCTCGTCGTAGAACATCCACTGGGTGCCGTTTCCGTGGTGGACATCGTAGTCGAGAACCGCGACACGCCCCAGGCCCGCGGCACGCGCCGACGCCGCCGCCACGGCGACGTTGTTGAGCAGGCAGAACCCCATCGCGCGGTCCGGCTCGGCGTGGTGCCCAGGGGGGCGGACAAAGGCGAACGCGGGTGCACCCTCGGCGAGCGCGTGCTCCACCGCGGCGACGGCGGCGCCGGCCGCGTGGAGCGCCACGTCGTAGGACTCGACCGAGGTGTAGGTGTCCGGGTCAAGCCAACAGCGGTGCCCCGCCGTGCCGGCGATCCGGTCCACATAGGCCGGCGTGTGCACGCGAACAAGTTCGGCGCGGGTAGCCTGGCGCGGAGGGGTCAGCACGCCACCGGCCTCGATCCAGCGCCGACTCACCTGGGCCATCACCCGGGCGCGCGCGGGCCGCTCGGGGTGCTCCCCAGGGGGCTGGTGGTCGATGAACCGGTCGCTGCCGATCAGCAGCATGGCGGCGCTACTCCCCTGTCGCCAGCCGTCGGCACGTGGATCTTTAGGCCGGCCTCACTCGCGTCCCAACAGCGCCCGGGCACGGTCGGCCAGTTCCGCCAGCACCTGTTCCAACGCCGACCGGCGTTCCTCGACGACCCCTTCCACCGACGGGTCTGGCACATCGAACGGTGCACCAATCGACACCGCCGCAGCGGAGAACGGACGTGGGATCTGCGTGCGGTCCCAGCTATGCACCGACCAGTAGCGGTCCGCCTCGATGTGAAACGGCAGAATGGGATTACCGGTCATTCCCGCCAACCATACCGCGCCCGGCTGCACGCGATACGCCGGGCCACGTGGACCATCGACCGTGAAGGCCGCCGGCCGCCCGGCAGCGATATCTCGCTTGAGCTGAACGAGCGCGCGCCGGCCGCCACGCGAGGTCGAGCCACGAGCCGTGTGGTACCCGAAGCGCCGGATGATCCGTGCGATCCACTCGCCATCGAAGTTCTGACTCGTCATAACCACGATACGGCGGTCCCGCCAGAAGTAGGTCGCGGGGAGGATCCGCCCGTGCCAGAACGCGAAGATCGGCTGCCGATCCCGCATAAGGATGGCGTCGTAGTGCTCCACCCCTTCGACCCGCCACCGCACCGTACGGCACAGCGCCCCAAGCAGCGGTGCCCCGACCCCGGCAATGATCGCCGCCCTCACCAGTTGCCACCGCGTGAGCACCGTATCGGTCGCCAAAGATCACCACCCCGCGGACGTCGTCAAAGACCCGGAACCGGGTAAGCGGTGCCAGAACCAGGGCTCGTCCTGGACCGGCGGCACAAAGACCGTCCGCCGCTGGAGCAATGGCAAGATTCGGCCGACGGTCGTTGGCGTAGCCCGCTCACTGCCTGGAGGCGGAACGTCGGAAGCCTGAAACCCAACGTGATGGCAGATGACCGATGCAGCGCGACGCATTCTACATCCCCTCGAAATCGGGACCACCCCCACCCTCGGGCGGCACCCACTCGATAATCTGGTACGGATCCATGATGTCGCACGTCTTGCAGTGGACGCAGTTCGCGGCGTTGACCTGCAGGCGGGGACCGGTCCCGCTACCGTCATCTACCATCTCGTAAACGTTGGCCGGACAGAAGCGCACGCAGGGGTTGGCGTACTCCTTGCGGCACCGGGTCCGACACACGTCGGTATCCAGGACGAGCAGGTGGGTCGGCTGATCCTCCTCGTGACGCGTTCCCGAGTAATGGACGTTGGTCAACTTGTCGAAGGTCACTGTCTGATCGACCTGCACAGCGTTGCTCGTGCCGTCTGGGTCGGGACGCTCGGTGCGGTAGTACCGGGCGAGACGCGCCATCCGCTCGTGGCCGGCCTCGCTGGACAGCAGACCTCTGGGCCACCAGCCGCCCGTGACCAGCGCCAACCCGGCGAACGCCAGACCAGCGAACAACCCTCCGCCGAACGCCTGGTGGACATTGCGCACCGGATACAGCTCACGCCGCAGACTCCCAGAGTTGACCAGCCGCTGGAACGTCGCGAGCTTCGGCACCGACACGTCCCCGGCGCGCACCGCTGCGAAGGCGGCGTCAGCCGCGCAGATGCCACTCTTCATGGCCAGGTGAATCCCTTTGAGCCGCATCGAATTCAGAAACCCGGCGGCGTCCCCGATAATCAGAGCACCAGCGGCGTGACACCTGGGAACGGCGTGCCAACCTCCTTCGGGTAGCGCCTTCGCGCCGTATCTGATCATCTGGCCGCCGCTCAGCATCGCGGACACGAGGGGATGCTGCTTAAACCGCTGGAACGCCTCGTGCGGGTCGAACAGCGGGTCGCGATAGCTAAGCCCGGCCACGAAGCCGACCGCGAGCCGCCCCTCCGGCAAGGCGTAGATGAACCCGCCGCCAAACTCCTCGTTCCGAAGCGGATAGCCCATAGTGTGGACCACACTGCCGGGCGAGACCCGGTCGGATGGAATCTGCCAGAGCTCCTTGATCCCGATTGCGTAGGTCTGCGGCGCCGGACCGTCGAGCCGGAGCTTCCGGATAAGCGTCTTGGTGAGGTTGCCGCGCACGCCGTCGGCGAAAATGGTGACGGCTGCCTTGATGTCGACACCGGGCTCGAACGTCCCCTTCCGCTCGCCGTGCCTGTCGATACCCCGGTCCCCGGTGCGCACGCCGACCACGCGGTCGCCCTCAAAGAGCACCTCGGTCCCCGCGAACCCAGTGAAGATGTCGACGCCCTCGGCCTCGGCCTGCTCCGACAACCAGCGCACGAGCCGGTTCAGCGAGATCACATAGTTGCCGTCGTTGCGCAGCGGCGGGGGGGTGAAGGGAAATCGGAGGTAGGACCGCTCGGTCAGGTAGTAGACCCGATCATCCAGCACCTTGGTCTCGACCGGTGCCCCACGCGTCCTCCAGTCCGGCAGCAGCTCATCGAGCCCGGATGGGTCGAGGACCGCCCCGGACAGCATGTGTGAACCGCTCTGACGTGACTTCTCCAGTAGAGCCACCGAGAGCGGCGCCCCACCCTCATGCCGTTGCAGCGAGGCCAGCCGGAGCGCCGCCGAGACGCCCGCGGGACCACCGCCGACGACAAGAACGTCGACATCGAGGATTTCCCGCTCCATCAGGCGTCGGCGTCAAGCGCGGCGATGAGCGCCGGGACAACCTCGAATAGGTCTCCCACGATGCCGAAGTCGGCCACCTCGAAGATAGGAGCATCGGCGTCCTTGTTAATTGCCACGACGGTGCGCGAACCCTTCATACCCACGAGATGCTGAATGGCGCCTGAAATCCCCAGGGCGAGGTAGAGCTTTGGCGACACGGTCTGGCCGGAGCTGCCGACCTGGCGGTCCATAGGCAACCAGCCGGAGTCACAGATCGGTCGCGACGCCGCGACCTCCGCCCCGAGCGATGCGGCCAACGTCTCGACGAGCGCCATATGCGCCTGCGCCCTGATCCCCCGACCGACGGCTACGATCCGCTCAGCCTGCGTCAAATCGACGGCCTGCTTCGCTTCCTTGAACGGCGGCTCAACGGTCTGACGGATCGCCTCCGCGTCGAGCGAGACGTCGTACACGTGCACCTCGGCAGACGACGTGCCGAGTCTGAGCGCATCGGGATGGAACGCACCAATCTGGAAGCTGGCGAAATGCGGCGCCGGGCCGGTCGGCGAAACGTCGGCTACGAACTTCCCCTGGAACATCGGTCTGACAAACGCCAACCGGCCGTCCCGCGGCCTGACCGCGACGCAATCGGTGATGAGCGACCGGTCGAGCCGTGCAGCGAGCGTCGGCGCGAACTCCCGGGTCTGATAGGTGTGCGGCAGGAACACGAGGTCTGGCTGGATACCGGTCACCAGGTCGGCGAAGGCGGCGACGAACCCATCTGGCGTATAGGACTCCAGCGCCGCGTGCACCACGGTGAGAACCGCGTCCACCTCGGCCACCGCCAGTTCGGCCGCGACACGCGCCAGATCGCTCCCGGCCACCCCCACCTGAACAGGCTGGCCCGTTTGCTGGGCGGC
Source organism: Vicinamibacteria bacterium (assembly GCA_963578725.1). Taxonomy (GTDB): domain Bacteria; phylum Acidobacteriota; class Vicinamibacteria; order Vicinamibacterales; family UBA8438; genus NP936. Next base: position 17,530 of record CAUZDS010000011.1, read on the forward strand.
GACGATCGCCTCCCAGCTCGCCTTGTGCAGTACCCCGTCTCGCTGTTCGGCAATGACCAGGACCATGTGCTTGTGCTCGACGGGCTTCACTTCACCCGGGCGACGGCGGGCTCCAGCGGACCGGCCTCAGATCGCTCGAACTTCCTCGCGCAACAACCGAACGAGCTCGGCGGCCGCCGCGGCCGGGGTCCCGTCGATCAACCGTGTCTGTTTCTCCTTCTCCGGCACGTAGAGCTCAAGAATCTCGTGACGCGGCTCTAAACCGGCCGGCGGCGCCACGACCCGGACATCCTTTTTCTTGGCCGCCATGATGCCCTTCAGCGTGGCGTAGCGCAGCTGATTAATCCCGCTCTGGATCGTCAACAGGGCCGGCGTGGACATCGACACCCACTGGAACCACCCGCCCTCGAGCTCGCGCTTGACGCGCAGCCGGCCGGCGGCAACCTGGATTTTCATGATGATGGTGGCGTGTGGAATTCCGAGCCGTTCGGCCATCACGACACCGGTCTGGGAAAAGCCCTGGTCGTCGGACTGCAAGCCGGTGAGCACTAAATCGAATCCCTCGTCCCGGATCGCCGCGGCCAGGGCTTCGGCCACCATAACGCTGTCCGCCGCGGCCAGGGTGTCGCTCTCGATGCGAATTGCCCGATCGGCTCCGCGCGCCAGCGCCTCTCGAATAACCTGACTCACGCGGGCCGGCCCGGCGGAACAGACAACCACCTCGCCGCCGTGCTGTTCCTTCAGCCGCAACGCCTCTTCCAGCGCGTAGGCATCCGGCTCGTTCATCTCGAAACTGGCGTCGCGGTCCTGCACCCAGGTCCGGGCGTCATCCAGGCGCAGGTTCCACTCGCGGGTCACGACCTGTTTGACACAAACGACAATCTTCATCCGCTCCTCGTATCGGGCGCTGGGCAACACCGATATCCGGTGACGACGGGAGTGGCATGTCCCACGCCCCTAGCCATCGTAGCGTTTGAGAAGCAAGGCGGCGTTGGTGCCCCCGAACCCGAAGGAGTTCGACAGCGCGAAATCGACCGACGCGGGTCGTTTTACGCCGGGTACGTAATCCAGGTCACAGTCGGGATCCGGGTTTTCGAGGTTCACGGTCGGCGGAAGCACCTGCTCGCGCAAGGCCAACGCGACGATCCCGGCCTCGAGACCGCCGGCCGCACCCAGCAAATGTCCGGTCATCGACTTGGTGGACGAGATCGCCAGCTTATGCGCGTGCGCACCGAAGCACCGCTTGATCGCCGCCGTCTCGATGCGGTCGTTGAACGGGGTCGAGGTCCCGTGTGCGTTGATGTAGTCCACCTGGTCTGGCGTGATACCAGCCTGGTCGATGGCGGCTTGCATGACCCGGACGGCGCCGTCACCGTCTTCGGCCGGCGCGGTGAGGTGGTAGGCGTCCGACGACATCCCATATCCCACCAGCTCCGCATAGACCGAAGCGCCCCGACTGAGGGCCCTGTCGTGCTCTTCGAGAATGAGCACGGCCGCACCCTCGCCGATAATGAACCCGTCGCGGTCGCGGTCGAACGGTCGGCTGGCCCGAGTGGGCTCGTCGTTACGTGTCGAGAGCGCACGCATGGCGGCGAACCCACCGACCCCCAACGGGGTGATAGCCGCCTCCGAGCCCCCAGCCACCATCACGTCGGCTGCGCCGCGACGGATCGTCTCGAACGCATCCCCGATCGCATGCGCGGAGGCTGAACAGGCGGTGCAAACAGCCGAGTTAGGCCCCTTGGCGCCCAACCGGATAGACACCTGCCCGGCGGCCAGGTTGATGATCGACGCCGGGATGAAAAACGGGGAGATCTTGCGTGGCCCGCCATCGAGCAGCGCGCGATGCTCCCGCTCGATGGTGCTAAACCCGCCGATGCCGGACGCGATGAACACGCCCACGCGGGACGCCATCTCTGGCGTCACCTGCAATCCGGCATCGGCGCGCGCGAATTCGGCGGCGGCGATCGCGTACTGGATGAAGACGTCCATCTTCTTGACGTCTTTCCGCGACACGAAGACCAGCGGATCGAATCCCCGGACCTCGCCCGCGATCTGCGAGGCGAAGGCGGTTGCATCGAACCTCGTGATCGGGCCGATCCCGCTCCGGCCCGCACACAACGCCTCCCACGTCACCGACGTTCCAATACCGAGCGACGACACGAGGCCGACGCCCGTGACAACGACACGCCTACTCACAGGTACTCCCAAGATCCAAGCTAACGTCTACTTCTTCGAGTGCGACTCGATGTACTCGACCGCCTCTTTCACCCGAGTAATCTTCTCCGCGTCCTCGTCAGGAATCTCGAGGCCGAACTCTTCCTCGAACGCCATCACGAGCTCCACGGTATCAAGGGAGTCCGCGCCCAGGTCGTCCACGAAGGATGCGTCGGATGTGACTTCCTCGTCGTCGACGCCGAGTTGCTCCACGATGATGCCTTTCACTTTCTCAGCAACCGCCATTCAGTGCCTCCTACATGTACATGCCACCATTCACCGCCAGAACGTGCCCTGTAATATACGCTGCCTCGTCCGACGCGAGGAAGCAGACCGCGCACGCGACGTCGTCAGTCGTCCCCAGCCGACCCATTGGAATCTGCGCGATCATCGCTGTGTGCGCGGACTCGCCGAGCGTCGCGGTCATGTCCGTGTCAATCATCCCGGGGGCCACCACGTTGACGGTGATGCCGCGTGTCGCCACTTCCCGGGCCAGCGCCTTAGAGAATCCAACCAGCCCCGCCTTGGAGGCCGCGTAGTTGACCTGACCCGCGTTCCCCATCTGTCCGACCACTGAGCCGACGCTGATGATACGACCGCTCCGCTGTTTCAGCATAGGGCGCAACACCGCGTGCGCGCAGGTAAACGCCGCCGTCAGGTTCGTCGCGACCACGGGGTCCCACTCGGCCGGAGTCATCCTGAGCGCCAGCTGGTCTCGCACGATGCCGGCGTTGTTCACCAGCGCGTCCACCCGGCCGAACTCGTCGAGCGTCGTGCGTACCATGGCGTCGATCTGGTGCGCGTCGGTCACGTCGACGCTGACGGCGACAGCCCGACCGCCGGCACGGCGAATCTCCTCGGCCACGGCGCCGGCATGATCGTCACGCGCCGCCGCCACCACCGCGGCGCCGGCGGCACCCAGCTGTCTGGCGATGTCGCGACCGATACCGCGTGATGCTCCGGTCACGACGGCGACGCGATCACGCAGGCTGCTCGTCATGCCGTGCCCCGTTCATGGCTCTCCTGTGATATCGCAAGGGTCGGGTGCGTATCGAAGCTGTGGCCGCACCCTTGTCCCTGAAACACCCACGGAACAAGTTGGCCATCTGTGACGGGGGGCCAGACGGGATGCGGCGTCGCCAGAATACCCCACTATCTTGTGTCTACTGTACCAGTGTCGAGACCGCGTGGTCGACGCTTTCCGGATCTGACACGGACAGCACACGAGCGCCGCGGTCGATTTTCCGGATAAGCCCTGACAACACCGTGCCTGAACCTACCTCAACATACGTGTGGACGCCTTCCGATGCAAGACGACGCACGACCTGTTCCCACAGGACGGGCGCGGTCACCTGGCCCACGAGCGCCTCGATCGAGGCTGCCCCGTCCCGTTTCGGCTCCGCGTCCAGGTTGGCTACGACTGGAACCGCCGGGTCCGATACCACCAGCCCGCGCAGGTCGATGGCCAGGCGCTCCTTGGCCGGCCGCATCAGGGCGCAGTGGAACGGCGCGCTCACCGTCAGCGGCACCACCCGTCTGGCGCCGAGCGCCCGGGCGTGCTCGCCGGCCCTCGCCACAGCCTCGCGTGCCCCGGCGATCACGACCTGCCCAGGCGCGTTGAGATTGGCCGGACTCACAACCTGCCCCTGGGCCGCCTCCACGCACGCCTGCGCGACCAGCGCCTCGTCCAGACCGAGCACCGCCGCCATGGCGCCATCGCCAACCGGCACCGCCTCCTGCATATAGCGGCCACGGTTCCGGACCGTCCTCAGCACATCGCCGAACGACAGCGTTCCGGCGGTCACATGGGCCGAGTACTCGCCCAGGCTGTGGCCCGCAAGGAACGCCGGGTGTATGCCGCGCTTGGTCAGCACCCGCGCTGCCGCCGTCGAGACCGCGACGAGGGCCGGCTGGGTATTCTCCGTCAGCGTCAGCCGGGCATGCGGCCCCCTGAAGCACAAGTCGCTGATAGCCATCCCCAAGGCGGCATCGGCCTGCTCGAACGTTTCCCCACATTCAGAAAATCGGTCCGCGAGCGCGCGGCCCATTCCGACTTGCTGAGAGCCCTGTCCCGGAAACACGAATGCGATCATCGATTCGAACCGGCGCGTCCACCCAGCTGTGCGGAGACCATCAGGCCGGCGTCATTGCCGCGATCGACAGCTCTCGCTCGACGCCCGCAAGCATGTCGTGCGTCGCGAAACGGTGGGCCATCGCCACGGCATTCCGCACTGCTTTGATCGACGAACGCCCGTGACCCACGATACACAGACCAGACACTCCGAGCAGGGGGGCACCGCCGACCTCCGCGTAGTCGAGGCGCCGTCGAAAACGCCGGAACGTGCCGCGTGACAGCCAGTACAACAGGCGGGTAATGAACATGCGGTTGAGCTCGTCCCGTAGAGACCCTTCGACGACGTCGACCAGCCCCTCGCTCACCTTGAGCACGATGTTACCCGTAAACCCATCACACACGATCACTTCCGCGTGACCGCGATACAGGTCCCGTGCCTCAACGTTGCCTATGAAGCTGAGCCGACTGCCACGCAGCAGCTGGTGGGCGTCGCGGGTCAACTCGTTACCCTTGGTCTCTTCTTCACCTATCGAGAGCAGCCCGACCCTTGGCTCCGGCACGCCGAGCACCACCCGCGCATACGCAACGCCCATCGCCGCAAACTGCAGGAGGTGCTGCGCGCGACACTCGACATTCGCCCCGGAATCCAGTAGCACGGCACCCCGTCCGGCGGTCGGAATGGTCGTTGCCAGTGCCGGACGACCCACTCCGGCTAGGCTGCCAAACGCCCCGCGTGCCGCCAGCAGCGTGGCACCGGTGTTGCCGGCACTGAAGAACGCAACTGCCTCCCCCTTCGCGACGATGCCGGCCGCCACACGAACCGCCGCGCTCGGCTTCCGTCGCAACGCGGTCGCGGGCAACTCGTGCATGCCGATCGCTTCCGGGGCGTCAACCACCGTGACGTCCAGTGTAGCCGCGTCGTCGTGACGTCGCAGCTCGTCTCGGAGCAGATCGCGGGCTCCGACAAGGATCACACCCAGATCGAGGTCCCTGGCGGCCACCAGCGCGCCGTCGACGATGTTGCGGGGTGCGAAGTCTCCCCCGGTGGCATCGACTGCGACACGCGGCCGGCGTGCCTCTACCCGACCGGGTTGACTACTGGTCACCGTTCATGACTGTGTACGGACCCCCGTCGGAGGCACGCTCGCCTGACCTCCTCTGCGCCTGGCATCCTTCTGCGTAAACATAGTTTCTGGCCGTCGCTGGAAAATGTCCCCCCCCCAGGCGCAGCGGTAGGCCCCAACCGTCGTTGGAGCGGGTCGGAGCGATCTGAGGCGGAGCTTCGCTAGGCCTCCTTGACCCGCCTGACCTGCCGGCCACGGTAGTACCCGCAATGCGGACAGACCTGGTGGGACGGCCTCCGCTCGTGGCACTGGGGACACTCGCCGAGGGTGATCGGGTCGAGATTCTGATGCGTCCGTCGCTTCGCCGTACGGGCCTTGGAGTGCCGCCGCTTGGGATTTGCCATTGTCGAGTCCTCTCTCTTGCCCGTGGTGCATCAGCCGACCACCAGGCCCGCGGCAGACCGCCAGGTGTAGTCCGTGGACTACTGGTTCAATAGACGTTTCAGCACGGCGAGTCTGGGATCCGCCCATGTTTCGACGCACTGACACGCGGTCTTGTTCCGATTGCCGCCGCACACCGCGCAGAGCCCATGGCAGTCGTCGCCACACAGTGGCTTCATCGGCAAGGCCAGCTGAAACTGCTCGTGCATCAGCTGGCCCAGGTCGATCTGGCTGTCCACGTAGAACGCTGTCCGTAGGTCCGACTCTTCGAGCTTGACCTCACCCTCGCGGCTGTTCTCAGATGCCGGCAAATACATTAAGTCGACAGCCAGGCCGACACCGCGGCGAACTGGCTCAAGACAGCGGCAGCACTCAAGCTCGAGCGTCGCGTCGAGCCGACCGACCACCAGATACTTGGTGCCATCCTTGCGGACCTCCAAGTCCAGGGTCACAGTGTCGACAACCGTGTACTGGTCGCCTCCACCCGGACCGACTTCCGTTCCCTGAAAATTCCGTCGAATCCGATCTCGCGGTCCCTGGATCTGGCGGAGGTCGAGGTTCATTGAAGTTAGTGCCCCGTCTTAGACACCGACCGCACGGGGATTCGCCCCCCGAGCCAAGACCAAAAGCAGATTATACTACCTGCATTCCTTGCGGTCTCGTACACGGAAAACGTGATGGCCGCCTGTGGCTGGCATCACGCGGTGGTCCGACCCGGGTGCGCCCCGGGCGTGGTGCCGCGACGACTGTTGAATCGGGTTGGCGCCGGCGGGGGCGCCGGCGGTCAAGGCGAGCGTGTAGTTGGTCTTCACCGACGGGGCGGTGTTTAGGTCGGTGCCGAGGGAGATGACGCTCGTCGCGTAGAACCTGCCGCCGCAGCTGGCCACGTAGGTCGACTGCGCCGAGTTGATGGCGCGCAGAGTCCAGCTTGACTGGCAAGGCAAGACGAGGGATTCAGCGGGCATTTGCCACGGGCTTTTAGAGGGTGGCTGCCCTCGCCCACGGCTTCGGAATGAACAACCGTTCGTAGAGACCGACGGCGAACCGATCGGTCATCCCAGCAAGAAAGTCCCGGGTAGCCACGTCGATCCCTTCTTCCTGCAACGTACGGAGATCGAGAAACGCGTCCGGTTCTTGCCGCACCCGCTCCCAGAGCCCACCCAGGATGCCAGACGCCTTCCTGAACTCGGCCGTCGCCGCCTGATTCTCGTAGACCGCGTCGAACAGAAACGCTCGCAGGTCGAGGAGAGCACCAAGCACCTCGTCGCTCATACGCAGTTCCACGTTCGGTCTGGTTTCCAGCGTCCGGTCTACCACGTCGGAGACCAGGGTGCCGATCCGCTCGGAGGACGAGCGGCCGAGCACCTGGAGCCCCTCAGCTGGCAGCTCGGCGGCATCGAGCACGCCTGCGCGCATGGCGTCGTCGATGTCGTGGTTCACGTAGGCGATCATGTCCGCCACCCGGGCCACCTGCCCTTCGAGGGTGGCGGCCCGACACGACGGGTCCACTCCGATCGGCCCACCCTCCTTGCCCTTGGAGTGTTTCGCGATGCCATCACGCACTTCCCAAGTTAGATTCAACCCCTGTCGCGCCCTCTCCAGGACGTCCACGATGCGCAAGCTCTGTTCGAAGTGACTGAACCCGCCCGGCATCAGGTCGTTCAGCACGCGTTCACCGGCATGTCCGAACGGCGTGTGCCCCAGATCGTGCCCGAGGGCGATCGCCTCGGTGAGCTCTTCGTTGAGACGGAGCACCTTCGCCACCGTCCGCGCGATCTGTGCCACCTCGAGCGTATGCGTGAGCCGGGTTCGGTAGTGGTCCCCGGTTGGGGCAAAAAACACCTGTGTCTTGTGCTTGAGACGGCGGAAGGCCTTGCTATGAACGATCCGATCCCGATCCCGCTGAAACGCCGGGCGAATCGGATCCTCGGACTGGGGACGTAACCGCCCCCTCGAGTCACGACTTCTGGCGGCGTACGGGGCGAGATACTCCGCCTCACGCGCTTCCAGCTCAGCTCGAATACTCACGGGACCGAGTCCGGCCTCAGGCGGGCGACCAACTGGTCATGAGCGCCCGTGGCGAAACCCCGCGTGGCACCGAGAAACGTCGTGGTCGATGCCGCGCCTGACCAAGGCAAGGCGCGACGAGGGAACACATGGGGGCATGGGTGACCGAAGCGCAGCACCGCCCAGGCGGGATGCAGCGCCGGTCGACTGCGACGGGGTCTTCACCACGAGCTCCCAGGGTCTGGTGACAACCGGCGAATGGCGTCGAGTTTCCGGATCACGGCGCTGCAGGTCTCGAGACGCTCACCCGGATCGTCAAGCCATTGTACGTTAGGCTCTTTCCGGAACCAGATCAACTGCCGCCGCGCATAGCGGCGGTTCTCACGGACGATCAGCTCGCGGGTGGCCACTTCGTCGCGCACTCCGCGAAGATGCTCCAGCGCCTGGCGGTAAACCAGCCCTCCGAACGGCCCTACATCGGACGGCACACCGGCGGCCAGCAACCCCCTGACCTCGTCGAGTAGCCCCCCGGTGAACTGCTGGTCAACCCGATGTGCGATCCGAGCCTCGAGCACGGCACCAGGCAGACGGAGGCTGACAGTCACTACCTTATAGTCGGTGATCGGCGACCGGGTGCCAGCGAAGTGGGCGGTCAGGGGGCGGCCGGTCAGCAGATACACCTCAGCCGCCCGGATGAGCCGCTTTTCATCGCGCGGCTGTATCCGATGTGCCGAGTCCGGATCATAGCGAGCCACCAGCCGATGCAGCGCCTCGACGCCCCAACGTCGGGCCAGCCGGCCCAGCCGAGCGCGCAGCGCCGGATCGCGTCCCGGTCCCTGAAAGAGACCGCGGGTCAGCGCCCGATAGTAGAGCCCCGTGCCGCCCACCACCACCGGCAGTCGGTCTCTGGCGGTAGCATCCCGCACCAAACGCGCGGCATCTCTGGCATAACGAGCAGCCGAGTAGACCTCCGTCGGCTCGACAACGTCAATCAGGTGGTGCGGGATGCCACGCCGCTTCGACGGGGGCACCTTATCAGTGCCGATGTCGAAGCCGCGATACACCGCGGTCGAGTCGCAGTTGATGATCTCGCCACCTAGCTGCACGGCAACCGACAGCGCGAGTGCGCTCTTGCCGGTCGCCGTCTGTCCCACGACGGCCAGCAGGATCGGACGCCCATCCGCGGTTTGCATTGATCAATATCCGCCGCCTTACTCCATCAGTGCCAGAGTCAGCACAATGGTCAGCAGCAATGCCAGACCGAACCGCTGTCTTGGAGTCGACAACGTGACACGCGCCATACGCGAAGGAGTACCGGCCCAGGACCCCAGAAGCCCGTGGCGCAACCCAGCGCTGCGCCAAGAACTGGCGTGATCGATGCCACACTCGGCCGGTACACGGCACGAGGAGGGGGCCGCTTGAGGCATGTAGGACCGCGGAGCAACACCCTCCAGGCTGGACAGATCACCGGTCGACTACAGCGGGGCTTTCACCACGGGCTCCTAGCACCCTGGCGGCACCTCGTTGAAGTAGAAGGTCACCGTGAAGAACGCCCGGTCATCCGGGTATTCCGGCGGCAACGGTTGTGTCGGGTTCGAGCTGAGGAGCGCGTTGAACGCAGAGTTCGTAAAGGCATCGACGGCGGAGGGCCGCTGCACGGTCAGGTCGGTCACCGACCCGTCCGTGTGCACGTTGAACGTCACCGCGACGTTGCCTGACATCGACATGGCGGCATAGGGAATGAACCAGTTACGACGAATCTGCGCCACAAATCGCCTAATCCAGGGGCCGAACTCGACGCCTTTGGTGTCGAACTGGATCTGGGGACCGAACTGGTCTGTCCGTCCCCCAAGATTATGAAAGGTGTCCGAGCGGGCGACCGTATCGAGCCTGCGCCGGGCCTCTTCGAAAATCCTCCCACCCTGGACATCCATCGGCCTCTCGCGCGACGCGTCCCCCAAGCGCGCGAGGGGATTGGACAGCGCGGCGCCGTTGTCCGGGATCGCGCCCGGAGCATCCGGCGCAGACCCATCGGCGACGCCGTCCGCCACGCCATCAACCGGTTCGACCGGTTCGACCGGTTCGAGCACGGTCGATGCTCGCTCGTCTGTCTCTGTCTCCGGGTCCAGACCGGTGGATGGCTCCTCGGCGAGAACGAACTCGGGCGAGTTACCCTCCGCGTTCGGCAGATCGTTGTCTGGTGTCTCGACCTGCAGCGGTGACACGGCAACGCTGTCGATGTCTGAGATATCGGCCTGCGGCGGCGGTTCGGCCGCAAGGAGATCGTCCGGCGACTGGACGAAGACGAACTGGGGCTCGTCCCGCGCCTCCTGGCGCAACGCCAGTTGCTGCTCCGCGACCATCTCGGCCAGCCGCTCGGCCCGGCGCTCGGCCGCCTCCTCCACGAAGGGCAGCCGTGGCCCAAACAGTACCAGCCCTACGGCCAACAGGTGGGCAAACAGCGACAAGAGACTCCGCTCGCGCCACGATATGGCCGACTCCATCGTCGGTGTATCGAAGTAGCGACCTTCGAAGTCTAAGTACATAAGTGGGCACGTTACCCCTTGGCCAGTATATCAGCGGCCCGTCCAGAGACACGGGCAACTCACAACACCCTGACGACGCTCTGCATGGTGTCGCCGGGGTGGCTTCTCACGTAGACCCAGCGGGAACCGGCCAGCTTCCCGAGGTGACGAGGAACTCGTCTCAAGCTTGCAGACTGGCGTCGGTGCTGGCCCGTACTCCTGGCCAGCCGTGGCTGCTCTCTCTGGGCTCGTCTCTACGCGGCTCGCCGGCATCACCATGGACGGCTAGCTGGAAGCCGTTTCCGAGCGACCAGGTCCGATCAGTCACCGACCGGCTTATGGCCCCTATACAAACAGACGACACCCAGGTTCAAACGGTCTACGTGCACCCTTGAAAAGCCAGACGCCCACAAGATGTCCACCAGCTCGCTGGGGGAGAGGAACGCGTTGACCGACGCCGGCAGATAGTCATAGGCCTCGGTGTGTCTGGACAGGAGCCGACCGATTCGGGGTAGCACGCGTCGGAAATACCACATGTATACCGCTCGAACAAGCGGCAGACTGGGCTCCCCGAACTCCAGGATCACGAGTCGTCCGCCCGGTTTGAGCACCCGGAAGATCTCTTCGATCGCCAGCGACGTGTCGGCCACGTTGCGGATTCCAAACCCGACCGTCACGGCATCGACCGCGCCTGATGGGCACGGCAACCGGCACGCGTCCCCCTGTACCAGCCGCACGACCCGTTCCAGCCCAGCCTCGTGAAGCTTCCGCCGGCCCAATGCCAGCATCGCCCAGGCAAAGTCGACCCCGAGCACAGCTCGCGGCGTCGTCTGGTGGCGAGAGGCCGTCATCGCTAGATCAGCCGTGCCGGTGCAGACGTCGAGCAGCCTGGCACCGTCAGGCAGGTCGAGCGCCGCCACGGCCAGTCGCCGCCAGCGGCGATCGAGTCCCGCGCTCAGCAGGTGATTCAGGCGGTCGTAACGGTGGGCGATGGCGTTAAACATCGCCGCGATACGGCGCGGGTCCTTGTCGAGCGATGGAGTGCCGGACTCTGGCACCGGGCCCAGTGCTGGCACGGGATTCATCCCGTCCACGGAGGGTACAGCTCGTGGTCAAAACCAAGTGCGCTGAGGATCTTCCCGGCCATGAAATCAGCCAGATCGTCCAGCGTGCGCGGTCCCTGGTAGAAAGCCGGCATCGCCGGCATGACCAGCGCGCCGGCCTCAGCGGACGCGACCATGTTGCGCAGCTGCGGCAGGCTCATCGGCGTCTCGCGCGGGACGATCACCAGCCGACGCCGCTCCTTGAGCATAACATCGGCAGCACGTTCGATGAGCGTGCGGGACAGACCGTGGGCCACTCCGGCCAGCGTCTTCATCGAGCACGGTACGATCGCCATTGCCTCGCAGGCATAGCTCCCGCTGGCGATCGTCGCACCTACGTCGCGATTGCTGTGCAGCCTCAGGGTGCCGGCCCGAACGCCGTCACCGTATCGGGTCGCAAGGTACTCGAGCAGGCCATCGATCGCCGCCGCCTCACCCAATTCGTCGCGAAGTAGCCGGCGGCCGAAGTCGGACGCCACCAGCTCGACCTGACACCCGTACGTGAGAAGCCCGGCAACCGTGCGCACGGCGTAGAGCGCACCGCTTGCCCCGGTGATCCCCACCACGATGCGACGCGCCGCATCACCCGACATAGATCGCCGCGGCGGTTGCCGCCAGATAGAAGAGACCGACGTAGCCGTTGAGATCAAACGCCTGCTTCACACGAGAGAGATCGTCCGGCCGAACGATCGACTGCTCGTAGGCCAGCAGTAGCGCAACGCCGGCCACTCCGGCGAGATACCAGCCGCCAAGCGAAGCTACGAGCGCCACCGACGCCAGCGCCACCACCGTGACCACGTGTAGCCAGCGCGCAATCCCGAGCGACGCGCGGACACCGAACCGCGCGGGAATTGATCGCAGCCCGTGCGCGCGGTCAAACTCGAGGTCCTGGCATGCATAGAACACGTCGAAGCCGGCGACCCACGTGCCGGTGGCGAGCGCCAGCAGCCACGGCGCCCATCCCCCCCGACCCCCGGCCGCCAGCCACCCTCCGACCGGCGCAACCGCCAGGGCGAGCCCCAGGAACAGCTGGGTGTACGTGGTGAAGCGCTTCGACAGCGAATACCAGAACACGACCCCGAGTGCGATGGGCGACAAAGCTAGACAGATCCAGCCAAGCTGGGTGGTCACGAGGACGAAGCCGACCGAGGCGCCGACTGTCAGAGCCACGGCTTCCCGGTTCGACAGCACGCCCCTCGGCAGCTCGCGGCCCGCCGTGCGCGGATTCAGGGCATCGAACTGGGCGTCCACCAACCGGTTGAACGCCATGGCCGCGGTGCGCGCCGCCACCATGGCCGCAACGATCCACGCGACCCGTGCCAGCGTGAGCGGCGTCTGCTGCGCTGCCAGCAGGGCGCCCACCAGGGCGAACGGCAGGGCGAACACCGAGTGCCCGACTCGCACGAAGGAGGCATAAATGCGCAGACGACGCAACATAGGAGGACCGCGTGTCAGTGGTTCGACTCGGGTGGACCGTCATCCTCGAGCCAGGTCAGCTGGTCCGGGGTGATGCCGCTAACGAGGTATTCTTCCACATCACTCACGCCACCGGGAACACACACGGCGATCAGCGCAGCACGTCGACCAGGTACGATCTGGCCAAGCTCGTCGGCGAATCCAAGCGCCTCGGCGCCGCGCACCGTGGCGCACTCGAGCAATCGGCGGGCGGGCACCGAGGGAGCGAGGCGGCGTATCAGCTCGAGCTCGGCGAACAAATTGAGGTCGGGCACGCTGGCGAGACTGTCAGTGCCGAGCGCCAGCCGCACTCCGGAACGGATGAACCTGTCGATCGGGGGCTGCCCCACGCCCGTCCACATGTTGCTGCGCGGACAGGTCACCAGGGTTACACCGCGCCCGACCAGCCTCGTCAGCTCCATATCCGTCAAGTGCACGCCGTGGATGGCGATGAGCCCGGGACGTAGCCATCCCACCCGGTCGAGATACTCGACGGGCCCGCACCGCGGTGGCACCCAATCCGCGTCCCAGCGGCCGACCCGGTCAAGCAAGTCGCGCCATGCCCCGCGGCCGGTCTGCAGGAACTCCAGTTCGTCAGCCGACTCAGCCAGATGGATACACCGCGGCCCGTCGAACGACGCCCGGATGGCGGTATCGAGTGCTGCGAACGCTGCCCGACCGACCGAGAACGGCGCGTGCGCCGCCAGGCCCACCCGCACCGGACCCATCCGCGCGGCCGCAAGAGCCTCGGCCACGGCTGCGCCCACGACGGCCTCCGCCCCACTGTCCTGAAACGCCAGGACCTCCCGAAACACGCAGGCGGCAACCCCAGCGGTCTCCAAGATCGGCACCGCGGCTAGGCTGTTCCCGATGTCGCCGAACAGTCCGGTCCCGGACGCACGCGCCTCTTCGACCGCCCGCCGGATCGCGCCCGGGTCCGCCCCCCCCGACTCGGCACGACACGTCAGCAGACGCGCCACCCACTCGGCCAGCGACGGGGCGGGTGGTACGATGCCCCTCAAGCCCGACAGCTCCAGGTGCGTGTGGGTGTTAACCAGCGCTGGAAGGATCGCGGTCGAAGTCAGCTCGACCAAGGTCGAACCCGACGGCGCGACGGCATCGAGGGTACCCACCCCGACCACACGTCCACCCTCCACGTCGACCCGGCCGCGCCGCAGAGGCGGGCCGGCGATCGGCAGAATCCAGTCGGCGATATATCGGATCATGCTTCCCGGACCGCTTCACAACTGCGGATCTGTGGGAGCCCTGCGGCTTGACGGCCTGCGCTACAACGGTCGCACATTCGGCACCAGGAAACAGCGCCGACGGAGCACCTGGCACCGCCGCCCCGGCGGGCCGCGAGCATTCGGGCACCCTGCTAAGATTCGTCGGCGGCCCGCTGACGCCGCTTGCCGGAACGGCTCCGGGCCGGATAGTGAGACAGCTCAGCCGCCCTGGTGACATCATCGGCCCGGCGGGCGACGGCGAGCCGAGTCCGGCGCGGGATCGACCGCTCACGGAAGAGAGGATCGCCGAGCACGTCGTACACCATGTTGCGCCGCTTGGGGACAAAGCCGGCGTCTTCGATGTTCCGAACGATCTCAGCCTCGTCCATACAGTACTCGGCGCCAGCCGCGCGCACGACGTTCTCCTCGATCATGACGCTGCCCATGTCGTTGGCGCCGAATACGAGACTGAGCTGCCCCACCTTCCCCCCCTGCGTTACCCAGGAGGCCTGGAGGTTGTCGAAGTTGTCGAGCACGATGCGCGACAGCGCCAGCGTGCGGAGATAATCGACGCCGGTCGCCTCGGCGCCACCCAGCTCCGTGTTCGGCGGTTGATAACTCCACGTGATGAACGCTGTGAAACCGCCGGTCTCGTCCTGCAAAGCCCGGAGTCGGCACAAGTGCTCCACTCGCTCCTCGAGTCGCTCCACGCTGCCATACATCATCGTGGCTGTCGATCGGAGCCCAGCCCGATGCACGTCGCGCATCACCGACAGCCATTCGTCGGCGGTCGCCTTGCTGTCGCAGTGCAGCAACCGTCGGACACGGTCCACAAGGATCTCGGCGCCGCCGCCCGGCACGCTATCGAGGCCGGCCCGCACGAGCCGGTCGACGACAACGGGCACGGGCCGCTGCGACAACCGCGACAGGTGCAACAGCTCAGGCGGGGACAGGGCGTGCAGCTTGAAATCCGGGTACCGCACCTTGATCGCCCCAAAGAGGTCCTCATACCATTCGAGCGGCAGGTCCGGGTTATGACCACCCTGGAGCAACAGCTGCGCACCCCCGACCGCCACGGTCTCGTCGATTTTCCGGAACAACTCGTCGAAA
Source organism: Vicinamibacteria bacterium (assembly GCA_963578725.1). Taxonomy (GTDB): domain Bacteria; phylum Acidobacteriota; class Vicinamibacteria; order Vicinamibacterales; family UBA8438; genus NP936. Next base: position 32,752 of record CAUZDS010000011.1, read on the forward strand.
CCCAGCACGTAGCCCTCGTGGCTTCCCACCGGACGGTAGAAAGCGCAGAACGAGCAGCGCGCGACGCAAACGTTCGTGTAATTGACGTTACGGTCGATGATGTAGGTCACCAGCCCGGTCGGGTGCTTCCGAGCCCGAACCGTGTCCGCCAAGCGGGCGAGCAGGCTCGTCGGAGCGTCGACATACAGCTCCAGGGCCGCCGCGCCGCTCAGCCGACTCCCGGCCCGCACCGCCTCTGCGATCGACTCGACACTCATGCAGGCGGAGACTCGAAGAACTGGAGATCAGCGGGTGCCGGCACAAGCCGGAGATCATAGGCGTATTGGTAGAATTTTTTGAGCCCGGCCAGCGCACGATCATCGAGCTGAAACGACACGTTCTCTCGCAGATACCGGCGACCGGTCTCGATCTGCTCCGGGTTGTCAGGACAATGACGGGCCACGATCTCGTCGATCGCACGGACACCACTTGCACGGGCCGCCTGCAGCGCCGCGACGTGATCCGAACCCACTGTATTAGCCCGCCCCACCCACATGGCCCAGACGAACGGCAGCGAGGTCATGGCGGTCCACTCCTCACCAAGGTCCACCTTCTCGTAGCCCTGGCTCTCGTAGTCGAGGAAGAGCGCGGCGTCTCCGATCATTAGCGCCGCGTCGCACCGTTTGAGCATAACCGGCAGCTCGGGTCTGAGTTTCACCAATTGCGGCTCGACGTCCCACCATTCGGCGCACAGGATGGGCAGGAGAGCACTGGCGGTCCGCGAGCTGCTGTCGATGGCGATCGACCGCAGTGAGGCCGGGGGCCGGGTGGTAAACAGAGCGACCGAGGCCACTTCGCCTTCCGACACGACCGCCACGTCGGGCACGATACGATAATTCTTGCTCTGCAGGTATCCAATCGATGGAATCAGCCCGAGATCGACCGAGTGATCTCGCAGCCGCGCCGCGCACCGGGCCGGGATATCGAACTGCAGATCGAAGAGCTCACCGTGATTCTGCAGCCCGTGCACAAGTGGGCGGGCGTTCAGGTACTCGACCGCGCTGACTCGGATGGAACTCATGGCACTAGCGAAGCTCCACCTCAAACCGCCCAGACGACGCCGGCTCCGTATCGCGAGCGAGATTTTCTGCCAGCGCCGCTACGCGGGAGTCAGACATCTCCTCGTGCCTCGAACAACCTGCTTCATACGTCACCGTCTTGCCCATCGAAGATATCTGGCGGCCCGCATCAACCCGCCGAGGGTTATCTGACCGGACGGCATAGCCCCCATCGAGGTAATTCTTCTCACAGCTGCACCACGCGAAGCCCCGACACCTTTGGACAGATATCATCTCGCTACGCATGGCCTGACCGGTCGAGCCCGTCCAGCGTCTCGAAGCAACCGTTCCGCCGAACCGCCGTAAACCCGGCAGCGACGATGTTGCGCCGGATCTCCTCGCGCGGCGAGCGGCGCCACCCGAGATCATCAGGCTCAGCGGCCGGTACCGCATCCACGTCATCGGCGCCGAAGGTCAGCGCCACTTGAGCCAGCTTGGGACCGTGACGCGACCAGTCGACTTGCAGCGAATCGATATTGTCAACCAGCAGTCGAGCCAGTGCAACCTGGCGCAGATCGCTATAGCCAGTGGACGGCGCTGCCGCCTCGACTCGCGGCAACGGGGTGACGGTTCGACACACCACCCCTGCGCCGTCCCAGCGCGCGATACGGCGGACGAGCAAGCACGCCGCCTCACCGGCCGAGTCACCCAGCGTCACACGTGCGACCGTCAAGCCGCTCCCCTGCAGCGCTACGAACACTGGCTCCGGATCGGTTACCGTGTCAGCGGCAATCTCGCTCACCAGCGCCAGCCCGGCCTCGCGCAGCTCGACGAGCAGCTCGCCGAGCCGCCCCACCTCGCCGCCGCAAAGCCCCAGCAAATGCTCGATTGCAAACCCTGTCACCGGCACTGCTCCGCCGCGCGCCGCGACGGCCTGGACCGCCGCGACGGCCGACGCGACGCTCGCCGGGCGACCGGTCACGCGCAACTCCCCGGCCTGCGCCGGCAGTGGCGCTTCGGAGGTGGCCGAGTCCACCGGCACGTCGTGAACCTGAACAAAGGTGACCTGGTCGTCATGACGGCGGCGCCGCACTTCGTCCGCTGCCATCCCAAGGGCAATCAGGTCACGCGTGCCGATCAGAACTTGCCAGTCTCGATCAACCAGCTCCACTCCGGCGCTGATCTTCTGCGTGACCGCAGTCAGCTCCTCACCCATCAGCGCTCTCTCTCACGGGCCGGTCGTCGGTCGAGCGCACTCTCGTGCCTCATCGCATCGGCAACCCGTTGCGCCAGTCCAAGTGCCCGGCGACCGTCGGCACCACCGACCTGAGGCGGCACGTTTGCGGAGACCGCGTGGATGAAATCCGCGAGCTCGCGCTCGAGCGGCTCACCCCGTGGCACGTCGAGTCTCCCCCCGGCAATCGTGGCGTCGGGTCCACCGCGTGTCACACGCCACCCCTCGACCTCCTGCTCGGCGCAATCGATCGAAATGTAGGCATCTCGTTGAAAGAATCGTAGCTTGCGCACCTGGTCGCGGCTGATCCGGCTGGCGGTCAGGTTCGCGATACACCCTGACGGGAACCGAAGTCGAGCATTGGCGATGTCCACGCGGTCGGTCAACACCGGCACCCCGATCGCCTCGATGGTCTCGACCTCCTCCCCGACGGCAGTCAAGACGATGTCCAGGTCATGAATCATGACGTCGAACACGACGTCGATGTCCAGGCTTCGTGCCGGGAACGTGCCGATCCGATGCACCTCGATGAACCGTGGCGCCTGGACCAGCGGCAACGCCGTGGCGACAGCGGGATTGTATCGCTCGGTGTGCCCCACCGCGAGCACCGCGCCACTCGTTTCGGCCGCGGCAATCAGCGCGTCAGCTTCCACGACCGATCTCGCTATCGGTTTCTCGACGAGCACGGAGATCCCGCGCTCGAGGAACGGCAGGGCGACCGCATGATGCGACGCGGTGGGCACTGCCAGCGTCACCGCGTCGACCCGACCACTGAGCTCGGTCACGTCGGTTGCCACCACGGCGCCGGTCCCGGCCGCCGCTGCCGAGGCGCGGTCCGCGTCGATATCCACGACCGCCTCGAGCCGAACACCGGGCAGGGTCGAGAGAATCCGTGCATGGTGGCGCCCGAAATGCCCGACTCCCACGACGGCCACCCTCAGTCTGCCCCTATCGGTCGCCGCCATCGTCGTCCCGCATCTCCCGACCGACCACTGTCAGCCCGTGTGCCTCGGCTCGCTCGTAGAACGCCACCCCGTCGAGCACGAGCGCGCGTCCAGCATCCACAGATAGCACGGTCGCACCGGCGTCAAGCATAGCGTTCAGCGTCGGCACCCCGACCACCGGCACGTCGAACCGCATGTCCTGGAACGGCTTCGCCACCTTGACGACGCGGGTGCCGGACCCAGCCAGCTGTCCCGCCCTCGCGATCACCGCATCGGTACCCTCCATCGCTTCGACCGCCACGACCGCCCGGTCCTTGACGACGATCGTCTGTCCCACGTCGAGCCCGGCGATGGCATCGGCCATACGGTACCCGAATGCCAGATCAGCGTGCTCGTCCTCGGTCGGCGGCCGTCCGCTCAGGAGACCGGCACGCGCGAGGAACGGTTGCAGAAAGGTGGTGGAGTTCTCAAGCTCGATGCCATGGTCAGCGAGCACGTCCGCCACCGCCGAGATCAAGGCATCAGTGTTCTTGGTCTTGAGGCGGCTCAGCGCTTTCAGCAGGGTTAGGTCAGGAACGATGCCGGTGAACAGCCTCGTGTGCTTGACCTGACCCGCCATGACAGCCCGGATGACGCCAGCGTCCCGCAAAATCGCGACGCACGTACCCAACTGCCCGAGGGACACCCAGTGTAGATCGGCCGGCGGGTCGCCGGCGGCGGCGGCCTCCAGAGCCGGGCTGGTCTCCTCCCGTATCGCGACAATGGTCACGTCATGACCGAGACGGCGCGCTCCCTCCAGTGCCAGGAACGGAAACCGGCCGCTTCCCGCAATCAAGCCGAGTCGCATTGCTCTACCGGGCGGCAAATGCTACCTAGTCGTCGGCAACCATCGCCTCGAGCCGCTTGGGTGGACGTCGAAGGTTGACACCTCGTCGAGACGACCGGATGAACTGGATCAAATACGCGACTTCTTGGCACTGCAGCGTCTGGTCCTGTTCGATCTGGTGTAAGGCCTGGGTCGTATTTAACTTGGACTGCAACAGATAGCGGAACGCGCGCTTGAGCTGCGAAATGGTCTCTGGCGGCACGCCGCGACGCACCAACCCGATCGTATTGAGCCCGTATATCCTGGCGCGGTTACCGACACTGCGCGCATACGGCAGGGCGTCGAGCGTGGCCACGGAATAGCCGCCGATGAAGGCTTGACGCCCAACGCGACAGAACGGATGCACCCCCGAGAACGCACTGATGATCGCCTCGTCTTCGACCGACACGTGACCGCCGAGTGTCGCGCCGTTGCCGAAGATGGTCTTGTTGCCAACGAGACAATCGTGGGCCACGTGAGCATAGGCCATGAACACATTGTCGTCGCCGATGCGGGTGACCCCGCCGCCCCCCCTGGTGCCACGATTGATCGTAACAAACTCGCGGAACACGTTGCGCCGGCCGATGATGAGGTTGGTCCGCTCGCCCTTGAACTTCAGATCCTGCGGAATGAGACCAATCGAGGCGAACGGAAACACCCGGTTGTCATCGCCGATTTCCGTCCACCCGTCGATGACCGCCGAGGAGCCGATGTCACAGCCGCATCCGATACGGACGTGGGGCCCGATCACCGTATTGGGACCGACAACCGTGCCGACTCCGATCTCCGCGCCCAGCGCCACGTGCGCGGTCGGATCAACCCGCACCTCGCCAAGCACCAGACCGACCAGTAACTCGGCCTCCGCGACCACTTGGTCGCCGACACTCGCCACGGCTTCCACCGCTGCCAACCGGCGCCGGCGTCGGCGAATCGTGACAGCCAGACGAAGCCGGTCTCCTGGCACCACCTGACGTCGAAAGCGCGCGTTGTTCACGCCGCGTAATACGGTCCGCATCCCCGATGCCTGGACGTCCTCGGCGAGCAACAACGTTCCAGCCGCCTGCGCCAGCGCCTCGATCATGAGCACACCTGGCATCAACGGGGTGCCGGGAAAGTGCCCCTGAAAGAACTCCTCGTTGACAGTAACGTTCTTGACGGCGACGAGCCGCGTACCCGGCTCGTGCTCGATCACGCCGTCAATAAGCAGCGAGGGATAGCGGTAGCAGAGCCGGTCGAGCAGCCCGGGGATATCAAGGGACACGTGTCTTCGTGGTCAGCGACGGCACCCAAGACACTGCCTGACCGGGTCAGCGACGAGGTACCGAGCCGGCTCAGTCTACCGGGTCCCGGTCACCGCGTCCACCGGCCGTGCGGATGTCATCACCGGAGGAACGACGGTCTGTAAGCCGCACCGACGGGGTCACTGGACGGAGGCGTTGACTTCCAGAATGACGTCGGCCGTGATGTCCAACGCCGGATTCGCCCAGAGCAGACCACCGTCTCCGGCGCTGAAGATGAAATCGAGCCCCTTATCGATGGCGATGCGGTCGATAGCCGGAACGAGCTTCTGTTGAAACTCGAGCTGGAGCGTCTGCTGGAGCTCCTGGACCTCGGACTCGGCGTCCTGGCTCATCCGCTCGACATCGCGGCTCAGACGCTCTATCTCACGCTGCAACTGGAGCTGGGCATCGCCGCTCATAACGTTGGCGTTCTGCTGGAGCCTTTGCTGGCTCGCCTGCAAGTCCAGATTGAGGGCCTCGATTTCCGCGATCTTCACATCGCTCAGCGCCTCGACTCTCTCGTTCGCCGCACGTCCGTCGTTCGACTCGCTGGCCACCCGCTGCAGGTCCAGATAAGCGTACTTGGCGTCCGGCGGAAACGGGGGGCGCACCGGAGCCTGAGCCGACACGGGAGCTGCGGGTGCCGGTGTCTGGGAAGCAGCCGGTGTCTGCTGTTCTGCCGCAGCGTCCCACGGCGCCGTCAGGACGACAAGCGCAACCGTCATCATCGCGACCACACTCAACAGTTTCATCGGATCAGTCCTTGGATATGAATCATCTCTCGTTACGTCTCTCTCCATTCTATCGGTCGACCGGGACCGCTTCCCCAGATTGCGCCTTCGTCACGCCAGCGCCACCCACCAGCCTACCAGCTTCGCCGAACCTCACGCGGGCGTGGTACCCAGGCCTGGCACCACCACGATGTCGCCCGGAGCAGTGTCTAGAAGGTGGTCCCCATGCCGAACTTGAAGACCGTGGACTCCTGCGGCTCGAAACGATCGTTCAGTACTCCCTCCCGCTGCGGATTCCAGGCGTAGATCAGACGAAACGGCACATTGAGCACCGGCATGAAGAACCGCAACTCCGCGCCGGTCGATGTCCGGAACAGGCTGGTCGCGAACGGCTGGCCGAAGTCAGCCACCTGGCCCGCATCATAGAAAAAGATCACACGCACCGGGTTCGCAATCGAAATCATGTACTCGAAATTGAACAGCAGGCTCTTGTTGCCGCCGATGACCAGTCTGCTGTTCGGATCGCTTGGTCCGACACTGCGGATGTCGAATCCGCGGAGGCTGAATTCACCACCCATGCTGAGCAGCTCGAAGATCGGCAGCACCTCCGACGATCCAATCGGCGAGATGTACTCGGCACTTGCGCGCAGCCCCAACGTCAGCCGCGACGCATGCCGCAGATACCAGACACCTTCGACGGTCGGTTTGTAGTATTTCGTGTTCCCGCCCAGCCCCGCGAACTGGAACGCCAACGTGTACTTCTTCCCGGTGGTCGGAAAGATCGGGTGGTCCACGGTGTTGAGCTGGAACGTCGGTGTGATCTTGCTGATCTTACGCGCTCCGTCCTGGCCAAGCAGCAGGGTGTCCTGGAGGAATGGATTGAAGCGCAGAAAGGCCGGGTCCATAAACAGCGGGTTCAGCTCCTTGACCTCCGTCTCCTCGTACGAGTACGAGGTGGCCAGCTGGGACCACTGCCCTATCCGGACTCCCACCGAGGCGCTCCCGCCGATCGAGCTCTGCGTGAACTGGTTGATATAGCGGATATCACGACGGAACCCGTTGAGCCCGCCGGTGATCGGCCGGCCGAACAGGAACGGCTCGGTAAATCCGATGTTGTAGTTCTTGACCCGTTGGCCGTTCTGGATCTGCACGTCCAGCGACTCGCCACGGCCCATAAAATTCGAGGTCCGGAACCCCAACTGCAGGAAGAAACCGTCGAACTGCGATGCCCCGGCACCGAAACTCAACTGGTTCAGGTTCGCCTCCTGGAGGTTGAGGGTCAGATCGACCTCGTTGTCGACACCGGCTCGCTTGTCGATCAAGACCGCCTCGTTCTCATCGAGAGGCTCGAAGAATCCGAGCTGGTTGAGCCGTCGGACGCTGTATCGGAGCGCCTCGGTGTTGAAGATGCCGCGTTCGACCAGACCGATCTCCCTCCGGATCACCTCGTCGTGCGTGGTGTTGTTACCTACGAAATTGATGCGGTTGACGAAATACTGCTCCCCTTCCTGGAACCGGATCGTGACATCCACGACCGGGTCGCCGTCGATTCGTGAAGGTAATCCCTCGGGATGGGGATCAGCGCGCGGCATCAGGTCGGGAAACGCCGTCATCTCGTAGTAGCCGAAGGCGCCGTACGCCTCCCGAGCGATCTCGAAAGCCTCGCGAACATCACTCTCCGAGTAGTACCCGTCTTGGCGTAAGTCTCCGAAAATCCGGTCGAGTGCCTCGCTCCGCAGCACCTCAAGCCCGTCGTACTCCACTTTCCCGACGCGATACCGCTCGCCCTCGCTGACCGGGATTCGCAGACGGACCGGGCGGGTCTTGGCATCCTCCGACACGTCCAAGTATTCCAGTTCCGGCTGCCCCACCTGGGCATTGATGTAGCCGTTGTTCCGATAGTGCGCCACCAGGAGGTCAGCGTCCTGCTCGTACCCGAACGGCTGGTAGGTCCCGCGCCCTGTGATAAATGAGAGGAACCAGCGCTCCTTCGTGTTCGTCATCTGCCGCTTGAGGGTACGATCGCTCATGCGCTCGTTGCCGACGAACGAGATGTCCGCCACCGTCACCTTAGGTCCCTCGTCCATTAGGAACGCCAACCGGACCATCTTCGGACCACCGACAGCCGGGGTGATCTCATGGCCGATCTCGGCGAACTCGTAGCCCTTCTCGGCGAACATCTGCCGCAGTACGCCCTCGGTGCGTCGTATGACGTCAGGGCCGATCCTGGTGTCCAGACGTAACTCGATGCCGAGCCGCTCCAGCATCTCGTCGATGTCCGACCGCTCAAACTCGTCGGACCCATCGAAGGTCACGATACGAACTCGCTCGCGCTCTTCCATCAGGAACACCGCCCGTTTGCCAGAAACGCCGTTCGGGTACGGGTCATCGATGATCTCGATCGTTAGGTCGCTCAGGAACTCGGTGCCCCACAATCGCTTGAAGTCCGCGATCAGCATCCGCTCGACGGTCTCGTCGAACGGTGTCCAACGTCCCTGCGACGGCAGGCTGACCAAGTCGTCGATCTCCATGTAGTAGAGATACGTCTGGCCATCGACGCTCGACACGTTCCCCTGGTTCGGGAACCGCAGCTCGACCGTGGTGAACAGCGGCGGCGAGTCAGGCGGCGGCAACGCCGCCTGCGCCTGCTCGCCGATGACGATCGCCTCGGCCGGGCCGGCCTCAGCGGCGACCGGCGCCAGCCCGGCGCACGCCACGGCGAGTAGCCCCACCGCCAACCTGAGCCAAGTCTGAATCACCGTATTTCTCATGAACTTTCCCGTCGGCGCGGTTGCGCCATCCCACCCGCTCGGCGGGCGTAGACAGACACCGTCTTACTCGTTAGACGGCCGCCGTCAGCCGACGGCCGGTGTATGTTCGCTCTACGTCCCGATAGGTCAGCTCGCCCCCATCGAGATACACCTCGATCTCTCCGTCGCGCAGGCGCCCACGAATCAACTCTTCGGAGAGGGGGTCCTCGACATAACGCTGGATCGCTCGACGCAGGGGCCGCGCACCATAGGATCGGTCCTTGCAGGTCATCTCGATAACCCAGTCGACCACCTCAGGTGTCAGCGTGATCTGGAGCTTACGGTCACAGAGGTGCTCGTTCAGCTGGCCGACGAGCATCGCTGTGATCTGACGCAGATCCTCGTCCACCAGCGCCTCGAACACAATGACCTCGTCGACCCGGTTCACGAACTCCGGATTGAACGTCCGCTTGACCTCGCCCAGCACCATGTCCGTGACGCTGCGCTGAATCTCCTTAGCATCCGACGGCTGGAACCCGAGCGAGGCTTTCTTCTGAATGAAGCGGGCCCCGATGTTCGACGTCATGATGATGATCGTGTTCTTGAAGTTGACACGATTCCCAAGCCCGTCAGTCAGATGGCCATCCTCGAATACCTGGAGCAGAATATTGAAAAGGTCGGGATGGGCCTTCTCGATCTCGTCAAGCAGCACCACGGAGTACGGATTGCGCTTGACCTTCTCGGTCAGCTGGCCGCCTTCTTCATACCCCACGTAGCCCGGAGGGGACCCAATAAGCTTCGACACGGAGTGCTTTTCCATGTACTCGGACATGTCGAACCGGATCAGCGCGGCATCGCTGCCGAGCAGGAAATTGGCCAGCGCCCGCGCCAGCTCGGTCTTGCCGACCCCCGTCGGACCGAGAAACACGAAGCTGCCCACAGGGCGATTAGGTGACTTGAGCCCGGCACGCGACCGTCGGATGGCGCGCGAGAGCGCCGAAATGGCGTGATCCTGGCTGATGACCCGCCGGTGGAGCTCAGCCTCCATCCGGAGCAGCTTGTCACTTTCATCCTGGTTGATCGAGGTCAGCGGGACGCCAGTCCAGGTCGACACCACCTCGTCGATATCCTGCTTGCCCACCTCGACGGGCCTCGACCCGGCCTTGACATCGAACTTCTCCCGCACGAACTGCAGGCTCTCGCGCGCGATGACCTCCTGCTCCTTGAAAAACTGCGCCTTCTCGAAGTCCTTCTGCGCCGCCGCACTCTCCATCTGCTCGACGGCCACCCGGATGTTGCGGTTGATGTCGCCAAACTCCTCGCTGTAACCCGCCCCGCGCAGCTTGGCCCTAGACCCGGCTTCATCCAGCAGGTCGATCGCCTTGTCCGGCAAAAACCGCTCGGTGATGTAGCGACTCGACTGATAGACCGCGGCCTCGATCGCCTCCGCCGTGTACACGACGTGGTGGAAACTCTGATAGCGGTCCTTGATTCCCAGCAGCACCTCGAGCGCCTCGGTCTCGCTGGGGGGAGCGACCTTGACCGCCTGGAACCGGCGTTCGAGCGAGCGGTCCTTCTCGATGTACTTCCGATACTCCGCCGGGGTCGTCGCGCCCACGCAGCGGATCTCGCCCCGTGACAGGGCCGGCTTCAGGATGTTCGCCGCGTCGAGCGACCCTTCCGCGGATCCGGCACCCACGAGCGTATGCAGCTCGTCGATGAAGACAATGACGTTGGGGTTCTCGGTCAGCTCCTTCATGATCGCCTTGAGCCGTTCCTCGAACTGACCCCGATACTTCGTGCCGGCGACGATGAGCGAGATGTCGATCGCGAGAACACGTTTGTCAGCGAGGAAGTGCGGTACGTCCCCGCTGACGATCCGCTGGGCGAGCCCCTCGACGATCGCGGTCTTGCCCACGCCGGGCTCGCCGATCAGCACGGCGTTGTTCTTCGATCGGCGGCAGAGCACCTGCTGCACCCGTTCGATCTCAGTCGTCCGACCGACCAGCGGGTCCAGCAAGTTCTTCATCGCGCTGTCGGTGAGGTCGCGGCTGAACTCCGCCAGGAGGGGCGTTTCCTTGACGCGCGTCAGCGTCGTCTTCTCGTTCAGCAACTGGACGATGTCCTCGCGCACCGTGTTCGGACGCATCCCCTTCTCGACCAGGATCGATGCCGCCACGCTGCGCTCCTCGCGGAGAATGCCGAGCAACAGATGCTCGGTCCCCACGTAGTTGTGCAGCAGCCGATCAGCCTCTTCGGCGGCGAACTGCAGTACACGCTTGGTCTCGGTGCTGAACGGAATCTCCACCGAAGTGGAGACCTTCTCCCGGAAGACGGTCCGCCCCTCAATCTCCTTCCGGATCCCCTCAAGCGAGAGGTGCGACCGCGCGAAGATGCGGCTCGTCAGGCCCTTGCCTTCCCGGATCAGTCCCAATAGCAGGTGCTCTGTCTCGATCGAGATACTCCCGAGCTGGCTCGCCTCGTAACGGGCAAAGAACAGCACCCGACGTGCCCGCTCCGTGTAGCGCTCGAACATAGGATCCTCTCGACGCTGGACATGGTCGAGGAAGCTCAGACAACTACGTCGTCCATTATAAGGCAAAGCTGGCCGAAGACAGGCAAAGCCGGGCCGATGCCAGGCTAGGGATTTGACCAGAAAGTGCATGGGGAATAATGATTTACGGCCCCCACGGCCGGTTCACACAGGGCGGAGACGCCCATTCTCAAGCCGCAGCACGTGGTCGCAGGACCCGGCTAGCCGCATATTGTGGGTGGCAATGAGCGACGTGAGCCCATAGGCCGTGTGCATCCGGCGCAGCAGGGCCTGCAGTTCCTCACCGGTCTGTGTGTCGAGGTCGCCGGTCGGTTCATCAGCCAGCAACAGCGCCGGCTTCATGACCAGTGCCCGCGCAACCGCCACGCGTTGCTGCTCGCCGCCGGACAGCATTCCGGGCCGATGCGACACCCGGTCACCGAGTCCGACCTCCCTCAGGAGCGTCTCGGCGAGCGGTCGCGCCGCGCAGGCCGACATTCTGGCAATCCGCAATGGCATCGCCACGTTCTCGGCCGCTGTGAACTCCGGCAGCAGATGATGAAACTGGAACACGAACCCGACCTGCCGGTTTCGGAACGTGACACGTGCGTCGTCGTCGGCAGCCGTCATGTCGGTGCCACCGATCCGTATAGTGCCCGCGTCGATCTTGTCGAGCCCGCCGACCAGCTGCAACAGGGTGCTCTTCCCCACTCCCGATGCGCCGACAATGGCGACCATCTCGCCCTTCTCGACGGCCAGATCGAGCCCTCGAAGCACCGGTAGCTGACGATCACCCACGGTGTAGGACTTGGCGAGCGCGCGAACGTCCACGAAAGGCATGGGGAGAACGGACACGGTCATGAGACAGGCGACAGGAGACAGTTAGGCGGTCCTCCGCCTCCTGTTTTCCAGGTCATCACTGATACCTCAGCGCCTCAGCCGGGTCGAGACGGGAGGCCTGACGGGAGGGATAGAGCGTGGCGAGTAAACAGATCAGCAGTGCGGCGCCGATGACGAGGAAAAACTCTGCGAATTCGATCGTGAACGGGACCCACGCGATGTCGTACACGTCGATCGGCACCTGAATCAACTGATAGTGATCGGCGAAATGGGAGATGGCGAATCCACACACCGCCCCGACCGCCGTCCCGACCAACCCGATGATGCCGCCCTGCAGGATGAAGATGCCGCGGATGCTGCGTGACGTGGCTCCCATGGTCTTCAGGATGGCGATGTCCCGGCTCTTCTCCATCACGAGGAGGATCAGCGACGCCACGATGTTGAGCGCTGCAACCATCATAATCAGTCCGATGGTGATCGAGATCGCCATCTTCTCGAGCCGGAGCGCCGAGAACAGGGCCCGGTTCATCTGGGACCAGTCCTCGGCCAGATATCCTGGTCCGACGGTCTCGGGGACCGCGCGTGCCACGACCGGCGCGTCGTCGAGATCCGCCACACGCAGCTCCATCATGTCGACCCGGTCTTTGTTGAACAACCGGCCGGCCACGTCGATCGTGACGAACCCGTACGCGTTGTCGTACTCGTACAACCCGAGACTGAAAATGCCAACCACTGTGAGCTGGCGCGGACGCGGGATCATACCCATCGGCGAGAGGGTCGAGCTCTGCGGCGTCAGCACCGTCACGACGTCGCCCACGAACGCCCCCAGCTGCAACGCGAGTTCCTCCCCGATGACCACCCCACCGAGCCCCACTTCCTGCGACTCGTACAACGCCTTCAAACTGCCGTGCCGCACTGAGCGGGCGACCTCGGTGACCTCCTCCTCCAGGTCCGGATCAATGCCCTTGATGGAAATGAACGCCTCGCCGCCACCGGCCGTGGCCACCGCCTTGCCGAGTATCGACGGAGCTGCCGCAATCACACCCGGCACCACACTGAGCTTCCGGACCTCCTCGCGGTAGTCGTCGAACCCGCCGCCGGTGAGCTTCCACACGTAGACGTGCGCCGACGCGCCGATGATCCGGTCACGCAGCTCCTGCTGCATCCCAGTCATGAGCGCCAGCGCGATCACCAGCGCCATGACGCCGACCGCTACCCCCGCGGTGGAGACCACGGAGATGAGCGAGATGAATGCCTGCCGGCGACGCGCGAGCAGATACCGGGTCGCAATGTAAAGCTCGAAGCGCGGGGTCATGAGATCGGGCTTCGGACGAGACTCCTTGAACAGAGTGTATCGTGACGGCGGACTGGCGTTGTGATCGCCTGTCTTCCGCGATGACCGCGAAAACCTCCCTTCACGTGGCTGGGCTGTGAGGCGGCGCGTCGTCAGAGCCCGCCTTGCCTGAGCGCAGGAGCGGGAACAGAACGACGTCACGGATCGACGGACTGTCGGTCAACACCATCACGAGCCGATCGACCCCGACCCCTTCACCCGCAGTCGGCGGCAGGCCGTACTCGAGCGCCAGGATATAATCTTCGTCCATCTGGTGCGCCGTGAGGTCGCCCCCCTGACGGTTGCGCAACTGAGCCTCGAACCGGCGGCGCTGCTCGACAGGGTCGTTGAGCTCGCTGAAGGCGTTGGCCAGCTCCATACCAGCCACGAACAGCTCGAAGCGCTCCACGGTGTCCGGATCGTCGTCACGCTGCTTGGAGAGCGGTGACACCTCGGTCGGAAAGTCGTGGATGAAGGTAGGCTGGATCAGCGATGGCTCACACAGTGTCTCGAAGATCCTGACCGTGATCTTCCCGGCCCCCTGGTCGGGGGCCGGCTTCAGCCCGAGCCGGGTGGCCAGCGCCGCCGTGGTGTCTCGCATCCGCAGATCCTGTTCGGACACGGGCACGCCGAGATGCGCGGCAACTGCCTCGCGAACCGCTTGCCGAAGCGGTACACGCGGGTATGGCGGACGGAACGACAAGGTCTGCTCGCCAAAGGTCACTTCGTCACCCCCGGTGACCTCGCGTGCGACGGTAGCCAGCAACTGCTCAGTCATCGCCATCAGGTCCTGATAGTCGCTGTAGGCCTGATAGAACTCCAACATTGTGAACTCCGGATTATGCCGGGTCGAGACACCCTCGTTCCTGAAATTTCGGTTGATCTCGAAGACCCGTGCGACACCGCCCACGACCAGGCGCTTGAGATACAACTCGGGCGCCACCCGCAGGTAGAGCGGCATGTCGTGCGCATTGTGATGTGTCACGAACGGCCGGGCCAGCGCGCCACCAGCAACCGGCTGCATCATCGGAGTCTCGACCTCGAGATAGCCCCGGTCCGTCAGAAAGGCCCGGATCGTCGTCAGCACCCGCGCGCGGAGCTCGAACACCCGACGCGACGTCGGGTTGACGATCAGGTCCACATACCGCTGGCGGTACCGGGTCTCGACGTCAGTCAGTCCATGCCACTTCTCAGGCAACGGTACGAGGCACTTGGCGAGAAACTCGAGCCGCGAGGCCCAGACTGTAAGCTCATTGGAACGGGTTCGGAAAAGCCGCCCCTCGACCCCGATGAGATCCCCGATGTCCAGCAACGCCGCGATCTTGAAGTCCCGCTCGGACAGGGCGTCCTGCCGAACGTAGACCTGCAGCCGGGTCACCCCGTCCGAGATCACGAAGAACCTGGCCTTGCCGAAACTCCGGATGATCAGGACCCGGCCAGCTGACGTGGTCTGGATCTGCGCGGTTTCCAGATCGGCGCCGCCGGTCTCGCCGTGCGCGGTCACGATTGCCGACACGGTGTCAGTACACCGAAACGCATGCGGGTACGCCGGCACGCCGAGCTCGACGAGCGCCGCCAGGTTGGCGCGCCGTTGTACGCGCAGGTCACTCTCTCGAGGTTCAGACATGGATCCAGTCGTGGCTGCGCGCCGGTCTCCGGCACATCGACAGGTCACCGCAGCATACAGCGACGCCCTCGGTCGCTCGTGACTCCCGCCTGAGGTCCGCCTTCAGCCCTCGGCTCCAGGACAGCAGGCTGGGAACCGGGAGCTTCGAGCTCGGCACAGGGTCCGGGCTAGTCAGCCCCCTCCTCCAGGCGGCACTTGACGGCATCGAGCACACCATTGACGAAGCCGGCGGATTGTTCACCGCCGTAACGCTTCGCCAGCTCCAGCGCCTCGTCTATCACGACCGCAGGGGGCGTCACGGCGGCCAGCAGCTCGTAGACCCCAAGTCGCAGAATTGCCCGGTCCACCACCGCCATCCGAGAGAGGCGCCAGTTATCCGCCGCCGTCTCGAGGAGCGGGTCGATCCGGTCCAACGCCTCGATGACACCATCCAGCAGAGTCGTCGCGAACACCCGGTGGGCTGGGCCTGAGGAATGCCCGACCCAGTAACACCGCACCGCCTCCTCTAGCTCCGCCCCGGTCGCGCCGCCGACCTCCCGCTGATAGAGCAACTGGAGCGCCGCCACGCGGCCGCGGTGGCGTTCGTCGCGAGCAGACCGCGCCGCACTCACCGTCCGGGCTCCGGCTCCAGTGGCGTCAGCCGGCGGAACAGCCGGATCATCTCCAGGGCCGCCTCGGCCGCCTCCCACCCCTTGTTCGCGGCACCAGACCCGGCGCGCGCCAACGCCTCCTCGGCCGAGTTGGTCGTGAGCACTCCGAACGTGGTCGGAATCCCGCTGGAGAGCGCCACCATCGTGATGCCGTGCGCCACGGCCGACGCAAGGAAGTCGAAGTGCGGCGTCTCCCCGCGGATCACACATCCGAGGCAGACAACCGCGTCCACCCCACCGGACGCTGACAGCTTGTGCGCCGCCTGGGGAATCTCGAACGCGCCCGGCACGGTGACCACCACGATCGCGTCGGCCGCGACGCCGGCTGCCTGTAACGCCTCGACCGCGCCGTCCCGTAATCGGTTGGTGACAAAGTCGTTGTAGGTCGATACGACAATGCCAACCCTGCAGTCGCTCACCCCCCCGGTCGACGTCGGAGTCTCCATCACGGTGCCTAGCGCCCCGTGAACCGCGGTGTGCGCTTTTCTAAAAAGGCGGTGGTGCCTTCGCGCACATCCTCGCTCGCGTACACCAGACCGAACATCGACGCCTCGAACGCCGCCGCCTCGGCGAGGGGCATGTCCAAACCGCGATGCACCGACTCGAGGATGTGCCGAACCGCCACGGGGGCTTGCGCCGCCAGGGTCACGGCGAGCCGCCTCATCTCATCGGCCAGCGCCGCCGGCGGCACCACTCGATTAACCAACCCGATCCGCCTGGCCTCTTCTGCGTCGATCGGCGCCCCGGTCAGGAGCAGCTCGAGCGCGCGGCCCCGGCCGACCAAACGCGGCAGACGCTGCGTGCCGCCGAACCCGGGAATCAGCCCCAGGGCAATCTCCGGCTGACCGATCTTCGCCGTCGTAACGGCGATCCGGAACGTGCACGCCATGGCGATCTCGCAGCCTCCCCCGAGCGCGAAACCGTTGATCGCGGCGATGACCGGCTTGCCCAGACCCTCGATCAAGGCGCACAGCCGGTGCCCTGCAACCGACACCGCGCGGGCGGCAGTCGGTGTCAGACGCGCCAATTCGTCGATGTCCGCCCCGGCGACGAAGGCGCGATCACCGGCACCGGTCAGCACGACGCAGCGGATCTCCTCGTCCTGCCCCAGATCGGTCATCACCCCCGTGAGGGTCCGGACAGTGCGCGCGTCGAGAGCGTTCAGCACCGCAGGACGGTTGACGGTCACCGTCGCGACGGCGCCGTCGCGCGAGGTCAGCACCTGATCGTCACTCATGGGTGTCTACTATCCGTCACTATACTTCAGCAGTCCGAGGTGACCGCCGCGTGGTAGCCGAGCGGCGGCGACGCTTTCTCTCTTATCGCCCCATGTCAGTCTGGCGCCACGTCACAGTCGGTGCGATGCTGGGCTTTCACCACGGACTGCCAGGTCCGGATCAGGCCGACTGCCACCATCGCCCCAACGGCGTCTGCGGTCAGATCGGCAACCTCGGTCGTGCGCTCCGGCACGAAGGCCTGATGCAACTCATCAGTGACACCGTAGAGAACTGCCAGCAGCACGGAAAGCCAGGCGGCCCAGCCGGTCACACCCTGCCAGCTCGCGTCGGCGAGCCCCCGCAGCAGCAACGCCGCGAGGACACCGTACTCCAGTGCATGCGCCACACCGTCGTCGACGCGCTCGGCGCCAGGCGGCAGCCGCGACATCGAGGACAGGACAAAGATGAGCACCATCATCGCCCAAGCCGGTCCCCAGATCCGTACGCGACGCCTCATGCCGTCCGACCGCCCAGCCAGTCGTCGGTGCGACGTCGCCGGGCCGCGCTTCGCTCCTGACGCGACCAGAAGTGTCTCGCGAACGTCACGCTGTCACCACGGATCACAACGGAAACGGGTACAAGATCCAGCCAAACACCACGGCCGTGGCCACGAAGCTCACGAAAAGCATGCCGCCGAACTTCACCTGGTCTACCGGTTCGTCCTTCATAATCACAGCGAAGACCAGCGACACGAACCCCGCGAAGATCACCATCAGGAAGAAGTGGCTCTGCATCGGGGACTACTTCCGGCCGAGCGCCACGTCGTAGGCGTCAAGACAGACCAGCATGTTCAGCAGCCCGGATACGATCGTGAACGTATTGCCATACTCGAAGGTCGCGGCCACGACGCGACCTTCGCCAAGCCCACTGACGGTTGCAATCAGATACGGCAGGCCGTTCCCGAGATCCGCGAGCGCCGCCAGCAGGGAAAGCGGCTGGCCCGGGTCGAGCGGAAAGAGCCGTCCCTCGAGCCACAATCCGATGGCGAACATCAGGGGCAAGATGACCAGGAAGATGAGACCCTTCTGGCGCCGCCCCAGCCAGAGATGCCCGCCCCCGGGAATCACCCAGCCGAGCGCGGCGACCGCCATCGCCAGACTCGTATCGGGATCGGACACGACCGGGCCTGGCTTCGCCGCTACGCGAGCTCGCCGCGAATCACGAGACTTGCGACCCATGTCACCGCCACTCCCAGCGGCACCGCCGCCACGGCCCGCAGCCCATCTGCGTATGGCAGCCACCCGACAGCTTCCGCCAGCCAAGTCACACCCGTCGGCCCCGCTGCCGCCAGCACCATCAGGTGGAGCGACGGCGACGACCCCAAGGCTGTCATCCGGCCTCCACCGGACGTGAAGTTCCCGAGCGGGGATTCGCGACCGGCTTCCCGGCCGGGTATCTCGACCGGCGGCGTGGCGCCCACGCCGCATCCTGCCTGATTACGCCTGCGTTGCGCCGTGCACTGGCTGGACGTGACATCGAGTACGACGTGTAGGATGCCAGAACACCCGTCCGCCAACCTCCGAAACGGGACGCCGGCACCGGCCAGCAGGACTCCGACCGTTGCGCCTAGATACAGCCCAGCGCACCGTGCGCAGACCGGCATCTGCACCCCACGAAGCCGGAACGACCGATCCGGTCGCTGGTGACAGATGATGCTACCGACCAGATAGGTACCGGCTGAGGTCGCCGTCACGGCACGTTCGCCCGTCTCGTGGGCCAGTAGTAACGGCACCGTCACCAGCATCAGCATCCAGGCCAGTGTCACGATCAGGAATCCCTGCGCAAGCCACGCACGCGGGCGGCGGGCGAGCTCCAACGTGCCTCCGACACGCATCGTCATAACGCTTCGAAGTGCGTCAGGCGCTTGAACGCGTCGAACCGGTCGCGCAGCTCAGCCGGTGTTAGCCGCAACAGTCGATCGAGCCCGAAGTCCTCGACCGCGAAGGAGGCCAGCGCGCTGCCCGCGATGACACCGCGGGTAACGACCGCTTCGGTGATCTCCCCGGCGGCGGCCAGATACCCCATGAATCCGCCGGCAAACGTGTCCCCGGCACCGGTCGGGTCAGACACCTCCTCGAGCGGCATCGCCGGAGCGGCGAAGAACCCCTGGTCGCCTGTCATGAGGACGCCGTACTCGCCCCGCTTGATGATCAGCAGCTTGGGTCCCATACGCTGGATGGCGCGCGCCGCCTTCACGAGGTTCGCCTCACCGCTCAGCTCGCGGGCCTCCTCGTCGTTGATCACGAGCGCGTCGACCCGCTCGAGCACCTGCCGCAACTCGGCCGGCGTGCCTTCGATCCAGTAGTTCATCGTGTCGGCGGCGACGAACTGCGGCGCGCTCACTTGGTCGAGTACCTGCAACTGCAACGCCGGGTGGATGTTGGCGAGAAACACGAACGGTGTCGGTCGGTAGCTCTCCGGCAACACCGGGCGAAACTGGTCGAAAACGTTGAGGTGGGTGTAAATCGTCTCGCGGCTGTTGAGATTAAAACTGTATTCGCCCTTCCAGCGAAAGGTCTCGCCAGGCACACGTTGCAGCCCGGTCAGGTCGATACGACGGCCGGAGAAGACCCGCATCTGCTCCTCCACGAAGTCGTCACCGACGACCGCCACCATACGTACATCGGTGAAGAAGGATGCCGCGATGCTGAAATACGTGGCGGCGCCCCCGACCACACGCGAGACTTCTCCAAACGGTGTCTTGATGGAATCGAACGCGACGGACCCGACCGTGAGGATTGGCTGCAATGGGCTGTGCTCTCTTCTGGAATCCCGTGGCGTCCAGGTCCGCCATCGGACGCGGTCATGCTCCGACTCTCGCGCGGGGCTTCCGTCTGAAGCGCACTCGGTAAACGGCCCGCTGATCACGCGCTCCTGGCTCGTTGCGAGTGCCGAAACAGCGACACCACCTGACGTCGTTACTACTCCGGCACGTACTTACCGATAATCGGCGCCAGATCGCGCTTCACGTCCGGTGGAATCAGATCCGGCTGCGTAATGATAGCCGAGCCGAGCGCCGCACCGCACCCGCATCCGCGGGCGACCGGCAGCCGGGCGACGGCGTCGGCCACAACCGCTTGCGCCGTCACGGCGTTCTGACTCAGAGTGGCGATAATCATATCTACGGTCACGTCGTCGTGTCCCTCGTGCCAGCAATCGTAGTCGGTCACCAGCGCCAGCGTCGCATAGCAGATCTCGGCTTCCCGGGCGAGCTTCGCCTCCTGTAGATTCGTCATCCCGATAACGTCCATCCCCCAGGAGCGATACAGCCGCGACTCGGCCAGCGTCGAGAACTGCGGCCCTTCCATGCACACGTATGTCCCACCGCGATGGACGCTGGCCCCGGTGGCGGTAGCCGAATCGAAGACGATGTCGCTGAGCACGGGACAGAACGGCTGGGCGAACCCGACGTGGGCCACAATACCACCGCCGAAGAACGTGCTGAGCCGCCCACGGGTACGATCCAGGAACTGGTCCGGAATGACTATGTCGAGCGGGCGATACACTTCCTGGAGACTCCCGACGGCACTGGCGGACAGGATCCAGTCGACGCCGAGCGTCTTAAACCCGAAGATATTGGCGCGGAAATTGAGCTCCGACGGCATCAGCCTATGGCCCTTCCCGTGCCGGGCCAGAAACGCCACACGCCGGTCGTTGAGCGTGCCTACGATGTAGGGAGCGGAGGGATCTCCGAACGGCGTGGTTACACGGACCTCCTCGCGGTCCGTCAACGCGTCCATCTTGTACAGGCCGCTGCCGCCGATCACCCCGATCTGCATTGCTGTCTGCTCGTTGCCCACCACTACAGTCCTTCCTCGCCTTTCGATTCGCCGACTCCGGGATCTTCCTTGAGCTCCACCAGAACGCCGTGCACGGCGGTCGGATGGATGAACGCCACCAGGCTCCCACAAGCGCCCGGACGGGGCTTCTCGTCGATCAGTCTGATGCCGCGAGCCTTGAGCCTCGCGAGGACGGCCGCAATGTCGTCGACCCGGAGCGTGAGATGGTGCAGTCCAGGACCGCGCCGCCCGATCGAGCGCGCGATCGCCGACTGCTCCGAGGTGGCTTCGAGCAACTCAAGTGCAGCTCCACCGACCGGCACGAGCTGCGCGCGCACGTGCTGCGACGGCACCTCCTCAACGCCCTGGATCTCCAACCCCAAGGCATCCCGGTAAAACGCCACCGCCTCATCCAGATCGCGGACCGCGATGCCGACGTGATCGAGAACCACCTTCATCGCATGGCGCTCCCTGTGCTTAAACAGATTCATCCGCCCGGCACGCTACCCCCCGTTCGAGGTACGGGTTCTTCGTGGCACTCCGGCTGCCTGACGGCCATCCACGGGACGTTCGAGCGGCTCACCTGGCTTGCGGGCGCTGCGTACGCCACCCAGGACGCGCTCGAGGATCTCGTCAGCGGCCGTATACGGGTCAACTTCGGCCGCGGTCACCCGGTCAACCCACCAGTTAAAGACACCCGGCTCGAGCTCGTGATACTCGGTGTGCTCGAGGAAGCGGTCCGACATCAGCTGCCGGACCCGGGCGCGGAAACGCGCCCGGCGTCGTTGCCCGAGCACCGCACCGCCACGCGCGCGAAACCGATCCACCGCGTCCAGGAGCTCATCGACCCCGATGCCGTCCGTCGCGCGAGTCTGCAGCACCGGTGGCCGCCAATCATCTGGGCCATACTCCTTCAGACTCAGCATCGCCTCTATCGTGGCCACCGCGTGATCCGCACCATCGTGGTCTGCCTTGTTCACGACGAACAGATCGGCGATCTCCAGGATGCCAGCCTTCAGCGCTTGCACGCTGTCACCGGACCCGGGCATGGTCACGACGATCGACATATCCGCCGTGCGGGATATCTCGATCTCCGCCTGACCGACACCGACCGTCTCTATGACGATCACCTCGAACCCACCGGCATCCAGGATCACTACCGCATCATCGGTCGCGCGCGCTAGACCGCCGAGTTGCCCGCGCGTCGCCATGCTTCGCACGAACACACCGGGGTCGCCTACATGCCGCTGCATCCGCACCCGATCGCCCAGCACGGCGCCACCGCTGAACGGGCTGGTCGGGTCCACGGCCAGCACACCAACCGTGCGGTCGCGGGAACGCAGCGCCGCCGTTATCCGATCGACGAGAGTACTCTTCCCCACACCCGGGGCCCCGGTCACTCCGATCACATACGCCCGTCCGCTGCGAGGATAGACCGCCTTGATGATCGCCGCCGCCGACCTGCCCTTGGCCTCGACCATCGTGATCGCCCGAGCGATCGCCCGACAATCGGCGGTGAGCACCGCCCCGGCCAGCCGGTCGGCGTCGGCATTCATGCGCCTAGGACCAAATGCTGTCTTGCGGTGCCAATCCGGTCGGCGTCGAGTACGGGCACCACCTCCACGAATCCTTCGCTGATCGTCATGGCGGCGCCACCAAGGCAGTCAGGAAACTGAGCGCCCATCGGCCCGAGGTTGACGAGCCTGGGCGGCGATTCGATCGGCATGCACTGGGCCAGATCCCACTCCGTAGCACGGGGCGCCGTGGCGGCTTTAGCGAACTCTCGAACAGTGTGGCGGGGGCGGCGCTGCTCGTCGGTGGACCGCGGGTCCATCGGGTGCGGTCACTCTATCACACCGCCAAACCGGCGTACTCCTGCCAGACGTGGCGCCGAGACGACTCTGATACCATGCCGGAACCAACCAATGATGGATGGTCAGATCACCGCAACGCGCATGCGCCTATTCCTCATCACCCTGGCCCTACTTGTTGTGATGCTGTGTGCCGCGGCGCCCGCTGACGCGGACCTGACCGCCTTCGTGGGCACGAACGCCACCCCGTCGAACCGCCAAGTCCGTGGCTTCGGTGTGGGGCTCTCGTTGATCGTCGTGGGCTTCGAGTTCGAGTTTTCCGACACGGCGGTAGATCAGGCAGCTGGCGCGCCTGGGCTCCGGACCGGCATGTTTAATCTCCTAGTCCAGACGCCGTTCGGGATCTCGGGGCTGCAGTTCTACGGAACCGTCGGTGGGGGGCTGTACCAGGAGACCGGGAGCGGTCTCGAGGCGACCAGCGGAGGCGTCAATACTGGTGCCGGCGTCAAGATCGCGGTCGCTGGACCGATCCGTCTGCGACTGGACTACCGCGTCTTCACGCTCCGTGGTTCACCCCAGCACGACACGCACCAGCGGCTCTACGCGGGACTCAACCTCGGGTTCTAGTGAGGCTCTGCGCGGAGTCTTCCCAGCCCGGGGACGCCGCAGCAGGGGCTGGAGCGACGCGCTCATCCCACACGCCGTGACGCCAACCCCGGCCCCAGAAGGCAGATACCGACAGGTCGTGCTAAAGCAGCCTGGCTAGAATTCCATCACGAGGTTCATGTTGATCGTCTGCTGCCCGCCACCTTCCATCGATGCGACCAGGGCGTCATAGAGATCCTGCACCTCGGACGGCATCTCGTCGTTGAGCACATTTGCGACAGCGTAGTTGGCTCCCGACACGACGGGGTCGACGACCCACAAATAGAGCACCGTGTTGTTCTGACCCGGCTCAGCGGCGCGGAAGACCTTCAGGCCCGCACCCATCTGATTGTATTGAGCGTTGTCACTCCCAACGAGCGCCTCACCGTAAGTCCGCATGACGCGCTCGAAATCGGCCGTGGCCCCCGGCGCCACGTAGTTCATCAGCAGGCCGGACCCACCACTGAAATTCAGCACCGGTTGCGCCGCCGCTTCGGACCGCGGCGCAAACGAGCTCCCTAACAGCACGCCGATGGCGAGTGCCGCCACCACCGCCGTGCCCATCCAGACCCGGCTCTTCCGAGACTGCTTACTCAGCATCGTCCGCATGTACTCCTCCTTCATGCCAGTGTGGCCTGCCCAAAGGGGGCCACTCTACCGTACCAAGCCGCTGAGCCAAACGATTCCGTGCGCCCGATGTCTGGACGCCGCTCCTGGCGGCCGCTCACAACCCGCTGACGGGGATGAGGTTCAAGAGCATCTGACCGTCCGCGAACGCCCCGGCGTAGGTCTCGTACAGCGTCTGCACCTCCGTCGGGAATGCCTCGTTCAAGATCTGGGGCACCCAGTAGTCCGCCCCAGTCACGACCGGCTCGAGGACTGAAACATACAACACTACGTCACCGGGAAGCGGCTCCGCGGCTTTGTAGATCTTCCACCCGACCGCCTGCCGCCGCCGGTCCGCCGCCGCGCTGCTGGTGAGCGCCACTCCCACCCGCGTCATGGCACCCTCGAACGCGTCGGTTTGACCTGCCTTGACGTAGTCGAGCAGCATCCCGGTCTCGGCGCTGAAGACCCGCGGCGTCTGGGTCACGGTTGCACTGCGCGTCATCCCCCGCACCGCGCCGCTCCCACCCCAGACCACACCAATCCCGAACGCCGCCGCGACCAGCACCGCCGCGCGCACACGGTCCCCGCGCCTTCGACCGGTTATCCACATGCCGTCGATACCGCGCCTCCCTGCCGCACCGGGCGCAGTGGACGGCTCAGCCCTTCCTCCATCGCCCGGGCTTCGGCGGGTCCGCCGAGCCCCAGGCAGGAGTGGACCGCCCTCGGTGGCCATCCCCTAGACGAACACACGCATCACCTCGTTGGCAAGCAGCATCCCGTTCCGTGTCAGGCGCAGCCGATTGCGGTCACGGGCGAGGACCCCAGCCTCGACGAAGGGGACCAGCTCCTTCCCCCAGCGCGCCCAGACATCGACCGCGTAGCGTTGCGCGACCGCCGTCACGTCCACGCCCTCCGATAGGCGCAGACCCAGAAACAACCTATCGGTCAAACGCTCCTCAGCTGACATGGTCCGCTGGCTAGCCAACGGGCTCACCCCGCCGCTCAGACGGTTGATGTAGGTGCCGATCTCGGTCACGTTGTGCCACCGCCGCCCCTCGCATGTCGAGTGCGCGCCGCACCCGAACCCCAGCCATGCGCCATCGGACCAGTACTTCAAGTTATGTCGGGACATCCGACCGGGCCGGGCCACATTCGAGATCTCGTACTGACGATACCCCGCCGCGTCGAGTTGGTCGAGCCCGACGTGATACATCTCGGCCGCGACCTCGTCCGGCGCCTGCGACCAGCCTCCCCTCGCCATCTCCTCACGCAGTGGCGCATTGGGATACAACTCGAGCAGGTAAAGCGACGCGTGGTCTGGACCAAGGCCGACCAGCGTTTCAACCGATTCGATCCAGTGTGACACCGTCTGCTCCGGCAGCCAGGCCATGAGATCCAGACTGACGTCGTCGAATCCCACGGCCCGGGCCAGATCGAACGCCTCGATCGCACGGTCTGCCGTGTGGCGCCGTCCGAGCCGCCCCAGTTCCTCGTCCCGGAACGACTGCACGCCCATACTGAGGCGCGTCACACCGGCCGCCAGATACCCCTCAAGCCGGTCACGCGACGCGGTTTCCGGGTTCATTTCAAGCGTGATCTCCGCATCGGGATCGAGGTCGAAGGTCGACCGGCACCGTGCGATCAGCCCGAACACCTCGGCCGGCGCAAGCACCGACGGCGTGCCGCCGCCGAAGAACACCGAGTCGACCCGGCCCCCGTCGAGGGAGCTCTCGATTTCCCGGCTCAACGCTTCGAGATAACGGCGCTTCAGTCCGACGTCGAGCAGTCCCCGGTTGAAATTGCAGTAGTTGCAGATCGCTTCGCAGAATGGGATGTGGAGATACAGCCCAAGCGGTGACGCACCCGTTCCGTCGAGCCGTCCAACCATTAGCCGCCCGCTTTGCCGCCGGTCCAACCGAGCTCGGTCCGGCCCGACTTCAGCTGTGCCCGGGCCCGCGCCGATGTCCGCGCCGGCAGCTTGCGCCTCGGCTGGGTCTTCCACTTGCGATACAGATCGTCGCTGCTCGGAGTGAACTCGAAGTCCCGATAGTCGGGTCCGCCGTACTCGAGGAACTCGCACATCTCGCGCAGGCGGGAATGCATGCGAAAACCGACGCGAACCAACAACGAATCCAGAACCTCCGGGTCGGGGATGTCCTCGTAGTTCGAGGTAAAAATGGTTGCCCGGCGGTCGTTGTAGCGGGTGTTGACGATGAGATTCATCGTCTCTTCCACCCAGTCGGTCAGCCGCTCCGCGCCGAGATCGTCCAGCACCAGCAACTCCGCTTCCATAACCGGGCGGAGTATGTCGACCTCCGACGTTCGGGTCACCGGATTGTAGGTGCTGCGAATGGTGCTGAGCAGACTACGCGTGTCGTAGTACAGACCGCGCACGCCTTTCTCGAGCACGACTTGTCGAAGGACCGAGACAGCGATATGAGTCTTGCCGATGCCGGGTGGGCCGATCAGCAGCAGCCCTTTGTCGACCACCGGAAATGCCTCGACGAACCGACGCGCCCGGTCGACCGCCCGCAACAATCGTTCGTTCTCATAGGTGACGAACGTTTCGAGCTCGCAGGCTCGATACCGCGGTGGGATCTGCGCAGTGGCCAGCATCGTCCGCGCCACGCCCCGACGCCAGCACTCACAGCGTACGACTCGGGACACGCCGTCCTCTGGAACCATACGCCAGCCGGTATCGTTACAATGCGAACAGGACATGATGAGGCCAACGCCTGAGACGGGACACCGGCTGTCGAGCGTCAGCGCGTCGCTGACGGAGGCCGCGCAGCCGCCGACACCCTACTGCCTTCTGCCTGGCGCCTGTTGACGTCTCCGCCCACCCTGGAGGCGCGAGCCCGGTCGCCAGGCGGTTCGGTGCCGTCGGCCGGCTGGCGCTGGTCGGCGCGCACCAGGTCGGTCGGCAATGATCTTACCAGGGCTGTGCCCAGCCGCTGCTCCCAATCGCCGAGACCACGCGCGAGTTCCTGCTTGACGTAGGTCATGAACTCGTTAACCTCTGCCTGCATTCGGTCCATCTTGCGGCGCATGTTCAGGATGATCTCGACCCCAGCCAGATTCACCCCCAGGTCACGGGTCAGCGCCAGGATGGTCTCCAGTTGCTCAAGATCAGCGTCAGAGTACACCCTGGTGTTGCCCTCAGTCCGCGACGGCTTGAGCAACCCCTCTCGTTCGTAGAGGCGCAGCGTCTGCGGATGGATGTCGTACCGCTGGGCCACCGCGCTGATCATGAAGTACCCGTGCCCGGTTCCTTTGCCTGGCATCTGCCGCTCGCTTTCTCGTTGCGCCTCAGGAACAATGTCTGGCAGCCCGTCTTGCACGTCCTCTGGCGCACCACGCGGGGACCGGTCACTTTCACCTCGCGTGACGTCGGATCATCGTACCAGCCCCGCTCGCACGTCCTCGGTGTGGATCCGCCCCAGCTCCCGCATCAGCTCCTTCGAGCGCTCATCGAGCAGGCGCGGGAGCACGACCCGCACGTCGACCACCAGATCCCCGGCTTCTCCGGTTTGTGGCGACGGCGCCCCTCGACCGCGCACCCGGAACCGCTGACCGGACTGGGTGCCCGGCGGAATCCGAACCCGGGCCGGCGTACTGATGGTCGGCACGTCCACACGCGCGCCGAGCGCCGCCTCGTGTACCGCAACCGGCAGGACGAGATGCAAGTCGTCTCCGTCCCGCCGGAAAAGCTGATGCCGGTCGACGCTCACCGTGACGTAGAGATCTCCCGCCGTGCCGCTCCGTTGCCCGACGCTACCAGAACAGACCAGCCTGATCCGAGCGCCGTCGGCGACCCCGGCTGGCACGCTCACGGCAACGGCATCGGTGCGCGAGACAACGCCCTGGGCGCCACAGGCCCCACAGGCACGCAGACGACGGTGACCGGTGCCGCCGCACTGTCCGCACTGGCGCGAAAACACCATATGGCCTCGGGTCCACCGCATGTGACCGGTGCCTGCGCAGCCGGCACAGCGGCTCTCAACCACCCGTCTAGTGCCGGACCCAAGACAGGCGTCACATCGAGCGACGCGCGTCACGGTAACCTCGTGCGTCCCCCCACGCATTGCATCCTCGAAGTCGAGCCGCAGCGGGGCGTGTAGATCTACACCCTGGCTGCTCGTGTCCGGTGGACGACCCGCGCCCCACGCGGTAAACACATCAGCGAACAGATCACCGAAGGTAGACGCCGACTCCCCCGTCGAGGGCAGGGAGAAGTCGAACCCCTCGAACTCGACGCCGACCCCGCCCGACCGCGGATAGACGTGGCCATGCTCGTCGTACTCCCGCCGACGCTCCGGGTCGATCAGCGTGTCGTAGGCCTCGGCGACCCGGCGGAAGAACGCCGCCGCCTCCCGGTCGCCAGGATTGATGTCCGGGTGATACCGGCGCGCCAGCCGGCGGTAGGCCCGCTTCACATCCCCAGCCGACGCGGTTCGCTCGACGCCGAGAATGATGTAGAAGTCCATGATCACAGTGGAGCTAATCGAAGATCACAGTGGAGCTAATCGAAAATCGAAAGCCTCCTCGCCAGGCTACTTCTTCTCCTCGACCACCTCGGCGTCGATGACCTCGCCCTCCGCCGCCCCGTCGGCCGCGGCGTCGCCGCCGGGAGCGCCGGGCCCTGGCTCCGCTGGCGGCGGGGTCTCACTAGCCTGTTTGTACATCGCCTCGGCGGCCTTGTGCTGCACGGACGTTAGTTGTTCCATCGCCTGAGTGAGCACCGCGCCGTCATCCGACTCGAGCGCCTTCTTCACATCGGCGATAGCGTTCTCGATGGACCCACGCTCAGTGGCCGACAGCTTGTCCCCCGCGTCCTTCAGCATCCGCTCGGCGGTGTACACCGCCTGGTCCCCCTGGTTCCGCGTCTCGATGGTCTCCTTCCGTTCCTTGTCTTCCTCGGCATGTGACTCGGCCTCCCGCATCATCCGCTCGACTTCTTCCTTGGGGAGACCGCTCGACGCCGTGATGGTGATCTTCTGCTCCTTGCCGGTCCCCTGATCCTTGGCCGAGACGTTGACGATACCGTTGGCGTCGATGTCGAAAGCGACCTCGATCTGCGGGACCCCCCGCGGCGCCGGTGGCAAGCCGATGAGATGAAACTTCCCGAGCGTGCGGTTGTCCCGCGCCATCGGCCGCTCGCCCTGCAGCACGTGCACCTCGACGCTCGTTTGGCTGTCGGCCGCCGTCGAGAAGTTCTCGCTCTTCTTGCTGGGAATCGTGGTGTTACGCTCGATCAGCGTCGTCATGACCCCGCCGAGCGTCTCGATCCCGAGCGACAGCGGTGTGACGTCGAGCAGTAGCAGGTCCTTGACCTCGCCGGCCAGCACGCCCGCCTGCAGCGCGGCCCCGAGGGCGACCACCTCGTCCGGGTTGACCCCCTTGTGCGGGTCCTTGCCGAAAAGCTCTTTAACGATCGCCTGCACCCGAGGTACCCGAGTGGACCCGCCGACCATCACAACTTCATCGATCTGCGACGCCTCGAGCCCCGCGTCCGACATCGCGAGCTTGACCGGCTCGACCGTCTTCTGCAGCAGGTCTTCCACCAATTGCTCGAAACGCGACCGGCTCAACGTCATCGCCAGATGCTTTGGTCCGGATTGATCCGCGGTGACGAACGGCAGGTTGATCTCGGTCTCGACGACGGTCGACAGCTCCATCTTCGCCTTCTCCGCCGCCTCCTTGAGCCGTTGCAACGCCATACGATCCTTCGTCAGATCGATCCCGTCGGTCTTCTTGAACTCGGCGGCGATCCACTCGATGACGCGCTGGTCGAGATTGTCACCACCCAGATGTGTATCGCCCTTGGTCGCCTTGACTTCCACGACGCCTTCGCCCACCTCGAGAATGGAGATATCGAAGGTACCGCCGCCGAAATCGTACACGGCGATCGTCTCGTCCTTCTTCCTGTCCAACCCGTATGCGAGGGCCGCGGCCGTCGGCTCGTTGACGATCCGGAGCACCTCGAGACCGGCGACCTGACCGGCGTCCTTGGTCGCCTGCCGCTGAGCGTCGTTGAAATAGGCCGGGACGGTGATGACCGCCTGGTTGACCGACTGGCCGAGATACTCCTCGGCTGACTGTCTGAGCTTCTGTAGGATCATGGCGGAGAGCTCCGGGGGGGACGACTCCTTATCTCCGGCATTTACACGCACATCGCCGTTCGAGGCTTTCATGACCCCGTACGGCACCATCTTCATCTCCTCGCTGACCTCGTCGTGCTTGCGTCCCATGAACCGCTTGATGGAGAACACCGTGTTCTCTGGGTTGGTCACGGCCTGACGCTTGGCCACCTGCCCCACGAGACGCTCGCCAGATTTCGTGAATGCCACGACGGACGGGGTGGTCCTGTTCCCTTCAGCATTGGTCACGACGACGGCTTCCCCGCCCTCCATGACAGCGACAACCGAGTTGGTCGTCCCTAGGTCTATTCCGATTACTTTACCCATAACACCTTTTCCTGTAATGGTTTAATCATGATCACCATGCACTTGGTGACGCTACAATGTAATAGTATGTCAATTATAAAATATGAGCTCTTCATTGTCAACATTGTGCGTTATTCGGCGTCTTGGCGAGGGGTCTGACTGCGTGGCTCCTGGAACTGGAACAGGTCGCAACTGCAGTGCCTGGCTGTCCCGGCGCGACAATGGGGCATCTTGGGAAATTCGAGACCGAAGAGTAACGCCGCCCGGCGGGATGCCCCCCTCCAAGAATTGTTTCGCGAACCACGCGGTCGGGCGCTAGAATAGAGGCAAAGGAGCCCGCGTGAAGCGTTTGATCGATCCGTTCGTCAAGCAGGCCAAAGTCGTCTTCTTTCTGGTCGCGGCAGCACTCGCAGGTGGCATCAGCGGCGTGCTATTCGCCTACACTCCGGACCTGCCGGAGGTGTCGACGCTCGACGACTATGCCCCTAGCACCATCACGCGGGTGTATGCGGCTGGCGGCGAGGAGATCGGCCAGTTCGCCATCGAGCAGCGGGTCGTCATCGGCTACGACGACATCCCGGAGGTGCTGCGCCAGGCGATCATCTCCTCCGAGGATGCCAGCTTCTTCAGCCACTTCGGGTTCGACCTGCGGCGGACGGCGATCACCGCGATCGGAAACATCATGTATCAGCGCCTGTATGGCGCGAGCACCGTCACCCAACAGCTGGCCCGCCACGTGTCGCTGGGCGGCTCGACGCCGCTCGGACGGGACAAGTTCTGGACCCGCAAGCTCAACGAGGCAATCCTCACCCTCCAGATCGAGAAGCGCTACACCAAACGAGAGATCCTCACGCTCTACTGCAACCAGATGTATCTCGGCAGCGGCGCTTACGGAGTCGAGGCTGCGGCGCGACTCTACTTCGGAAAGCCGGCGCTCGAGCTGGAGCTCGCGGAGGCGGCGCTGATTGCCGGCATCTTCCAGACCCCGTCCCGTCAGAGTCCGCTCATCAACCCCGACCTCGCGCACTCTCGACGCAACTACGTGCTGGGTGAAATGTCCGACAACGGCTACATCACGCAGAACGAGGCTAGGACAGCGGCGGCCAGCCCGATCGTACTAGCGGATCGGCCTTCGGAGCTGGAATCGGTCGCACCGTACTACGTCGAGGAGGTACGGCAGCATCTCGAGGCCGCCTACGGTGCCGGTTCGTTGTACGAGGACGGGCTCGAGGTCCACACGACGCTGGATGCGAGGCTGCAGGGCGCGGCAACCGTCGCGGCCGAACGGTGGTTACGGGTACTCGACAAGAGTCAGGGCTACCGCGCTCCCACGCGCAACGTCGTCACCGAGGGCGAGGCGGTGGAGAGCTACGAACACCGGCGGTGGCGATTCGGCGTCGTGGAGGGAGACGTCGTGCCGGCGATCGTGACCGGAACCGACGGCGGTGCGATCCAGGCTCGGATCGGGCAGTACACCACCGACATGCCCCCCGACGGGTTTGCCTGGACACGGCGACGCACCGCCGGGGAGTTCGTCAAGCCGGGAGACCTGATCGATGTCCGGGTCATGGCGATCGACGAGGCTGCCGGCGTGCTGCGGACCACGCTCGAGCAGGACCCGGAGGTCGAAGCGGCCCTGCTCGCCCTCGACAACCGCACCGGCCGAATCCTGGCCATGGTGGGCGGGTACAGCTTCGAGCGAAGCAAGTTCAACCGGGCGACCCAGGCCAAGCGGCAGCTGGGATCACTGTTCAAGGGGATCCTCTTCACCGCGGCCATCGACCGAGGCTACACCCCGACCTCGATCATCGTGGACGAACCGGTCAGCTACGACGTCGGTCCGGGCCAGGAGCCGTACGAACCGACCAACTACAAACGGGACTATCTGGGCCCAATCACGTTGCGGTTCGCGCTGGAGAAGTCGCGCAACGTGCCGGCGGTCCGCCTGATGAATGAGATCGGCCCGGAGGCGGTCGTCGCATACACGGACCGGTTCGGCTTCACCTCGGAGGTGCCGCCGTTTCTGTCGGTGGCGCTCGGGTCAGCCGAGACCACGCTCGAGGAGATCACCAGCGCCTACTCGGTCTTCCCGAACCGCGGCATACGGATGACACCGTATCGGATCACGCGGATCGTCGACCGCAATGGCAAGGTACTCGAGGAGAACCAACCCGACGCACACGATGCCATCCGCGCCGACACGGCGTACGTGATGCTGAACATCCTCCGCGGCGTGATCGAGCGCGGCACCGGTGTGGGCGCCCGGTCGCTCGGCTGGCCTCTGGGCGGCAAGACCGGCACGGTCGATGACTACACCGACGGCTGGTTCGTCGGCTTCGACCCGGACATCACGGTGGGGGTCTGGGTAGGATACGATCAGAAGCGCTCGCTCGGTAACGGCCGGGACGGCGCCTCGGTCGCGCTGCCGATCTGGCGGGAGTTCATGCAGGCTTACATCGCGGATCGTCCCGCACCCGACGGCTTCGTCCCCCCGAACAACATCGTCTTCGTGACGGTTGACGGCACAACCGGCAAGGTGACCGAACCCTGGGCACCCAATGCCATCCAGGAGGCGTTCATCTCGGGCACGCAACCGGGGAGCCTGTTCGAGCCCTGATGACGGAGGCGAGTGGCGGCCTCACGGGGTCCCTGACTGCCGGCGCGTACCTGTCTTCGCCGGCGGCGGGTCCGTGTCGTGCGCCGCGGCAGCCTTTCGCGCCAGATACGCCTTGATGAACGGATCGAAGTCGCCGTCGAGCACCCGATCCACGGCTCCGATTTCGACCTTCGTACGGAGATCCTTCACCATCTGGTAAGGGTGGAGGACGTAGCTGCGGATCTGGCTCCCGAACCCGATGTTCTTCTTCTCGCCGCCGATCTCGTCCAGCTTTTCCTGCTGCTCTTTCTGCCTGAGATCGTAGAGCCTGGCCTTCAGTACCTTCATGGCGGCGTCGCGGTTGCGGTGCTGTGACCGCTCGTTCTGGCACGACACGACGATGCTGGTCGGCAGGTGGGTAATCCGAACTGCCGAGTCGGTCACGTTGACGTGCTGGCCGCCGGCACCACTCGAGCGAAAGGTGTCGATACGTAGATCCTTTTCATCGATCTCGACCTCGACATCTTCGGGCAGCTCGGGCCAGACGAAGACCGAGGCGAACGAGGTGTGACGGCGCGCCGCCTGGTCGAACGGCGAAATCCGGACCAGCCGGTGGACACCAGCCTCGGCGAGCAACAAGCCGTAGGCGTAGTCACCGTTGACCGTCAGGGTCGCCGCCTTGATCCCCGCCTCGTCTCCGAGTTGCCACTCGATGATCTCCACCCTGAACGCCCGCCGCTCGGCCCAGCGCAGATACGCTCGCGCAAGCATCCCGGCCCAGTCCTGTGACTCGGTGCCGCCAGCGCCAGGATGGATCGTGAGGATGGCGTTCTTGTCGTCATGCTCGCCGCCGAGCATCTTCTTGACCTCACCGTTCTCCACCTCCGTGGCGAGCGCGTCGAGAGCCGTCTGAAGATCGTCGCCAACCTCCTCGCCCTGGCCGGCCCAGTCGACCAACACCTCGAGGTCGCCCCCCTTCCGACGGAGCGACTCGGCAAGATCCCGATCATCCTGGAGACCCCGACGCCGCCGCAGCACCTGCTGCGCCTGGTCGGGGTCTTTCCAGAAGTCAGGTGCCGCCGCGCGTGCCTCGAGCGCAGTCAATTCCTCCGCCGTCTGCGTTGTGTCAAAGATAGCCGCGCAATGTGGTCGACCGCTCCACTAACTCCTGATACCGTCGGATCTGTTCCTCGATCTCCACTGCCACGGTCATCCTCCCTTTCGAGCAAGCGGGCTCACTGGCCGCCGCGTAGTCCGAATTTTCTCACCTTCCAGACGGCAATTCTCTAATCAGAACACGCCGGATTCGTGTCGACGCCGCCTACACGCGGGTGCGCCAGGCAGTCAAAACTCCGGTCAAGCTGAGGGTCAGACACAGATACGCGACCAGGTCGCCGATCCGCCCATAGAACGTAAACCCAGACAGCAGCCGGACCTCCTCGGTGATGACCGCCGTCTCGAAAAGTGCGCTGCGCGTGAGCACGCGGCCATACGGGTCCACGACGCCGCTGATGCCGGTGTTGGCGGCGCGAACCAGATACCGGCCCTGCTCGATCGCCCGCATCGTTGCCTGCTGAAAGTGCTGGTACGGCGCAGCGGAGCGGCCATACCAAGCGTCGTTGGTGATCGTCGTCAACAGCTGGCTGCCGCGCCGGACGAAGCTCCGAGTCAAACCAGGATAGATGATCTCATAACAGATGGCCGTGCTGATCCGGTGCGACCCAACCTTTAACGTGACCGGGCTGGCGCCGGGAGAAAAATCCATTATGGTCTCGACGAGCGGCGACGCGAAGAACAGCAAGGATCGGAACGGCACGTACTCACCGAACGGCACCAGATGCATCTTGCGATACACCGCCGCGGTCTCGCCGTCTGGCCGCAGGGCGAACGCGGCGTTGAAGAGCTGCGGGGCCGGGTCCCGCCGGCGCTGCGTGCTGCCGAACAGCAGATAGGTGCCGGTGTCGCGCGCCAGTTGGCGAACCGCTTCTCCGGCCGCGACATCTTCGAAGCTGAACGGCGTGGCCGACTCTGGCCACACGATCAACCGGGCCCCAGCCGCTGCGCTCTGCCGGCTCAGATCCAGATAGCGGTTTAGAATGGTCGTCCGCATGGCCGGATCCCACTTATCGGCCTGCTCGATGTTCCCCTGCACTAGACCGACACGCAGCGGCGTGCCGTCCCGCACGAGGCGGTTGTCCGTTAGCCGCCAGGCGCCGAACAGCACGACCACCCCGGCCACCCCGGTGGCGACAGCAAGCACACGCGCGCGGTGCTCCCGCGGCCCGACCAGTGCCAGCGCCAGGGCACTATTGATGAACACGACGAGCAGGGTCACACCGTGCACCCCAAAGAGACTCGCCAGCTGGGCGACCGACAGCACGCTCGTCTGGCTGTACCCGAGCAGCTCCCAGGGGAACCCGCCGAACAGCCAGAGCCGGCCGAGCTCGGTCGTCACCCACACCGGCGCGGCGCTCAGCAGGGCCCAGCCACCGAATCGGGTGCACAGCAATACGACTATGACGGCGAACGCCGCGGGAAAGAGCGCCAGATACGCAACCAGCAGGCCGTTGAGCAGCACGCCCACTGGCAGCGTGAGTCCGCCGAACTCGGTCATGACCTGCGTCAACCATGGCAGCGTGCCGGCGAAATGGACCACGCCCGTCGTCAGCCCAAGACCGAACGCAAGCCTGGTAGATCGAGTGCTGTGCAGGACGACGAGCAGCGGCGCCAGCGCCACCCAGGCGGCACCGGGATGCCCCCACAAGGGGAAACTGAGCACGAGGAGCGCCCCCGATAGCGCGGCGGCGGTGAACGCCCCCAATCGGTGGACGGAACCGAGCAGTTGTGGCACGACGCAGTCTTAGCCCGTTATGCAGGCACACGCGAGGAGTTCGTACTCGTTCGGGGCCGTCGCTGACAGCCGCTGCGCGCACGTGCGCGCCCGCGAGGGAGCGGCGCGGGGCTTCTCCACTCCCCCGAGCGACCGAGGTGGGGTGTGGGGCGGAGCCCCACGTCAATTAGAGCTGGATAAGCCAGGGCTTGAACCGCTCTTCCGTTTCCAGCCGGAGCCGCACCGTTTCCGCCTCACCACGATCCGGGTATGGCCCCACGCGCACCCGATAGACCGCCACCGGCGCCCCTGGCACGGGATCGGCCACGAACGCAGGATACCCCTTCTGCACCAACCCTCCCGCAAGCTCGCGCGCCTCGTCGCCGCCCCGCAGCGCGGTGACCTGGACGACGAACGCGGCAGCGGCGGCGGTACCAATCACCGGGGCCGCGTCGGGCGCTGGCTCGGCGGTCGGCAGACTCGATGCCGGCGGTTCCGCACCGGTCTCGAGCGCGGGCGACGCGGCTCGCATCTCGACCGACGCATCCAGCGTCTCCGGCGCCGGGTCGGCATCGTTCAGTCGACCGAAGTAACTCAGATCGTCGAGCGGCGAGCCTGGCTCCGCCCCCAGACCCGGCGCGATCTCAGGAAGGCCGCGCCTGATCCCACCGACCCCGCTCGGGACCGTCTCGCCAGCCGCTTGCCCGGTCGCCCGTCTCACAGGCACACCCCGCCCGACCAACACGCCGCACAGAAAGACGATGACGGCCACGACGGTGGCCATCATCGCTAGGAAGACCAGCTGCTTCGCGGCGGGCGCCGTCTCACTCGGATCGGTGTTCGTCATCGTTCGAAGCGCGCGTGCCGTGTGAGAGCTGGTTCAGGAGATCGATCGGAATCGGGAACAGAATGGTGGAGTTTTTCTCCCCGGCGATTTCCGTGAGGGTATGGAGGTAGCGCAACGTGAGAGCGAGTGGCTGTGTGCCGATCACCCCGGCGGCCTCCGCCAGGCGCTCCGACGCCTCGAATTCACCCGCGGCGTGAATAATCTTGGCGCGTTTCTCGCGCTCGGCTTCCGCTTGCCGTGCCATCGCCCGCTGCATGTTCTCCGGTAGATCGACGTGCTTTACCTCGACGGCGGAGACCTTGATGCCCCAGGGGTCGGTCTGCTGGTCGATCAGCCGCTGGAGATCCTGGTTCAACCGGTCTCGCTCCGACAACAGATCGTCCAGATCTCCCTTTCCCAGCACGCTCCGCAGAGTCGTCTGGGCTAGTTGCGACGTGGCGTAGTGGAAGTTCTCGACCTCGACGATCGCCCGCCCCGGATCCATGACACGGAAGTAGACGACCGCGTTCACTTTCACCGAGACGTTATCGCGCGTGATGATGTCCTGCGGTGGAACGTCCATGACGATCGTCCGGAGCCCGACCCGGACCATCCGGTCAATCGGCGCGAACACGAAGACTATGCCCGGCCCCTTGGGCCTCGCCAGAAGCTTCCCCATCCGAAAAATCACGCCGCGCTCATATTCGTTCAGGATCTTGACCGAATTGGCGAGATACATCGCCAGAACAAGGCCAAAGATCAGCACTGGACTGATATTCATGACTGCGCTCCTTCCGGGGCTGGCCCCGCGGGTGCCTCCGGTGACACCGTCAACATCATGCCGTCGATTCCGACGACGCGCACTCGCGCGCCACGCGCAATCGGCTGGCTCGCGACGGCCGACCAGCTCTCGCCGTGCGTAGCGACTAGCCCCGCAGCGCCAGGCGTGATCGCCTCGATCACCTCACCTGACCCATCGAGCATGCCTGTGACCCCGGTCACGGGAGGACGGAGCTGCGCACGGACCGCGAGCCGTACGAGCGACGTCACGATTGCCGCCAGCGCCAGCATGGTCGAGAGGATGAACGGCCAGCCCAACTGTAGCTCCGGTGCCGGCGAGTCGATCAGTATGACGAGCCCGAGGACCATGCTGACGACGCCGCCGGCGGCGAGCGCCCCGAAGGTCGTCGTCACCATCTCGAGCACGAGCAGCACGAGGCCGAACAGCACCAGCAGCAGCCCGACGTAGTTGACCGGCAGTATCTGGAACGCAAAGAACGCCAGCAGCAGACAGAGCCCGCCGACCACACCGGGCAGGATCGCGCCCGGGCTCCAGAGCTCGATCGTCAGCCCGAGCGTGCCGAGACTGAACAGCAGCACCGCGATCTGCGGATGTGCGATCGCACTCAGTAACCGCTGCCGCCAATTCATGTCGACCCGGACGACCTGTGCGCCCGCCGTGTGCAGCACCTCGGTCCGCCCATCCCAACGCCTAACCACACGGCCGTCGAGCGCCTCGAGAAGGGCGTCGAGATCGTCGGCAACGAGATCGATCAACGGGGGCGTGGCCGTCAGTGCCTCTATCTCTGTAAACGACTGACTCTCGGTCACCGCCTTCTCGGCCTGCTCGACATTACGACCCCGCCGGGTGGCCAGAGACCGCGCGTAGGCGGCGACGTCGGAGACCGCCTTCTCGGCCATGGTGTCGTCCATCGGCTGACCGGTGCCCGCCACGGGATGCGCGGCGCCGATATGCGTGCCCGGGGCCATTGCGGCGACGTCGGCCGCGATCGTGATCAGGAATCCGGCCGAGGCGGCACGGGCCCCGCTGGGGCCGACGAACACGACCACCGGCATGCGGGCCTCTATGATGCCACTGTTGATATCACGGGTGGCATCAACCAGACCACCGGGCGTGCGGAGCATCAGCACGACCACATCGGCGCCGGCGGCGTCGGCGGCGTCGAGGGTCTGTGTAATGAACTCGGCCGAGGCCGGCTGGATCAGCGCGTCGACCTCAGCGACGTGCACGAGCGGACGCCGGTCGACCGCATCGCTGCGTTGGGCCATCGGCACCGGACCACCCAGCCACGACAGGACCATCCCGGCCGCGATCAGGCGACGAGCCACTCGGGAACGCTGGGCTGTTTTAGTCACTGGTGCTCAGCTCACGGTATCCCGCCGACCGCCGTAACGCAAGGCAGGCGGGCGGCCGATCGGGTGCCCTATCAGCCGGACAGAGACGCGGCATCATCCCCACCGGAACCCGGTCTGCGCGTCTCGATGACGAGCTCGCAGACCGTGTCGCCGGCCCCCCGACATCGGAAGAGTTGGGCGCGGCACGGAATACCGAAGGACTCGAGACACCCCTCGAGCACCGCCCCGTAGAAACGGCACAACGGGACGCCGGCTGGCGACCGAACATCGCAGAACATTGACCCTTCAATACCAACCACCGCCGTGCCACGCCGCACGGCCGTCTGCAGCCACACATCACCGTGCAGCCGGCGGACCAGCCTGGCCCCCACCCGCAGGACCACCCGCATCCGGATCGGTCGGGGCAGCCGGCGCAGCAGGGCGCGTTTGACGACCGAATGGCCATCGAGTGTCCAGCTGGCGGTGTAGCGCCCGGCGCGCTCCATCACGGCGTCGTACGCAGTGCCCTCCTGGCGGAGAAAACTGATGACCGCGTTGATGCGGGCACGACCCATCTCGCCTTCCCGGATGCGACCCGCCGTCAGCCAGCTTTCATAGAACTCGAGCCGTGTGGGTATCAGCTCATTGATCGCCTGGTGCAGGCTGGCGGCCAGCACTCGCCCGATTTTCGGCTCCGACATGAAGGTGATCTGTTATCGTTGGCGGCAAGTGTGTGGACCGCGGCAATCATCGCGGGAGGCTTGGCGCAACGCCTCGACGGACTCGACAAGAGCCAGCTGGTCATCGATGGCAGACGCATCGTCGATCGGCAACTCTCCGTCTTGGGGCATGTCGCCGAGCATATCCTGATCGTCTCGAACGACCACCATCGCTTCCGTTCTTCCGGTTTGCGCGTATGCGCGGATCTTATACCGGGCGCAGGCCCGCTGAGCGGTCTCTACACGGCGCTCGTCATGTCTCCGAGCGCACGGACGCTGGTGGTGGCCTGCGACCTGCCGTTTCTGACCGCGTCGTTCTTGCGTCACCTCGCGGCGCGCATGGGCAGGGCCGACGCGGCGATTCCGCGGACTGAAGAAGGCTTGCAGCCGCTCTGCGCCGTGTACGATCGCACCTGTGCCGAGCCGATCCGCGACCGGCTCGAGCGCGGCCAGCTCCGGGTGGCTGGACTTGTCGACGCGCTACGGGTCACCGACATCGGGCCGGCTGAGGTCGCGTTGTTCGACCCGGACGGCACGCTATTCTTCAACGTCAATACGCCAAATGACTACAAACGCGCGATCGACTTGGCTGCCCGCCGTCGTCTCTGACCTGCCGGACCACTCCACACGACCGGATGCGGTAGCCCCCGCACTGGACTACGACCGCACATGATACTGACGCTCCATAACCACCTGCGTAACCGAATTGTCTCGGCCCTGGCCGAGCGGTACGGGCTCGACGCCGAGACGTTACCGGCGATCGTCATCGAATACCCGCCGAACCGGCAACTCGGCGACCTCGCGATCACGGTCGCCTTCGAGCTCGCGCGCGTCCTCCGCAAGGCGCCGCGCGTTATCGCGCAGGAGCTTGCCGACATGGTCGGCGACCTGAGCGGTGTTTGCCGTGTGGCGCCGACCGGCACCGGTTACCTCAACATCTTTCTCGACCGGGCGGCGTTCGCGCGGACCCGAATGGCGGCCGACCCTCCGGTCCCCTGGACCGTCCGAGGGCCAAAGACCATCGTCGAGCACACGGCGATCAACCCCAACAAGGCGGCGCACATAGGACACCTGCGTAACGCCGTGCTCGGCGACACGCTGTGCCGGCTGCTCCGATATCGCGGTGCCGACGTCGAAGTCCAGAACTACATCGATGACACCGGCGTCCAGGTGGCCGACGTGGTGGTCGGGCTACGCGAGCTCGAAGGTAAGGGACTCGACGACCTACGTCAGCTCACCGATGCGCCGGGGTTCGACGGCTACTGCTGGGATCTGTATGCCCGGGTCACGAAGTGGTTCGACGCCGACGAGACGCGACTGTCACACCGCCGCGCCGCGCTCCGGGACCTGGAGCACGACACGGACCCGACCGCCGCGATGGCACGCCTGCTGACCGATCGGATCGTGCGCTGTCACCTGCGGACGATGGCGCGGCTCGGCGTCGAGTACGACCTGCTGAGTTGGGAGGGGGACATCCTCCGCCTACAATTCTGGACCCGCGCCTTCGAGATTTTGACGGCAACCGGGGCAATGTTCCTACAACCGGACGGGCGGCTCGCCGGGTGCTGGGTGATGCCGATCATCGACGACGCCGCCACGGGCAAATCCGCCGCGGCCGGCAACCCACCGGACAGCGCGGGAGCTGACGGGTCCGACGAGGCACGGGCCAAGGTCATCGTACGGTCAGACGGTACGGTCACGTACGTCGGTAAGGACATCGCGTATCAACTCTGGAAATTCGGACTCCTCGGCAAGGACTTTCACTACCGCTGGTTCGCCACTCAGCCATCCGGTCGGCACCTGTGGACCACGTCGAGCATCGAGACGCCTCCTTCCACGGAACGGGGACCGCCCCCCCCCTTTGGTCTGGCAAGCGCGGTCTACAACGTCATCGACACGCGACAGAGCTATCTACAGCAACTGCTCGTGCAGGCCCTGACGGCGATGCAACACCCTCGGGAGGCGGAGCGGTCCATACACTTCTCGTATGAGATGGTGGCCCTGTCCCGTTCGACCGCGCACGCGCTCGGCTACACGTCCAGCTCGCAGGAGAGCAAGCCATTTGTCGAGGTCTCCGGCCGGAAAGGGCTCGGCGTCAAGGCCGACGACCTCCTGGACAAAGTGACCGAGCGCGCCGACAGTGAGGTCGAGACCCGGCACGGCGACCTGTCCCCGGAAGACCGCCGTCAGATCGCGATCATCATCGCCACGGCGGCGGTCCGGTATTTCATGATCAAGTTCTCGCGCGGGAAGGTGATCGCGTTCGATATCGACGAGGCGCTCAGCTTCGAAGGGGAGACCGGCCCCTACCTGCAATACGCGACCGTCCGCGCTCGGAAGATCCTAGAGAAGCTTCGGGACCGCGACGGTATCGAGACCGCCACTTTACTCGAGAGCCTGGTGTCAACGCCGGCCGATAGCCTAACGTCCAAGGCCGGCGACGAGTTGTGGAACCTGATTCTGGAAGCTTCCCGTCTGGACGAGGTGGCCGAGCAGGCGGTTCGCACGCTCGAGTTGGCGGTACTGGCCAAGTACGCGTTCGGGCTGGCGCAGCGCTTCAACGGTTTCTACCACAGCAGCCCAGTCCTCGTGGAATCGGACGAGTCGGTACGCCGCTGGCGGGCGGCTGGTGTCAGCTACTTTCAGTCACAGATGACGCGCGCTCTGGAGCTGATGGGGTGTGAAGTGCCGGAACGCATGTAGGAAATGGGCACGCGCTGAGGTCAAGGTCTGAAGTCCTCTTCTTAACCCTGTTTTTCCTGGTGTCACGCGCGCTCGAGTGAGACGACGGTCTCGACGTGCGCGGTGTCCGGAAACATGTCGAACACATGGACCTGGTCGATCCGGTAACCGGCCCCCAGGAGCGCACGGAGATCCCGCGCCTGTGTCGCCACGTCGCACGACACGGACACGATCCGGTCCGGCTGGCCGCGCGCCAGCCGCGTAACCACTTCGCGCGAGAGACCGGTCCGTGGCGGGTCAACGATCGCCGCGGCGCCCTCCAGACCGGCTGACCGCTTCAGGAACGTTTCGACCGGCGCCCGGACCACACGCACGGTGGGGCCGAGCGGCGCCGCGTTCGACACCAGATCCCCCGCGCTGCACGGGTCCCGTTCAACCGCGGTGACGGACCCACCCCGCAGCGCGGCGATACTGACCGCGAAGAGCCCCACACCAGCATAGAGATCCACGACCCTTTCGCGCGCGGTCTGGGAAGCCACCGCCGCGACGAGCTCCGGCACTAGGTATCGGTTCGCCTGGAAGAAGGCGGCCGCGTGCCGGCGGAGCGAGAGGGTCTCCGCTCGACTCGATGGCAGGAACGCCGCGAGCGTGTCGCTGACGCAGGGAGTGCCAACCAACACGAGCGGAGCGTGATTCGTCGTCGAACCGACGGTGAGCCCGGTCACCCCGGCAACCGACGCCATCGGCCGCAGCGCGTCGCGCGCGCGGGCCGCATCACCAGGCACGACGACATGCAGAACGCACTGGTCGCCGGCCAGGTCCTCGGCCAGCTCCACCGTCCTGGCGCCGACCGCCCCCAACGCGGGCGCGTGGGTCGCGAACGCCCCAATCAGCCGTTCGGTCTTCGGGAGCAGCGGTCCGAGGCGCGATACGTCGCAGACGCGA
Source organism: Vicinamibacteria bacterium (assembly GCA_963578725.1). Taxonomy (GTDB): domain Bacteria; phylum Acidobacteriota; class Vicinamibacteria; order Vicinamibacterales; family UBA8438; genus NP936. Next base: position 75,877 of record CAUZDS010000011.1, read on the forward strand.
TGCGACCCTGCTTCGAGAAATCCAACTAGGCTGTCACCCACATGCAGCCTGGCGCGCATCCGGTAGCCCTGCTCGATCGAGGGCACGACCGGCGGGGGAACGGCGAGATCGATTCGCCCGATCCGGCGAAACGCGTCCCGGACGATCTCCGATTTCAGCTGCACCTGCCGCCGGTAGGCGATGTGGGCGAAGCACCGGCCGCCGCAGGCCGGCCCGCCCGGCGCCGGCCGGCGATCGGGACTGCCCTCGAGGACCTCTACCGTGCGCGCCAGCACAACGTCGCGCCGGGCGCGCTCCACTTCGGCCCGAATCCGTTCACCGGGGATGGCGCCGTCGACCAGCACGACCCTCCCGTCGTGGCGTCCGATCATCCGGCCGCCGACCACGGGTCGTTCAACCGTCAACTCGATCACCGAACCGCCAGGCATGCTCTAGCCAGGCTCCATCTTAGACCGTCCTGGTCAGGTTCACTCCGAGTCACCTCTCCTCCCAGCCTCGCCCCGCCGAGGCTAGGAACCCGCGAACGGAGATTTCGCGGTGAGTGCAACGGGAACACGACTAGGGCTTGACTCTCTTGCCAGTATCAACTCTTTCACGGAGCCTAGTCCACAGGCCGCAGCGGCCCGCCGATCGTTCCCCCATAACTAGTCGAACCGGACCGTCGGCAGCCGGCAACGCTCCCGCACCAGGCGGTCGATGCAAGCCGCCAACGCGCGCGCGTAGGCGGCTTCGGTCATGCGGGCCTTGAACGGCGCCAGCTCGGTGCCTGCCGCATCCCGGATCTCCCCCAGCGCTGGCCCCGCCGCTATCCGAGCGCTCGAGAGCAACACCCGGTCGATTGTGGTGAGCCGGTCGATCAGCGCCGCGCGGGCCGCGCCGCGGGCGCCCAGAGCATCGCGGCGCAGAGTATCCAGGTCCACGATCGCCCGCTCCAGCGCGGCGTGGATATCCGGCGCGGACTCCCCAATCACCAGGTGGTTCGTCGCCTGCGCGAGCACTCGGTCGATGTGCGCGGGCAGGCTGACGCGACGTCGCGCCGCGCGGCCCGTGTCGTCCGGTGGGATAGTCCCACCCGGTGCCGCAGCCCGCGGATCCGGTGTACCGGTCACGCCGACGGCGCGTCGCCACTCGTCGAACAGATCAAGGATGTCCGCCTCGCAGTACTCGATCCGCAGGGGCCGCCGGCGCCGGGCGACCCGGTAGCGTTCGAGCCTCCGGTCAATACCCTGAACCACCACCTGCAGCGGCACACCGGCCTCCTCCCAAGCACGCACCCGCTCGAACGCCGGTCCCACGATACGCATGAGATGCCCGCCGTTCTTACGGCAGAGATAAGCCTCAATTTCGCGGCTGTACGCGCCGGGATCCATCACCGACACCACCAACTTCCAGGCCGTGGGGTTGGCAACACGTTTTCCGGACGACGCAAGTCACTGAAGAACGTCGCGAAACCCTCCCGCCTTCGCCGAGGTCTCGCCGGGCGGGCGGGCTCATCCTGCCTGCTTAGAGACACTCTCTAGCCAGTTATGCGGTCCAAAACGAGGATTTCGTGCTCGTTCGGGACCGGCCTCTGTGACCGCCACGGCGCGCACGCGTGCGCCCGCGAAGGACCGGCGCAGGGCGGTCGGGCCCACGCAAGCGACCGAGCCGGGGTGTGGGCGAAGCCCCACGTTAGCTAACGTTCCGATGCCATGCCAGACGGAGACCGTGCAGCGTGAGGTCGGGCCTGACGTGGTCGATCGCGGCGGTCTCCACCGCGATGTTCCCAGCCAGACCACCCGTGGCGACGCAGACCGCCGGCTGATCGCCGGCCAGCTCATCCCGAAGGCGCGCGACGATCCCCTCGACCATGGCGACGTGACCGAAATAGAGCCCGGACTGCATCGACCCCACGGTGCTGGTCCCGATCAGCTGGGCCGGCCGGCGGACGTCGACCCGTGGCAACCTTGCGGCGCGCTGAAACAGGGCGTCGGCCGAGATCTCGACACCCGGGCAGATGACGCCGCCGAGATACTCACCCGCCGTGGAGATGGCGTCGAAGCTCGTGGCCGTCCCGAAATCGACCACGATGAGGGGCCGTCCCGCTCCGTACTCCGCCACCGCCGCTACGCCATTGACCAGCCGGTCGGCACCGACGTCCTCTGGGGCGTGATACCTGATCGGCAGACCGGCATTCGTGGCATCGATCGCGAGCGCCTCCCGCCCGAACGCCCCCTTCACCATCTCGGCAACGGTAGAGGTGAGGGGCGGCACGACCGACGACAGCACAACCCCAGACACCTGTGTCATGTCCAGACCGCACTCCTCGAACCACCGGCTGACAAGTACCCGCAGCTCGTCTGCGGTCCGGTCCCGCAGCGTGGCCAGACGCCAGCTCACGCTGAGGGTCGGCCCCTGGAAAACTCCAAGCACGGTGTTCGTGTTGCCGATGTCGATCGCGAGCAGCATAGTGGTGATCTACCGAACGTGGCGCACGTCGCCGCCGAACAACCGCTCGCACCGTGTGCCAACACGGACGACCAGCGCACCATCGCCGTCGATACCCTCCGTCACTCCCCGATGCCTGACCGACCCAACGGACCACTCCACCGTCGCGCCGCGACTCGAAGGGGCGAGCTCCTCCCAACGGGCGAGTAGCCCGGTGAGCACGCCCGACTCGACCTCGCGACAGCACGTGGCGAACGCCGCCAGTAGCTCAACGAGCAGGTCCACCCGGTCAACCGACCGGCCGATCAGCCCCTCCACCGAGCCCGCTCGGTCGGCCAGTTCGGCCGGCCACGCCGTGTCACGGAGGTTGACACCGATTCCCACAATCACCCGCTCGACCTGCTCGTGCACGGAGGCCGCTTCGGCTAGAATGCCCGCCACCTTCTGCCGGCGCCCCCTGACGTCGACCATGATATCGTTCGGCCACTCGAGCGTCACGGCGAGACCGGCACCGGTGCGGAGCGCGTCGGCCACCGCAACGCCGGCCGCCAGGGTCAGGACCGGGGCCGATACCGTCCGCACGAGCACGGACACATACAGCCCGGCGCCGGCGGGCGAGAACCACCGATGCCCGTGACGCCCCCGGCCGTCGGTCTGGGCGTCGGCCATCACGACGGTCCCGTGGGGTGCACCCAACTCGGCCAGCTCGGCCGCGACATCATTGGTCGACCGGACCTCCCGATAGTGGCGCACCCGGCCACCGAACGGACCCAAACGGCCCGCCGCCGAACGGAGCCGCGCCTCGAGGTCAGCCAGCAGCACGAGCGAGCTCGAAAGTGAGCTCGACCGGCGCGGTCACCTGCGTGAGCGCGGCGATCGACACATGCTCTGCCCCGGTGCCAGCCAGCTCCGTCATCCGGTCAAGCGTCACCGATCCGGATACCTCGATTTTGGCTCGGCCGCGGCTGCGACGCACGGCCTCCCGGACCACATCAATGGGCCCCGCGGCGACCAGGACCGTCGCCACGCCGACCTCCAGCGCCGCGTCGACGTCGTCAAGCGTCCTGGACTCAACCTCGATCGGCAGCTCGGCATCCGCCGCGCGTATCCGGCGGACGACTTCGGCAATACTTCCGGCTAAGATGTGATTGTCCTTGACGCACACGCCATCGTCTAGTCCAACTCGCTGGTTCACCCCGCCTCCAACCCGCACCGCGTACTTCTCAAGGGCGCGAAGTGTCTGGGTGTCTTCCGGGTGTCGAACACGGTCATGCATCCGCCACCGGCATCGACGAAATCCCGTGTTAGCGTGGCGATCCCGCACAGCCGTTGCAGGAAGTTTAAGGCGGTGCGCTCCCCCGTCAACAATGCGGCACCAAATCCCCGTACCCGGGCTAGCTCGTCGCCAGGCTCACAGCGCGCCCCGTCGCAGTGCGCACCGTCAACCTCCACGTGCGGATCCAGCTGACGAAAACACTCGGTCGCGACAGCCAGCCCGGCCAGCACGCAAAGTGTCCGCACGACGAGCGTCCCGGTCGCCCTGAGCTCGTCTGGCACAACAAAATCGGTCGTCACATCACCCCAGCGCACATCCTCGGCGAGCGCCAGGCGCACGATCTCACGGTAAAACGACGGGTCGAGCGTAGCGAACAGAGCGACCCTCACGGCGCCAGCTCCATCAGAATTTGCTCGAGCTGCTGGCGGCGCCGCTGGACGGCCTGCTGCTGCGCCTCCGCCTCGACGACCACCTCGGGCATCGCCCGCTCACGGAACTTCGGGTTCCCCAGCTTCCCGTCCAGCGAGCCTAGCTGCTTGGCGATCTTGTCGAGCTCGCGCCGCACACGCGCGGTTTCGGCGGCCTTGTCGATAACGCCGGCCAACGGCAGATAGAGACGCATCTGCCGGACGACGCGCCGCACCATGTCGCTGCTACGCTCGACGGCGTCGGTGAAGGCCAACGACTCCAGACCGGCGAGCCGACGCACGTAGTCCCCATGCGCGTCGAACACCCCTCGAACTTCGGGATCAGCACCCTCGACCAGTACAGTCAGCTTTCTCGATGGCGGCACTCTGAGCTCTGCCCGCACGGTCCGAACGGTCGTAATGACCTCCTGCAAAAGCTCCATCACCGCCACCGCCGCGTCGTCGGACCAGGCCGGCATCTCCTCAGGATACGCGGCCCGGGTGATCGTACGGGCCCGACCGTCCGGTGTTCGCCCGTCGGCCGGATCCTGCGGCAGGATCTGCCAGATCTCTTCGGTCAGAAACGGCATGAACGGATGCAACAGACGGAGGACACCGTCGTGCGCAGCGCACAGTACCGCGACCGCCCGGTCCCGCTCCGCCCCGTCCGCTTGCAGGTGCGGTTTGACTAGCTCGATGTACCAGTCCGCGTACTCATGCCAGATGAAGTGATAGAGCCGGTCTGCCGCGACGTCGAACCGGTAGCTTTCGAGCGCCCGCCCCAGCTCGCCGGCCAGACGGCTAACCCGATGCAGGATCCAACGGTGGATGGTCTCCAACTCCTCGAAGGGCGGCAGGACGGGGCGTTCGGTCAACGACTCCGGTAGGTTCATCAAAACGAACCTGGAGACGTTCCAGATCTTGTTCACGAACTGCCGATAGCCACGCAGCCGCCCCTCGGACAGCGAGATGTCCATTCCCGGGGAGGCGAGCGCAGCGAGTGTGAAGCGGAAAGCATCGGCACCGATCTCGTCCATTACCCGGAGCGGGTTGACAACGTTGCCCTTGGACTTGCTCATCTTCTGCCCGTGCGCGTCGCGCACCAGTGACGTGATGTAGACCGTCCTGAACGGGACCTGACCGGTAAACTTCAGCCCGAGCATCATCATCCGCGCCACCCAGAAAAAGATGATGTCGAGCCCCGTGATCATCACGCTCGTCGGGTAGTAGCGCGCGAGGTCGGCCGTCCGGTCCGGCCACCCCATGGTGCTAAACGGCCAGAGCCCCGAGCTGAACCAGGTATCCAGCACGTCCGTGTCCTGGCGCAGCGCACCGCCGCACGCGCACTTGACCGGAGTCTCCTCCTCGACGACCACCGCGCCACACTGGTCGCAGTACCAGGCGGGCACCCGGTGTCCCCACCAGAGCTGGCGCGAAATACACCAGTCGTGAATGTTGGTCATCCAGTCGAAGTAGATGCGGGCCCAATTATCCGGCACGAAGCAGGTCCGGCCATCCTTGACCGCCGCGATCGCCGGCTCCGCCAACGGCCTGATGCGCACGAACCACTGCGTCGAGACGAGGGGCTCGACCACCGTGTTGCAGCGGCTGCAGTGTCCCACCGCGTGAGTGTAGTCCTCCGTCTTCTCGAGCAGACCGTCCGCCGTCAGCCGTTCGACCAGGGCGCGGCGCGCCGCGAACCGATCGTAGCCGGCAAAGGGACCCGCCTCGGCGGTCATCCGGCCGTCCTCGTCGATCACGGCAATCTGCGGCAGATCGTGGCGCTTCCCGATCTCGAAGTCGTTTGGATCGTGCGCGGGCGTGACCTTGACGGCGCCGGTGCCAAACCCGGCGTCGACGAACGCATCGGCGATCACGGTGAGCTCCCGGCCGATGACCGGGAGCCGGAGCCGCTGCCCCACGATCTCCCGGTAGCGGTCGTCGTCGGGATGCACTGCCACAGCCGTGTCACCCAGCATGGTCTCGGGCCGCGTCGTCGCCACGGTCACGACACCGTCGCCCTCCACCGCCGGGTACCGGATGTGATACAGCTTGCCTTTCCGATCGGTGTGCACCACCTCGAGATCGGACAGCGCCGTGCGACAGCGCGGGCACCAGTTGACGATGTACTTGCCGCGATAGATCAGCCCCTCACGAAACAGCGTGACGAAGACCCGTCGCACGGCCCGCGACAGATCCTCATCGAGCGTGAACCGCTCGCGACTCCAGTCGACCGACGAACCCAGCGTCCGCATCTGCGTCGCGATCGTGCTGTGGCTCTGCCGGCTCCACTCCCAGACGCGCGCCTCAAACGCCTCGCGACCCAGCTCGTGCCGGTTGGTCCCCTCCTCGGCGAGCTGTTTCTCGACGACGTTCTGGGTAGCGATCCCGGCGTGATCGGTCCCGGGCAGCCACAACACGTCGTGGCCAGTCATCCGCTTCCACCGACAGATGATGTCGGGCAAGGTCTGATTGAGGGCGTGCCCGATATGTAGCACACCCGTGACGTTGGGCGGCGGCAGCACCATACTGAAGACGGGACGCGTTGAAGCGGGGTCGGCCCGGAAGGCGCCGGTCGACTCCCAGAAGGCGTACCACTTGGGGTCGACGGTCGCGTGTTCGAACACCCTGGCCAGCTCACGCATGCCTCTCATGGTATCAAGCCGGTGGGTGCGCCCGGCCTGGGGTTGCTCCGAGACGGGCATGGGCGCTGGTCCTGACCGGTAGCCGACACGCCGCCGGCACGCGGACGCTGGGCGCCCGTGGTGAAGATCCGCGTCGCACCGAGGCCGATGCTACGCCCAGCTGACCGGGCGCGACGCGGAAAAATAATGGGCATTCGTGACCGAGAAGCAACGCCGTCAGACGGGATGTGGTGCCGGCAATGCTGTCAAGACATCGTGGGACCCACCACTGGAGCCTCCGTCCGTCACACCTCCGTGATCCGATCAATCTGTTCGCGCACCAGCCTCTCGGCAACACGAGCGACGACCTCGGTTACCAGGTCATTGGTCACGCCAGTGGTCAAACGGGCGATGACCCGTTCGGTCACCTGCTCGACTAGCTCCTCGCTCACGCCGGCCGGCGCGGCCGGCGTGGGCCAGGGATAGAGCGTCCGGACACGATCCACGCCACCCTGCTCCGCAGCGAGGAGCGACGCGAAGGCCTCGGCCAGCGAGGGTGGTGCTGTTTGCGCCAGCGGCGGCGCCGGGGGGCCGGCCGGACGTAGCGGCACCGGACCGGACACGGCGACCGGCACTGGTGGCGTCGGCGTGGGAATCGCGACCGGAGGCGGCGTCGCAGTCACCGAGATCGGCGCGATCACGACGTCGGACGGCGGCTTCGGCGGCGATACTGGTGCCGGGACCGGTGCCGCATGAAGCGCGGGCACGGGTTCGACGGTGGGCGGTGAATCAGTCGCCGGCGGAGCCCCGGCTGGCGCCACGGCTGCCGGCGCGGTCTCAGGCGCCGAATCCGACCGCTCCGGGGGACCTGGCAAATCCAACGCCGCAGGCCGAGGGGCAGGGGCGTCACCCTGCACCGGCTCGAGCAGTTCGAACGCCTCGTCTATCTTGTCCAGGTAGTCGCCGGTGTCCCGGGCAAGCTCGGCGCGCACCGTAGGGACCTCCGTGGCGGGTCGCGCATGACGCTGGACGCCGACTGTCCGCTCGCCGAGCAACTCCCGCACCCGGTTGACAACGGCCTGTGGCTCGAACGGTTTGACCAGCACGGCGTCGCAGCCAGCCTGCCGAACTCGATCCCCGTCGACCGGCTCGAACGCCCCGGTCAGCAGCACGACCGGAATGTGCTCCAGCGCCGGGTCCTCCTTGATGAATGTCGAGACGTCGTACCCATCACGCTCCGGCATCCCGGTGTCGGCGAGCACGATGTCCGGCGGATCCGCCTTAATACGATCAATCGCCTGCTGTCCGTCCCCAACCGCGATCACGCGGATATCCTCGTCGGCGAACGTCAACTCGATCACACGCTGAATGGTGACGCTGTCATCGGCAAGTAACAGTGTGTGTGCCATAGATTTGCCAGATCGCACCTGGGTAATTCATATAAGTTTAGTTTTCACAGTTGCTTAGATGGTTTTTGTAGCCCCGAAACTGGCGCGTCACGCCGGCGGTGCTCCCGGATGAAGCGAACGATGTCTCTCATAGACGTTCCGGGCTGAAACACCCCCTGGATCCCGATCGCCAGAAGCCCCGGCAGGTCCGCGTCGGGAATGATGCCACCGACCACCACGAGCACATCGTCAAGGTCCTTCTCTCGCAGCAGCTCCATAACCCGCGCGCAGATCTGGTTATGGGCGCCGGAGAGAATCGATAGACCGATGACCTCCGCATCCTCCTGGAGCGCGGCCTCCACGATCTGCTCGGGTGTCTGGCGCAACCCCGTGTAGATGACCTCCATTCCCTCGTCGCGCAGCGCGCGCACGATCACCTTCGCACCCCGATCGTGCCCATCGAGGCCTGGTTTCGCAATAATGACGCGGACCGTGTCCATGGTCCCTCAGGAAGCGGGAGAACGCCATCGGGTCTGCCCCGGCGGAACCGAGCGGAAGCGTGCAACCGGCGACGACGCGACCCGTCCCGCGGCAGACGAACAGTCGAACGTCATCCCAGGATGCGAAACGCCACGAGTGTGGTCGCCGCATCATCGCCAGAAACGGCCGAGAGCTCGATCAGGTAGTCCCCCCTCGGGAACGGTGCCAGCTGCAGCATCAGCTGGTGCGGTTCACTGGGCGACGGCTGCTCGACGGGCAGCTCCAGCATCGACGTGCCCTCCCGATTCAACAAACGCGCCGTAACCGCCGGCCGGCCATCGGCGGGCATGTATGCCTCGACACGCACCAGCAGTTGGTCGGTGCGGCGAAAGAGGCGGGTCGCGGTCGGCAGCGCCTCCGGCTCGGCGACGAACTGTCGCATCTGGAGAGCATTCTGCGCCCGCAGCACCACCGGGGTGCTCAGGGCGACGTCGGTGCCGGTGAAGTCGGGAATCGTCACTTCGTCCACCGCCCGGTCAATCACGTCGCCGTACTCATCCTCGATCGCAACGTTGAGCTCGAGCGCGCCCGGGTCGGCCATGAATTCAGCCCGCGGCGCATCGTTCCCTCGCTCACGCACTGGCCCGCGGAAATACGCGCCGCTGTCGCTCATGGCCATCAGCATCACCTGCGACGCCGACTCACGAGCTTGACTCTGGTTCGCGATCGGCTCCCAGACGAATGTCACCCAGGTTTTCCCGTCATCGCCACGCCGCACGCCGACCCAGGTGCGCACCAGACGGCCGCGTGTCGGCTCAGCCAATCCGGCCAAGGCCGTCTCGACTGCCCTCGGCGGATCCGCCTTCGGTGCCAGCAGGCGCGCGGCGTTCTCCTCGGTCAGGGCGTAGTACCCCTTCCGTGCCCGCACGTTGACTTCGGACCGCGTCACCCGTACCGTGACTTCGTGAAACTGCCCGTCGGTGGCGGCTTCCGAGGAAGTGTAGCCAAGCAGGTAATACGCGCTCTGGTCGCGGACGATCTGCGCTAGACCCGTCGACACATCGTTGCGGTTGACAATCGCGCGCCCGTCGGTCTCTTCCGCGAGGAGATACAGGGTGTCTTGCAGATCGCGCAAGATCCGGTTGTCGGTCTGCGCCCCGATCAACGGCGTGCTCAGGTCAAATTCGTTCGCTGCCAGCCCCCGCGGATCGACCATGTAAAAGCTTGTGTTGTTCTTGTTCGCCACGTCGGCGACGTACAGCAGGTCCGTCCGCGTCGCCGAGCTCTCGAAGAACTGTGCCGTCTGCTCCGCGCGGCTGTCGCCAGCCAGCGGGTCGCTGCGCTGGGGATTGCGGAAGCCGGCAGCGCCCAGATCGCGTAGCTGGGGCGGAACGTAGTTCGAGTAGCCCTCACTCAACACGATGACCGACTTACGCCCCTCACGCAGCCCGCCCAGATGGATCGCCAGCGCCTTGAGCGCCGACAGACTCACGTCGTTTCGGATCGTCTCAACCGTCGTCGGCGGGTAGTAGGCGTATTCCTGCTCGTAGGTGTTGCGCGCCTCATACTTGTACTTTCGGCCTTCGAACGCCTGGAGGGCCCGCACGACCTGCGCGTGGTCCCGCGTCAGCCGCACGTCGAAGAGCGGTGTCAGCGGATACATGATCGCCACTAGATCGGTCGGCGCGAGCTGTTTCTCCACGAATTCCACCAGCGGCGCCGTCATCCGCGTGGCGTTGTAGTCGCGCACATGGTAGTCGTCGAGGAAGAAGACGAAGATACGTGAGTCCGGCCGAGCGGCCTCTCGCTCCTGGTCATAGTCATTGCTGATACTGGACGGTGGCGGCAGCGTCGGGTCGGGAACGCCGGTAATCTCTACGAGCTGGAAAGATTCGATCTCCTGTGCGGCGTCGTCCTCGAGAATCTCGAAGTCCTCGGCCGTCAGATCGAGCACGGGGTTACCATCGTCGTCGGTGACGATCACGTCCACCCGTACGAAGTTAATCTCGGAGCGGAACACCGGCGGCTGGACCTGCTGGTCCTGAGGCTGGGTGGAAGCCGCCTCCGGCGCCGCGGGCGGCTGGGACACGTCCGTGGGCTGCGTGTCGGGGGGCTGCTGCGCAGTACCGATCGCCGACAGCGCCATCACCAGGACCATGACGATCGACGGGGTCCACCCTGGTCGCCAGCCGACGTCCAATCGGCGCACGATGGGTCGTAATTCCCACCCCGGATTGCTGGACATGCCTGCTCTCCCTGGCCTGTTGACTATCATGGCCGCCACGACCCATCCGAACGACGCTGACTGTTTCCAATGATATCACCGGGGTCGCAGGCCACGCGGGCCGTGTACCGGATCTCCAGGCACCGCAACGACCGCGTATGATCAGCCAGACGGGCGGCAGAGATTCGAAGCGTCTGGATCCGGATCGGGCGCCCGATCGTCTGGTATCAGGGGAGCGACGCATGCTGGCCGACAATCCGGCCGAGATCTACGAGGGCGCGTGGAAAGTGCAAGGGCTGATCATCGCGGCGGGCGTCCTCGGCGAGCGTTGACCGGATCTCAGTCCGTGCCGGACGCCAGCCGAGCAAAGATCGGTGTAAGTCGCTTCAGGGTTTGCAACGGTAACTCGGGCACGATCCGGGTCGACCCTACGACAGTCATGAAGTTGGTGTCGCCGTCCCAGCGCGGCACGACGTGCATATGAAGATGCCCCGGGACACCGGCGCCAGCCGGCCGACCCAGATTAATCCCCATGTTCAGCCCGTGCGGCCGATACGCCTCGGTCAAGGCGATCTCGGCGCGGCGCGTCATCGTCATCAATTCGGTCAGCTCCTGACGCGACGCCTCGGCGAGCGACCCGATGTGGCGGTTCGGCAACACCATGACGTGACCGTTGTTATAGGGATAGAGATTGATTACGACGAAGCAGGCCTGCCCGCGTGTCACAACCAGGGACTCAGGCTCGCTGCTGGCCAGGGCGCTGCAGAACACACAGCCGTCGCTCGGCGCCTCGGCCGCACCGGTCAAGTAGTCAAACCTCCAAGGGGACCAGAGTCGTTCCACGCCGAATCGGGAGCCGCCGGGGACGCACGCCAGATGCCGCCGGCCTCCTGTCTCCTGACGCCCTGGGTGTACTGAGCTGATCAGTCAGTATCACGTGATACTGGAATCGGGCACGGGCGGTGGCACCGCCGACGAGTCCTGCGAGGAACCCGGCGGCGGCTCCCGGTTGATCAGTTCCTTGAGCTCCTTGCCTGGCTTGAAGAAGGGCACCCTCTTGGGTGGCACGTCGACTCGATCGCCGGTCTTGGGGTTTCGCCCCTTTCTCGGTTCGCGCTGGCGCAGACGGAAGCTCCCGAACCCACGCAGCTCGATCTTCTCGCCGCGACGCAGAGCGGTGATAATGCTGCGGAAGACCGTGTCGACGACCACCTCCGAGTGTTTCTTGGTCAGATCAGCAACTCGAGACACCTGCTCGACCAGCGCCGCCTTGGTCATGCTCCCGCCTGCTGCCAAGATCGCCCTCTCGCCTGGTAGTCCGACCAGCGCCGGCGGCCGGCGGCCGGCGACGCGCACCTCGGTCCGCGCCGGTGTCGTGACGACGCCAGGCTACTCAGCCTGGTTCTTGAAGTGATCGCCGAGCGTCACCTCCGGTGACCCGGACTCGGCGCCATACGACTCCCAGTCTGTCTCGTAGTCGTCCGACTTCAGGGCGCGGATGCTCAGACCGATCTTCCGCTCGCTGGGGCTGAGCTTGATGATCTTCATGCTCGTGACCTCGCCGACCTTCAACTCCACCATGTCCTGCCCCCCACCGGCGTCAAACTCCGACACATGGATGAGCCCCTCGATACCCTCGGCCAGCTCCACGAACGCGCCGAAGTTTGTGATCCGCGCCACCGTGCCCTCGACGACCGCCCCGACCTTGTGATTTTCGAAGAACTCGTCCCAGATGTCCGTCGCCAACTGCTTCAGCCCAAGCGAGAGCCGCTGGTTGTCCGGGTCGACGTTTAGCACCATCGCCTCGACCTCGTCTCCCTTCTTGAGGACCTCGGATGGATGCTTCAACCGCTTGCTCCACGACATGTCCGAAATATGGATGAGCCCGTCGATGCCCTCCTCGACCTCCACGAACGCTCCGAACTCGGTAAGGTTACGAACCTTGCCCTTCAGTCGTGACCCGACTTGATAGGTGTCGGCCAACTGGTGCCACGGGTTGGACTCGAGTTGCTTGAGACCCATGGAGATGCGCCGGGCCTGCGGGTCGATACCCAGGATCATCGATTCTACGGCATCGCCCACCGTGAGTAGTTTCGACGGGTGCTTGACCCGCTTGCTCCACGACATCTCGGATACGTGGATCAGGCCCTCGACGCCGGCCTCGAGCTCGACGAACGCGCCGTAGTCGGTCAGGCTGACCACCTTGCCGTTCGCCCGCTCTCCCACCTTATAGCGCTCCTCGACCGCGGTCCACGGATCCGCGTGCAGCTGCTTGTAGCCCAGCGAGACTCGCTCGGTGGTCCGGTCGAACTTCAGGACGACGACATCTACTTCGTCGTTCACCTTGAACAGATCGGACGGGTGCGCGGCCCGGCCCCACGACATGTCCGTCACGTGCAGCAACCCGTCGATCCCGCCGAGGTCGATGAACGCGCCGTAGTCGGTGAGGTTCTTGACTACGCCATGCAGCACCTTCCCGTCCTCCAAGTTGGCGAGCGTATGGGTCTTCTTCTCCGCGTTCTCCGCGTCGAGGAGCACCTTGCGGGACAGCACGATGTTGCCCCGCTTCTTGTTCACCTTGATGACACGCATGCGCAGCTCCTGACCGCGCAACGCATCGAGATTCCGTACCGGGCGCACGTCCACCTGCGAGCCAGGCAGAAAGGCCCTGACCCCTATATCAACCGCCAGCCCGCCCTTGATCCGCTCGATGACATGGCCGATGACGACCTTCTGTTCGTCAAACGCCTTCTCGACCTCGTCCCAGATCTTCATCTTCTCGGCCTTCTCGCGCGACAGCACGATGTGGCCGTTCCGGTCCTCAGTGCGCTCGAGCAGGACGTGAACGGTGTCCCCCGCCTGGACGATGCACTCGCGCTGCTCGTTGAAGAACTCCTGAATCGCGATCCTTCCTTCGGACTTGTACCCGACGTCGACTACGACGTCCGACGACGTCACCTTCAGGACGGTGCCCTTGATCACTTCGCCTTCGGCGATGTTGCGGAAGCTGCCCTCGTACAGCTCGAGCAGCTCTTCGTACCCCTCCCGATCGTCGTCATCCTGATCGACCAGGAGCGTCATGGGAGCAGGTCGCGCGGTCTTCTCTTTGCCGGCAACGGTGTCGACGTCTTCTACCTTCGTCATGGAACTGCCGGTCCTCCTCTGATCGACTCTCGCCCTGACTCACACGGTGCGACCGCCTCGACAGATGCCGACGATGGCCGCCTTGATAGGCACCACGATCGATAAACATCGACTGGCGATAAGCCTTAGACTCTACGCTAGTTATCGCCGCCCCGTCAAATGCGGCTGGCACCGGCGCCTGGTGCGCCGATCGCACGGTCGCGTGTGGCCGGCGGACGCCGATGCGCCCGCGTGCCACGCTATCTTACGATCACTGGGCTCGGTCAGGACCGGGCGGCGAGCCGTTCCTGCACGATGCGAAGCACCTGTTTCACAACCGCCTCCAGCGGTACCCCGCTCGTATCTACGCGCACCGCGTCACCGGCCATCACGAGTGGCGAGCTCTCCCGCGTGCGGTCCGAGTGATCCCGGGCCTCGAGCGCGCTGGCCACGTCAGAGAGCGCCGTCGTGGCGTCCCCCAGGCCGTGGGCCGGATCTGAGGCGCGGCGCGATGCGCGCTCCTCGGGGGACGCATCCAGGTAGATCTTCACATCGGCTGCGGGAAAGACGGTGGTGCCGATATCGCGACCCTCCATGACGAGCCCGCCCCCCGCGGCATAGGCCCGCTGCCGCCGCACGAGCACCTCTCGAACGGAGGGCATCCTGGCGACGCGGGCCGCCGCGGCGTCGATCTCCGCCGTCCGGATGGCACGCGTGACGAGGTGGCCCTCGACCCTCACGATCCGGTCGTCCAGAGCAAGCTCTACCCGCTCGGCCAGCGCGCGCACGGCCGGCTCATCGTCGAGCGCGAGGCCCTCGTGGGTGGCCATCCAGGCCACCGCCCGATACATCGACCCGGTGTCGACATGCCGGCACCCGAGCGCGGTGGCGATGGCCCGCGAGACGCTCCCCTTGCCGGCACCGGAGGGGCCGTCGATCGCGATAACCGGATCCTGTCCCATCCTCATCTTCCGGACGGGCGCTCGCGACTCGGCTCGAGCTGTCCGCTTCCATGCGCCAACGAGCGGCGGCGGCGATCGACGGCGCGATCTCGCCGAAGCGTCAGCGCAGACGCACGGGCCACGGGAGCCGGACCGGCCGACGTCTCGACCGAGGCGACGGCGCGGCGTAGCGCGGTCACCTCGCCGGGACTGAGGTCGCGGAACTGTCCGAGCCGTAGCGCCTTGTCCTGGATCGGGCCGATCCGGACGCGACGCAGCCGAACCACGAGATGCCCGATCGCCTCGCACATGCGCCGGACCTGCCGCTTCCGCCCCTCGGTGAGGGTGATCCGCACCACCGCCTGGTCGCCCCGCTGGCCCCGTCCGGTCCGGACGAGGTTGGCCGTCGCCGGCGCCGTGCGGCGACCTTCAAGCGTCATTCCACGCGCGAGCCGTTTCAAGCTGGAGGCATCAGGCACACCGCGCACCCGAGCCTCGTAGACACGTTCGAGACCGTGCCGCGGGTGGGTCAGCCGCGCCGCCAGATCCCCGTCGTTGGTCAAGATCAGCAGGCCTTCGCTGGCGTAGTCTAGGCGTCCCACCGGGTAGACCGACTCTCGCACACCCGACAGGAGGTCCATCACCGTCCGACGCCCCTGGGGGTCGTCACGCGTCGTCACAACGCCACGTGGCTTGTTCAGCAACAGATACTTCCGCCGGCCCACGCGCCCAACCCGGCGCCCGTCCACGCGGATATCGTCCACCTCCGGATCGGCGCGCGCACCCAGGGTCGACACCACGGCTCCGTTGACGGTCACGCGGCCTTCCCGCATGAACGTCTCGGCCACTCGGCGCGACGCCACCCCCGCGGCCGCGATGACCTTCTGCAGCCGCACGCCCTCCATCAATACACCTGCTCGGACGGCGGCGGCTCCGAGTCGGCCGTTACCTCGGGTTCGCCCTCGAACGGTAACGCCTCGCTCGTCGGTCCCGGTGTCGCGAGCTCCGGGGGCACTTCCAGGCCGAGCGCCTCGGCCATCTCCTCCACCTTGGGCAGGTCGCTCAGATCGCTGAGCCCGAACCGGTTCAGGAACTCGCGGGTCGTGGCATAGAGAAACGGCCGTCCGACCACCTGCCTGCGGCCGACCACCTTCGCTAGTCCTCGTTCCAGCAGCGTTCCAACGACGCCCGACGTATTAACCCCGCGAATCTGGGCGATCTCGGGACCGGTGATCGGCTGCTTGTAGGCGATGACCGCCAGAGTCTCGAGCGCCTGGACCGATAACCGCTGCTTGGACTGCTCGTGAAAGAGACGTCGCACCCACTCGTGCAGCTCGGGGCGGGTACAGATCTGGTAGCCGCCGGCCACCTCCACCATCTGCAACCCGCCTCGCTGCGCGTAGTCGGCCCGAAGCGCGTCGACCGCCCGCTCCACGTCTTCTCGCGGCTCCCCATCCAGCAGCCGAAACAGCGCCTTGGGCGTGAGCGGGTCTGGCGACGCGAAGATGAGGGCCTCGATGATCGGTTTGAGCTCGTCGGACATGGCGAGTGGTCTCTCAAGAAATTAGAAGACAAGAGACAGGAGCGGCCGGTGGTAGGCGTCGATCCGCAGCCGCGGATCGCTCGTCCGGGTGAGGCCTCATGAGTCCGATACGTCCTTCCTGGCTCCCCCTGTCTCCGGTCTCCGATCTCCGGGCTCCTTCGTGCGTCCAGTGTCCCCGACCGGCTTCGGCGCATCCTTTGGCCGCTCGCGCCGATAGACCCGGATCGGGCCGAGCTCGCCGGACTGAAACACGCGGATCAGCTTCAGCCGGATCATCTCAAGCAGCGCGAGGAAGGTCGTGATCAGATCGCCCTTGGTGTCGACCGCCTCGAACAGGTCTTCGAACCCGCACGCCTCGGTCTCCGACAGCCGTGCCATGATCTCGCGCGTGCGAGCCTCGATCGAGACCGCCTCGCTCGGCAGTGGCACGCCGGGGCGCTCGCGAGCCCGCTGGAGCACAGCCTGGAACGCCTGCAACAACCCGAAGAGGTCCACCTCGAGCTCCCGCTCGAACGGCTCGCCGGCAATGTCGGTAATCCGCTCGGCGGGGCGACCCCACTGCGCGCTGCGCACCGTCTCGCGCTCATGCAGCAGCTCGGCCGCCGCCTTGAATTTCTGGTGCTCGATCAGCCGCCGAACCAACGCATCACGCGGATCTTCGGTGTCGCCATCGTCCTCCGTCTCGAGCTCGAGCCGGGGCACCAGCGTGCGCGCCTTGATGTGTATCAGCGTGGCGGCCATCACCAGGAAGTCGCCCGCGACGTCGAGGTCGAGCTCCTCCATCATGTCGAGGTAGTGGAGATACTGCTCGGTGATGAGCACGATCGGGATGTCGTAGATGTCGACTTCCTGCTTCCGGATCAGCAACAACAGCAGGTCGAGCGGACCCTCGAAGTTGTCGAGCCTGATCGGATACTCTTCGAGCGTCGACTCGAAATCGCTGACGTGGTCGCTCGTGTCGGTCATGGGTCTTCTGACCGCTGCCTTCTGCGCGGCTCACGCGTAGCTGAGTTTCAGCGCGTCACGGACCTGCTGCATCGTCTGCTTGGCGATCACCCGCGCGCGGCTGGACCCGTCCAGCAAGAGCTCCCGCACCCGGGCTGGTCGTGCCAGCACCTCGGCACGACGCGCGCGCATCGGGTCGAGCGCGGAGTTGATCGCTCGCACAAGCTTCTGCTTCACCTCGACGTCGCCCACGGTGCCGGCCCGATAGCGCGTCTTCAGGTCTTCGACCTCGGCCGCGTCGGGATTGAAAGCGTCGTGGTAGCTGAACACCGGGTTGCCTTCCACCGTGCCCGGAATGTCGGCGCGGATCCGCTTCGGATCCGTGTACATTCGCATTACCTTCTTCTTCACAGCCTCGGCGTCATCCGACAGGTCGATCGTGTTGCGGTAGCTCTTGCTCATCTTCCGGTTGTCAAGTCCAGGAAGACGAGGAAACCGTGTCAGCAACGGCTTCGGCTCGGGAAACACCTCGCCGTAGAACCCGTGGAACCGGCGGACGACCTCGCGAACCAACTCCAGGTGCGGCACCTGGTCGTCCCCAACCGGCACATACTGCCCCTTGTAAATCACCACGTCGGCGCCCTGCAGCAGCGGATAGCCAAGAAATCCGAGGGTCGACAGATCCTTCTCGGCCAGCTGCTCCATCTGCTCTTTGTAGGTCGGCACCCGCTCCAACCACGGAATCGGCACCACCATCGACAGCAGTAGATGCAACTCGGCATGCTCTGGCACCAACGACTGGACAAACAGCGTACTCTGCTCCGGGTCGACGCCTGCGGCGATCCAGTCGACGACGTTGTCATAGGCGTAGGCCGTCAGTCCGGCGGTGTCGGCGTACTCGCTGGTCAGCGCGTGCCAGTCGGCGACGAAATACATGCAGTCGTAGGTCGACTGCAACTCGACCCATTGGCGCAGCGCCCCCACGAGATGGCCGAGGTGCAGCTTGCCGGTCGGCCGCATTCCCGAGACAACGCGCGCCTTCACGTGAGCATCCACCGCATGAGCCAGGAGAACGACGGCCCGATGAGCCGGGACAGCCAGCCGGTTGCCATGAGTACGATCAGGATCAGAAACCCGTACGGCCGGACAAGCCGATCATAGCCGTCGGCCAGCGCCTCGGGCAGCAGCCCCGCAAGGACGTTCCCACCGTCGAGCGGCGGAATCGGCAGCATGTTGAATACCGCCAGCAGCAGATTGAGCTGTAGCATCGCGAACCCGAACGTCGCCAGAGTGCCCGGCAGTCCCTCGGACGCACCCAGGCCGCCCGGAATGGCACCGAGCAGGGCAGACGCGCCCATGGCCAGGACGATGTTGCTGGCTGGGCCCGCCGCCGCGATCACCAGGAAGTCCCGGCGATGATTTTTTAGATTGGCGGGGTTGACCGGCACCGGCTTCGCCCACCCGAACACGAATCCACCCGCCAGAATCCCCAGTAGCGGCAACAGGACGGTGCCGACCGGGTCCATGTGCACCAACGGATTCAGCGAGATCCGACCCAGCCGCCGAGCGGTCGGATCCCCGTACCAGTCCGCAGTGACGGCGTGCGCCGTCTCGTGGATCGTCAGGGAAAACAGCAGGACGGAGAGGATGATGAGCAGCTGACCGATATCTGGCAAGACCCTCAAGGATATGCCCACTGGGAGGAATAGGGCAACCGAGGCGAGGCCTGGGGACAGGCCCGCGCTCGTCTAGCGCCGCCTCGAGCCAACTAGTTTTCGGCGCCGGTGCGCAGCCGCCGATCACTAGCCGGCGAAATGCGCGAGCACGGCGTCGGCAACCCGGGCCCCGATGACCGGTACCAGCTCCTCGCGGCTGGCGCGCCTGATGTTCGCGACACTGCCGAAGTGGGTCAGCAGCGCCCGGCGCCGGCGGGCACCGACCCCGGGAATGTCGTCGAGCTCCGATCGGAGATCCCGCCTGGCGCGCGCGGTCCGATGATAGGAGACCGCGAAGCGGTGCGCCTCGTCGCGAAGCCGCTGCAGCAGCAACAACGCCGCGCTGTCCGGCTCGAGAATGATCGGATCAACAGCGTCGCGCGTGAAGATGAGCTCTTCTTTCTTGGCCAACCCGACCGCGACCAGGGTCGCGAGCCCGAACGTCCCGAACGCGTCGTAGGCGGCCGACAGCTGCCCCTTGCCGCCATCGATGACCACGAGGTCTGGCAGCGGCCCGCCGTCGTCCAGCAGCCGGCGACAGCGCCGCTCGACCACCTCGCGCATCGCCGCGACGTCGTCCTGAAGCCTCCCAACGCCGTCGCCAGACTCGGAGGGCACGGCGGAAACCGTCGGCGACCCGTGGACACCGCCCGCGGCCGGGCGGGGCCGGCGCCTGCCAGGCGGCGCCGCCCGCGCCTTCCTCCAGACACCGCCGCGCAGCCGGTATTTCCGGTACTGCTTGCGCACGAGCCGACCGTCCTCGCAGACCACCATCGACCCGACCGTTTCGCTACCCTGGATCGTCGAGATGTCGAAGCACTCGATCCGGCGTGGCACCGTCTGGAGCCCTAGC
The DNA here is from genome assembly GCA_963578725.1 of Vicinamibacteria bacterium. GTDB lineage: Bacteria > Acidobacteriota > Vicinamibacteria > Vicinamibacterales > UBA8438 > NP936. Next base: position 95,823 of record CAUZDS010000011.1, read on the forward strand.
GCCTGCCGCAGCTCCTCGAGCGCGGCACCGCGTGCCAGGGCCTCATCGCTATAACGGGACCGATACCCCAGGGCAGCGTTGCGGGTGGCCAGGTCGAGCAGGCCCCGCTTGTCACCGCGCTGCGGCACCGTCACCTTCACTTTGCGGCCGGCGCGGTCGCCCAGCCAGCGCTCGAGCGCCACCCGGTCCTCGATCTCGATTGGCACATGCACCTCAGGCGGTGCGAGACGCACCTCGTAGAACTGCTGGACCGCGGCCTGAACCGCGTCCAGCGGGGTGGGCCCAACACCCGCCGACGCATCTGCGATCAACTCGACCCGTTCGATGACCCGGCCGCCCCGCATCTGGAATACCTGGATGACGGCGCCGGCCGGTCCGGTCTTAACCCCGAACGCATCGCGGTCGCCGAGCCTCACCGTCGACATCTTCTGCTGTCGGTCCCGCAGTGTCTCGATCGTTTTGATGGCATCCCGGGTCTGCGCCGCTACCTCGTAGCGCTGGTCGTCGGACGCCGCCAGCATGCGGCGCTTCAGCTCGCCGACCAGGTCGTCGTTGCGCCCTTCGAGAAACATCCGCGTATGCTCCACCGTCTCGGCGTAGCGGGCCGGGCTGCACAGCGCCTCGACACAGGGCGCGACGCAGCGCTTGATGTCGTATTCGAGACACGCCCGCTCGCGCCGGCCGGTGATGACCTCGTTGCAGGACCGGATACCGAACAGCCTGTGGGTGAGCGACATCGTCTTGCGCGCCAGGGTTGCCGGCAGAAACGGGCCGGCGTAGTAGTCACCGTCACTGGCGACCCGGCGGGCCACGAGCACCCGCGGAAAGGCCTCGGCGGTGGTCACCTGCAAATACGGATAGTTCTTGTCGTCGCGCAGGAGGATGTTGAACCTCGGCGCGCGCTGCTTGATGAGGTGGTTCTCGAGCGCCAGCGCCTCGACCAACGAGTCGGTGACGATGACCTCGAGCCGCGTCACGTCGTCGAGCAGGGCATCGGTCTTCGGACTCGAGCCGCGGGCGCCCAGATAACTACGGACCCGGTCGCGTAGCGCGCGCGCCCGGCCCACATACAGCGTCTTGCCGGCGGCGTCTAAGAAAAGGTAGACCCCGGGCTGCTCCGGCAACCGGGCGATCTGAGTCTTGAGATCGTGAATGGCCATGGGCTACACTGCGTCTATCGTGCCTCCGGCAGGGGAGACCCATGGTGGTCCCGGCCGGATCGTGCATCCCTGACGGCATTATACAACCCTCGCTCCAGGCCGGTGTCCCGCCTCGGGTGAGTGTCATCTACCCACACCGCCCTGCCAGGTTGCGCCTCGCACACACATGCCCGACGTGCCCTCTCATAGCGCCTCGCCACAACCGAACGTCCGCATGCTTCACGGGACGTTGCCATGACGATTACCGGCGCGATCGGCGCCGCTTGCATGTTCCCACTTCGCGCCATCATCGGCGTGTGCGTGGCGCTCCGGATTCACCCGAACGTGCTGACCCTGATCGGGGTGATCATTAACTTTGTCGCGGCCTGGCAATTCGCCGTAGGCCGGTTCATGACCGCCGGGTTCATCATGCTGATCGCCAATATCTTCGACTTCATCGACGGCAAGGTGGCCGAGGTAACGAACCAGCAGTCTGATTTCGGCGGGTTCTGGGACTCGGTGATGGACCGATTCTCGGACCTCTCCCTATTCATCGGCGTCATCTACCTCTACGCCCAACTCGGGCGCACCGACTACGTGATGATCGCCGCGTTCGCGATGATGTTCTCGGTGATGACCAGCTACACGCGCGCCCGCGCCGAGTCGATGATCGAGAAGTGCAAGGTCGGCTTCATGGAGCGCCCCGAGCGGATCGTGCTCGTGATGATCGGCGCGTTCACCAACCGGATGGCTGCCGTGCTCTGGATCATCCTGGTGCTGTCGGTGGTGACCGTGATCGATCGTATCTACTTCACGTGGCGGGCGCTGAAGACGGAAGGAGCGGCCGCGGCATGACCCTCCGGCGGCTCCTCACCCTGCCGGCGGTGGCGATCTGGCACGCCCTGTTCTGGACCTTCGATCGGGCGACCTGGCAGTACGACATCATGGTCGTTGCCATCCTCGCGTTCGTCTGGCTCACGCCGCCAGGCTGGATCGGCGACCCGACAGCGAGCGGCCCCGGCCTGATCGGCATCATTCTAGAGCAGCTCCGCTAGCCCCGCCGCGCCGCGGCATCAAACCGTGAGCTGCCGGCGCGCGGGGCTGGTCTTAGACCAGCTCCCGTTCGTCCGTGCCCAGGTCGAAGCCCTTGCCGGTGAACTGAATGTCGTGCGCCGCGATCTTGTCACGCAGCACGCGGCGTACCTCGCCGTAGCGCTCCTGCGGCACTTCCAGGTGCCGGACCAAATTTCGCACCCGATTGATGAGCACGAGCGTCAGCTCCGTACCTTCCCGCCACGAGAGACCGCCGATCTGCCGGTAGGGCACGAACCCGTGCTCGGACCAGATACCGTCGGCGTAGAGGCCACGGCCGATCTTTAGACTGAGCGGGAACGCGTAGGCGTAGTAGATAAACATCATCCCCTCGCCGAACGCGTCGACCAGCGGACGCTGCTGGATGGCGACCTTCCCGAACACCAGGGCCCCGAACAGCAGGCCGAAGGCCAGCGAAATGCCGTAGGAGGTCGGACGCCGCGCGGGCCACGTCAGGACCGCCGACGACCGCAGCGTCCAGAACCGCACGAACCGCGCCAGCAGGCGAAGGTTGGCGACCAGAAACCCGACGCCCAGCACCAAGAGGGCGCCCGGCAGCACGGTGTGGAGAAAAAACGGGAGCAAACCGTCGGCAGCCACGGATCGGTGTGTCGCGCTCCGGAGCGCGCGCGGCCGCTAGGCGCGCGACTGATATGCGCCGGTCTCGGTGTTCACCCGCACCGTGTCACCGTCGCTGATGAACGGCGGCACCTGCACGACCAGCCCGGTCTCGAGCCGGGCCGGCTTAAGTTGTGCGTTGGCGGTGGCCCCTTTGATAGCCGGTGCCGTTTCCTCCACCTTCAGATCGACGGTAAGCGGCAAGTCAAGCCCGATCGGCGAACCCTCGAACAGCGAGACCTTGATGGTCGCCTCCGGCAGCAGATAATTCACCGAGTCTCCCAGCACCTCGGAGGTCATCTCGATCTGCTCGTAGCTCTCGAGGTCCATGAAGTGGAAGGTGTCGCCGTCGCGATACGTAAACTGCATCTCGCGGTCGTCCAGCACGGCGCGCTCGACGACTTCGACCGACCGGAATTTGTGATCGAGCTGCGTGCCGGCCCGGACGTTCCGCATTCGGGACTGCACAAACGCCTTCCCCTTGCCTGGTGTGAGATGCGTGACATCCATCACGCGATACAGTCCGCCCTGTAGCTTGATCAGCATGCCCTTGCGAAGACGTGTGGCTTGAACGGACTCCATGGCATTGAGGATACTCGTGTTCAGCACGGGGCGCGCGGCGGTCGGCGCAAGCCGGAAAAGCGTACCATAAACTGTCGACTCTGCTCTCTGGCTCGTCTGACCACCGCCGTGCCCATGGCGATCGTCTTCGTGACATGGGCCAATTAGGCCCGTGCCTCCGTGCTGCCGAGCGCCGATCCACCGGACAAGATCGGCCTGAGATACCGACCGGTGTGCGACGACTCGACCATCGCGATCTGCTCGGGTGTGCCCTCGGCCACGATACGCCCCCCCGCCTCGCCACCCTCCGGCCCCAGATCGACGATCCAGTCGGCCGTCTTGATGACGTCGAGGTTGTGCTCGATGACGAGCAAGCTATTGCCGGCCGCCAGCAGCTTACGGAACGCCGCCAGCAGCTTCGCGATATCGTCGAAGTGCAACCCGGTGGTGGGTTCGTCTAGCACGTAGAGCGTGAGGTCGGTCTTCCGCGAGGTCAGGTGGGACGCGATCTTGATGCGCTGGGCCTCGCCACCCGACAGGGTCGTCGCCGGCTGGCCGAGCCGTAGATACCCGAGCCCGATCTCATCGAGCACGCGCAATCGCCGCACCACCTTGGGCGACGCGCCGAAGAAAGAAAGTGCCTCGCGCACCGTCATCGCGAGCACCTGGTCTACACTGCGCCCGCGATAGAGCACCTGCAGCACCTGCGGCTTGAACCGCCGACCTCCACACTGGTCGCACGGCACATAGACGTCGGCCAAAAACTGCATATCAACCCGTACCATCCCTATTCCATCGCACTCATCACAGCGTCCACCCGGCACGTTGAACGAGAAATGGCTGGGGGCCAGCCCGTCGGCCCGGGCATCCTTGGTCTTCGAGAACAGCTCGCGAATCGGGTCGAACGCCTTGAGATAAGTTACCGGGTTCGACCGGGGCGTGCGCCCGATAGGCGCCTGGTCCACCAGAGTGACGTCGGTCACCAGTTCTGAACCCTCGAGCCGGTCGTGCGCGCCAACCGGCTTGTCCCATGCCCCCTTGGCACGCTTGAGTGCCGCGTAGATCACGTCGTGGACCAGGGTCGACTTCCCAGACCCGCTGACCCCGGTGACACAGGTGAGCGTGTTCAACGGGATCTCGACGTCGATCCCCTGCAGGTTGTGGTGGCGCACGCCGGTCACCCGGATCGCCGGGGGCGCGTGCTTCCGGCGGCTTGCCGGCAACGGAATCCGCAGGTCACCCCGCAGGTACTTAGCGGTTAGCGACCGCGGCTCCTCGAGCAGCGTGTCGAACGAGCCGGCGTGGATGATGCGCCCCCCCTGCTCCCCCGCCCCAATGCCAAGGTCGACGACCATATCGGCCATCCGAATCGTGTCGGCATCGTGCTCGACCACCAGCACGGTATTGCCCTGGTCGCACAGTTGCCGCAGGATGGCCATGAGCCGCGCGTTGTCCCGTGGGTGCAGGCCGATCGACGGCTCGTCAAGCACGTAGAGCGCGCCGACCAGCGCTGCGCCGAGCGCGCTGGCCAGGTTGATCCGCTGCGCCTCACCTCCGGACAACGTCGACGATAATCGGTCGAGCGTCAGATACTCGAGGCCGACATCATCCAGGAATGACAGCCGGCGTCGAATCTCCCGGATGATCCGGTCGGCCACCGCCTGCTCGGTGCGCGCCAGGGGAAGGCCGTCGAAGAAACCGGCCGCCGCACCGACAGTGAGCCCGCAGACCGAGTCGATCGTCCGACCCCCGATGTAGACGTCGCGCGCCTCGCGGCGCAGCCGCGTTCCGTCACACTCGGGACAGACCAGATACCCGCGATAACGACTGAGAAACACCCGAACGTGGACCTTGTACTTCTTCCGCTCCAACCAGCGGAAGAACCCCTTGATCCCCTTGTAGCCGTCGCCGTCGCCCTCGACGATGAACGCGCGCTCGTCGTCCGTCAGCTCGCGCCACGGCGTCGTCAGCCGGACCCCACGAGCGCGGGCGGCGCGCTTTAGATCGACCAGATGCGATCGGTAGTGCGGCTTACTGAACGGCTCGATGGCGTTCTGCTGAATCGACTTCGACTGATCAGGCACCGCCAGGTTCAGGTCGAGCTCGATGACGTTGCCGAACCCGTGACAGGTCGGGCAGGCCCCGAAGGGGCTGTTGAACGAGAATAACCGCGGCTGCGGCACCTCGTAGGCGATGCCACACGGCCGGCACTCGAACCGCTCGCTGAACCGGTGTACGATCGGGGTGTCCTTTGTCACGTCGCCCACCTCCATCGCGAACGCCGCGCCGGCCCCTTCCAGATAGGCCGTCTCGACCGAGTCGGTCATCCGGCCCTGCAGGTCCGGGCCCACCTGCAGGCGGTCGACGACCACCTGCAAAGCGGCACGGTCCACCAGCGCACCGGGATCCACGTCATCCAACCTGACCGCCCGGTCGTCGACTACTACACGGCCGAATCCCTTCTTCCGCAGCGCCGCGATCGCCACCTCGATCGGGGATTGCGCCTCGCCGGACAGCCCGGGTGCCGGCTCGTCCGTCCCCGTTCCGGAGCCCGCGTCCGGCGGCACGACCGGCGACTCGAACCCCACCAACAGGCGGGTCCCCTCTGGCAGTGCCAGCAGTTGCCGCGCTGCAGCCTCGGCCGGCTCGCGGACAACCTCGCCGCCACACTGCCGGCAGATGGTGCACCCTACCCGCGCGAAGAGCAGCCGCAAATGATCGAGGATCTCCGTGGTGGTGCCGACCGTCGACCGGGGGTTGCGCAAGGTGTTCTTCTGCCGGATAGCGATGGCTGGACAAATGCCATCGATCTGGTCAACATCCGGCTTCTCCATCCGCTCGAGGAACTGGCGAGCGTAGGCGGAGAGCGACTCGACATAGCGCCGCTGCCCCTCGGCATAGATCGTGTCGAACGCCAGCGACGACTTCCCCGAACCGCTGACACCGGTGACGATGATCAGCTGCCCCTTGGGCAGCGTCAGGTCGACGTCCTTGAGATTATGGGTCCGAGCCCCGTGGATGACGATGTGCCCGTTCCGGCCGGCTGGGGATGCTGACATGCGCGGCAACTAGTGGCCACTGGCGCCGAATTCAGGCGGCACCGCAACTCGCTAGTCTACTGCGGCCTTGCACGGCAGTCCAACGGGTGTGCGGGCGCGATCGCACCCGAGGCTACATCGACCCGTATGTCTCGGTGCTCGCAACGGAGCACGTGCTCGAGATTCCGGTTGGGCACGTCGAGGCACCACTTGCAGCAAGACCCTTCAGGACCGCTGAGAATCTGCTCGCCGGGCCCTTCTTCCACGGCGTCCGCAACGCCTTCCGGAGCCACCAGTGCTGCCGTGATCGCTCCCGGCCTCGAAGGCCACCGTGTGCTAGGATTCCCCAGCTGGGCCCCAGCCGCGGTTCGGTCACGGCAAGGCGCGGCCCGAAGTCCCGCCCGAGGCCGGCGTAGCTCAGTTGGTAGAGCAGCTGATTCGTAATCAGCAGGTCAGCGGTTCGAGTCCGCTCGCCGGCTCCACTTTAGCCCTTATAAAACGGGCGTGTTCTGATCCGGTGCTGCTGGTGGCGTTGTCTGATCCGACGGTTTGTGCGAACTATGTGCGAACTTTTCAGGCGTAGCTACTTCCAACCTCCTCAGAGCGTCTGCTAATCGATACGATGACGACTGCAAATAGCGGGAAGTGGTGGTGATATTGGCGTGACCGAGGAAGTCCCGCACGTCATGAAGTCGCGACCCCGACTCCAAAAGCCGACAGCCGAACTCGTGTCGCAGATCATTGAGATGTAGATCGGTGATTCCCGCTCGGCGGCATGTCGCCTTCCACGCAGTCTTGACGGACTTGACTGGCT
>CAUZDS010000012.1:0-83541 GCA_963578725.1 Vicinamibacteria bacterium
GCTGCTCGACCGCCCGACCCATGGCCCGGTCTGTCCGGCATGTTGGGATGAGGTGCCACGACTGACGTCCCCCCTTATGCGATCGATGCGGCGATCCGCTCCCGTCCTGGCGCGTGATCTCGCAGCAACGCGCCCGCTACCCCCTCGGCCGCCGCAACCCGTCGGCGCTCGACCGCGGCCAAACAGTCGGTCCCTCCGAAGGCAGCCTGCCCCACATCGTACACCTCTTCAAGTACGACCGGCGCCATACGCTGGCTGCGCCGCTGGGCCGGTTGATGCGGTAACACGGTGCCTACCTGCTGGCTGACGCCGACTGCGTGGTACCGGTGCGCTCCATCCTCGCCGGCGACGGACGCGCAGGTTCAAGCAAGCGGCCGAGCTGGCAGCGCATCTGGGTCCACCGGTGGTCTCTGCGCTCCGGCGCATGGGCGTAACAACCCCGCAGATTGAACTACCGGCCGCGTGCCGTCACGGCAACGTGCGAGGTGTGTTTGCGCCGGCCTTGAAAGTGCACCGTCCGTATACCGCGACAGACACGGTACGCGACGCGTGTGTCGTGCTGGTCGATGATATGGCGACCACCGGGGCCACGCTGGAAGCGTGCGCGCGCGCTACGGGGGTGCGGCGTTAGCAAGGCGCGAGCGCTCACGCTAACGAGAGTCGTTCGCCGAGGATCGCCATTATCTCGGCGGCCACGTCGGCCTTGCCACGATTGCCGTCCACCTGGGCCCAGCCGGTCTGCTGTGCCTGGCGCAAGTAGCTGTCCCGGACGCGGCCGAGCAACGCGAGGTCGCGTTCGTACCGGTCGCGTCCCGTCGCCTTGCGCTCGACGGCCAGCTCTGGCGCGATGTCGAGCAGGATCGTTAGGTCCGGTGCCGGCAGGAACCGCTGGGTCTGTATGAGCCAGTCGACGTCCAGGCCCTGGGACTCGCCGTACGCGACGCTGGAGGCGACGTAGCGGTCGCAGACGACCACCAACCCGCCGTCGAGCCAGCGTTCCAGATCCGGCTTCCGCTCATACCGGTTCGCAATATAGAGCAGCTGCATCACGTCGGGACCATAGGCGCGTTCGCCCTGCAATGCCCTGGCGATCTCCTCGCCGATCGATGTGCCGTAGTCGGGAAACGAAACCAGTCTGGCACGGGTACCACTCTGCCGGAGCTGGTCACGCAAGCACTGCGCTTGCGTCGCCTTACCGCTCTGATCGAGCCCTTCTATCGCAATGAACATTGAAATCGATCTCCGAGGTCGCGAGCCGTCGGGCAAGGTCAACAGAGGCCCGGAGTCTCTTCGAGCACGGGCGCGAACGACAAAGGCTCCCGACCCCTTTCCTGAGCTACTCCTCGCATGCGAGCTGGTCGTCGATCGTCTGCCGTCGCCGGACGACCCGCCAGGTCCCGCCGTCGACCAGCACCTCGGCCGGCATCGCGTGGCGATTGTAGTTCGACGACATCGCGGACCCGTAGGCGCCGGCGTCGAGCACCGCCACGACCGTGCCGACCACCGGCAACGGCAGTGTCCGATCGACACCGAACACGTCCGCGGACTCACAGATCGGCCCTACCACGTCACACGCCACCGGGTCTGCGTCGCTGGCGTCGACGATCGCGATCCGGTGATACGCCCCATACAACGCCGGTCGGATCAGCTCGCTCATACCAGTATCGAGTACCACGAACCACTTGCCACCCGGCTGCTGCTTGACGTCGACCACCGAGGCCAGTAGGCCACCGGCTGAGCCGACGATCGCCCTGCCTGGTTCCACTACAAGCTTCAGCCCGGATGGACGCACGACCTCCACAAGCGCGGACACGTACTGGGCGGCCGATGGCACCGTCTCGCCATCGTAGGCGATACCCAGCCCACCTCCGAGGTCGACGTGCTCCAACGTCACGCCATCGTCCCGCAGCTCCCGGACGAGCCCGAGCATCGCCGCCCCCGCCTGCCGCAGCGGCCCCAACCCCAGCATCTGGGAACCGACATGCATGTGTAGCCCGACGAACGCCAGCTCCGCCCGCGCGCCAGCGCGCCGGGCAATCGCTCGCGCCTCGCCGATCGGCACACCGAACTTGTGGATACTCAGTCCGGTGGAAACGTGCGGATGGCTCTCGGCCGCGATGTCCGGGTTGACCCGAAGCGCCACCCGCGCCGTGGTCTGCCGCGCACGGGCCACGGCGGCGATTCGGTCCAGCTCACCGGATGACTCCGCGTTGATCGCCTTCACCCCCAATACGACCGCCCGTTCGATCTCAACGGGTGTCTTCCCCACCCCGGTAAAGACGATGTCGCCGGGGGCATACCCGGCGCGCAGCGCCACCTCGATCTCGCCTCCAGAGTTGGCGTCCACCAACCCCCCGGCGGCCCGGACGACCCGCACGACAGCCAGGTTCGAGTTGGCCTTCAGCGCGTAGTGGATCGCGTGGGGATACGACCCGAAACCGTCGCTGAACGCGCCGAGCCGATCACGAATGGTCGCCGCGCTGTAGACGTAGGTCGGCGTCCCAACGGCCGCCGCGATCTCCGACAGCGGCACGCCGTCACACGTCCACGCCGAGCCATTCCGCGCGAAACCACACATAAACCAGGCATTGTACGGCACACTGGTGTCTACTGATACCTAACCCGGTCGGCCACGTTGACACCCCTCCGGAACGGTTGCTACCATGCGCCGGCACCCCTCCCTGGCTTATGCATAACCCTTGCTTGCCGGCTCTGCGTCGCAGCCACGCGAAGAGATCGAGCAGCTGATCGAGGGCTGTCTCCAGGGCGAGCAGCAGGCGTGCAGCATCGTCGTCGGGCAATATCGGCGGAAGGTCTTCCACGTCGCGTACAAGTTCGTCGGGCGGCACGACTTGGCGGAGGATCTGACCCAGGAGATCTTCCTGAAGGTTTTCAAGGCGCTTGGCACATTCGACTGGCGCGCTAATTTTCAGACCTGGCTGATCAGCGTCAGCCGTAACCTCTATATCAACTACTATCTCAACGCGCGCAAGGAGCACGAGACGCTGCACGGGGGCATTGACGTGGACGTCGTATCACTGGTCGGCACCGAACCGGCGATTGCCACGCAGTTGGTGCGTCGCGCGGATGGCGGCGCCTTATACGGCGGGACGAGGGAGCAAGTGAGCATCTGTGCCTCAGGACTGAGACGCGGCGCCGAACCTTGCGGGATACAGCTGGACCCGTACGGAATGTGCCGCGCACGCCCATGTCACTGAACCATCTGGCGACCAGGTTCAGCTGCTCCTGGCCGTGGACCACACTAGTCCTGACCTGTGACGGTCGGGTCGTATGCGGGTGCGCCGACCCCTACGCACAGCGTGTGCTCGGTGACGCGCGCACACAGACCATCAGCACGATCTGGACCGGCGCGCCGGCTCGAACCGTGCGCGGGGATCTCAACGCCGGGGGATCCCATTTTTGCGGCGACTGCCCGTTGAAGTGGCCCCTGGCCGACGGGGCCTCCGTTCCCGTCCGTCCGGTCGACGCCGGAGCGCTACCATCGCGGCTCTACATCGAATGCACAGCAGCGTGCAATATCTCCTGCTTCGAGGCTTGCTGCGCGCCCGAGACCGGAATCACCAGAACGCGGCAGGCCGGGATGCTCGATGTCGACCTCTTCACCCGAGTGCTCGATGAAACCGGACCCTCGCTAGCGCGGATCGACTTCTTCAACTACGGCGAGACTTTTCTGCACAAGCGGGCGGTCGAGATGTGCGAGTACATCAAGCAGCGGTTCCCGCAGATCTACCTGTACACCAGCACGAACGGACTCGCACTGACCGAGGAGCGGGCCAGGCGGCTCGTACACTCCGGCATTGACGAGGTCACCTTCTCGCTGGACGGTGCGTTTCAGGAGAGCTACGCGCGGTATCGCCAGCGCGGCCAGCTCGATACCGCGCTCCGCACCCTGCGCGCGATGACCGATGAGAAGCAGCGGACCGGACGGGACCTGCCGTTCATCAACTGGCGCTACATCCTGTTCACCTGGAACGACAGCACCGAGGAGATGGACCACGCGCGAGTCCTGGCTGAGGAGATCGGCGTCGACCGCCTCACCTGGGAGATCACCGACCATCCTGAATCCGCCTTTTCACGCCGGTTCGCCCCAGGCACCCACGACCACACGGCGATCCGGCGCGAAATCTGGGACGATAGCAACCTGGGCAACGCCATCCCTGGCGCCACGCCGCGCGCCCGGATCGGTATCCGCCGCCTGGCACCTGGACTCCCGCTAATGGGCCGGCGGCGCGGACGGATCCAGTTGCACACCCGCGTGCGCAACCTGTCGACCCGATCGTTCCAGGCCAAGGCGTCCTACGGCCGCCGTCTCGTGCGTCTTGGCGTGCAGCTCTGCACCGCCGACGGCTCCATCACCGACCGCGACCACGCCCGGGCATGGCTGCCGTCGACGCTTGGGCCTGGTGAGACGACCGACGTGCTGATCGAGGTGCCGCTGCCGGACACGGCGGGCCGATACCGGCTGAAGCTCGATCTGGTGTCTGAGGGTATCGACTGGTTCGAGGCGTGCGGCTCGCCGACGACGAGCACACCGCTCGTCGTGTGGTGACCCGTCCACGGCGTGGGGCCTTGGGATCCCCGCGGAGCGCTCGCGTGGGATTCGGGGCGATGCCCAGACCGAGGACGCCTCGGAATCTCGGAATGTGGGACGAACCCAACGTCTAGCTGGTAACGGGGCTGGGAACCTTCACGGCCACATCCGCGGCCGCACCCTTGACGGCTGGCAACTCGACGATGCGCCACGCGCCCGACTCTTGGAGAAGCTTCCCGGCAAACGCGGCATGCAGCTCGTGACCCCCACGGTGTGCGACGAGATGCCCGATGACGGGGTAACCCACCAGCGCAAGGTCGCCAATCGCGTCGAGGATCTTGTGCCGGACGAACTCGTCCTCGAATCGAAGCGAATTGTTCAGGATGCCGGTCTCACCGAGCACGACGGCGTTGTCGAGGGACCCACCCATCGCCAGCCCTTTCTGACGCAACATTTCGACTTCCTTGAGGAACCCGAACGTACGGGCGGGCGCGACCTCGTCGACGAACGACTCCTTCGTCACCCGGAGCGTATGGGTCATGTGACGCAACAGCGGATGGTCGAAGCTGATACTGTAGGTGACCCTGAAGTGATCGGACGGATACAGCGCGATCCGCTTGTCACCAAGTGACAGCGACACCGGCCGCAGCACCTTCAGGTAGTGTCTTGGCCGAGCCAGCCGCTTCAACCCAGCCTCGTGCACGAGATAGACGAACGACGCCGCGCTGCCGTCCATAATCGGCACTTCCGTCTGGTTGAGCTCGACGATGACATTGTCCACACCCAGGCTGACAAGCGCCGCCAACAGGTGCTCCACCGTCTCGACGGTCCCAGTGTCTCGCGACAGACCGGTGGCATAGTGAAGCCGACCGACGTTGTCAACCGTGGCTGGAATCTCGACGCCGCCCAAGTCAGCCCGGCGGAATCGTATGCCGGTACCGGCGCGCGCCGGCTTCAGGGACATGGTGACCCTCTGACCGGAATGTAGACCGATTCCGGAACAAGAGACGGAACGCCGAATCGTGTGTTGATTGTCAGTCACTAATCAGCACCACCAGGAGCCAGGAGATTGTGGTGAAATCCCCGCTGCATTCGACCGGCGCTACTTCCCGCCCGACGACGCTGCTCCTCGGCCACAAGTGCCCCAATGTATAGCGCCCGACCGTGATTCCTTCTACGACGGCCTTCGATGCAGCGCCGGGGTTCGGTACGGGATCCCAGCTACCGCCGAAGGCCAAACAAGGCTAGTACCGACTCTCAGCCCAGCTACAAACAATACAACCACAACTTAACGCAAGTGCTCTGGTTGGCTAATCATTGACGTCGTTTCCAAAAATACACGGACTTCCACTTGTCCTACGGTGTGGGTAGCTAGCCACAGCCCAACCTGCAGGAACTGTGGCTCTTGTACCACATAACGGCCGTGTTGTCAGCCACTTGACAGTTTTTCCATCGACATGGATCGACATGGGACGAGCCGCAAGACAGCCTGGCGCTCGGCCTGGCCATCCGCTGGATCCCGCACGGGGACGGCGCTGGGCACTGGTGCGCTTGAGGTGGAGCTTCGGGAACCGGCCGTCACGAAGTCCCACGCCGCCCAAAGACAGGGGATACGCTTGCCTGACATGGTGCGACACGGGAGCACGTTGAGCCATGAGTGACCGAGGCGCAATACGTCTTCGGCACAGGATCGACGAGAGCCGGCCATGGCCCGCACGGGAGCGGGCGCGGCTGTTTGCGCCTTACGGCCGGGATGCCGCGCCGGCCGAATGCAACGGGCTTTCAGGGCGAACTCTTCATATCCAGCGCATCGAGGCGTCGTCTCGCCAGCACCGCCGACAGACATCGTCCGGTCGCCGAACCGGTCACGGCGGCGATCTCCTCGGGGGTGCCGGTCGCCACGACCCGACCTCCGCCATCGCCGCCTTCGGGGCCGAGATCGATGACGTGGTCGGCCGTCTTAATCACATCGAGCTGGTGCTCGATCACAACGACGGTGTTGCCCTGATCGACCAGTTGTTGCAGCACATCGAGCAGTTTCCGCGTGTCTTCGAAGTGCAGACCGGTCGTCGGTTCGTCCAGAATGTAGACCGTACGGCCGGTACTACGGCGCGACAGCTCCTTCGCCAGCTTCACACGCTGGGCCTCGCCACCTGACAGCGTGGTTGCCGATTGTCCGAGTGCGATGTAGCCCAGTCCGACCTCCTGCAAGGTGCGGAGCTTGGTCGCGATGGACGGAACGTTCTCAAGCAACGGCATCGCCTGGTCGACCGTCAACTCGAGCGCATCGGCGATCGAGACGCCGCGATACCGGACCTCAAGGGTTTCGCGGTTGTACCGACGGCCTTTGCACTGCTCACAGGTCACGTAGACGTCGGGCAGGAAATGCATCTCGATCGCGATGACGCCGTCACCCTGGCACGCCTCGCACCGGCCACCCTTGACGTTAAACGAGAACCGGCCCGGGCGATATCCTCGCGCCCGTGCATCGGGCAGCATCGCGTACAGCTCACGGATGAAGGTAAACAATCCCGTGTAGGTGGCCGGGTTCGAACGAGGCGTGCGTCCGATCGCCGACTGGTTGATCTGGATCACCTTGTCCACGAGCTCCGCGCCGTCGATGCCACGATGGGTCCCGGCAGGCTCCGCCGCGCGATAGAGATCCCGCGCGAGGGCCCGGTACAGGATGTCGTTGACGAGGGTTGATTTCCCGGAACCGCTAACCCCGGTGATGGCCGTCAGCAGCCCGAGTGGAATGGTGACATCGATGTTCTTGAGATTGTTCGCGCCCGCGCGGCGGATGACCAGTTCGCCATTCAGAGGCAGGCGGCGGACCGTAGGGACGGGGATTGCGCGCTCCCCCCGCAGATAACGGCCGGTCATCGAGGAGTGCCCGTCGGCCACTAGCTCAGCGGGGGTGCCCTGGAAGATCACTTCACCGCCATGCTCACCGGCCCCGGGGCCCAGATCGACCACGTAGTCCGACGCGCGGATCGTCTCCTCGTCGTGCTCGACAACGATCACCGTGTTGCCAAGGTCCCTCAGCCGGCCCAGTGTCGAGAGCAGTAGTTGGTTGTCACGCGGGTGCAATCCGATCGACGGCTCATCGAGCACGTACAGGACCCCGGTCAGGTTGGCCCCGATCTGAGTCGCGAGCCGTATCCGCTGCCCCTCCCCGCCGGACAACGTCGCGGCGCTTCGCGCCAGTGTCAGGTACCCCACACCGACATCATTGAGAAACCCCAGCCGGTCGCGGATCTCGTGTAGGATCCGCCCCGCCATCAGTGCTTCGCGATCGGAGAATTCGATCGCGTGGAACAGCTCGACAGCCGTGGCAATCGGCAGGTTCACGAACTCGGTCAGCGTACGTCCCTTTACCCGAACGGCACGACTCTCCGGACGCAGGCGCTCCCCCAGGCAGGCCGGACACGTTTGCAAGGACCGCAACGGCTCGAGCAGCTCCCGCTGCGGCCAGCTGCCCGCGTCGTAGCGACGTCGCAGATTCGGCAGGATGCCCTCGAATTCGCGACCGAACGGCGCCGTCCGCCGGCCGCCGCGACCGGGGCGCCTGGCGGTCTTGACCGATCGGGCGGTCGCGAGCGGACCGTGCAACAGAATCTGCCGCTGCTTCCGTGGCAGCCGGTCAAATGGCGTGTCGAGGTCAACCCCGAAGTGTCGACTGAGACCGTCGAGCGCCTCACGGACCGACCGGGCATCCCCGGCGGCCCAGGGCGAGATCGCGCCCTCGTTGAGCGTCTTCGTACCGTCCGGTACGATCCGAGTCGGATCGAAGTCTTCGATCGAGCCCAGTCCCTGACAGCTGCGACAGGCCCCTTGTGGGGAGTTGAAGGAGAACACGCGCGGCGTCAGCTCCGGCATGCTCACGCCGCAGCGGGCACACGCGAGCTTTCGTGAGAACAACCGGTCGCCACCCCCGAGCGTATTGATGATCACGACATCATCGGCCAGCTCCAGGGCCAGCTCGATCCCATGTCGCAACCGCCGTTCGATGCCTGCGCGGACTACCAACCGATCGACGAGCACCTCGACATCGTGGTTCCGGCGAAGCTCCAGCTTCACGTCTTCATCGAGTGACCGGAGTTGCCCGTCCACGCGAACCCTCGTGAAGCCACGCGCTCGCAACCCGGCCAGTTCCTTCTTGAACTCGCCCTTCCGCCCGCGCACGATCGGCGCCAGCACGTTGATCCGCTCGTCGGCTGGACCAAGCCGTACCATATCGATGATCCGGTCGACCGACTGGCGGGTGATCGGCCGGTCGCAATCGGGACAGTGGGGCACACCCACGTTGACAAAGAGCAGGCGTAAGTAGTCGTAGATTTCCGTGACGGTCCCGACGGTGGACCGCGGGTTGGACCCCGTAGTCTTCTGCCCGATCGAAATCGCTGGAGACAACCCGTCGATCAGATCGACATCAGGCTTCTCAACCTGCTCGAGGAACTGCCGCGCATACGCCGACAGCGACTCGACATAGCGCCGCTGCCCTTCCGCATAGATCGTGTCGAACGCGAGCGAGGACTTACCGGACCCGGAAAGACCGGTGATGACGATCAGACGGTCGCGCGGCAGGCTGACGTCGACGCTCTTCAGGTTGTGGACGCGGGCGCCGCGCACCTCGATCCGCTCGTGAGCCATGGCACCGTGACCAGGAAGCGGCTTCCTGTGGGCAACGGGCAACGCCATGCGCGCGCCCGTCGCAGTGGGTCCAAACTTCTAATGCTATCACGCGCCAATGAGGTGCTTGCCCCACGCGCGTGGGACGGGTCGCAAGGCAATCATCAACCCACGACCGTCACGTGGAGCACAGTCCCGGCCTTCTAGTTGGCCTGTACAGGGTGAATGCTAGTGATCGCCAGAGCGTGGCGCCCGGCGAACGCGACTGCTTCACCCTGCACAGGCCACTAGTGCCTGTTCAGGGTGTCGAATCGGTAGGCGGTATCGCCGGAGACCACCACAGCGCCGCCCGACGTGTCGAACGCCACACCGACGAGCGACGGCGCCGCCACGATCTGCTCGTCCTCGCCGTCAGCCCACACGCGATACAGCCCGCTGGCACCGGCCAGCGCCTCCACGACATGGAGCGTGCCCCGCGAATCGAACGCCAGCCCCTGCGGTCGTCCGAACCGACGCGTCAGTGTGGTCACCGTCCCGACGCGATCCACGCGATACACGGCATCGCACGTCGACAGTGTCGGCGCCGTGACATATAAGTCTCCCGATGGCGCCATCGCGAGGTGAAACGCCGCGACGCTCGGCGGCAACGTGGCGAATCGCGAGACCTGCCCCGAGGGCGTCACCCGAAAGATCGTCCCAGACCGATCACCCACATGCAGCGTCCCGTCCTGATCGAACGCCAGTCCGCACGTAACACCGAGATCCGTGACGACCTGCTCGATCCGCCCGTCGGCGCCGACGGCGAACACGGTGCCGTCGAACCGGCTCGAGACGTGCAGCCGACCACCCGGGTCGAACGCCATCGAGGTTGGATTCGTGATACCGGTAACGAATGGTTCACGGAACCCATCACGACGAAGGCGAAAGACCGACACGGGTGAGCGATCACCGCGCGCGCCGCTGTACGTGAGATACAGCGCGCCCGCGCTGTCGAGCACCGGGCTGTCCACCTGGTGCACTCCTGTGGCCACCGGTGCCCCGACATTGAGAAACAAGGTCTCACCCGGTGCCGTGGCAATCCGAACCGGTGTCGTCCCGCCCGCCAAGCCCGCCGGTACGAGACACGCGACCGTGTCGCGATCCGCATAGACGACCTGCGCAAGTGCGTCTCCGATTCGGACCGCCGGCATGGTGCCGCCGGCGCAACCGGCTCCGCTGCCGCGAATCGTCACACGTCCGCCGGCGACGGCCGCTAGTGGGTGCAGGGTTGCGATGCGGGCGTGGTTGGGCGACAGGGACATGACACACGATCGGACCTCCACCGGTGGCGCGTCCCGTCGGGACTCACGACTCATACAGCCCGATGTTCCAGTAGAGGTAGTTGCGCCAGCTCTCAGGCGCCTCACGCAGGCAGACGGCGATGCGCACCGTCGCCGGTCGAGCCGGCCGGCGCGGCGAGCGAATGACCGTCATCCCAGCTTCGGCCGGTGTGCGACCGCCCTTGCGTCGATTGCAGCGAACACACGAGGTGACGATATTTTCCCAGTCCTTTCGACCGCCGTGTCGGACTGGGACCACGTGGTCGAACGTGAGCACGTCGACCGGGAATCCTCGGCCGCAGTACTGACACGTGTGAGCGTCGCGAGCGTAGATGTTGGCGCGCGAGAACGGGACCATGTTGAAGTGGCGCTCGATGGTGATGTACCGCCGCAGCCGGATGACGGACGGCAGCTTCACCGTGAGGGAGACCGAGTGGACCTCCCTGTCGTAGACCGAGATCACCTCGACCTTGCCCTGGCACCACAGGGTGATTGCCTTGCGCCAGTCGACAACCTTGAGAGGCTCGTAGCTCGCGTTGAGCAGCAGGGTATGGTCCATCGGTCCGCCCCGACGGTGGCATTGTGCCCGAGCACCGACTACGGTGTCAAGCAAGAGACACCTCGTAACACATTGTAAATACGTATCTTATGACACAATGTCCAAGACCGTCACGCCTACTGCAACGGCGCTGTCGGACCGACAAGCGTGACAAATGAGACGACACGGCTGGTGCCTCTTGATCTTGTCGCTGGCGGGTGGCTGCACATCGCGCCACGGGGCGGTGCCCGAGCCGTTCCCCAGGCCGAACCGCGGCACCGCGACTCTGCCCGTACTGGCGGAGGTGCGGCGCGCGATCGATCCCTATGCCATCAGCTCCACCGCGTTGCGATTTCGGGGAGTGCCGTTCGTGGACGGCGGCTCGACCCCGTCCGGGTTCGATTGCAGCGGCTTAACGTATTACGTCTTCCGGAAACACGGCGTGGAGCTACCGCGGCTGGCGGCTGACCAGTATCGCGTCGGCCGCGCCGTCGGCGCTGACACGATCGCTGCGGGCGACCTGCTCTTCTTCACCACGGTCGCACCTGGCGCCTCGCACGTGGCGCTGGCGATCGGCGAGGACGAGTTTGTGCATGCCCCATCCGAACGCGGGCAGGTGCGGGTAGAGCGGCTCAGCTCGAGTTACTGGTCGCGTCGTTTTATCGGCGCCCGACGCATCGTGAACGCTAATCCGTAACGAGGAATGACTCGACAGGAGATTTCTTCTGCCTCCTGTCTCGTGGGTATATCCGTTTCACCCCTCGACCGCGACCTTGATCCGTTCGCCGGCCCGAGGCTGCTCGTTCACAGGAAACCCGTTCATGATCGCCAACGTGTTCGACGGCACGATGCCTGCCCCCGCGTCCCGCGCGATCGATTGCCAGGTATCGCCGGCACGCACGGTGTAGAACCGGAGCCGATTCGGACGTATATCTTCGGCCTCGGCGTCGCTCAACGGGCGGAAGCTGCGAATCGACTCGTTGAACTCCGACTCAATCCGGTCGTACGCCTGGGCCTCGGCCAGCCCACCGAGCGCGTACACCGAGCGACCATGGTCGATATAGGCGACGCGCGCCCGGGCACGCTGGTCGTCACCACGTTCAGCGGTGAACGTGCCAACGAACGCGTCGAGCCCGCCGATCGTGGTCTCGTCACCGGCATCCAGCTGATAGCCACTGCCTTCCATGTCGCCGATTGCCAGCGCCTTCAAATCTCGTGTCGCGGGGTCGGTCACCAGCTGGAGCACCATATACACCTCCTCACCGGGCTGCCTGGCCGCGACCTGGGTCTTGGTATTCACGACCTCCCAGCCGTCTGGAAACCGACACGCGAACCGGAGTACCGGGTGCAAAAAATCGCGGCCGCGCACGACCCCCTGGTCGGGATTGTCGCCGTAGACCAACCCGTCTATCTGGTCGAGATAGCCCTGCCGGCCCACCCTGAGCTCGGAGGGATCAACCCGGGCAGCAAGCTCGGACAGCGCTGGTCTTATACGTTCGACGCGGTCCGCCGCTTCGGGATGGGTCGACAGCCAGTTCGGTACACCAGCCCGGTCTAAGCCCTCGCT
Organism: Vicinamibacteria bacterium; assembly: GCA_963578725.1. GTDB lineage: Bacteria > Acidobacteriota > Vicinamibacteria > Vicinamibacterales > UBA8438 > NP936. Next base: position 12,609 of record CAUZDS010000012.1, read on the forward strand.
GATTCGGGACAACGTGGTCAGCATGTCCTGGACGCCCATCGGGTCCCAGCCGCCGGCCACCGCATACTCGGCACCCAGGCGATCGGCCTGCAGCTCGGCGTTGCGCCCGTAACGGAGGAAGAGAACACCCAAGCCGCTCCCAGCCAGATCACCCACGGCACGAACCGCCGGGGAGATAATGCCGCCGACCAGCAACCCGAGCTGCGCGCCGCTTGCGCGCGTGTAGGCCTGCACCGTATGACGAGCCGTGACGTGGCCGATTTCATGACCGAGCACACCGGCAAGGTCCGCCTCGTCGTCGAGAAACGCCATGATGCCGCGCGTGAGGTAGATGAAGCCCCCCGGGAGCGCGAACGCGTTGACCACCGGAGAGTCGACAACGGTGAAACTCCAGGACAGATCGGGCCTGTGCGAGCGCGCGGCGAGCTCGAGCCCGATCTCCTCCACGTATCGTTGTAACCCATCGTCGTCGTACAGCCCCATCTGGCGGCGGACCTCGACATCGGCCTCTCGCCCCATGGCGATCTCCTGCGCCTCGCTCAGCATCACTAACTCACGCTCGCCGGTGACCGGGTTCGTGGCGCAGCCAGTCAAGGTCAGCACCAACCCTGCCGCCAAAAACGAACCGCGTCGACGAACAGGATTCATAGATCTCTCCGCGTGCGAGGCCGGGACCCCTCGGCGACGCCGGATGCGATGGCGGTCACGTGGTCGATCTGTCGGCGAATCTGTTCGATGGCGGCGGCGCCAACCGGCGCCAGCGGCAGACGGGGTCGTCCCCCCACGTAGCCGATGATGGTGAGCGCCGCCTTCAGACCAGAAATTCCATGAGTCGAGGTCACCAGCTTGGCGAGCGGCGTCACCTGCCGCTGTAGCTCCAACGCCGCATCATAGCAACCCGCGCGTGTCAGCTCGTAAATCCGCACACAGGCATCCGGGGCGACACAGGCCAGCGCCATAACGCCGCCGTCGGCACCCAGCGTCAGACTGGTAAAGAACGTCGGCGCCGAACCGACTAGCACGCTGAACCCGTCCGGCGCCAGGCCCACCAGATCTCCGACGTAGCTCATGTCTGGGCCAGACTCCTTGAGTCCAACGATGTTCTCGTGAATCGACAGCGCCGCAGCGGCCTCCACCGGCAGCGTCACCCCGGTCATCGCTGAAATATTGTAGAGGAGCAGCGGCACCGGCGACGCGTCGGCGACGGCCGTGAAGTGGCGGATGAACGCGGCGGTCGTCATCTGCGCCTTGAAGTAGGAAGGCGTCCGCACCAGGACCGCATCGGCGCCCGCATCGGCCGCGCGCCGCGAGGCGCTAATCGTGCTCCAAGTCGACTCGCGACCGGTGCCGGCAATGAGCACTCGGCCAACTGGAATTCGCTCCCGCGCAGCGGCGATCAATCGGTCCGCCTCGTCATCGTCGACCAGGGGCGCCTCGCCGTTCGTCCCGAGCACAACCAGCCCGTGCAGACCGGTGCCCATCCACCGATCGATGTTGTCGCGCCACGACACCAGGTCGAGCGCGCCGGCGTCGGCGAAGGACGTCGGAATCGGCGCGAACACGCCACGGAAGGTCATCGAATACGTTCCCGGCACGGCGGCGTGACCTGGCACGCCCCTGACTGACAGCCACAGTACCGACGGCAACGGAGCGTTGTCAAACCTGCTGGGGCATGGAAGACAGGGGCGATACGCGCCCGTACAAGGAAGGACCCAGCTGGGGGCGACAGAGTCGGCCACAATCGGGCTGGGGTGGGTCGAAAGCGGGTTCTTAGCCGATGCTGCAGCCGGTTGGCGACCGACTACCCGCGGCCGGTGGTCAAAGCAACTGATCCGCCGCGTCCGTTTGAGGCCAAGGCATGCATTCGGGGCCGGCTGGACAAGCGCTGCCACCTGGTTAACGCAATTCTCCGGCCAATATAGACAGCGAGCACAGACTCCGAAGTTAACCTCTGCAGGTGCAATGTGTTGGAGCTAACAAAGCTCCTTTAAGCGGCGGCTGTAGCCTACAAGAACGTCCAGAAATGGACCCGGTTTCCGGACCCGGATGCCGAAATTGAGGTCAGGTCAACACATCGGCCGGCCCCGCGGACCGGAGTGACCAGCGGCCACTGGTCCCGAACGAGAACCGTGTACTCGTTCAAAACCTCGGCGACAGCGACGGCGAGGATGCGGCGCGGGGCATCGGGGCCTCCGCGAGCGACCGAGCCTGGGTGTGGGGCGGAACCCCACCTAAGTTAGTTCAATACGTCCATCAACAGACTGTACTTTAAAGTCAGACTGCGGCCGGCACCGCTCAGAGCGACGCCCCCCATGCCCTGCGTGTCGTTGTAAACGACGAACAGGCCGGTATTGGCATCGGACAGCCAGCCGAATCGAAGGTTGGACGACCAGAGGTCCGCCTGGTCGTTGTACTGGACGAGCCCCTGGACGAACATGCGCGGCGTGAACGAGTAGTTCACGCGGACGCGGCCAAGATTTGTCACAAAGCTATGGCCCGGCAGGGTGATGTCATTGCGGTCCCACGAGAACTGTGCATTGAACGTCTCACCGGCACGAAATGACAGTTGGGGAACGAACCGTACTCGGTCGCCGCCGAAGAACCCGCCGATATGGGTTCTCGCCCCCGCGCTGACAGCCGCACCCTGGTTGGACGTGACGACCAGCTGCACCTCCTTGTGGTCGTAGACGCCCACGGGCACTTCAACACCCGGGAAGATTTCGAACGCCGTGAACACGCTCTCCCGGCTGATGTTGAAGCCAGTGTGCACCTCGTGACCACGTCGCCACTCCCAGTGGTTGTCGATGTGCGTGAACTGGGTTTCCGTTAGACCACCCTCGAAGCTCCAGAAGGTAAAGTGTGAAACGTGCGGGCGCAGCTCGTGCAGGCCGAGGAGATTATCCGGGCGCAGCGCCGTAAAGATCCGGCCGTTCACGCGGCGGAAGGCGCGCCGCCGGTAGAACCCAACCTCCGGATTGAAATCGGGCGCTACCTCCGTGTAGCTGAGGCTGAGTTGCAGCGCCTCGGAGTTATAGCTGCTGGACAGATCGTACGCATAGGTGTCGCCGGTCACGCCGGGCGTGTCGGTCTGGCCGACAAACCCAGAAATCGTGCCCCGCTGGCCGATTCCCCACCGGCCGTCCACGGCATAGCTACGGTTGTAGTCGTCATCCGGCGCCAACACGCCGGTGCCCTGGCGATTCACGAACATCACGCCGATATTCGACCGCCCGGCGATATCCTGCCGCACGCGGGCGACGCTGAAGTTGCTGGCCTGCTCCAGACCACGGAGCGACCCGGTCTGCATGTTGAGTAGACCGATGTTTGTGCTGCTGCCGATCTTGCCAGACAGGCGGCCGCCACCGATAATCGGGACCTGCTGTCCCCCGGAACCGATGCCGATCCGACGACTAAAGAACATCTCCACCTGCCCCGGCAACCCGACCGAGAAGAGCCCGGCGTTCTCCAGGAAGAACGGCCGCTTCTCCGGAAAGAACAGGTTGAACCGGTCCAGGTTGATCTGCTCCTCATCAACCTCGACCTGCGCGAAGTCGGTGTTATAGGTGGCATCCAGCGTCAGGCTCGGCGTGATGCTGTATTTGAGGTCCGCGCCGACATCACCTAGATACGTTGCGTCGCCTTGGCTTGCCGCCGTGTCGATCGCCTGGCCGAGCACGTAGGGCGTCAGCTTCAGGTTGCGGGGGCTACTCAGGTCGAGCCCGGTCAGCTGGCCAGCCAGGGACAGCCGATACAGGTTAAACTGCCGAGGCAATGGCGACCAGTACGCGGTCTCGTTGCGCCTACGGACGTTCCGTTGGACATTGAACCCCCAGGGCTGGGCTTCGCCGGTGTTGAAGCGCAGCGTGCGGAACGGGATGGCGAACTCCGCGGTCCAGCCGACGTCCACGATACGGGTGCTGACCTGCCAGGCCCCGTCCCAATTCTGGTTGAACCCGCCGCCCGAGCCACGTTGCTGCCCGGAACCTGGACGCCCCCCGCCACCGCCGCCACCGAACCGTCCGCTACCCTGCCCCTCGTTGGTCACCTGGCCATCGAACTCCAGGCCCGAGGGACTCGTGCCGAACACGAAGCCATTCTGGCGGTCCAGGAAGGTGTCGAGGATGATCTGGATGCTGTCCGTCTCGTCGAGCGACGAATCACGCCGGCTGTCGGCAACGACGATGGTCGAAGGGTCTCGGTCATATAGTACGGCGCCGAAATACAGCGTGTCGTCGGTGTAGACCACCCGGATCTCGGTGCGCTCCGAGGCCGGCTCGCCCTCGTCTGGGGTCGACTGCACGAATCCGCCGACCGGGACGACCTCGTCCCAAACGGGGTCGCTCAGGATCTCCCCGTCGAGCACCGGCCCTTCCTCGACACGGATCGCGTGAACCAGCGGAAACCCCTCGGCCGTCGTTTCGCGGGCGAGCTCCGTGACAACCCCTTGGGCCGCCGCGTGGGAAACCCCGGACAGCAGCACCAAGCCAAGGGCCCCGACCCGACCACACCACAGTAGACGATTCGACATCAGACGCACCCTCACTCGTATACTCACAGCCTCCTCCGGCCCCATGCGACCAGACGGAGGCGCACGCGGTGACGAATGACATCCAGCGGCCAGCACACTCCAAGCAAGGAACCACGACCGGAGCGCCTGACGACACAAGCCCGTGAGGCCCGGCACGACGAGCCTGGTCAACCCGCGTCGCCCGGCCCCGGCGACAGCGGCTGCGCCAGGACGAGTTGCGTCTCGACGATCTGTCCGCCAATCAGGTGCTCCTGGATGATCCGCTCGAGCACCGCTGGGTCACACTCGCGATACCACGTCCCCTCGGGATACACGACCACGATCGGCCCGCCCTCGCAGACCCGCAGACAATTGGCCTTGGTCCGCAACACGCCGCCCTGCTCGGACAACCCCATCTCGCGGAGCCGGCGCTTCAGAAAGCCCCAGGCCGCCAGCCCGCGCGCCCGACCGCAGCACTTCGGCTCGGTCTGGTCACAACATAGCAGGACGTGTCGCCGCGCGACCGTCACTCCGACTGCGGCTGCCACACGCTGCTGGCTCGCAACCGATCCCTTACCGGGGTCGTGGTCGATCATCAAACAGGTGGAAAGACGCCCGCTCACTCAACGCTACGGGGTGCGATGCGTCAACTCTGGCATCGTCTCCAGGCCGCGCAAGGCCAGCGCCGGGGGCGACGAGGAATTACCTCGACTTATGCGATCCCGCTGAGCTCAGCCCAGCACTGCCCTTCACGGGATGCGGCACCTGGGCGGCATCGAAAATTTCCAAGGTGACACACTGGCGAAGCCCAGGCAACGCAGGTAGGATAGCACACTGTCCGTGGCCCAGCCGCGTCAGCTGCATCGCCGTTCTCGGCGCAACGCGGGGTCCTTGAGCCACAGCTCAACCCACCCGAGAGCTCACGGACGCAAAGCTCAGCCACTGCCTGTGTAGGAACTGTCTAGCCGAGCACTATCCCGAGTACGCGTAGTACAAGCAACCAGCCTCATCGTTACTCCGGCCAGGCCATCGCCGCGCGAACACCGACCAGGTTCCCCTTCGTGTGCACATCGACGTAGAGTTCGCCCTCGCGAAGTCTGCCCACCTCAGCCGCCGACAACTTCAGCGTACCCGACACCCGGGGCCGTCCGCGCCCGCCGAGCAGTCTGATCACGGGCCCAGCGGTACTATCGATGGTGCGATGGACGTGAGTGAACAGCACCTCCCCGTTCAACACCCCGTAGACAGACAGGCTGTAGGTCAGCTCCCGCGTAGCCTGGTCCAGGACGAATCGTCCCCGCAAACCAGTACCATCGACCTCATCGGCCTCGACGTCCATGACGACCGGGCCGGGCGGGTCCACGAGACTTGGAGTGCTGTCTGGCGGACGACGATGCCTGGTCGTCTGCTCGTAGGCATAGGCCAGCCGGATCAGATCGGCCTCGGCGAACTCCCGACCGATCATCTCGAGTCCAACCGGCATGCCGTCGGCCGCGTAGCCGGCCGGCACGGTGACGGCGGGGAGCCCGGAGATTGCGCTCAGCGCGCAGTTGCTGCCAGTCTGCCCCTGGCCGATCGGTCTGGCGGTCTGGCGGATCGTCGGATAGATCAGTGCGGTCAGACCGTGCTCGTCGAGCAGCGCCTCGATCGCCGCACGCAACTCGCCCCGCTTGGCGCGCCGCTCGCGATACTCGTCGGTGTCCAGGCTCGCGACCTCGAGCGACGCGCGGGTCGATCGATCGACGACCTGATGATAGAGCCCCAGCTTCACGAGCTCAGCGAGGGATCGGACCGGCGCACCCGGGGTCTTCGCCAGATACGCATCGAAACCAAACTTGAACTCCAGACCGATCAGCGACGCCCCCTGTAGGAGCGACCCAAGGTCGGTCTCGCCGAGCTCAACCGCCTCGGCTCCCTGTGCGATCATCTCCTCGACCGCGACCTCAATGACGCTCCGAACAGGCCGGTCGGCGTCGGCGTCACCGAGCAACTCCTCGAGCAGCGCCACCCGGGCGCCCGCGAGCCCCCCTGGATCGAGCGCGTCGGCGTAGGTTGCCGGAATCCGGCCTTGGCTGCGGCGGGTGGTGTCATCCGCCGGATCGAAGCCGACCGTGGCGTCGAGCGTGATCGCCAGATCCTGGACCGAGCGTGCAAGCGGGCCGGCGATGTCCTGGGTGGTAGAGAGCGGGATGATGCCGTCGCCGCTGGCCAGTCCCCTGGTACCGCGGAGCCCAACCAGCGCGTGGTGCGCCGACGGAATCCGGATCGAGCCACAGGTATCGCTGCCCATGCCTACGGCACCGAAGCTGGCAGCCACAGCCGCCCCGGTTCCGCCACTCGAGCCGCCGGGGTTCCGCGTGGGGTCGTACGGGTTGCGTGTCTGCCCGGCGATCGAGCTCATCGTCGTGATGCCACGGGCCAACTCGTGCATGTTCGTCTTGCCGAGCAGGATGGCGCCCGCCTCCCGCAGGAGCCTCACCTGGAACGCGTCGTCCGGCGGCACCGATGTCGCTAGCCCGATGACACCCGCGCTGGTCGGCATGTCGGCGGTGTCGTAGTTGTCCTTGAGAACGACCGGGACGCCATGCAGCGGCCCCCGCACCAGCCCCGCGGCACGCTCGGCGTCGAGCGCGTCGGCATCCGCGAACGCGTTCGGGCTGATGACCACCATCGCGTTCAGTGCCGGACCTCGCTGGTCGTAGGCCTCGATACGCGCCAGGTAGCCGGCGACCAGCTCGCGCGACGTCACCTCGCCCGCGTCGAGCGCCGCCGCGATCTCGGCGATCGACGCCTCCATGACGTCGAACCGATTCCCCTCCGACTCATCGGAAAACATCCTGCACCCCACCCCGGCTGCGGTGACCGTCGCCAAAAAGCATGCTGCCAGCGACCGCAACGGGCGTTGCCCGAATCGTGCTTGGGGACTCATACGTCATTCCCTCGTGTTGTGCCGGCGATCCTACAATAAGACACTGATCGCCAGGCGGCTCCCGGAAGCGCTGCTAGAACGACGGTAATGAGGGCCTCTGTGACCGAGGAGCAACGCCGGCAGGCCGGATTCAACGCCGGTCGAGCGAAGCGGGGAGTTCACCACGGGCTGCTGATCGCGGCGCTGCTGACTGCCGTGGCCGTGGCAGCGCAGACCACAATGCCAGCCCCCGGGAACGCGTCGATCCGAGCGACGGATCTGGAAAGGGACTTGCGTTCCCTGGCGGGCGACGCCATGCAGGGCCGTCTGACGGACACCGACGGTAACCGGCAGGCGGCCGAATTCGTCTCGTCGCGGTTCGCCCGGCTGGGCCTCGTGCCGGCCGGGTCCGATGGCACGTACTTTCACCGCTTCGACTTGATGACAACCCGGCTCGGGGATGATAACCGACTGCGGATGATCGGGCTGCCGCTACCGGACGCGCGACTCGGTAGCGAGTTCTACCCGGATCCGGCCAGCGCCAGCGGAGAATCCGGCGGAGCAATCGTATTCGTCGGCTTCGGCATCGCTGCACCGGCGCTCGGCCACGACGACTACCGGACGGTGGACCTCGATGGCAAGGTTGCGCTGGTTCTGAACCACGAGCCGGGCGAGTTCGACCCTGACAGCCCGTTCAGCGGCGAGGTCACGTCGGAAGAGTCGCGGTCGGTGCGCAAGATCCTCACCGCACAGGCGCAGGGCGCGACGGCAGTGCTCATCGCGCCCGATCTCCACAAACATACCCACCAGCGTGGGCTAAGCCAGCCAATGAGCAGCATCTGGCCAGCCCGATCGCCCCGTGTGCCCCGATACCAGCTTGCCAGCTGGCTGAGAGCCGTACGGATCCCCGTCGTCCGGATCTCGGCCGATCTGGCTGAACGGATCGGGGCGGCAGCGGGTCGCCCGTTCGAAGCGCTGGCAGCGACGGCGGAACACCACGGCGGCATCGATGCGGTCGAGTTCCTCGGGCCACGGGTTGAGATCGCAACATCGATCGAACGCCGGACCGTGGCCAACCGCAACGTCGTCGGACTGGTCGAAGGCACCGACCCGCAACGCAAGCACGAGTGGATCATCGTCAGCGCTCACTCCGACCACGAGGGCACAACCGGCGATCGCATCTTTAACGGCGCCGACGACGACGCATCAGGCGTGGCCGGTGTGACCGAGATCGCGGAGGCATACGCCGTTGCGGCGAGCGAGGGGCTCCGGCCGCAGCGATCGATTCTGTTCGCCGCCTGGAACTCGGAAGAGCAGGGGGCACTGGGCTCCTGGGCGTATCCGCTAGCGCCATTACAGCCGCTAGCACAGACCGTCGCCGTTCTGAACATGGACATGATCGGCCGGAACGAGGAAATTCAACCGGCCGGGGGACCACGGTTCCGCAGGCTAGCGCCGCAGACGGCCGAGTCGAACCGCAACGCGGTCAACATACTCGGTTACAGCCGCTCGCCGGACCTGCGCCGGGCGGTCGACCGCGCCAACGACGTAACCGACCTAGAGCTGAAGTTCCGCTACGACCGCAACAGGTCGAACCTGCTGCGCCGCAGCGACCAGTGGCCCTTCCTGTATCGGGGCGTCCCGGCCCTCTTTATTCATACTGGCCTCCATCCCGACTGCCACACCGAACTGGACCGGGCCGACAAGATCAACTACGAGAAGATGACACGCATCGTGCGAATGGTGCATCAATTGAGCTGGAACCTGGCCTAGGGCGGCGATCGCCCAGCCTACTCAGCACCTTGACCGGACGACCACCCTCGGACGGCCCCAGGAGCTGCCGGTGAAAGCCCCGCCGCATTCGACCGACGCGGTATCCCGCCTGAGCGGCGTTGTTCCTCGGTCACAAATGCCCCTATTCGCTCCTTCGTCGCATCTAGCGCTGGCCGCGCGCGCTATTGCGACGCCAGCGTCTCGGTGCAGCGCGCGGTTTCACCGTGGGCTCCTGGATAGTCGAACGCGCAGTCGATCTGCAGACTCTTCGCCAACTGGGTGAGGTAGCGGGCGCGCGCGATTTCGACGGCCCCGAACTGCCGTAAGTGCGGGGTCACCCACTGCAGGTCCAACAGGTCGAATCCGCGTTCTCGCAACCGATCGACCAGGAAGCACAGCGCGACCTTGGACGCATCCCGCACGTGATGGAACATCGACTCGCCGAAGAACGCCCCGCCCAAACTGACCCCGTAGAGCCCACCCACCAGTCGGTCCCCGTCCCACACCTCGACCGAGTGCGCATGGCCGGCCTGATGCAACGCGTGATAGCTCTCAAAGATCTCCGCGTCGATCCAGTTACCGTGGGTGTTCTCTCTCGAGGCGCACGCGGTGAGAACGTCGCGGAACGAGCGGTTCACGGTGCACCGGAACCGTCCCTGCCGCACCAGCCTGGCCAGCCGCCTGGACACACGTAACTCGTCCAGGGGCAGTACACCCCGTCGCTCCGGGGAGAACCACCCGATCCCGCCGGTGACCGCCATTGGGAAGTAGCCGGTCCGATACCCGTCGAGCAGCGTTGCAATCGGAATCATCGTCCGCCGCCGGCCAGCGCGTGACCCGATTTACCGTTACTATATGCGGATGCGGTCACCTGGCAATCGGGACCGCGTGAGGTCTGCCAGCGCTGGTTGCCAGAGCACCCGATGCGAGACGCCAGCGTCCACTCCTCGGAAACGGTCACCAACGGAATCCGCGTCAGGGTCACGTCGCAGTTCTCACACGCCGGGTCCCACCCCCGGAGGTGGTACTTCACCTATACAGTACACATCGCCAACGAAGGCACCGAGACGGTCCAGTTGGTCAGCCGGCACTGGATCATCACCGACGGCGCGAACCGGGTCGAGGAGGTCGAGGGGCCTGGCGTCGTGGGACACAAACCGACGCTGGCACCGGGAGAGGTGTTCGAATACACGTCGGGTTGTCCGCTCCCGACCCCGTTCGGGTCGATGCGCGGCACCTACCAGATGGTGACGCGTGACGGCGACGGGTTCGACGCACAGATCGCGGAGTTCGCGCTCACCGAGCCGTACACGGTGCACTGACGACAAGGGGGCGGCCGTCGTTTCGGGGTGACACGAGAGGAGACGCCAGACCCATTTCGCCTATTCCCTCGTCCCAAGTGGGATTACCCTGATCCTGGCGTCCTCCAGGCTGCTCCGTAGCTGCGCAGCGAGCGAACCAGCGCCGGGGGTCTCGCTGTGCAGACAGATAGTCTCTCCTCGGAGAGCGATATCCTCTCCGCTGCAGGCGGTGATCGCACCATCCCGCACGATGCGCAGCGCCCGCTTGACCACTTCATTCGGGTCGTCGATGACGGCGCCAGGCTGGTCGCGCCGCACGAGTGAGCCGTCCGCCTGATACGCCCGGTCCGCGAAGACCTCAGCGGCGGTTCGCAGCCCCACCGCCTCGCCCGCCTCGATCAAGCACGAGCCGGCGAGCCCAAAGAGAATCAAGGTGGCATCGACCGCAACGACGGCCCTGGCAATCGCGTCGGCCCGTGCCCGGTCGCGAGCGCCCAGCGTGTAGAGCGCACCATGCGGCTTCACGTGGTGCAACCGAGCCCCCTCGGCCGCCGCAACGCCGGCCAGGGCGCCAATCTGATACGTCACGAGGTCCTCGACCTCCCGCTCGAGCATCTGGATCTCACGCCGACCGAAGCCCATGAGGTCTGGGAATCCTGGGTGGGCGCCGATCGCGACACGGCCCGCGACCGCCAGTCGGACCGTCCTGCGCATCACCGAGGGATCGCCGCCATGGAACCCGCAGGCCACGTTGGCCGAGGTGATGTGACGTAGCACCGCCTCGTCGTTCCCTATAGTGTAGGCTCCGAACGATTCCCCGACGTCGCTGTTCAGGTCGATGCGCCGCACGCTCCGAATTATACGCCCCTCCGGCCCACCATCCGGAGGCGTCACGCTGGGTCGATTTCGCGTGTACCGAAAATAAAAACAGGGGCGCCGCTCCATGCGATGCCCCCATGATTGCCAGCAAACTGGCTCCCCAGCACTGTCGGCTCCACGCCGTCCCATTCAGGCGGCCGGCGTCCAACTATCAGAGCAGGCCTCGTGCCGAGCTGGATCTCCCTATGAAACCAGCACTGCACCTCGACGAGCGCTCCGAGAAAATACAAGAATCGTCATGGACATACGAATGCGAAATCTCCAGACAGATACGGGACGGGCCTGGCGCCAGTCGTCGGATTGGGGTGCCGCTGAGCTGGGCCTGTCGAAAGGTCGGCGATACCCTCACCTGCGGCGACCGGCCACAGAGAGTAAGATCATCGCGGCGACGGGATTCCCGCGCGCGCCGCGGCCAGCACGGGATGTTCAGGTGCATCCATCAACACAGCAGGGGTAGAGGCAATGACGGACCGGATCGAGACTGGAGCGCTCCAGGTGGACAAGGCACTGTACGACTTCATCAACGATGAGGCCCTGCCGGGGACCGGTATAGCGCAAGAGGCATTCTGGTCCGGTCTTGACCGTCTGGTCCACGATCTCGCGCCGCGAAACCGCGAACTGCTGGCTACGCGCGACGAGCTGCAGGCCCGAATCGACGCCTGGCACCAGGAAAGCCGAGGTCAGGCGTCGGACCTGCCAACTTACAAGGCAGTTCTCCAGGAGATCGGCTACCTTGCACCGGAGGGCGGCGAGTGCACGGTGAGCACGGCGAATGTCGACCCGGAAATCTCGACGGTCGCCGGGCCGCAGCTCGTCGTGCCAATTACCAATGCCCGCTATTCGCTCAACGCCGCCAATGCCCGCTGGGGCAGCCTGTACGATGCGCTCTATGGTACCGATGCAGTCTCTGAAGAGGGTGGGGCCGAGCGCGCCGGTGGTTACAACGAGGTGCGCGGCGCCCGCGTGATCGCCTTTGCCCGCGACTTCCTCGATTCCACGGCGCCGCTCGCCGACGGTAGCCACCGCGACGCGACCTCCTATGCGCTCGCCGGCGGCGGGCTAGCCGTGACCCTGCGGGACGACCGCGTGAGCGGGCTCGCCGAACCGGCACAGTTCGCCGGATACCGCGGTGATGCCGCCGCGCCATCGGCCGTGCTGCTGCGAACCAACGGCCTCCACGTCGAGATCGCCATCGACCGCGACCACCCGGTCGGCCGGGACGACGCAGCCGGTGTCAAAGACGTCGTGGTGGAGGCGGCCATGACGACAATCATGGACCTCGAGGATTCAGTGTCGACAGTGGATGCCGAAGACAAAGTGGTCGCCTACCGTAACTGGTTGGGGCTGATGAAGCGCGACCTGACCGAGCGCTTCGAAAAGGGCGGCCGCCTGATCGACCGGACCCTAAACCCCGACCGCGTGTACACCGCACCCGATGGATCGGAGCTCACGTTACCAGGCACCAGTCTGATGCTAATCCGCAACGTCGGCCATTTGATGACCAACCCGGCCATCCTGGACAAGGACGGCCAAGAAGCGCCGGAAGGCATCCTCGACGCGATGGTCTCGTCGATGATCGCCGTCCACGACCTGAAGAGTCGCAGGAACAGCCGCGCGGGCTCCGTCTATATCGTGAAGCCGAAGATGCACGGGCCGGAAGAAGTCGCGTTCACCGATCAGTTACTTCAACAGGTTGAGGACGCGCTGGGCCTCGACCGGTACAGCCTCAAGATCGGCATCATGGACGAAGAGCGGCGCACCACGGTCAACCTCAAGGAGTGCATCCGCGCCGCCAAGGACCGCGTATTCTTCATCAACACCGGCTTCCTGGACCGTACGGGCGACGAGATGCACACCGCGATGGAAGCCGGCCCGATGATTCGCAAGGCGGAGATGAAGACCGCCGTCTGGATGCGCACGTATGAAGACTGGAACGTCGATATCGGGCTGGAATGCGGTCTGCCCGGCCAAGCGCAAATCGGCAAGGGCATGTGGGCAATGCCGGACCTGATGGCCGACATGCTGGCGACCAAGATCGGTCACCCTCAGGCGGGTGCCAACACCGCCTGGGTACCGTCGCCGACCGCGGCAACCCTGCACGCCACCCACTATCACGAGGTCGATGTCGCGGAACGGCAGGCGGCGCTGCGATCGCGGACCCGCGCCGACCTCGACGATATCCTCACGATTCCCGTTGCCGAGCGTCCCGACTGGTCGACGACCGAGATTCAGCAGGAGCTGGACAACAACGCCCAGGGCATTCTCGGTTACGTCGTCCGCTGGATCGATCAGGGTGTCGGGTGCTCAAAGGTGCCGGACATCAACAACATCGGCCTGATGGAGGACCGTGCGACCTTGCGTATTTCCAGCCAGCACATCGCCAACTGGCTACGCCACGGCGTGTGCACCGACGACCAGGTGCACGAGACCATGCGACGGATGGCCGCCGTCGTCGACGGCCAGAACGCCGGCGACCCGCAGTATCGGCCCATGGCGCCCAACTTCGACGACAGCGTCGCCTTTCAGGCCGCCTGCGATCTCGTGTTCAAGGGCCGCGACCAGCCGAACGGCTACACCGAGCCGATTCTGCACGCCCGGCGCAGGGAGGCGAAAGCAAAGTTCAGCGACTAGGAGCCCGTGGTGAAAGCCACGCTGCATTCGACCGGCGCCGCTGCCAGCCTGGGACCCGAGCCGTGCACGTGACACCGCGGTGCGGGTTTCGCCAGACTAGGCTAAAACCGTCCAAGGCGTTGACGCGAGGGAAGACGATGAAGACGGTGAAGCGCTTACAGGACTAGAACAATCGTCCCGGCGCAGCGCGCCGGCAGCGTTCGCTCATGTTTCCCTAAGGAGGTTGACCGTGTCCGAGGCTGACAAGCTGTCCGCCGGGTTCGAGGCGCTGTTACAGGAGGACCGGGTCTTCGACCCGACTGAGGCGTTCCGGTCACAGGCCAATGCCAGCGATCCGAACATCTACGAGGAAGCCGACCGCGACCCAGAGGGTTTCTGGGCAAAATTCGCCAGCGAGCTTGAATGGAGCCGGGCCTGGGACACGGTCCTCGAATGGACCCCGCCCACGGCTAAGTGGTTCCTAGGCGGCCAGATCAACGCCAGCGTGAACTGCGTCGACCGCCATGTGCGCACGGCGCGGCGCAACAAGGCGGCGCTGATCTGGGAGGGTGAGCCGGGTGACCGGCGCACGCTGACGTACTGGGACCTCTACCAGGAGGTGAACCGGTTCGCGAACGCGCTGAAAGACCTGGGAGTCGAGAAGGGAGACCGGGTGGCGGTCTACCTCCCAATGACCCCCGAGCTACCGATCACCCTGCTGGCCTGCGCGCGTATCGGCGCCGTACACAGCGTGGTGTTCGCCGGGTTCAGCGCCGAGTCGCTCCGAGACCGCATCAACGACATGCAGGCCAAAGTGGTCGTGACCGGAGACGGCGGCTGGCGTCGTGGCGGCGTTATTCCGCTCAAGAGGATCACAGACGACGCGTTAACCGACGCGCCGAGCATCGAGTCGGTGGTGGTGGTAAAGCGCGATGGGCTCGAGACGGAAATTGACTTCCGTGAAGGCCGCGATCACTGGTATCACGACCTGATGGCCAAAGCCGGACCGCGGTGCGAACCGGAGGCGATGGACGCCGAAGACCTGCTATTCACACTCTACACGTCGGGTACCACCGGCAAGCCGAAGGGGATCGCACACGCCACCGGCGGATATCTGGTCGGTGCTTACGCGACGTCGAAGTGGGTCTTCGATCTCAAGGAGGATGACGTTTTCTGGTGCACCGCCGACATCGGGTGGGTCACCGGCCACACCTATCTCGTCTACGGACCGCTGGCCAACGGCGCCACCTGCGTGATGTACGAGGGTGCGCCAGACAGGCCTCGGGATCGGTTCTGGGAGATGGTCGACCGCTACGGCGTGACGACCTTCTACACGGCGCCGACCGCCATCCGGGCGTTCATGAAATGGGGCACAGAATGGCCGGCGAAGCACGACATGTCGACGCTGCGTCTGCTCGGCACCGTGGGCGAGCCAATCAACCCGGAAGCCTGGATCTGGTATCACACCCATATCGGCCACGAGCGCTGCCCAATCGTCGACACCTATTGGCAGACGGAAACCGGCAGCATCCTGATCACCCCGCTCCCTGGCCTGACCCCGACGAAACCGGGATCAGCAGCCCGGCCGTTCCCCGGCATCAAGCCCGTGGTCGTCAACGAGCATGGGGAAGAAGTGAAGGTCGGTGGCGGATACCTGGTCATAAAGCGCCCCTGGCCGTCGATGCTCCGGACCATCTACGGCGACCACGCACGGTATGTGGAGACGTACTGGAACCGTTGGGGGAACGACGTCTACGTGACCGGGGACGGCGCCAAGATCGACGAGGACGGCTATTTCTGGCTACTCGGACGCGTCGACGACGTGCTCAACGTAGCGGGACACCGCGTCGGCACGATGGAGGTCGAGAGCGCCCTCGTCGACCACCCCGACGTCGCCGAGGCGGCAGTAGTCGGCAAGCCCCACGAGATCAAAGGGCAGGGCATCGCGGCGTTCGTCACGCTGAAGGAAGGGGTTACCCAGACGCCAGACATCCTCGACAGGCTCAGGCAGCACGTCGCGAAGAAGATCGGCGCCATCGCGCGGCCCGACGAGATCATCCTGGCGACGGACCTGCCAAAGACCCGCTCTGGCAAGATCATGCGCCGGCTGCTCCGCGACGTCGCCGAAGGCAAGGCGCTGGGCGATGTCACCACACTGGCCGACCCGACGGTCGTCGCGAAGCTGCGAGCGCAGTATGAGGAGAAGGAAGGGTAGGGACTGAGGCTTCGGCGACGCCTGGCATGACCTGGACAGAAACGGGTCAGCCGGCGGCCGGCGCAGACAGGCGGGATGTCGCCGAACGCAGCGGCGCTTTCGCCGCGGAAGGCGAGCCTCCGCAGACAGCAATCAGGCCAACGACGGGCTCGCCGTACTCGCGGCGCACGAACGTCTCGTCTAGCTCGAGGAGGGTCAGACCGGCAGCCGTCACGACACCTGCCACATAGTCCGGGTGATGGGTGAATCTGCCGGAATCGGAGAGTGCGAACGGATGGGTGGTACCCCGTTCGAGGGTAAATGCTAGCAGGCCAGTCTGCCTCAGGCGCGCGCGCGCCTTCGTCACGACCTGTGCGAGATCTCCGAAATAGATCAGGGTGTCGCAGGCGACAATGAGATCGAACTGGTCGGATCTCTGACCGGCGAGCCAGCTCGTGATTTCAGCGGTCTCAAGGCGGTCGTAGATGCCGCGCTCGGCCGCACGGGCGTTCATCTCTGGTGACAGGTCGATTCCCACCAGCTGTCCGGAACGCGCGCGCCACCGAGCACCGCTCAGGCCGGTGCCACAGCCGAGGTCGAGTATGTCGAGACCGGTTCGCCCCCCGATCTCCGTGATGACCGCGTCGTACAAGCGGTCGGGTGCACAATAGTCCAGCTCGTCCACCATGTTCTCGTCGTAGAACGCCGCGAACCGACAGTAGAGCTGTTCGATGCATCGGTCCGAAACGCGGGCCGGCGGCGTCGCGTCGTTCAGTGCGGTCAGCAGATGCGCGACCTCGGCATCATCAGGGCATTGCCTGAGGTAGCGCTGGTAGGCGTTCCGTGCCTCGTCCCTACGGCCAACGATGTGGGCCAGTTCGCCGAGCTTGACCCACATGTCCGGGTCATCCGGTGCCAGCTCCGCCGCCCGCTGCTGACACACAAACGCGGCAAGGACGCGATCGCGGTGCCACAGGGTGTCAGCCAAGGTCGAGAGCTCGGCCGCGTCTGGCGCGGACAGTGCCCCAGGATCGGGTGGAGCGTTGGTGAGGAGATCGTCGCGTATCGCGATGTCGATCCAGGCCACACACCGTTGCCAGTCGACACCGACCAGCCCCTTGATGTCGGTCTGCAGCTGTCCGAGATCCCGGGTGCCGTCACACAGCTCGACGATCAGCGCCGCGCTGGGGTTCAAGCGATACAGCCGGTCAAGCCGGACATCGTACGCTATATAGCCGTCTACGGCGGCCGACAGCAGCACCGAGGAATTGAGCTGGAGAGCGTGACTGATCGACATTGTCAGACAGGCCCGGGACAGGCCGGGTGGGTGCCCCTGGCCCTCCCACCGTTAGACGGACTCTACGCCGGGCCGGATGCCCCTACCACCCTTCCCTCCTTGGCCACCTCTGCCACCCCTGCCGCCTTTCCTGCCTTTGCCACCCTTCCCACCTTTGCCACCCTTCCCACCTTTCCCACCTTTCCCACCTTTCCCACCTTTCCCACCTTTCCCACCTTTCCCACCTTTCCCACCTTTCCCACCTTTCCCACCTTTCCCACCTTTCCCACCTTTGCCCTCTGGCTCCGGCGCCGGATCCTGCGCCAGAACTGTTGCAACAGGCAGCAGCGCGAGCGCCCCGGCGCCAGCCAATAAGTGCTTCAGCGCCTGCCGCCGACTCGCCGGGACGTCTTTCAGCAACGAATCTAGTCGCTCAATCTCTTTCTTGGGCACGATGATTTCCTTTCTCCGGGCTCGCTCGCCGTCCACTTCGTGGTGCCGACAAGCCGCGCATGCTGAGCTGGCGTGGCATCATGAACACTGACCTCGCAGGACACTGGAATATTCCGTGAGGTGGCGTCGCCAACCCTCTCCCGCGACGGCGAGGGCACCATCTTCGACCAATCGGCCGACTTTACGTTCGTCCTGGGTGATACGAGTCTTGTCGAGGGCTAGAACCAGGGAATCGAAGGAACACGACTAGGCGGCCTGAGGCGGGTCATGATTCCCCTTGAATTCGGCCTCGGACTGACAACCAGACCCGGCATCCCCGCGTATTCCACCCTGATCTACGAGATCGAGCTGCTGAGCGTCGGCTGACCGTGATACGCCGGCCCGTGATGATAGTCCAGGCGGCATTCGCCCGGCGCTGCATTCGCAACGCCAGCCTCGTACGACCCTCGACTTCCATCACGCACCGCTGACATATACTGAGGGTGATGCGACGTCCGCACGCACTGCCGACCATCGGCATCGTCTTCGGCATCGTCTTCGCCCTGTCGTGGGTGGCCACCGACGCGGGGGGCCCGGTCCAGGACGATCCGGCATTCTATGACTGCGCGGGCGACGCGGTCAGCGAGGCCGCTGACATCGGTGTCATATTATGCGACGCTGCACCGACCGAGGCACTGTCCGAGCAGATCGAGATCGACAACCTGCAGCTCCGATCGGGCGCGCTCATCATCGAGGCGCGCACCGGCGGTGTGGGCGACGTCGCCGGCGTGCGCGCCGGCGACGTCATCTACCGTGTCGGTGGAGTCAACCTGACCAACGCCGAGGACACGACCGCCCGCCTGGCCCTGATCGCGCGAGACAGCGACACGGTCGTCAACTTCCTCCGCCGAGGCCGGCCGTATCGGGTGAAGATCAGAAGGCAGTGACCGCCCCACTCGCGCGATTCCGATCGCCCGCTGGGATGGTCCTGATACTGGCGTTGGTCTGCCTGGGCGGTCCGGCCACACTGGTTCATGCACACACACTGCCGTTCACCGAAACCACTATCGTCCTGTACCCGGATGGCACATTCCAGGCCGATCTGATCTGTGATCTCGACGCGCTGGCTCTGGGGGTTCCGCAGGATTCCGACGAAGCGGCCCTCGTGGCGGCGCTCCGCGCACTGTCCACCGACGAGCTCGAGGACCGTCTCGACAGGATGCAACAGCTGTTTCAGCGTCGCGTACGGGTCCGGTTCGACGGCGCACCGGCACCGTTCGATGTTTCGTTCCCCGAGCGGGGCACAGCCGCCGCGACCAATGCGACGATCCCAACGGTGCTCGGCCTGACCGCACGGCTCGCCGGCACGGTGCCGACCGGCGCCTCGGAGCTCGAGTTTTTCGCGTCGCGCGCGTTCGCCGACGTGCACCTCACCATCCTGGACGAAAACCGCGACCATGCCGTCACCACTGTTCTCGAACGCGGTGCCCGCAGCGACCCCTACCCGCTGACCGGCCCGGTCGAACCGCCTACCTCGCTATCGACCGGCCAGCGGTATCTGGCGCTCGGCTTCACACACATTATTCCCCGAGGGCCAGACCACATCCTGTTCGTCATCGGGCTGTTCCTCCTGGGGTCCCGAATCCGCCCGCTGGTCTGGCAGGTGACCGCGTTCACCGTCGCCCATGCGATGACGCTGTCGTTCGCCGCGTTCGACTTGGTCACACTGCCATCCAGGATCGTCGAGCCGCTGATCGCCCTCTCGATCGTCTACGTGGCGGTCGAGAACGTCCTGACCAGTCGGCCGACACCCTGGCGACCGGCCGTCGTCTTCGGGTTCGGACTGCTCCACGGGCTCGGGTTCGCTGGGGCGCTTCGTCAGGTCGGGCTACCCGAGGCGGAAAAGTTACTCGGGGTGCTGAGCTTCAACGTCGGGATCGAGCTGGGTCAACTGCTCGTCATCGCCCTGGCTCTGGTGTCGGTCGGGTGGTTACGCCACCGTCCCTGGTATCGAGCTCGGCTCACCGTGCCGCTGTCGGTGGCCATCGCCGGGGCGGGCATTGTCTGGGTGTTCGAACGGACCTTAGCCAACCCATGATGGCGGGAGCGCGTGGCAGCGAGACCAACGCCGAGCCAGCCCTGACACGGTGAGACAAGGGACATGCCGACTAAAGTGACGGCGAGGGGCGTGTAGTATATTGGATTGCTCCTTTCGTTTTATGTTTATGTGTTTCGGCGGGCTCGCGATGACGGTCCCAAGTGGTTCCACTTCAGCGAGGGATGATGGGATGAATACCGCTGCACACGGCTCCTTGGCACGCATGGCCTCGGCGCTTGTCAGCCTGTTGCTGGTGCTGACCGCCCCGGTCGTGGCCAGTGACTGGCCGAGTTGGCGAGGACGCGCCCAGGCTGGAGTCTCCGAAGAGACCGGCCTTGTCTCGAGCTGGTCGCCGGACGGCGAGAACCTGATCTGGTCGGACTCCTGGACCGGGCGCTCCACTCCCGTAGTGTTCGACGGGCGCGCCTGCGCCAACGGACGGACGGGCGACGGCGTCAGCGAGGTGGAGATCGTCGCCTGCTGGGACGCCGGGACCGGCGCCAGGCTCTGGGAACGCTCGTTCAGCGTTGCCAACACGACGGTGCCGTTCAACCGGGTCGGTTGGGGCAGCGTGACGGGCGACCCGGAGACCGGCTATCTCTACGCCGTGAACATCGACGGACACCTGAACGCGTTCGACCGGGACGGCGCCATTTTGTGGAGCTGGCGGCTCGGTCAGGACCTGGGTCGGGCCTCCGGCTACGGTGGACGCACGTCGTCGCCGATCATCGACGAGGACCGGCTGGTGCTGAGCCTGATCGGCTCGATCTGGGGCAGCCTCGGTGGCCCGCCCACCCACCGCTACGTCGCGTTCGACAAGCGCAACGGCGACGTGCAGTGGATCTCGACGCCAGGCGGCACTCCCGCTGACCTCAACACTCAGTCAGTGCCGATCGTCGGCGTGGTCAACGGCCAGCGGCTGGTGATCGACGGTAACGCCGACGGCAACGTCTACGCGCTCAAGGCGCGCACCGGCGAGAAGGTTTGGGAATTCCGGCTGAGCAAACGGGGTATCAACGTCTCTCCGGTGCTCGTGGACGACACGGTCTACGTAGCGCACAGCGAAGAGAATCTCGACGAAAACACGATGGGACGGCTGGTGGCGATCGACGCAACCGGCACCGGCGATGTCACCGCGACCCACGAGCGCTGGCGGCTAAGCGGGCTGAGCTTCGGGTTCTCGTCGCCAATGGTGCATGACGGCCGTGTATACATCACCGACAACTCGGCCAACCTCTACGCGGTCGACGCCGGCGCGGGCACGGTGGCGTGGGAGTTCAGCATCGGTACGGTCGGCAAGTCGTCGGCGGTCTGGGCCGACGGCAAGATCTATGTCACAGAGGTGAACGGTAATATCAGGATTCTACAACCGAGCCCGAACGGCGCCACCGAGCTTGACCACGACGAGCTGTCGATGCCGGACGGCCGGTTTGCAGAGATCTACGGGTCGTTTGCCATCGCCTACGGCCGTCTGTATGTGATCGCCGAGTCGGGAATCTACTGCATCGGGGACACCCGTACGGCGTTCAACACAAGTCCTGGGGTCGCGCCGTCGCTAGGCGAGGAAGCTGCGCCGTCCGGCACCCCGGCGGTGATCCAGATCGTGCCGGCCGAAGTGATCGCCGCGGCGGGTGAAACCGTCAATTTCCAGGCACGGGCGTTCGACGCCAACGGGCGCCTGCTGGGCACGCGGACCGCGACCTGGGCGCTGGAGGATCTGGTCGGGGGTCGCATCTCATCGAGCGGCGAGTTCACCACCGACATACGAGGCGCGAACCAGGCCGGCACCGTCGTCGCGACAGTCGGCAACCTAACCGCCGCCGCGCGGGTGCGCGTGTTCGGGCCGCTGCCGTGGACCGAGAACTTCGAGAGCGGCCGGCCGCCACACTGGATCGGCGGGGGCGGCAGTCTGGGAGTGGTCGACCAGGGCGGCGATCAGATGTTCCGCAAGGGCGCCTCGCGCACCGGCATACACCGCCACGCCGTCTACATGGGACCGTCGACCATGTCCGGGTACACGGTGCAGGCCGATGCGATGTCTACCGAGCAGGGGCGCCGCAGGCCGGACATCGGGGTAATCAACAGCGGCTACACCATGGACCTGCAGGGTAATCGGCAGAAGATCCAGCTCCAGTCGTGGGCAGCTGAACTACGAGTCAACGAAGAGGTCGAGTTCGCGTGGGAACCAAACGTCTGGTACCGGTTGAAGCTGCGGGTCGACATCGAGAGTGACCGGGGGCTGGTCCGCGGCAAGATCTGGCGCCGCGACGAGACGGAGCCGGCCAATTGGACGGTCACGGCCGAGGACCCGCTGCCGGTCCGCCAGGGCAGCCCCGGGATCATCGGCTACTCACCGATCGACATCTTTTTCGACAACGTCAGTGTGGTGGAGAACCAATGACTGAACAGCGTCTGATGTATCTGGCGAAGCTTTACTTGGAACCGTCGAGGATGTCCTCCTCGACGTGGCTCCGCGTCGCTGGTCGGCTTTTTTCACAGCCCCGCCACGCGGGGCCTAGCCGTGCCGTGGCGGCGAACCGTGGCCGATTCGTACCCACGCTGGCACGGCTCGTGCTGGTGTGCGTCGCCGTGGCGGCGGCGGTGCAGTCCGCTGAAGCGCAGGACGAGGTAGCGATGTTCGGCAACACGCCGTCGCGCAACATGGTATCCACCGAGACCGGTGTGGCCGAGAGCTGGGACCCCCGGACCGGCGCCAACATCCAGTGGTCGCAGCCGGTCGGGTCGCAGGCCTACGGCGGTCCGGTGGTGGCGAACGGCAGGGTCTATATCGGTACCAACAACGAGGGTGCGCGCAGCCCGGCCCACGAGGGCGACAAGGGTGTCTTGATGGCGTTCGACGCCTCGAGCGGCGACTTCATCTGGCAGATGGTGCACGACAAGCTGTCGGCCGGTCGCGTGAACGACTGGCCGCTGCAGGGGATCTGTTCGACGGCCTTCGTCGAGGGCGACCGGGTCTACTACGTGTCGAATCAGGCGCATGTCGTCTGCCTCGACGCCAACGGGCTCGCCAACGGCAACGACGGCCCGGTCACCAGCGAGACCGGCACCGGGCCGACCGACGGCGACATCATCTGGTCCTACGACATGATCGACGAGCTTGATGTCTTCCCGCACAACCTGGCCACCGGGTCGCCCGTGGTTGTCGGCGACGTACTCTACACGGTCACCAGCAACGGTGTAGACGAGGGCCACGTCAACATTCCGTCGCCCTTCTCGCCCAACTTCATCGCCCTCGACAAGAACACCGGCGAGCTCCTCTGGGAGAACGCCGTGGTCGGCGAGGCGATCCTGCACGGCAGTTGGACCAACCCGGCATATGGCATCGCCGGCGGGCGGGCGCAGCTGGTGGTCGCGGGCGGCAACGGGGTGGTCTACGCGCTCGACGCTGCGACCGGGGAGATCATCTGGCAATTCGACTGTAACCCGAAAGACTCCGAGTGGATTCTCGGCGGACGGGGCACCCGGAACAACATCCTCGCCACCCCGGTCCTCTACGACGACAAGGTGTATATCGGCGTCGGCCAGGACCCGGAGCACGGCGAGGCCCCCGGGCATTTCTACGTAATCGACGCCACCGGCACCGGCGACGTCACCGACACCCACAAGGTGTGGAGCCGCGACGGCGAAGATTTCTACCGGACCCTGTCGACCGCCGCGATCGACGACGGCATCCTGTACATCTCGAGCTTGTCCGGATTCCTCCACGCACTCGATGCCGAGACCGGTGAGGAGTTCTGGACCTACGATGCATTTGCCGCGGTCTGGGGCTCGGCCTTCGTCGTCGACGGCAAGGTGTTCCTGGGCGACGAGGACGGGGACATCGCAGTGCTCCGGGCCGGTCGGGAACTGGACTTGCTGGCCGAGATCAACATGGGCGCGTCGGTCTACAGCACGCCGGTGGTACGCGACGGGGTCATGTATCTGCTGACCAGAAACCGCCTCTGGGCGATCCAGGTGGGGGCGCAGTCGGAGCCGATCGGGAACGATCAGGACTAACGAATCAAGATGACGCATGCTACGTACTCCCTCTTTCCGCAGCGAAAACAGGCTGACGTGCTCCAGCGCTTTCAAGAACGGTTCCGGCAGCCCGCCTCGACACCCGCGGACCCGGTCAACATGACACCAGAATGGCGAGATGCTCAGTGCCGGACGACAGGACCCGACATGTTCTCTCGGTGTCGACATCTCCGATGTTGGGAATAACGCCATTGGCTCACGAGTCTCACTCACATGCCCGCTGGTAGTAACGGAGGTGCGCGTGCGTGTCGTCGGACTGCCCTGGCGCTGCTACTCCTGCCGTTGCTCACCGTGGCGCCGCACGCTCAGACGACGGGCACGTTGACCGGGACCGTGCGCACGGCGGCCGGGGATCCCGTCCCGGACGCCGTCCTAACGATCACTGGCCTCGACGCGCAAGCCAGGCCGGTCACGGCGCGCACGGACATGGATGGCGACTACCGTCTAACTCTTCTGGCTGGACGCTACACCCTCACGATCGAGACTCCACCGTTCGTGCTCGAGCCGGGCGTCGAGGTCGGCGTCATTGCCGAGATCACGATTCGCCGCGATCTGACGCTGCGCACCGACGAGGCCGACGAGGCGCCGGTCTGGACCGTCGACCAGCTGGTGGACGCAAGTCCAGGATTGAGCGCAGGGGTGTTGGACGGAACCGATGTCACGCGCCGAGACACGTTCGCTCAGCTCTTGCAACGGGTACCCGGTATCACGGTCAACCGGGCGGGGGGCGTGGGTCAGCCCAGCTCGGTCCGGGTGCGTGGCGTCGAGGCCGGTAACCGCTTTGCGCTGACCGACGGTTTACCGCTCGATGACCTCGATTCGCTTCTTGCGAACTTCAGCACGTTCGCCCCGGGACGCGTCGAGGTCGTGCGCAGCAACCCTTCAAGCCGATTCGGGGGAGACCTGGCTGGCGCCGCACATCGCGTGACCGACCCTGGCGGCGACACCAATACGCCGCGGCTGGCGATCGCCATCGAAGGCGGGGACTTCCGGTGGCGGCGTGTCGCGGCGACGACCGCAGGCCGGCAAGGAACCTATGACTGGAGCGCCGGAGCCCAACAGGTGGAGACGGCCAATCAACAGCCGAACAGCGCCTTTTTCCGCCGCACCCTTGAAAGCACATTCGGCACAACGCGGGACGCCGCCTCGGCGCGTCTGTTCTTCCGCGGCGAGACCAGCACCGTGGGTCTGCCCGGCCAGACCATCCTCACCACGGCAGACCAGGACGCCCGCGAGGAACGAAAACAGTTCCTGCTGGGGGCGACGCTCCGGCTGCGCCGCGGGGAGTCATCCGAGCATGAAGTTCGCGTCGTGGCGTCACAGACCGAACGCCTGTCGCTGAACCCGGTCGACTCCGGACCGACCGGGCTGCTCTCGACGATCGGCGACATCATCCACGTTGAGCTTCCCGACTTCCCGAACCAGTCGGGGCTCAGGAACGACCTGCGGACGGCGCACATGGCCTATGAGTGGACCCTCCGGATGGACGAGTTTCACCTGATCTCCTGGGGGCTCGAGGTCGAGGGACAATCCGCACGTTTCGGTCATGACGAAACGACCATCGAGCGCCTAAAACTAGCGCTGTATGGGGACGACCGTATTCAGATCCTCGACAACCTGACCGTCACCGTTGGAGGACGTCTCGAGCGAAATGGCCCGTACGGTTTCGCCGCGATGCCGCGCGGTTCGGCGCTGTGGGACCTGGGTTCCTGGTTCACCGTGCACGGCAGCGGCGGCTTTGGTGTGGATACGCCGACACTCGAACAGCGGTTCAGCGCCACGTTCGAACACCGCGGAAACCCAGATTTACTCCTCGGGCGAAGCATCACGTTCGACGGGGGCATCAGGCGATCGTTTTGGGGGAATCGTGTACACGTCGACCTGACCGCCTACCGCCACGACTACGAAGATCTGCACGTCCTCGACGATGTGGGGTTCGACAACCTCGAATCGCTAGCTGCATTCCGGCGGCTGACCCTGGCCCAACGCCGCCAACTGCGGCAGGACGTCCGCGACGGCCTGCAGGAACCGTTCACCATCACCCCGACGTTCGACCAGGTGCGTACGAAGTGGGTAAATCTTCCCCGCAGCCGCGCGCACGGAATCGAGCTGACCATTCATGCCACACCGATTCCGCAGGTCGACGTGGGAGCGGTCTATACGTTTACCGACAGCTTGGTTACTGATGGTACGAGCTTGATCCGAAAGGACCGGGCGCTCCTTGACGTGCCGCGCCATCACGGGACCCTGACCGGCGACGTCCAGCTCGGTCGGGTCGCGCTTGGGGGTAGCCTGCGATATGTCGGATCGCGCAGCACCGGTGTGAACTTTGTTGGTCACGCCCTCGGTCTCGGTACGCTGGAAGCCTTCACGCGCTGGGACGTTCGCGGGGCGGTCCGCCTGGGGAATGCACTCGGCATCTCATTCACCGGAGAGAACCTGACCGACGCGGTCTATCAGGAGGTCCTCGGCTACCCCAGCCTAGGACGTCTGATTCGGGCCGGTCTCCACTTCAACTTCTGAGCATCAGCCTGCTTTGGATCGAGGGGAAATATGAAGATGTTCGTAAAAGCCTACTGCGTGCTCGCACCCATCGCCGCGCTGTCAATGACAGCCTGTGGTGAAAGCTCTCCCACCGCGCCAACGACCACCACGACGACCGCGACAACGGGCGCGACCGTCACGTTGCTGGCCGCACCGGACCCGGCAATAGCCGAACCGTCGGCGGGCGTGACCTACATCGAGAATGACCAGGTACTGGAGTTCCAGTGGAAGACGACGTTCGCGATCATCGTGCGTCTGAACGAAGGGCAGGTCGCCACCAACGTCAACTCCCTGAGCCTCGTGTTGCAGCAGGCGTCAGGGGGAATCCTCATTGCTCCCGTCACCGGGGAAACGGTACGGTTCCGGTTCGACACACGGGTTCCAGGGAACCGCCTCGAGCCGGCAGGCGAAGTCGTCGTCGAATTCGACCTCTTTTACACGCTCCCGAATCAGGGGAAAGAGGCGCTCATTACGGTAATTCTCGCCCTGGTCAACGACTCGAGCGTGACCACCACCGATAATATCCAGCTCCGGGTCGCACCATGACCCGCCTGGACGGCCGACGCGGACCCTACTGCCTGGCTTCCGGGATGAGCTCGGTCTCGATGCGTTCGCCGTCGCGCATGAAGACGACCGAGGCGGGTTCGCCCGCCTTGAGGAGATCGAGCGCGTAGGTATAGTCGTAGATGTTGGCGATCGACTGGCCAGCCAGCTGGACGATGATGTCGCCCTGCCCCAGGCCGGCCTGCTCGGCGGGGCCACCGCCCATAACGCCGGACAGCAGCAACCCGTTGACCTCAGCACCGTAGTCGGGAATCGTGCCGGTGTAGATGCGGATCGCCATCTGCCCACCCTGCTGGGCCGTCTGCTCCACCTTGATGAAATCCGGCGGCGCCGGCTCGCTGGCCAACCTGGCGACCACCGCGGCGCCGAAGCGTGCGACCCGCTCGAGGTCCTGGTAGTTGACCAAGTCGGCGTCGTCGGTCGGACGGTGATAGTCCTCGTGACTGCCGGTGAACAACGCCAGGCTCGGCACCCCGGCCAGATTGAGGCTCATGACGTCGGTCGGCAGATACGGGTCGCTGACCCGCTGCAAATCGAAGTCGAACGTCGCGTTGATCTCCTCCACCAGCGCCGGCCAGATGCTGCTGCTGCCCAGCGCCTGCACAGTCAACCTGTTGTCGCGCATCCGCCCGACCATATCGAAATTGACGTAGGCCGCGATCTGGTCCACCGGCACCGGCGAGCTCCCGACAAATGCGCCCGAGCCCAGCAGACCAAGCTCTTCGCCAGACCAGAATGCCAGGATCACGCCACGCCCCCGATCTTGACCGGCCAGCTCGGCCCCTGCCGACAGCACCGCCGCCACACCGGATGCGTTGTCGTCTGCACCGTTGTGAATGTCGCCGGTCTCTCCGGCACGGGCGAGCGAGTTTTCCTCCCCCCGCCCAAGATGGTCGTAGTGAGCGCCCAGCATGACGTACGGCTTCTCGACCAGGAGGTTGTTCGACGGTGGCAGATAAGCCACGACGTTGG
This sequence comes from Vicinamibacteria bacterium, assembly GCA_963578725.1. Classification (GTDB taxonomy): domain Bacteria; phylum Acidobacteriota; class Vicinamibacteria; order Vicinamibacterales; family UBA8438; genus NP936. The sequence goes on from CAUZDS010000012.1 coordinate 40,705, forward strand.
CGCCGGTGCGCTCCTCACGGACAACCCGCGCATCGAGCGTCACCTCGGCCGGAATATCGAACCCACTGACGTGGGGATTCCCGGAATCGAGCTCGAGCTGCGCCTCCTCGAGCGTCCTGTCCGACACCAGCTCGAACAAGGCGTCCGCCACCGGCCCGCTGATACTCGCGGCCGCGATCGCGGAATCGGCGACTGCGGTGTCGGCGGTCATCGGCACGAGGGCCCCGGAATTGGGAGAACGCGGCCCGGTCACGACCAGCAACCCCTTCGCCCCGCGCTGCCGCGCGGCCAGCGCCTTGTAGCGCAGACCCGAGTAGCGGGAAAACACCGCGCGCAGATCCTGCTCGGCGTCCTCGGGAAAGTAACGCAGCACGACCGCGATCTTGTCGGTGACGTCGACCGTGGCGTAACTGTCGTAGCTGAACTCGCCAGTGTCTGGCACCACGAGCCCGTAGCCGGCAAACACCAGCGGGCCGCGCACTTCCCCGGACTCCGAAAACGACAGCGCCCGTACCGATGCGGTGTCGTTCCAGCGCCGCCCGCCGTTGGTGCCAAGACGTAGACTCGTCCCACCGTCGGTGGCGCTGCCGGTGTACTGGAACGGCAGCCGGTACCCGCCGCTGCCTGGCAACGGGTCGGCCCCGATCGCCTCGAGCTCCTTGATGACGTACTCTGCCGCCTGCTGAATTCCAGTGGTGCCGGTCAACCGACCCTCAAGCGCGTCGGAGGCGAGCACTTCCACGTTGGTTCGGATTGACGACGGTGTCGCCGGCGGCGCTTGGCCTGGCTGGGCGCAGGTCGCGCACAGCGCGACAGCGCCGACCGAAAGACCGGACCGCACGCAGCAGACGAAGAAACTCATGTGGTCACTCTGACCCGACGGAGACAGGCTGTCAACAGACCGGCGGCCTAGAAGGCCTCGCTCACTGATTCACCCCGGGGTTCCCAAGACGAGACCGGTGCCGGCAGGCGGGACCTTCGCCGTCGACGGCTCGGACTCGACGGCGGGCAGCAACTCGACCGGGTCGCCGGAGAGCGGGTTGACCCGCGGGTCTGGCAAAACGATGCCTCTGAGATTCAGCGGGTCGGCGGCGGGTACGGAGAGCCCTGGGCCGACGGCCCCTCGCGGCGGACGACGATCGAATCACCCAGTACGACCGGTCCCATAGCCGGGTCCCGAAAGCGCTAGTGTCCCGTCGCAGTGGTTCGCGGTAAGTCCCTGGTGCGGCGCCCGGCTGCCCAGACGCAACGGCGGAGCAGACTGGGCATCCGTGCGCGAGGAGCAATTCGGCAGGCGGAACGCCCCGCCTGCCGAATGCAGCGGGCGCTTGCCACGGGCCGCTAGGCCTGCCCGCGGGAACTGGATTCGCGGCGTGGCCCGGGACGACCGCGACGGCGTGCGCCGTCACCATCGGACCCCGGCGCGCCGGCGGCCGGCGGTGGCGGAGACTGACGGAAGAAGAGGTCACAGGCGGCACGGAACCGGTCCGAGAGCTCGCGACCCACCTTACCCGGCACCAGACCGACGGCCCGGTACTCCACTTGCGCCCGCTTTACCGTCTCGGTGTCGGCGCGTTGCTTCGCCTCCAGGTCCACTCCCGCCCCCATGGTGTTACTTGCCAGGGCTTCGCGCAGCTGTGCGGCGAGAATTTCAGCCGGCGACCGGCCGCCGGCTGACGGCAGCGAGGTGTTCTCGAGCAACGCCTCCACCCGCTCGCACAACCGCTCGAGGGCGCCCCGGTTGCGCTGTGGGTCGAGGTCCGACCCGCTGAACGCCGCCGGGTACCGCTCGAGCACGCGGGCGAGCCCCGCCTGGAACCGGGCAGTTAGACTACGTTCCTGCGGTCGAGGCACCGGTGGCAGCTGACGCCACTCGGTCCTAGCAGCCGCGACCGTCTCGGCCAGGCTTTCCGGCGGCCCGGCCCCAGTGTCACCCGTCTCCGGCACGAGCGCCTCGAGACGCTCGCACACCGCGGCCCGCGCCGTGATCCGGTCGGCGAACTCGGTGTTGCTCGCATGCTGCGCGCGCGTGTAGACCAGGTCACAAGCCAGGCGGAACCGCTGCCACAACCCCTCGCTCCGCGTACGCCGGACCGACCCCACCGTCTTCCATTCCGCCTGCAGCTGGTTCGCCGTTACCCGAGTGATCTTGACGTCGCTTTCTTCGGCGAGCGCCTCTGCCCTCTCGCATAACGCCTCTTTAAGCTTGGCGTTCGCCGTCCAGACCTGCTTGCGCTGGACGAGATCTTCACGGCGCCGCCTGAAGAACCGGCCGCATGCGGCGCGAAACCGGGTCCAGGCCTCGCGCTCCTGCCGGCGGGTCGCCAGACCGACTTGCTTCCACTGCGCCTGCAACTCAGCGATACGCTGGGCCGTCTTGACCCAGTCGGTCGAATCCGCCAACCGTTCGGCTTCCTCACACAGCGCGGCCTTCCGCGCCAGGTTCTCCCCGCGATCGACGTCCTGCTTGGCCAGATGAGCCTCAGCCCGCGGGCGGATCGCGTCGTGCGCCGTCTTGAACCGTTGCCACAGCTCCTCACCCTCGCCACGCGGCACGTCGCTCGCCTGTCGCCACGCCGCCATGACCTGCCGAAATTCCTTCGCCACGACCGCGTCGTCATCGGCGGTAGCCAGCGCCTCGAGCCGTTGACAGAGCGCGACTTGGACGCCGCTGTTCGCCCACTGCTTCCACTCGACCAGGCCCCGCAACTCGCGTACCCGACCGGTGAGGGCGGTCTGCAGCTCACGCAGCCTCTTCGTGAGCGAGTCCCGATCCTGGCGGGTCGGCAGGCGCCCCAGGTTCCCCAGTAACGACCGGGTCAGCCGCAGGCGGCGCTCGGCGCCGCTGAGCTCGAGGTTCTGGTCGACCAGCGCCTGCTCAAGTTCCGCACATCGCTTCTGCTGCTTGGCGAAGTTCGCCTGCTCACGACGCCGTCGCTCCTCCCGAGCCGCAGCCAGGCGCTCGGCCCATCTTGCCTCGGCTATCTCGACTCGAGCCGTAAGCTCGGCCGCCTCACCGGGCGCGGACCCCTGCACCAGATCGGTCCACTCCGCGTGGGGGCTGGCCCAACGCGCCACCCCGTCGTCCACCTTCTCCGTTTCACTGATCGCCTCGAGCATGCCGGCTAACTCGGCGAGCCGCGCCGCGCGGTCTACAACGGAGCGCCACTGCCGCACCTGGCGCTCGGCGCGAGCCACCAGCTCTTCGAAGTGTCGGTCGCCCACGGACGCTCCGTCGTCGCCTGCCCCGGCCGGAGCGGATGGCAGCTCTGGCAATCCCAGCCACTCGGCGCGCACCGCCTCCACATCGGCTATTCGAGCCTCGCCGTCGCGTGATTCGTCGGCGACGAGCGCCGCCAGCCGCTCGCACAGCTCAGCGCGGATGGCGAGTGCCTCGCTCCGGGCCTGACGAAGACGGCTCGCCTCGCTCCGGGCCAAGTCCAGACGGACCAGATGCTCTCGCGCCCGCGCCACGGCGACGATCCAACGATCGGCCACGGCGGTGTCCAGTTCGAGCTGCTCATCCTGCGCAGCGCCGTCAGGCGTGCCATCTTGGGAGACCAACGGGGGCAGTATCTCCTCGAGCGCCCGCCAGTTTCGCTCCGCCTCGACCAGACCACCGGTCACCAGATCCCAGTCGTCGGCGCTCGTCAGCGCCTCGACGCTCTCACAGAGCCGCTGGCCTTCCTCGTCCGGCGAGGCCGGGGTCGGTTGCGCATCGAGCGCGGTCAGCGCGGCTTTGGCGCGACGCACCACCGGCTTGGCGCGAGCCCGCCGCGCGATCACCTTCAACAGCGCGCGGTCGCCGTGTCCATTCGGAGCAAGCCGCTCGAATGCGGCCAGCGCGGTGTCCTTGTGATCGCTCCTGACCGCGACCGCTAGCAGCTGGTCCGTGTCTTGGAGCCTCGCGAGCGCCGCACGACGGACAGCCCGGTGCACAGACCGCCGTGCCACAGCCCCGATCGTCTTCTGGTTCTGGGACTCGAGCCGGTCGAGCGCCAACCGGCTAATCGCCTCGAGCCCGGCCGTGCGCGCCACCTCCCCGAGATCGCGGCTGTCCGTCAACCCGGACAGCCCTACGGCGGCGCGCTCCGGATCGGCGTCGCTCACGGCCATCTCGCGGAGTATCGCGGACACCTCGACTCGCACGCCCATGTCCTGGTCGCTCCTGGCGATCCTCACCAGGCTCTCAGGATCGGACAATCGAGACACCGCGGCCAAGCGCACCCCGGGGTCGGCATCCTCAGACGCGATCGCCACCAGCAGATCCTGGGCATCGTCGTCCAAATCATCTACCGCGGACGCCCGCACCGAGGGGTCCTCATGCCGCCACTCTGGCTGGCCACGAAACCGATCGAGTAAGCTCATCTTATGGTCGCCGCCGGCCCCACAACCATGCGGTAACGCGGCGAAAGTGCTTTCGCCACACGATTGCCTGGCGGGGTGTCCAGCAAGGGGACGATCGCCGACTTCACCTCACGGAATCCGGATTTGCCATCTCGCTGGACCGGTGTACCGCCACACCTGGTGAACACAGCGCGGGCTTACATATGACACCCTCGCGGTCTGAACACTAGACAGCGCATAGACGGATTATGCATACTCTGGGCCTGAGTGGTCGAGCTGGGGCAACGTCTTGAAATCGGCGTGGGACAGCCTTGACAGCGTAGACCGGCGTTGATAAATCATACGGTTATTTGGATCGAATATACCAGAATTTGAACGGGTGAAGCCTGCTCGCAAGATGGAGGACCCCTGCCATGTCGTTTCGTAGACTTGTGTTGCTGATGATCTGTTGTCTCGCCATGACACTGCAGAGTCCGGATGCCGCCGCGCAGGACAACCCCGTCGTGGTCATCGAGACCAGTCTGGGCAGCATTACCGCAGAGCTCGACCAGGCCAACGCGCCGATCTCTGTGGAGAACTTCTTACAATATGCCAGGGACGGCCACTACGACGGCACCATCTTCCACCGCGTCATCAGGGGCTTCATGATCCAGGGCGGAGGGTTCACAGCTGACATGCGGCAGAAACCGACCCGTGACCCGATCACGAACGAGGCGACCAACGGACTCGAAAACGCACGCGGCACGCTGGCGATGGCCAGAACCAACGTGGTGGACAGCGCGACCAACCAGTTCTTCATCAACACCGTCAACAACACCGCGCTCAACAATAGCGGCACCACACAGCAGACCTACGGGTACGCTGTGTTTGGACGGGTGACCGAGGGTCTGGACGTGGTTGACACGATCGAGGGCGTCGAGACGGGCACGCAGGGTTCGTATGGGGACGTGCCCAGCACGCCGGTCGAGATCCTATCGATCACCTTGCAGTAGCGTCGCGTCGCCCAGGACGAGACCGGGCGGCCGTGCACTAGGAAGGAGCAGCGGTGTCTCTACACGCGTCGATGGCATGCATCGGCTTGGTGCTGGTTGGAATTTTCACGACCCCCGTCAGCGCGCAGGACGCCCCGCCGAACCCTCGGGTGCTCGTCGAAACCAGCGAGGGGGATTTCGAGATCGAGCTGTTCAAGGACCGAGCACCGGTGAGCGTGGTCAACTTCCTCACGTACGTGCAGGCCGGCTTCTACGACGGCACCGTCTTCCACCGTGTGATCCGTGACGCGATCGTGCAGGGAGGAGGCCTGGTCGCCAAAGCAGACGGCCGGATCACCCCGAAGCTCGAGGGGTTGCGCGGACAGATCCTGAACGAAGCAACCAACAACCTGCAGAATCGCCGCGGCACGGTCGCGATGGCCCGGCTCGCCGAGCCGAACAGCGCACGGTCGCAGTTCTTCATCAACCTCGACGACAACGGCAGCTTCAACCACACGAACGGCACCGCGCAGGGGTTCGGGTATGCCGTGTTCGGCCGCGTCATCGAAGGGATGAACGTGGTTCTCGAGATCGGCAGTACGCGCACGACGAACCAGGGCGACTACCGCGACGTACCCAGCGAGCCGATCGTCATCCGATCGATCAGGCAGATCGAGACGAACTGAACCAGACAAGACTGTGCGCACGTGCGCGCGTTGGCCGTTACCAGACGGTCCCAACGAGGACCGGTCTCTGACGGCTGCGACGGAGGCGGTGGGAAGCCGGCACGGGAGACAGAACGAATTCCTTTTGTCAAAGGTGGAAATATGAGTATCCAAAGTCTTCGGTGTACGTCAATGGAAAGGATTAAGGCCGCCAAGACTATCGATGACATCTGGGAACGCTAAACAATGTCCTAATCGGTGAAGCCCACCGACGCCGTCGCCACCTCGCAGGTGATCCGGGCTCCGGTCGGCGGCAAGGACCCACACCGCCTGAAGCGCCGCGCCTTGGCAGGATATGATGCCGGCGGGGCGTAGGGCCCAGCTGTCGCTCCCATGTCGAAACCCACCCGCTTGACGAACGACCACGGGGCCGTCGAACGTCACATCCTGCAACTCGTCGAGCAGCTAGTCGGCGAGCTCAGACCCGGATCGGTCGCCACCGGGATCACTGCGGATGACTCCTTGGAACGCCAACTCGGGATCGGCTCGCTGGAACGGGTCGAACTGCTCGCCCGGATCGAGCGCGGGATCGGTGTGCGACTCGCGGACAGCGTCATGGCGGAGGCCGACACCCCCGCAGACCTGGTTCGCGCGGTTATAACCTCCGAACCAGCCGTCGCCGAGACCCTGCCGTCGGTGCTGACCCCAGTTGGCAGGGCCATCCCAGCGCCATCGGCGGCGGAGACGCTGCCCGAAGTGCTGCACTGGCGCGCCCAGTCGTCCCCGGACCGCACCCATATTTTTCTGCGAGACGACGATGGCACCGAGCGCGCGATCACCTACGCGTGGCTGTGGCGTCGCGCCGTGGCCGTGGCGAAGGCGCTGCAGGCCCGCGGGGTCGGCCGGCGAGACACGGTGACGATCATGCTGCGCACCGAAGCAGCCTTTTTCCCGGCGTTTTTCGGAACGCTCCTGGCCGGCGCGGTCCCGGTGCCGATCTACCCGCCGTTCCGCGCCGACCGGATTGCCGAATACGCCCGGCGACAGGTCGGGATCTTGTCGAACGCCGGCGCCAGGCTGATGATCACGTTCGCCGAGGTCGAACGACTCGCGGGGTTGTTGCGTGGTCAGGTCCCGACACTTACCGCGGTCACAACGCTCGACGCGCTCGCTCCACCGGACAATGCCGATGTCCCGCTGCCGGCGCGACCGCCGGTCTGGCTGTCGGCCGGAGACCCAGCGCTCATCCAGTACACATCCGGTAGTACCGGTCAGCCCAAGGGAGTACTGCTGACCCACGCGAACCTGCTCGCGAACATCCGCGCAATCCGTGACGGCCTCGACATCGGCCCGGACGACGTCGCAGTAAGCTGGCTGCCGCTGTATCACGACATGGGGCTGATCGGCGCGTGGCTCGGCGCGCTGTGCTTCGGAGTGCCGATCGCGATTCTCTCGCCGCTCGCCTTTCTGTCTCGTCCGGCACGCTGGCTGTGGGCCATCCATGCCCATCGAGCGACGTTGTCGGTCGCCCCGAACTTCGCGTTCGACCTGTGCGTCAACAAGATCACCGACGCGGAAATCGAAGGGCTGGATCTCAGCTCGCTCCGGGTGTTACTCAACGGCTCGGAGGCGGTGCTGCCGGAGACCCTGACCCGCTTCGCGGAGCGGTTCGCCGGCGCCGGGTTTCGTCCCGATGCGATTCGGCCGGTTTATGGACTGGCTGAATGCTCGGTCGGACTCACTCTTGCCCCTCGGCGCCATGCGGCACGGGTGGACCGGGTCAGCCGCGAGTTCCGGGAAACGGGACGTGGAGTGCCGAGCACGGACGCCGACGCGCTCGCCTTTGTATCGTGCGGAGTCCCGTTGACTGGCCACGACATCAGGATCGTCGATCCGACCGGCGCCACGGTTGCCGAACGCATCGAGGGACGCGTCCAGTTCCGCGGTCCATCAATGATGGCGGGCTACTACCGGAATCTGGCCGAGACGTTGGCGATCACGACCGACGACGGCTGGATCGATTCGGGTGACCTGGGATATCAGGCCGACTTGGAGCTATTCCTGACCGGCCGCCGTAAAGACGTCGTCATCAAGAGCGGCCGTAACATTTCCCCGCATGAGGCAGAGGCGGTCGTGGCGACGGTCGACGGCGTGCGGAAGGGTTGTATCGCGGTCTTCGGGGTCGCCGACGCCGCGCTCGGCACCGAGCGGCTCGTCGTGGTGGCCGAGACCAGGGAACCCGACACCTCGGCGCGCGAGCGACTGCGGCAGCGCATTCTCGAGGAGGTATCCGCAGCGCTCGGCGTACCGCCTGACATCGTGGTACTGGCCGCACCGGGCGCGGTTCTGAAGACCTCGAGCGGCAAGGTGCGGCGGGCGGCGACCCGCGACGCCTATCTAGCAGGCACCCTCGGCCGCGGCGCCGGTTCACTGGCGCACCAGTGGCTGACGCTGGCGTGGCATGCGGTGGCCGCTCGAGTGCGGGGGGCGGGCACTCTACTGACACGGGTGGTCTACACCGGCTATATGGTCGCTCTGGTGCTGATCTCGGCGCCGCTGCTCTGGACGCTCGTACGGATGAGCACCCGGACGGTGCTGGTCAGACAACTCCTCAGCCGATTCTCACGGTTCGTCGTGGCGATGTCGGGGTGCCGTCTCACGGTCAACGGGCTTGATCAGCTCCGCGACCTCGGTCCGGCGATCTTCGTGGCCAACCACGCCAGTTACGTCGACGTGGTGGTGGTGCTCGCCGCGTTGCCTGTCAACCTGCGGTTCGCCGCCAAGGGCCAGCTGGCGACCTACCCGATGCTTGGGACCGCCATCTCCAAAGCGGGCTACATCACCCTCGAGAAGGCGAAGCTGTCTGAGCAGATGGAAGGAGCCGACGAGGTCAGCTCGGCGCTGGACGCCGGCGACCCGATGTTCGTCTTCCCCGAGGGTACATTCGTGCGGGCACCGGGGCTGCTGCCGTTCCGGCTCGGCGCATTCAGGGCGGCGGCCGCCACCGGCCGACCACTGGTGCCGGTGGCCATCAGCGGCACCCGCCGCATCTTGCCCGCTAACGCGCTATTGCTGCGCCCGGGACGGATCACCCTGGCCATCACGTCTCCGCTCCGGGCGCGTGGCACCGGGTGGGACGAGATAGTCCGGCTGCGAAACGAGGCGCAACGCATCATCGCGCGTAACACGTCGTCTTGAGTCTCGCTGAGGCTGGGCATCCTCGTCTTCGGTCAGGCGCGTCCTCAAGGCGTACACCCGTCTGGACGAACGACCACTGGAGGTCAGCTCCGGGCGAGCGCCTGCTCGAGATCCGCCAGGAGATCTTCAACTGCCTCGATACCGATCGACAGCCGCAGCAGGTCGCTCGGGACATGGGTCCCCGGGCCCTCGACCGGCGCCCGATGCTCGACGAGACTCTCGACACCGCCGAGCGACGTGGCATTCCTGAACAACCGGAGCCCGCCGGCCACCAGCCTGGCAGCCCCCTCACCACCCCGCAAACGGAACGACAGCAGCATCCCGAAGCCATCAGACATCTGCCGCGCCGCAACGGCGTGTCCCGGATGCGACCGCAGCCCGGGATAGAACACCGCCGGCACCGCCGGGTGCGTTGCCAACCATTCGGCAATCCGCTGTGCGCTCGTGGCGGAGTGAGGCACCCGCAGATAGAGCGTCCGCATACCACGCAGTAGCAGCCACGCCTCGAACGGGCCGAGCACGGCACCGCGATGCGCACGGTCATGGATGATCCGATCCCATCGCGTATCGTGCCGCGCTGTGATCAAGACCCCAGCTAGCACATCGGCGTGCCCGTTGAGCTGCTTGGTCGCCGAGTGCATGACGAGGTCAGCCCCGTGTTCAATCGGACGACACAGCACCGGCGTGCAAAGAGTGCTGTCAGCCACTACGCACGCGCCCGCCGCGTGCGCAGCCTCGGCGGTTGCCGCGATGTCGGTGATCGCACACATCGGGTTGGCCGGTGTCTCGACCCAAACGATCTTCGTCCGGCCAGGCCGGAGCGCGTTCTCGAGGGCCACCAGATCGCCGTTTGGCACCAGGCTGAGCACGATCCGACCGCGCGCGGCCAGCGCCTCGAGCCATCCCCTGAGCGTCCAGTACATCTGCTCCGGCGCGACGACGTGGTCCCCGGCGTCGAGCGTCTCGAATACCGTGGTCGCCGCCGCCATCCCCGAGCTGAAGAGCCGTGCGCCCGCACCGCCCTCCAACCGGCTGATCAGCGCCTCGGCCTGATCGTAGGTGGGGTTCTGGTCGCGCGTGTAGGTGTGACCGCCGGGGTAGCTGCCGTCAGGCGCCCGCTCGTACGGCGCCGAAGGGTAGATCGGCGGCACGATGGACCGCATCGTCGGGTCGACCAGACCCAGCGCCTGTGCGGCCAGCGTCGCGGGGCGATCCCGTGGTTTGTCAGGCATCGGAAACAATGACGAGGCTCCGGCAGACCGCCTCGGTCACGCTCGCGCCGGACCGATATCGACCACGATGTCGCGCCACTTGCCTTGCCGGAACCGGAGCACACTGAGCCCGCACCGAGTAATGTGGCCCACCACAATCGCCAGCCAGATGTCGTGCGACTCGAGACCCGAGGTTGCCTGCAGGATGGCGCACATGCCGAGCGGCACGATCACCTGAGCAACGATCGAGATATACAGAGGGCTCTGCGTATCCCCGGTGCCCTGTAGTCCGCCCGTGTAGGCGAGCGCCACGGTGACGAACAGCCCGGAGATCGCGAGATAGCTCAGCAGCTCGACGGCGATGTCGACGACGACCCCTTCGTGCATACCAAAAATGGCGAGCAGCCACCGCGGGATCACGACGAACAGTAAGCCGACGGTCACCGCCACCCCCAACCCCATCATCGACGCCAGCCACACCGACCGCGCGCTCCGGTCCGGGTGCCCCGCCCCGAGGTTCTGCCCGACCACCGCCGCGGTGGCCCCCATCAGCCCGACCGACGTCCAGGTAATCAGCGAAAAGAGCTCCGTGTAACCGACCGCGTAGGCCGCCTGCGCTTCTCCGCTATAGCGCAGCGAGCCGATAAAGCCAAGCATCAGGACACCGCCCAGGTTCATCGCGATGCCTTGGAACCCGGCCGGCAGGCCGAACCGGAACAGCGACCGGATGATCGCCCAGTCCGGCCGGAACGACATCGACCGCGAGAAGCGGATCACGAGCCGGTCCGAAAAAAGCAGCCACATAAAAACGATGCCCGTGATGCCACTGGCGATCGCGGTTCCCATCGCCGCGCCGCGCGTGCCGAAGGCCGGGATCGGGCCCAGCCCACGAATGAGCACGACGTTCAGCACGATGTTCATCAAGGTCATCAGGATGCCTAGCCGCATCGGGGTCTTGGCGTCGCCGGCGGCGCGCAGCGCACCGCTGAACATGAAGAACATCAGCATGCCGATGCTGAACGTGAACATGATCCGGATGTAAGGTAACGCCTCGGCCTGCACCTCCGGCGCCGCGTTGATCAAGGTCAGCAGCGTCGGCGCTAGCCAGTACCCGAGTGGCGCCATCACACCCACCGCCAGCACAACCGCAACCAGGAAGGACTGATAGACCGACCGGTTCACCTTGTCGACCTCACCGGCCCCGGCGAATCGGGCCACCAGCACACCCATTCCGGTGAAGACGGAGGCCACAAAGACGATGACCAGAATGAACAGTTGCAGGCTCACGCCGATCGCCGCATTCCCGATATAGCCGACGAAGTTCCCCACCATCGCCTGGTCGATAATGCCTTGCAGCCCACCGATCACGTTCTGCACCATCGTGGGCCAGGCCAGGCGCCACACGGCGCGGCCCAGGGGACCTTCCACAATCGACCGATCCAACTCTTGCCTGGCGGGGACGGTGTCGGTCATGCGGCTGGACGGAATGCGAACACCACAGGTGTGTCTCCCACATGTCTTGACAGAATTGCCGGCACGCGGCGCGGGGCTGTCCAGGTGCGACGAGAAAGCATACCGGCAGCATTCGACCCCACTGAGTGAGAGCACAGCGCCGGCCCTGGCAGGATGCCCCTCCCGGGAATCGTCAAGATATTCGCGAGACACTCCACCAGCGTCGGACGCGGTAGGATTGATACGCGGGCCAGCCTGACCATCCCGGAACCGTGGTTCGCGGCATCACTCCCGGCACGCGGCAGCCGGCCGGCCAGGCGTAACGGCGAAGTAGATTGGGGCATGTGCGGCCGAGGCGCAGCGCCCGTTTAGGTGGGATGCCCCGCCCGATATGACGTGACGAACCACGATGACGGGACGTCCGAGTCACCGTCACTCTATCAGATCGAAGCGCGGGTTCGCGCCGCACTCGCTGACCCCACCCCACGGTGCGACGCCCACACCCCGCTGGCGCCGCGGCCACGGTCGGGCTGGCAGGCCGGCGTGATCCCGGCAGCGTCACGAGCGGCTGCCGCGCTCCTGCTGCTCTATATCATGCGACAGCGGGTGCACCTCGTGCTGACCCGCCGGGCGGGCACGCTCGGTCAGCACTCCGGGCAGATCTCGTTGCCCGGCGGCGCTGTCGACGGCAACGAGACAGTCGAGGCAACAGCGCTACGCGAGGCCGGTGAGGAAATTGGGCTCGATCCAGCCGACCTCCGGATCGTCGGGCGGCTCTCGGCGCTCTACATCCCGGTAAGCAACTTCGCGCTCCACCCGGTGATGGCGGTCTCCGACCGGCGTCCAGTGTTGGTCCCGGCGACGGCCGAGGTGGCCCACATCCTCGAGATCCCGCTCGACGAGCTGCGGGACCCGGGCCGGCTGCGGCACGGGCGGCGCTGGCAGGGGGACGAGGCGATCAGCGTCCCCTACTTCGAGCTGCACGGCGAGCGTGTGTGGGGTGCCACCGCCATGGTGCTCGGCGAGCTGATCCAGCTGCTGCGCTCGCACCCGGGAGACTAAGCGGATGACGAAACGACGCCCGCGCCGGAGCGCACCACTGTTCGACGGACCCGACGCCGACACCGGCGGCGTCACCACCCGGCCGGACCGCGAGCCGACGGTCGAGCTAACCGACGCCGCCGAGGCCAGGTATCTGAACTACGCGCTGTCGGTGATCACGTCGCGCGCGTTGCCAGATGTGCGCGACGGCTTGAAGCCGGTCCAGCGGCGGATCCTCTACACGATGTGGGAGCAGCGGCTGACCGCCGACGCCAAACCCCGCAAGTCAGCCAAGGTCGTCGGCGACGTGATGGGCAGTTACCATCCGCACGGCGACTCCGCGCTCTACGACACGCTCGTGCGCATGGCGCAGCCGTTCGCGTTGCGCTATCCGCTGATAGACGGGCGCGGCAACTTCGGATCCCTCGACGGCGACAGCGCCGCCGCGATGCGATACACCGAATGCCGCCTCGCCCCGCCAAGCGCGGAGCTCCTGGGCGAAATCGACCAGAACACCGTGCATTTTCGGCCCAACTACGACGGCACGAAGGTGGAGCCCGTCGTGCTCCCGGCAAAGCTGCCGAACCTATTGATCAACGGAGCGACCGGCATCGCGGTCGGCATGGCAACCAACATCCCCCCGCATCACGCCGGCGAGGTCTGCACGGCGCTGCTGAAACTGCTCGACAACCCAGAGCTCAGCAGCGAGCGGCTCTGCGCGTATATCAAGGGACCCGAGTTCCCGACCGGCGGCCAAATCCTAAACACTCCAGACGAGCTGGCGCACATCTACAAGACCGGAAGCGGGTCCATCCGGCTGCGAGCCACCTGGGAACCAGGCCCGGCGACCCGGGCCGGCAAGACCGTCCACATCACGAGCGTCCCCTACATGGTCAACAAGGCGCAGTTGGTCGAGCGGATAGCTGACGTGATCCTGGCACGTAAGCTGCCCCAGCTCCTCGACGTTACGGACCTCTCCACTGACGAGGTCCGGATCGCGCTCGAGCTTAAACGGGACGCTGACGAGCGGATGGTGATGGCATATCTGTGCCGGCAGACGCCGTTGCAGACCAACTTCGCCGTGAACCTGACCTGTCTAGTCCCCACATCGGTGCCAGAGGTCGGCCGCCCAGAACGACTCGATCTGCACCAAATCCTGTCCTACTTCCTGGGATTCCGACTGGAGGTCGTGACCCGGAGGCTGGAGTACGAACTGGTCGCGCTCCGGCGCCGCATCCACGTCCTCGAAGGCTTCGAGATCGTCTTCGACGCCCTGGACACGGTGTTGCGTCTTGTGCGGAAATCTGACGGCAAGGTCGATGCCGCGGCGAAGCTCATGAAGCGATTCGCGCTCGACGCCGAGCAGACTGATGCCGTTCTCGAGCTGAAGGTGTACCGGCTGGCCAGGCTCGAGGTCCTGGTTATCCGCAAGGAGCTTTCCGAGAAACGTAAGCGCGCCCTGTACATTTGCCATCTGCTCATGGACGAGGCCAAGCGCTGGACGCTGGTCCGGAACGAGATCCGCGAAATCCGGAAAACCTACGGCCACACCAAGACCGACCCTCGCCGGACACTGATCGAAAGCGCCGAAGCGGAGGGCGAGTACAACGCCGACGACTTCATCGTGGCCGAGGACAACATCGTGCTCGTGACGACGGACGGGTGGGTGAAGCGTCAGAAGGAAGTGCGTGATGTCGGCGCGACCCGCCTGAGAGAGGGAGACACGCTACTGGCGGCGCTCGCCGGAAGCACGCGCGCGACGGTGGTCTTCTTCAGCAACTTCGGGGTAGCCTACACGGCGCGGATCGCCGACGTACCGGCCACGACGGGGCACGGCGAACCGATCCAGCGGCTCTTCAAGCTAAAAGACGGCGAGCGTGTCGTGGCGGCGCTGAGTCTCGACCCGCGCGCTATCCGGCAGATCGCGGCCAGGCGGGAGGGCGACGCGCCACCGGTACACGCGATCGCCGCCACCAGCGACGGCTACAGCCTGCGGTTCAGTCTCGAGCCGTCGCTCGAGCCGAGCACACGTGCCGGCCGCCGATTCGCACGGCCAGCCGGCGGTGCCGAGGTCGTCGGGGTGGCGCGCACAACCGGCGCCGAGATCATCATCGCCGTCACGGCGCAGGCGCGTGCGATGCTCTGCGCCGCGCGTGACATCAACTTTCTGTCCGGGCCCGGCAAGGGCGTCATCCTCATCAAGCTGCCACGCGGAACGGACCGTGTCATCGGCTTCATCGTCTCCGCGGGGGACCGCGACCTGCTGACGGTCGAGACCAACCGTGGCGCCAGACAGAATGTCAGCACCGCGAAGTACGGCGTCACCGGCCGAGGCGGCAAGGGTCGAGAGCTGCTGCGACGGGGCCAGTTCACCCGCGTGATCCACCCACCGATCACCGTCCCGACCATCGCCACCTGACGCCGGGGGGGGTAGGCTGTGCGATTGATCCGCAGCCGGGGCGGCGGGTGGCATGCTACACTCCGGTCCCACCCACGGCACCCGGGTTGCCTTCCCGGCGGCCTCGTGTGTTGATCCGTACGTCGCACACATCGTGGCCGATGCATCCCGACTGGCCAGGCGCGACGAGGGAGAGCCGGTCGACAGCGATGGCGAAGAGCTATACCGCCAAGGACATCACCGTCCTCGAGGGGTTGGAACCGGTCCGCCGCCGTCCTGGCATGTTCATCGGAGGTGTGGGTCTGGCGGGGCTGCATCACCTGGTCTGGGAGATCCTCGACAACGCGGTCGACGAGGCGATGAACGGGCATGCCTCGCACATCGCCGTCGCGCTACACCCTGACGGCGCATCGGTGACGATCGCCGACGATGGCCGCGGCATCCCGGTCGACAAGCACGGGAAGAGCGGGCGGAGTGCGCTCGAGGTCATCTTCACGACGCTCCACGCCGGAGGCAAGTTCGAGCACCGCACCTACCGGACCGCCGGCGGGCTACACGGGGTCGGCGCCAGCGTGGTCAACGCGCTCTCCAAGGAGCTCGTTGCGACGTCAAAGCGTGACGGCGCGCGGTGGGAGCAGCGCTTCACGCAAGGCAAGCCCGTCAGCAAGCTGCGACGTGTCGGCGGCACCAAGGGCACCGGCACCACGGTGTTCTTCCGCCCGGACGCGACGATCTTCCCGAAGACCGCGTTCGACGCCGACCTAATCGCCGAGCGGCTCGAAGTCACCAGCTACCTACACAAGGGGGTGAAGGTGGTCTTCGAGGACGAAACCGTCGGGCAGAGGCGTGTTTTCCGCCACGAGGAGGGACTCGCCGAATACCTGGGGCGGATCCTTGCCGACCGCGTTGCGCGCCCGGTCCACGGCGCACCGTTCACCCTGACCCGGGACCACGAGCCGACCAGCTCCAGGCTCGACCTGGTGCTGCAATGGACCGAGTCGACGGACGAGCACCTCCGCAGCTACGTCAACGGCATTCCGACCGCGTCCGGCGGCACGCACGAGAACGGGCTCCGGGCCGGTATCGGTAAGGCGATCCGCAACTTCATCGACACGCACGGACTGACCCCAAAAGGGGTGACCGTGACCACGGACGACATCCGGGAGGGGATGACGGGAGTCCTGAGCGCCTTCATCCCAGACCCGCAGTTCCAGGGACAGACCAAGGAACGGCTGAACAACCCCGAGCTGGCATCCGTGGTCGACGGGCTCGTGCGGCCAGCGCTCGAGTACTGGCTGAACCACAACATCAGCGTGGCCGAGGCGATCGTGGCCCGGATCATCCTGGCGGCTCGCGCCCGGGCGGCCAGCCGCGCCGCGCAGCAGGCGGTATCGCGCAAGAGCGCCACATCGAACCGGCTGAATCTTCCGGGTAAGCTCAGTGACTGCGCCGCGCCAGGAGCGGCCGGTAGCGAGCTGTTCGTCGTGGAGGGCGACTCGGCCGGCGGCTCCGCCAAGCAGGGCCGCGACCGGGTGCACCAGGCCATCCTGCCGCTTCGGGGAAAGGTGCTCAACGTCGAGAGTGCACCGCTCGCCAGAGTGCTCGAGAACAAGGAGCTCTCCGACCTGGTCACCGCGCTCGGCTGCGGGCTCGGGAAGAGCTTCGAGCTCAGTCGGCTCCGCTACGACCGGATTATCATCCTGGCGGACGCCGACGCCGACGGCAACCACATCGCCACCCTGCTGCTCACGTTCCTCTATCGGTATCTCCCCAAGCTGATCACAAACGGCAAGGTCTATCTCGCCCAGCCGCCGCTCTACCGCATCGACGCCGGGAAGCAGACTTTCTGGGCGCTCGACGACAGCCAGCGGGATGCGATCCTCGCCGAGATCAAGGAGGGTAACGGACGCGTCCGGCTCGACGTGACACGCTTCAAGGGACTGGGTGAAATGATGCCGAAGATCCTCTGGGAGACGACGCTCAACCCCAGGACGAGGCGCATGCTACGTGTCCAGATCGCGGATCAGCTCCGGACCGACCGTGTGATCACCGACCTGATGGGACGGGATTCCTCAGCCCGCTTCCGGTTCATCATGAACCGCGCCGAGGATGCCGAGGAACTGGACGTGTGATCCGGCTGCCGTACGCGGGAGGATCGCGAGTCGCGTCGTGGCCATTCGCGTGCACGTAAGATCGCCCTATCGCGGTGCGACCGCGGCGCAGTATTGTCTGATCCGCTCGACAGGATCCGGAGCACCTGGTAGACGCGTCGCGATGGCCATCCGCCCCAGTCGCATCTCCAGGTAGTCCAGATCGGCGCACCGTTCCGGAGCAAGCCTCGAGGTCGTCATGGTGGACGCTGGACCGAGGTACAGCAACGCATCGGCTTGCTCAGCCATGGTCACCGACGCATAACGCTCTTGCGGAATCGGAAGAAACTCGACGAATCGTAGAACCCCCAGGGCCGTCCAGGCTAAGGGCAGGACGGCCGGTATCGACCACGAAGGTTCGTCTGCCTGCAACGACGCCCATTCCGCCTGGGTCGGCGTGGAAATCGCGAAGACGCGCATGTCGCTTGAATCGAGCAGCTGGACGGTTGCCGGTCCAGGGGACCGGCGCCATAGATGGCCGTCGCCGGCGATCATCAGTGCGCGCCGGCCGTGCTCTACCACGGACTCCTAGGGAGTCGGAATGGCGCCCGCCGCGATTCGGGCGTCGAGAAACCCGAACCGGCGCTTGAGAACGGTCTCCATCAGCCGTGCGTCGGCCAGCGAGGCATACGGTCCGACCCAGACGACGTGACCGTGAGCGTCTCGATCGAGCGGGACGACGGCGACGTCCGCGCCGAGCTCGCGGAGGATGGCGGCAGTCGCATCGGCCGGTGGCCTAGTGTCAAACACCACCGTACGGATCGTGTAGGACTCCCCCGCCCCAGGCTCGGCACCAGCGACGAAATCGACCGGCGCCGGCAGGGCCAGCGTGGCGAGCCTCGGGGACTGCCCCGGCACGTCCGGCCCCGCGCTCAGCATCCGTGGCACGAACACCGTGAGCGCGGCACCAATCCCGACCCCCGCGACCACCCCGGCCGCCGCCGCCATCCAGCGTCTAGCCCGGGGCGGAACGCTGACGCGTCGGGGCGCCAGACCGGGAGGGCGCCGCTCGGACGGGATCGCAGTAGCATGCCCCCACGTGAACTCCAGCGCCTCGGCCGCCTTGGCCACCCGCGTCTCGTCGATGGTCGGACTGAACTCGGCGAACCCGGCTTCGAGCGACCGGTCGCAGATCAGGTTGATCTTTCGCGGGATCCCCTCGCTGAACTGGTGGATCAAATCCAGCGCCCGCGCCGTGAACAACGTGTCCCACGCGCCGCGCGCCATCCGGATCCGGAAGCTGACGTATTTCTCCGTCTCGTCACGCGTAAGCGGTCGAATCGTACAGCGCCGCGCGATGCGCTGGTCGAGCTGACGTACCTCAGGTGACGCGAGCAGCGCCGGCAACTCCGTCTGCCCGACCAGCAAGATCTGGAGCAGCTTCTCCTGGTCGGTCTCGAGCGCCGTCAGCACGCGCAGCTGCTCGAGCACGGGCGGTGCCAGGTTCTGCGCTTCATCCACCACCGCGAGCGCGCTCGCCCCGACCGAGGCCAGCGACAGCAGGAACCGGTTCAGGGTCTCAACCAGACTCTGCCGGCTCGCATCCTGGAGCGCGCGACCGTCTGAGACAACACCGAAGTCCTGGAGCAGGACTTGGAGCAGCTCGTCCGCGCTGACGAACGGGTTCAGGACGACCGCCGTGAACACGTTGCGGTCGAGCAGCCGCAGCAGCGCACGGGTCGTGGTGGTCTTGCCAGTCCCGACGTCGCCGGTCAACAATAGGATCCCCTCGCGGCGCCGGATACCCCGCAACAGCTGCTCCAGTGCCTGCTGGTGCGAGTCGCTCTTGTAGAGAAACTCCGGGTCCGGCGTGGGGCTGAACGGCCGTCGATGAAACCGATAGTAGTCTTCGTACACGTGATCTACCGCGAGGGACGGGCGACTCGGCCCAACCCGGCGCTGGACGTAAACACCGGCGGCCGCCTGGACGTCTCCAAACTGGTGAAACCGGCGCTCATATCGCTGATACCATACAACGACGCCGTGGGCGTCGCGCCTGGGTCCCTGACAGGGGCGATGCGCAGCTGCCTGAACGCTCGTCGCACGCGCGTCGCACGCGCGCGGGCAGATAATCAGCCCGCGGCGCCGTCTCCACGATGCCAGGAGTTCCGATGATCAAGAGAGCGCTCAGCTGCTGTATGGTCACCCTGTGTCTGGCGTTCCCCGTGCGCGCCCAGACTCATCTGGGCGCGATTCGCGGCACGGTCAGCGACCCCTCCGGCGCCGCGGTCCCGCGGGCATCGTTCACACTCGTCGAACCGACCACCAGCCTAACCCGAACCGGCATGACCGGTCCCGACGGGCGGTTCAGCCTGACCCAACTCGAGCCCGGCTCCTACCGCGTAGAAATCGCGGCACCGGGCTACAAGACCACCATCCGCCAGACGACACTGCAGGTGAACCAGCAGCTTCAGCTCGATCTAATGCTCGAGCTGGGAGCGGTGACCGAGGAAGTGGTGGTAACGGCGCCCGATATCACGATGAACCGAAGCCCGAACGGTCTGAGCACGGTCATCGACAACGTGCAGGTGGCCAACCTGCCCCTCGACGGCCGGAACTTTCTCGAGCTCTCGCTGCTAACGCCCGGCACGGTCCCGGCAGCCCAGGGCTCTGCCGGGTCGGTCCGCGGCGCCTTCACGCTCAACGTCAACGGCGCCCGTGAAGGGGCCAACGCATACCTGCTCGACGGCGCCTACAATGTTGATCCAAAGCTGAACACCGTCGCCGTGCGGCCGCCGGTGGACGCCATCAACGAGTTCCGCGTGCTATCGAGCAGCTACACCGCGTCGTTCGGCCGCCACGCCGGCGCGCAGATCAACGTCATCACCAAGTCGGGCTCGAATCGGCTCCACGGCACGCTGTACGAGTTCTTCCGACACGATGCGCTGAACGCCACGAACTTCTTTGCACCGCGCGGCGAGCCGGACCCAACCTATGAGCGCAATCAGTTCGGTCTCTCACTCGGCGGCCCGATCGCGACCGACAGGACCTTCTTCTTCGTGGACTACGAGGGCACCAGGCTGGCGGAGGGGATCACCCGGGTCACCAACGTCCCGACGGCCGCCGAGCGGCAGGGCGATTTCTCGAGCAGCCTCTTCCCAGCCCCACTCATCCCCGGCCTCGGCATCCCGTTCCCGGACGGGCAGATCCCAGCAGCGTTCCAGAACCCCATCGGCGTCGCAATAGCCGCGCTGTATCCGCTACCGAACCGGGACGCGCCGTTCGCCAACTACGTGTCCTCACCCGAGCTCACCGACCACCACGACCACGTGGACCTGCGCGTCGACCATCGCCTGGGCGCAGGATCCTTGCTGACGGTGCGCTACAGCTTGGCCGACCGCGATCTATTCGAGCCGTTCTCCGGCGCGGGGTTCGCCGAAGTACCCGGATTCGGTACCGACGTGCCGCAGCGCGGGCAGAACCTGATGGTGAGCAGCACGCAGGTGTTCTCACAGGCGCTGGTCAACGACTTGAGGGTCACCTACAACCTGGTCTCGGGCAGCGCGGTCCACCAGAACTCGGGCCGGAGCCTCAACGACCTCGTGGGGCTGCCGGAACTGTCGGACCTCCCGCGCGACTTCGGGCTCAGCTTCATCACTCTGACCGGGTTCTCCCCGCTCGGCGACGAGTTCAACAACCCGCAGCAGAGCACGACGAACACGGTACAGGTGATCGACACGATGACCTACGCCCGGGGACGACATCTACTGCAGGTCGGCGCCGACCTGCAGTTCACCAGGCAGGATGCATTTCGCGACGTCCAGTCTCGCGGCTTGCTGACCTTCTCGTCGTTCCCGCCGTTCTTCACCGGGAATGCCCTGGGCGACCTGCTGCTCGGTCTGCCGCTCCTCACGGGCGGGGCGCGGCTCGACAACCCGCAGCAACTCCGCACCGAGAGCTACCACATCTACGTGCAGGACAGCATCCAACTCCGCTCGAACCTGACCCTCGACGCCGGTCTGCGCTACGAGTACGCCTCGCCGCCGGTGGACGCGAACGACCGGGCCAACGTGTACGACCCGGTCACACGGTCGCTCGTCCGGG
This sequence comes from Vicinamibacteria bacterium, assembly GCA_963578725.1. Lineage (GTDB taxonomy): Bacteria > Acidobacteriota > Vicinamibacteria > Vicinamibacterales > UBA8438 > NP936. The sequence goes on from CAUZDS010000012.1 coordinate 62,182, forward strand.
TCGGCACCGGCGGAATTCCCCGCAGCGGATACGACCCGGATCGGAACAACCTCGCGCCGCGCGTCGGCGTCGCATGGACGCTGAACGATGCGCAGACGGTCGTGCGCGGAGGCTACGGTATCTACTACGACCAGCCTGCGCTGGCACCGGGCGAGGGGCTCTTCTTCAACCCTCCGTTCTTCGACTTTAAGCTATTCTTCCCGCTGCCCGGGCTGCCGTTGACGCTGTCCGACCCGTTCCCGAGCGTGTTCCCGGTCGCCCTGCCCCAGTCGGCGTTGACGGTCCAGCGCGATCTGCGGACCCCGACCATGCAGCACTGGAACGTCGCGGTGCAGCAGCAGCTGGGCGCGGGTCGCTCCGTGGAGATCGCCTATGTCGGCTCGCGCGGCACCAACCTACTGCGCGGACGCGACATCAACCAGGCCGACGCCAGCCCGTCCACGTTCAACCTTCGACCGGTGCCACAGTTCGCCGATATCGTGGCGCTGGAGTCGACGGGGCGCTCCCGTTATCACGCGCTGCAGCTGAAGGCCGACCAACGGCTGCGGGCGGGCCTGTCACTGCTGGCCGCCTACACGCTGGGCCGGTCGGAAGACGACGGCTCCGACTTTTTCTCGAGCGCGGGCGACCCGAACTTCCCGCAGGACAGCAACAACCCGGACGCCGAGTACAGCCGCTCCAACTTCGACGTTCGCCATCGGCTGTCACTGAGCTTCTCGTATGAGCTGCCGTTTGGCCGGGATGCACGGGTCGCCACTGGCGACGGGTGGCTCGGGGCGATCGCGGGTGGTTGGCAGGTGGCTGGCGTGGTCACGCTCCAGAGCGGACGCCCGTTCACCGTCGCGTTGCTACCCGAGATCGACAACAGCAACACTGGGCGGGCCGCGCTCGGATTCGGGTCCAACGATCGGCCGGACCGGGTCAGGTCCGCCAAGCTGGACAATCCCTCGGTGCAGCGCTGGTTCGACGCCGACGCGTTCGTCTTTCCCGACTTCGGCAGCTTCGGGAACGCCGGGCGGAACACCCTCGAGGGCCCAGGATTCGCGAACGTCAATCTCGCGCTGCTGAAGGGAATCGCGCTCAGTGACGCGGCGCGGCTGCAACTGCGGATAGAGGCGTACAACCTGTTCAACCGCACCAACCTCGACCTGCCCGACAACTTCCTGGGCTCGCCAACGTTCGGTCAGATCCGCTCGGCGCGGCCGGCGCGGCGGCTACAAATGGGACTCAAGTTTTTATTCTAGCGACAGATGGCCGACGCACTGGGAGCAACGACGGCGTTCGACGCAAGACCAGCGGCGGTACCGGTCGATGACCGGGACCAGCTGACGCCGTTCGACTTTCACGCCCGCACACGTCTGGTATTCGGGTGCGGGACCCGTAGCCAGCTGGGCGCCCTTGCTGCCGAACTGGGCTTCAAACGGCCACTGCTCGTGGCGGACCAGGGGCTGGTCGCCGCCGGGCATGTGGCGTTCGCCGAGCGGCAACTGTCCAGCGCGGGCATTGACGTCGAGCACTTTCACGATTTCGATGTCAACCCGGACACGACAATGGTCGAGGCGGGTCGCGTGACGGCCTCCACTCGCCAGATCGACTCGATCATCGGGCTGGGCGGCGGCAGCTCGATGGACTGCGCCAAGGGCATCAACTTTCTGCTCACCAATGGCGGCCGGATGGAGAACTACCGGGGCTACGGTAAGGCCACGCGGCCCCTGTTGCCGATGATCGGCATTCCGACGACCGCCGGCACCGGCAGCGAGGCGCAGAGCTACGCCGTGATTACTGACGCCGCCACACACCAGAAGATGGCCTGCGGCGACCCAACGGCCGCCTTTCGGGTGGCGATCCTGGACCCGGAGCTGACCCTCTCACAGCCGGCCCATGTGACAGCGACCTCGGGATTCGATGCCATCGCCCACGCAGTGGAGTCGGCGGTGACGACGCGGCGCAGCCCGATGTCCGACTGCTTCGCGCGCGAGGCCTGGCGCCTGCTGAACGATGGTTACGAAGCCGTGCTCGATCAGCCAGACGACCTCCACGCCCGCGCTGCGATGCACCTCGGGGCGTTCTACGCGGGACTGGCGATCGAACAGTCGATGCTCGGCGCGGCGCACGCCTGTGCCAACCCTCTGACCGCGCGGTACCGGATCACGCATGGAGTGGCGCTGGCGATCCTACTACCGCACGTCGTGCGCTGGAACAGCGGGGTAGCGGCACAAGGATACGGGTGCCTGCTGGGTAACCTGACCGCGAGCGTTGACCCTGGCGAACGTCTGGCGGCCCGCTTACGCGCGCTCGCGACGCACGCCGGTCTCCCGGACCGGCTCCGGACGCAGGGAATCGACGAGGGCGCTCTGCCCCACCTGGCTGCCGACGCGGGCCGGGAGTGGACCGGCACGTTCAATCCCCAACCTTTGGGCGCCGCTGACGCATTGGAGGTTTATCGATGCGCCTTCTGAAAACGTCCTGGTACGTGCCGTTGCTGGTGGCCCTACTGGCACCGGCACCGGTCGCCGGCCAGGCTGGGACACGTAGCGCCGCGCCGGCAGACGCGTGGCCCCAGTTTCGCGGCACCCCGTCCCTGACCGGGGTCTCGGATTCGACCCTGCCGGCCGAGCTGACGTTGCAGTGGACCTACGACGCGGACGGGGCGATCGACGCGTCGGTGGCGATCGCCCAGGGCGTGGTCTATGTGGGCACCTACGCAGGCACCTTGATCGCTCTGGATCTCGACACAGGCGAGGAGCGCTGGACCTACATCACCGGTGACATGGGCATCGGCGAGTCCTCGCCGGCGGTCGCCGGGGGCCTCGTCTTCATCGGCGACCTGGCCGGCGTCTTCCACGCCGTTGACACCGAGACCGGCATCGCCCGCTGGACCTTCGAGACCTTGGGCGAGATCAAGTCGTCGCCGGTGATCCTCGGGGACCGGGTGCTAATCGGGTCCTATGACGGGTACCTGTACGCACTCGCCGTCGCCGACGGTACGCTGGTGTGGAAATACGAAACGCTCAACTATGTCCACGCCACTCCGGCGATCTGGGACGACGTCGCCTACTTCGGCGGGTGTGACGAGATATTCCGCGGGGTCAGGGTCAGCGACGGCGAAGAGATCTTCAGTCTGCCGACGGGCGCCTATACCGCGGCGTCACCGGTCATCACCGATGGCAAGGTCTTCTTCGGCACGTTCGGCAACGACGTCTTGGGGCTCGACCTCGCGTCAGGGGAGCTGATCTGGAGCTATGAGCACCCGCAGCGTCACTTCCCCTTCTACTCCTCCGCGCTGGCCGCGAACGGCCTGATCGTGATCGGTGGACGTGACAAGATGGTGCACGCCATCGACGCGCAGACAGGCACGTCGCGCTGGACCTTCACGACCGGCGCCAGGGTTGATTCATCACCCGCCGCGAGCAGCGGTCGCGTCTACACCGGGTCGAGCGACGGCCGTTTGTACGTGCTCGATCTGGCGACCGGCGAAAAGCTCTGGGAGTTCGACACGGCCGCCCCGCTGGTGGCGTCACCCGCCATCGCGGCGGGGCGGCTCGTAATCGGATCCGAGGACGGCGTGCTTTATTGCTTCGGGTAAGGGCTCACCTCCCCGCGTCCAGGACTAGGTTTTCGGACTTGGGACGCCCCGCCCGGCCAACGGCTTTGGTCCACCCTGGACAGGCCATTAGCTTCATGTATAGTGAGTCGATCGTGAAATCGACGATCAACTGAGTGCATTCGATGACTGACACCGGGCAGACCGCGGCGACCGAGCGGACCGACGTCGGCAGCTACTTCGTCGCCAACTATCCCCCGTTCTCGCTGTGGACGCACGCGGCGGTCGAGACCGACGCCAACCCGGCGCTCGCCCATCGTTCGGCCGACGTCCCGCTCGGGCTCTATCTCCACATCCCGTTCTGTCGCAAGCGCTGTCACTTTTGCTACTACCGCGTCTACACCGATAAGAACGCGAGCGAGGTAGCGGAGTATCTCGACGTGCTGGGCCGCGAGTGGGAGCTCTACACCACCCAGCCGGCCATCGCCGGCCGGCCACTGCGGTTCATCTATTTCGGGGGCGGCACGCCGTCGTTTCTCTCGGTGCGCCAGCTGCGTGGACTGGTCGACCGCCTGTCGCGAGTCACCCCGTGGACCGACGCCGAGGAGATCACCTTCGAGTGCGAACCGGGGACGCTGACTGAACCGAAGCTGGCCGCGATTCGCGAGATGGGAATCACCCGGCTCAGCCTGGGACTGGAACACTTCGACGACCAGGTGCTCGAGCTGAACGGCCGCGCTCACCGCTCGCCCGAGATTGTCCGAGCCTACACCTTCGCCCAGTCGCTCGACTTCCCGCAGGTGAACATCGACCTAATCGCCGGCATGCTCGGAGACACCGACGTGAAGTGGCGCGCGGCGATCGAGCGTGCCATCGAGCTCGACCCAGACAGCGTGACCATCTACCAGATGGAGCTGCCCTACAATACGACGATCAGCAGCGACCTGCTGAAGGGCACGGGGCGGTTCACCGAAACGGTCGCCGGCTGGCCCACGAAGCGACGGTGGGTACGGGAGGCCTTCGAAGCGCTGGAAAGGGCCGGCTACACGGTCGCCAGCGCTTACACCGCAGTCAAGAACCCTAAAACAACCCGGTTCGTCTACCGCGACCAGCTGTGGCAAGGCGCCGACCTAGCGGGCCTGGGTGTTGCCTCGTTCGGGCACATCAACGGCGTCCATATGCAGAACCTGGACGCCTGGGGCCCATACGCCGCCACGGTCCGGCGAGGTGAAATCCCACTGAGCCGCGCCTTCCGGCCGACCGACGAGGAACGGCTGATCCGAGAGCTGGTGCTACAGCTGAAGCTCGGATCAATCCGTCCGGCATACTTCCAGGGCAAGTACGGGGTCGACGTGCTCGACCGCTTCGCTGGCGCCCTGTCGTCGTTGCGTAACGACGGCTACGTGATGGCGGCCGACGCGGGTCAGATCACGCTGACCCGCGACGGGGTGTTGCGCGTGGACAGCCTGCTGCCCAGGTTCTTCCTCCCCGAGCACGCCAATCTCAGATACACCTAGCCAGTTCGACTGCTCCGCGATGGCCAAGTCGACCAAAGTCCCCCGCGCGACCCAAGGTACACGCGTGCCGACGCGCCGGTCCTCCTCCCTCAACCCGCTCTACCCGCTCGACATCGTGTATCGCCGTGCCGGTGTGGAGCTTCCGGGCATGAAGATCGTGGCGCCCCATCAGATCCCGATGCCGTACCGCTCACTGCTGGTGCACGAGGACGACATGACGATCACGCTCGAGCGCCATTTCGGCGGCCGGGTGGTGCTTCGCGCGCTGTCGACATTCATGCACGGAGCCTGGTATTTCCGCCGTGTCCTGCTGGTGCAGGAGTACTCCGGCCGGCCGGTAGAAATGGGCGCCATCCGCATGAAGCTGAACGCGTTTGGCGCGCGGTTGAAGAAGCAGATCCTCGAGAACGAGGTCCCGCTCGGCCGTATCCTGCGAGACGGCAGTTTCAAGTACATCAGTCAGGCCAGGGCCTTCCTCGCGATCACGCCCAATCCAGAGATGATGGGCGTGTTCTGGCTGCGCGAGCCGAGGACCCTGTACGGTCGGCGCACGGAGATCGTGCGCGACGGAAACAAGATCGGCGACATCGTCGAGGTGCTGCCGCCGGTCTGAGACTGGCGGATGTTGCGCAGCACGGGCTCGGAGCATGCCAAACCACTCCACCTACGACGCGATCGTCATTGGCGGCGGACCGGCCGGCGCCACGACGGCGACCGTGCTCGCGCAGCACGGGCGACGGGTCGTGCTGCTCGAGCGCGAGACGTTCCCGCGATACCACATCGGCGAATCGCTAATGCCCTACACCTGGTTCACCTTCGAGCGGCTCGGTCTGCTCGACTGGCTGAAGCGGTCGGGTAGCCCGATCAAGCACAGCGTCCAGTTCGTGTCGACAAGCGGAAAAATATCGCAACCGTTCTACTTCTTCGAGACGATCAAGCATGCGTGTGCCAGCACCTGGCAGATCCTGCGCAGTGACTTCGACGCAATGATGCTGGAGAACGCCGCCGCCCACGGGGCCGAGGTACGTCAGGGCGTCACCGTACGGGATGTGCTGATGGAGGGCGACGCGGTCGTTGGTGTGCAGGCGGACGTCGCCGGCGGCGGCCGCGAGACGCATCGGGCCAGGGTCGTGGTCGACGCGACCGGTCGTGACACGTTACTGGCCGGCCGGTTCGGATGGAAACGACGCGATCCGGATCTGAATAAGATCGCGATCTTCACCTATTTCAAGGGGGCGCTCAGGGACCCCGGGCTGGACGCGGGTGCCACGACGGTCGCCTACCTCCCCGAGAAGGGCTGGTTTTGGTATATCCCGCTCGTGAACGACACGGTCAGCGTCGGCATCGTGGCCGAGCACGACTATCTCTATCGGGAATCGCGTGACCCGGAGGCGATCTTCCAGCGCGAGGCGGAGGGGTGCCGTTGGATTCGGGACCACATCGTCCCCGGCACGCACCTGGACCCGATGCGCGTCACGGGCGAGTTCAGCTACCGCGCCACCGAGCCAGCGGGCGACGGCTTTTGCCTGGTCGGCGACGCCTTCTCCTTTCTCGACCCGGTGTTCTCGTCCGGGGTCTTTCTGGCGCTCAAGGGTGGAGAGCTGGCAGCCGACGCGATTCACCACGGGCTCGACACCGGCAACATAACCGCGGCGACGTTCGACAGCTACACACGCCAGGTGCGGCACGCGCTCGACAGCTTCCGGCAACTCGTCATGTCGTTCTACGATCGCACGTTCAGCTTCGGTGAGTTCATCAGCGCGTATCCCGAGCTGCAGCCGCAGCTGGTCGACGCGCTGGTGGGGAATGTCTTCAAGGACCTGCAGCCTCTGTTCGACGCGCTCGGCCGGTTTTCGCAGAGCGCCGGCCGGCGCTCTGCGGATGCGCTGGCACCCTGACCCAGGCGTTCAGTCGTGTTTGGACGCCGAACGAGCATGTTCGCAAGGGCCTTCAGGCCCGCGCTGGACCCTCGACACAGGTGAGCCGCTGGATTAGTGCTGCGTCTCACCGTCCCGCAGCGGCCTCGAGGGAGGCCGGTGCGATGTGGCCGCACGGAGACACCGTGATCAGTGAATATCGGCTTGCGCGGCGCGTCCAGTTCTACGAGACCGACGCGGCCGGCATCGTGCACTTCAGCGTGTTCTTCCGGTACGTGGAAGAAGCTGAACACGCGATGTGGCGCGCCGCCGGTCTCAGCATCGCCGCACCGGGCGACCCGATCGGGTTCCCGCGGGTGACGGCCGGCTTCGAATTTCTGCGACCGTTGCAGTTCGAGGATGAGTTCGAGGTGCGCCTGCGCGTGACCGGTAAGACGGCGAGGACCCTGTCTTACGGCGCGACGATCGAGAAGGACGGGACGACAATAGCCAGGGGCACCCTGACCGTCGCGTGCGTCAGTAAACGTCCCGGCGAGCCGATGCGCGGCACCGACATCCCGCCCGACATCGCGGACCGGTTCGTCGTGACCGCTCCGAAAGAGGTGTCGGGCTGATGGCCCGGGCGGCCGTCCAGGGCCCGCCCGACGCCGAGTGCCAGCCGCGCACGGCGGTGCTGGCGCACCAACACCGGCGGCTTCGCACACTGCTCGCCGCCATCCACGGGGTAAACCGCTTCTACACACGCAAGCTCGACGATGCCGGGGTTCGACTCGACGCGCTACGCTTCCCGGACGACCTCCATACCCTGCCGCTGACCACGAAGCACGAACTGGTCGCCGACCAGGAGGCGGCACCGCCCTGGGGCACCGCGCACACCGAACCGATCAACCGCTACACCCGCTACAACCAGACTTCGTCGACCACCGGCCGGCCGCTGCGCTGGCTCGACACGAACGAGAGCTGGCAGTGGGCGCTCGACTGCTGGAAGGCGGTATATCGAGCAGCCCGTGTCGGCGCCGCAGACCGCGTCTTCTTCCCGTTCGGGTTCGGTCCGTTTCTCGGTTTCTGGACCGCCTTCGATGCCGGCTCGCAGATCGGGGCGCTGTGCGTGCCCGGGGGCGGCATGTCGAGCCTGGCCAGGCTGGGTCTTGTCGAGATCGTACGGCCGACGGTCATCTGCTGTACACCGACCTACGCGCTCAGACTCGTTGAGGTAGCGCGCACCGCCGGGGCGATCGACCTCGCGCACAGCGGTGTGCGGGTCGTCATCGTAGCGGGCGAGCCTGGCGGCAGCATCCCGGCGACCCGAACGCAGATCGAGCGGGGCTGGGGCGCGCGGGTCATCGACCATCATGGTCTGACCGAAGTCGGACCGGTCAGCTTCGAATGCTGGGAAGCGCCAGGCAACCTGCATCTGAACGAGTGCGAGTTCATCTGCGAGGTGCTCGACCCAGACACCGCCGAGCCGGTGCCGGACGGCGAGCTCGGAGAGCTGGTCGTGACGAACCTGGGGCGAACCGCCAGCCCCGTGATCCGGTATCGGACACGGGACATCGTGCGGCTGGAACGGGAACCCTGTCCGTGCGGCCGGACACTGACCCGTGCCAAGGGGGGGATCCTGTCGCGGGCGGACGACATGGTCTGCGTGCGCGGGGTCAACGTCTATCCGACCGCGATCGAGGCGGTGGTCCGCCGCTTCCAGGAGATCGTGGAGTATCGCACGACCGTCTCTGCATGCGACACGCTGCATTCCCTGACAATCGAGATCGAGCTCGGCCCGGGCGCGCCCGACCAGACGGCCGTGGCAACGCAGCTGACACAGTCGCTGCACGAGGCGATGGGACTGACCGTGCCGGTCCGCGTGGTCGCGCCGGAAATGCTGCCCCGGTTCGAGATGAAGGCGAACCGGTTCGTCGTGGAGGGGAAGAACGGACCCCCAAGGGGACCGGAGACCGGAGACCGGAGACCGGGCGGATAGCGGCCGGTCTGGTGGTACACTGCCGGGTCGCTGGAGTAGGATCAGAGGTTCGAACACGCGGATGGTCGGCCGTCGCTCGCCGGTGGATGCGCGGGCCACCACGGATCTGGCCGAATCGAATCGACACTGCGGCGCACGCCGTGGCCAAAGGGATAGGGGACATCATGCGCCAAGCTGGGTATCTCGTGTTGTTGGGAGTGTCCCTCCTGGCTGCGACATCCTGCGGCGGCGGCAGCGAAGACAGTGGCGCATCCGGTGACGGCGCGCCATCTCGGGTGTTCATGAGCCTGGGCACCGCGCCGCCCGGCGGCGCGTTTTTTGTAGTCGGCAGCGCGCTCGCCGAGGTGCTGAACGAGTTCGGCACCGCGTTCGGCTGGAACACGACGGCCGAGGCAACAAGCGGCTCGCAGGAAAACATCCGGCGGCTCGATAGCGGCGAGCTGGATTTCGCGATGTCGAACGCCGCAGTCACCTACTTCGCCGTGCGGGGCGGCGAAGGCTGGGACAAGGCGTACCCGATGCGTGCGGTGATGACCCTCGCACCGAACGTCGCGCTATTCATCACCCCGGCGGGCTCAGGCGTCGAGACCATCGCCGATCTCCGCGAGCGGCGTGTGGGCGTCGGTCCGGCCGGCGCCGGCTTCGAGTACTTCGTCGGCCCACTGCTGGCAGCGCACGGGATCACGTATGACGACTTCACGCCGCTCAACGCCACGCAGGCCGGCGCGGTCGATCTGATCGCCGACGGCTCGGCGGCCGCAGTCTTCGTCGGGGGCGCGGTGCCGACCGCATCGATTACCCAAGCCTCGGCCTCGCAGAATATCTATTTCATCCCATTCGACGAAGCTGCTAGACAGTTACTGATCGAGGAGTATCTCTTCTTCCGCCCGGCCACGATTCCGGCCAACACCTATCGCGGCCAGACCGAGCCGTACGAGGGGCTCGATGTCGGCTCGATGCATCTGATCGCGTCGGCCAGCGCCAGCGACGAGCTCGTCTACGACGTCACGAAGACGCTCTACGAGCAACGCCAGAGCGTCGTGGCGAAGCATGCGGCCGGCCGCGCCATCAACCCGAATAACGTCGTGCGCGACACCGGTACCGAGTTCCACCCCGGCGCCATCCGCTACTACCAGGAGATCGGCATCTGGTAGTGGCCCGCTTCACGATGCGGATGAGGTGCAGGCCATGCTCATCGTGACGCGGACCACGACGTGACCCCGACGTCTGGTCGTGACGCGAGCGGCCCGAGACGGTGCGTCACGCGCGTACTCTCTGTGGTGCTCTGCCTGTTCACGCTGGCCCAGGTCAACTATCCACAGCTTTCGCCACAGTCGCAGCTCGCGGTCTTCGCGTTGCTGGGGCTGGTGCTCTGCTTCCTCAGGGTTCCGGCCCATCCGGCACTGCAGGACCGCGCCGCGGCCCGTGCCACCGACGTGCTGTTGGCGGTGCTGGCAACGGTCTGCTGCGGCTGGATCATCGTGCAGACCGAGCCGCTGTTCGAGCCTGTCTGGCAACGCGGCTCGTCCCTCGGCAACCGCGCCGGGTTGGAGACTTCGACCGACATCCTGGTCGGCGTCATCGGGATGCTGCTGATCATCGAGGCGGCGCGGCGCTCGCTCGGGCTGGCGTTGCCGATTCTGTGCGGGCTGTTCCTCGTCTACGCCTACATCGGACCGAGCCTGCCCGACTGGCTGTTCCCGCACCGCGGATACCCCGTCCATCGGATCGTCGCGCAGGCATTCCTGCATGCCCAGGGCACGTTCGGGGTCGCCCTGAGCGTGATGTTCACGTACGTATTTTTGTTCGTCATCTTCGGCGCGTTCCTGGCGGCGACTGGCGCGACCCGGTTCATCATCGACTTCGCTCAATCAGTGTTCGGCTCCAGCCCGGGAGGACCGGCCAAGGTGGCGGTGCTCAGTAGCGGGCTGATGGGGTCGCTGTCGGGAAGCGCCGTCGCCAACACGGCGACCACCGGCACCTTCACGATCCCGATGATGCGAAGCGCCGGGTTCAAAGCGACCACCGCCGCCGGCATCCAGGCGGCCGCCAGCTCGGGGGGCGCGCTAATGCCACCTGTGATGGGCGCCGGCGCCTACATGATGCTGGAGATCGTTGACCCGCCGGTGACCTATCTGCAGATCATCCGCGCGGCGCTGATCCCGGCCATCCTGTATTACCTCTCGCTGTTCCTGATCACGCACTTCCACGCGCGCAAGTCAGTCGGCGGGGCACGCGCCGCGGCGGCCACCCCAACCCGCGCACTGGCCGTGTCGCGCACGGAGGGACTCGTTTTCGCCACCGCGCTGGGGACGCTGATCCTGATGCTGATCCTCGGCTACACACCCTTCCGGGCGGTGAGTCTGTCACTCCTCGCCATCGTCGTCGTCGGCGCGTTCAACCCGCGCACGCGGCTGTCCGCCGGCGCCGTGATCGAGGCGTTCGTGAAGTCGGCTAGCGACGTGATCTCGCTCATCGCCGCCTCGGCCTCGGTCGGCATCATCATCGGCATTGTCACCCTGACCGGCATCGGCACACGCCTGCCCGCCACCATCCTGCCACTAGCCGAGCAGAGCCTCTTCCTCGCCTTGATACTGATCATGGTCTCGTCGATCATCCTGGGCATGGGGTTGCCGTCGGCGGTCTGCTATCTGCTGCTGGCTACGCTGATCGGCCCGGTGCTCGGCAACCTGGGTGTCGTCCCGCTGGCGGCGCATTTCTTCATCTTCTACTTCGGCATGATGTCGATGGTGACCCCCCCGGTCGCCCTAGCGGGGTATGCCGCCGCCTCGATCGCCGGCACAAACATCATGAGGACCAGCTTCGCGGCGTTCCGCTTCGCGCTGGTCGGCTTCACCCTGCCGTTCATCTTCGTCTACCGTCCCGAGCTACTGATGTTAACCCCGGCTGGTGAGGCGGCCGATCTCGGGGACATGCTCTGGCCGGTGCTGGCCGGCACGCTGGGCGTACTCTGCTTCGCCGCCGGCATCACCGGCCAACTGCGCCTGGCGCTCGGGCCGCTCCACCGGATCGCCATGTTCGTCGCCGCGGCGCTCCTGCTCGCGCCAGGGCCGACCGTGTCACTCGCGGGTCTGTCGGTCCCGGTTCTTGACGCCGCCGGCGTGGCCCTCTTCGGGGCGATCCTCGCGATGAATCGGGACCGGTGACCACACCCCCCTTTGCCCACTCGAACACACTGCGACGCGTTATCAGAGCCAGCCGTTCGCGACAGCGGTATCACACAGCGAGCCACCTCCTCGATGACGAATCATGGTTCGTGCCCTTCGCATACATGGCGCCGTTGCACCGGACGGCCGTAGACACGCGACGTAGCCGCAGTGGACCGCCAACACGGTAGAATGCGACGGCAGGAAGCGGATCGAGAGATGTCTTCAGATTTCCCGGTTGACGGTGTTGAGCTCACACACTCTTCACTGGCACGTGGACATTCATCGGGCTCGTTGGACTGACCGGACTGATATGGGTCACGCAACAGTGGGCACCCTTGCCGGGATCAGCTACCGCCGTGGCAGCGGGTGCTCTCATCCTGTGGCTACTTCCACCATGGGCGGCCTGGATCGAGCGCGCCGAAGCCCGAAGAGTGCCGGTGGTTGAGCCCAAGTCGTCGCGTGGGTGTTTCGGCGGAGCGCCCGCGGCGTTACTGCCGGACCGGCGGGCTCGAGGGAAGCCAAATGTCGATTCCCGTCGTATGATGCCAACGAGCAGCCGGCGGTTGATCGCCGGCCGACGGAAAGCGAGGCGACATGACGAGTCCACCTACCCACCGACACAGGCGGTGATGATGCGACTGATCAACAGTATGCTCGTCTCCCATGCCATCGGTGTCGTCGCCGAGCTGGATATGACGGGCCTGCGACCCAGGCTGGTCATTCCGACACGGGCGGCGATCAGCCTACTGGAAGCCAGACCGGCATGACGCTGAACCGACTCATCTGCCTGCTCGGGGCCGCCGGTGTGCTGGGTACGCCGATGCCGGTCCCCGCCCAGACCACCACGCCAGACCAGGCGGTTGAGGAGGCCGCACTGCCCGCGACGATCCCAATCTTTCCACTGCAGGACGTCATGCTGTTCCCGCGGTCGAACCGGCAGCTGCATATTTCCGAGCAGCGCTATCGCGATATGGTGGCCGACGCGCTCGAGGGGGACCGGCTGATCGGGATGGTGCTGCTCGAACCTGGTCACGAGGCGGAGTACGAAGGCCGACCACCGGTCTACCCGCTCGGGTGCGCCGGCGTCATCGTCGACTTCGAAGCCCTGGCGGATGGGCGCTACAATATCTTGCTGCGCGGGCTGACCAAGTTTCTCATCACGGGCGAAGACCAGAGCCGGACCTACCGGGTGGCCCACGTGGAGGCGCTGCCGGAGCGAGAGACCGACACCGACCTGGTGGCGCTGGCCGACCTGCGTGAGGAGCTGTCGGTGATGCTCCGATCCGCGATGCGCGGTCTCGAGGTGCCGGCCGGTTTGCCGGACGCGGATCTCGTCAACGGCGTCGCCCAAGTCATGGAACTCGATCCCTTCGACCGGCTTGGATTGCTCGAGCAACCCGGCCCGCTGGCGCGCGCGCGGGCGCTCATCGACTTGCTCTATATACAGTCGGCCCTGCCTCGCTGAGCACGGGTCCTGACAAATCGCCGCAACAGGTGAGCAAACTAAAACGACTTGTTCTGACGGTCAGCCAGGATCCCGGATACAAGCTGTCCCGGCGGGGATGCGCGGTGCGGCACCACCGGCGGCGAGCGGCAGCCGTCGACCGCCGTTCCAACCCGCCGGCCGTGCCGCGCCGCCATCCGTGTTGAAAACTCTGCTCGTCTGCCTGTGGGCGCCGTTCGCCAATCTGCTCTGGTACACCCACACCGTGGTCATGGGAAGCTTGTCGCTCGTGCTGTGGCCGTTCGACCGAACGGGGGCGATGCAGTTCTGGTGCGCTCGATGGTGGTGCCGGCTGGTGGCCTGGTCGATTTTCGCCCGGATCAGGGTCCACGGAGTCGAGCACGTCCGCGCCGGGCAAGCCTACGTCTACATGGCGAACCACTCGAGTTTGATCGACACACCCGCGTTGTTCGGGTATCTGCCCTACCCGTTCCGCATCATGGCCAAGCGCGGGCTGTTCTTCGTGCCGTTTCTGGGCTGGCACCTGTGGACCGCCGGGCATTTCCCGATCGACCGCGGTGACGCGCGCAAGACAGTCCGCAGTGTGCGGCGGGTAGTGGAGGGCGTCCGCGGCGGCAGGTCCCTCGCGGTGTTTCCTGAGGGCACCCGCACCCCCGACGGCCGTCTCCAGGAGTTCAAGCCGGGCACCTTCAAGATCGCCCTCAAAGCTGGGGTGCCGATCGTGCCGGTGACGATTCGCGGTACCTTTGCGCTGCTACCATCCACCACGCTCGCGCCGAAACCCGGCCGAGTCGATGTCATCCTTGGCACGCCGATCAACACACGGCACTACGATGACAGGCGCTTGCCGGAGCTCATCGAGCGCACCAAGGAGGTCATTCGCCGAACACTCGCCGACGCGACCGCCGAGCACTAACGACACGCAGAGTCCATCCGTACGATGGCGACCGCGACGGACCTCACGATCCATGAACCCGCCCGACCTCTTCTGCCGTAGCTACAAGGACGCACGCCGGCGTTTTCGCGAGGCTGCGATCACCGCGGGCGCGACGCTCGAGCAGGACCGTGTCGCGACGAGCGAGGATCACGCCAACTTCACCATTGACGTCGCCACCCTGGGCAGTGCGAACCCGGGCTGGGCCGTCCTCGTGTCGTCAGGTATCCACAGCGTCGAGGGGTTCTTCGGCTCGGCGATCTAGCTGGTCGAATCGAGCCAGTCACCTGACGTCGAGTGGTATCGCGACGCCTTCGGATCGGGGGTCGTCTAGCCGATGGCCAGCGCCGGCGGCACCGCCTATCCGCCGTCGGGCACCCTCGGCAGCTGGGTCACGCGGCACGTCGCCGGAACCCGATATCACTTCGTCGGCGACGAGTTCGGCAACTACCCGTTCGTCCGCTTGCTCGGCGCGCTACGTGCCGAGAACCGAGCGTAACTTCTTCCAGCCGGTCGGCTGCCGGCGCCTATCAGCGGACCAAGACCGAGCTGCTGAAGTGTTCCTGTCCACGGAGCGACCGCTGGCGTGAGCTAGTGGTCGAACAGGGCCTCGCGATTCTCGACCATGCCGTGCGATCGCAGCGCGCCGGATGATGGATCGAGACACGCGGGTCATGGCGCGAGGCCAGGCAAAAACCGCGCCGCTCGGCACCGACAAAGCGGGCGGACGGCGGTGAGACGGACCGGGGGCTCGGTTCCACTGTCGTCACCGGACGGCCGGGACTGCGGTGGGTTGCCAACCGGCCTGGCAGCGGGTAGCCTGATAGGGTTGAGGCTGCGGTGGCCCATGGCATTCGCCGCTCATGAAGGAGTTCACATGCGTACGCTGCTAGGCGCGATGGTTGTGCTGCTGGGTCTCTGGTCGCTGACGCCCGTGCGAGCGCAGGAACCGGTGATCGAAGTCTACAAGTCGCCCACGTGAGGGTGTTGCATGGGATGGGTCTCACATCTCCAGGACAACGGCTTCACGGTGCGGACGACCGACGTGCCTGACGTGACCGCGATCAAGGCCGAGCAGGACGTGCCCGGACGGCTGTTTTCCTGCCACACCGCCGTGGTCGACGGCTACGTCATCGAGGGCCACGTCCCCGCTGAGGACATTCAGCGACTGCTGCAGGAGCGGCCGGATGTCGCGGGTATCTCGGTCCCAGGAATGCCGATCGGAGCACCGGGCATGGAAGGCCAGAACCCGCAGGAATACAGTGTCATCTCGTTCAACGAGAACGGCGAGATCGCGGTCTTCTCCACACACGCGCCCTGAGGGCTGGCGTCCGTCACCTTCGCCGGAACGAGCCAGGAGCCGCTCATGGGTGCGCCACCGACCGGCAAGCCGGTGTGAATCGCGTCAGTCGTGATCGTGCGCTTCCGCTACGGGCAGTTCGTGGAACGATAGTAACAGGCGGACATGCTCGGTCTGCTGTTACAGCTCGGCGGCGGCGCGCCGCCGGGTCAAGACGGAGGGGGGACGTGAACAATCAGGACAGGTATGTCGTGGTCTCGACCGTCCAGGGCCAGTTCGTCGAAGCGCAGATCAAGGCGTTCCTCGAGGCGTACGAGATCCCCTGCCAACTCCGGGGCGAGGCACTGCGCGTCACCCACGCCATCTCAATCGATGGTATCGGCGCCGCCGAAATACTCGTGCCGGCTGCGCTGGCCAACAAGGCTCGCACCCTGCTCGCCCAAGCCGAACGCGGCGAGCTCGCTCTCGACGACGAAACCGACCCTGGCGACACGCACGAGTAACCGCTCCCCACCCCCGATGCAGACGCACCGCACCGACCGCTTCAGACTCCGGCCGGCGGTCATGGCTGACGAGCCGGCGATTGTCGACATCTGCAAGACGTCGCTCCCGACGACCTATGGCGTGTTCATGAACCCTGAGCGGATGCGCCCCTGGGTCGAGGGCCTGGAAGTCGAGGTGTACGTTGCCAGGATGTGGCCGCGCATGACGGTGGCCGTGGACGATGAGCATGTCCTCGGCGCGGTCGCGCTCGACGGTCATGTCATCGACCTGTTGTGGATACGGGCCGACCTCCGGGGCCAGGGTATCGGGTCGGCGTTAATAGACAGAGCGGAAGCGATGCTGGCGGCGCGACATGAAACAGCGGAGCTCGAGTGCTTTGCGCCGAACCATGCGAGCATCGCCTTCTACGAGACGCGCGGCTACACGGTGGTGCGCACGTACTACGAAGCGGCATCCGGTGTCGACCGGGTCGTGATGACCAAACCGCTGGTGTCCCGTCCCGGCGGTGCCTGGCATGCGCAGTGAGCCGGAGGCCACATGGCCCCTGGCCCCGTTCATGACGTGCCATGACACGCGACGAGATACCGCCGGACTCCGGGCCGGCGCTGAAGCTCCGCTCTGGCTCCAATTGTTTCAAAGCGTTCGGCTCAAGAAATAGCGTGCGATCGTCGCGTCGCTCGGCTTGCGGGTCACGGCCGACACCCCGTACATCAGCAGCGCCGAGATGATGGTCATCGGCACGACCGGCATGAACCCGAGCACGTCGGTCCCACCCGGCGTGCGGGTAATCAGCTCGAGCCCGCCGAACGTCCAGACAGGGACCGGCGCGGCTGGCGGTGGCACCACCACCTGGAGCACCGCGGTCGTCACGACGGTGCCGGCGGTCCACAGGGTCACGGCGAGCGCACCCCACTTCGTGCTGCCACGCCAGAACAACGCCGCCAGCACGATCGGGATCATCGCCGCGAAACCGGAGAAGGCGTATTGCGTGGCGAGACCGAAGATGCCCGGGGGCGCCCGCAGCGCGATCACATAGGCGACGCTGGTCACCAGAACGACGAAGACACGGCCGGTCAGCACCTGCGCCCGCTCACCGAACCGCTCCTTTGCGCCGTAGTAGGCGAAGACATCCTCGGTGAACATCGTCGAGAGCGCGAGCACCTGCGAGTCGCTAGCCATCACCGCCGCGAGGATGCCGGCGCCGAGGAGACCTGCCATCCACACCGGCGCATAGTGATCAAGCATCCGCAAGATGACATCGTCGCCGGCGGCCGCCCGCTGCAGCTCGGCCAACGCCCCGGTGCCGGCCGACAGATCGAGCGCCGCGAGCGCCGCGCGTGCGTCCAGCTTGGCGGCGATCGCGGGTACGTCGGTCATCGCGTTGGCCGCCACCCCGAGAAAGACGCACGGTAACCAGATGGCGAGGATACAGATCGGATACCAGATGACAGTCTTCTTGAACTGGCTCATCTTTTGCGCCGTCAGACAGAAGATCGAGATGTGCGGGAAGACGATCGCCGACAGCGGGATGAACATGTAGCTAAAGAACAGCCGCGGGGGCATCCGCTCGCGGGTCAGCAGCGACGCCGTCGTCTCAGACGCTAGCAATGACTTCATCGCCTCGGGGAATCCGCCAATCCGAACGCCGATCAGGACGATCGCCACCGCCCCGAAAGACAGGAACAGCACCGTCTGAAACGTGTTGACCCAGGCGGTACCACGCATCCCCCCGAAGAAGACGTAGCTCATCACGACGACGGCCACCAGCCCACCGCCGAACCAGTAGGGTACGAGCCCACCGCTGATCGCGCTCAGCGCGGTCCCGCCTCCCATCACCGCGATGATGATGTAGGGCACCAGCAGGATCGCGAGCATCACGAAGATGGCCGTACCGATGTGGCCGCACTCCCACCGGTCGCGGAACATCTGCACCGGCGTCATGAACCCGTAGAGCTTCCCGAGCGCCCATAACCGCGGGCCGACCAGGAACAGGCTGACTGGGATGATCAGCGCCGACGACGAGGCCATCAATCCGAAGGTGACGATGCCGTTGGAGAAGGCGTGACCCGCCGACCCGAGGATGGTGAACGCCGTCATGTTGGTGCCAAACAACGACAGCAGGAACACCGTCTGCCCGAGCGACCGGCCGGCCAGGAAGTAGTCCTCTGCGCCGGTGCCGGACGAGCGACGGAAGGCGAAGATGCCGATGTACAGCACGACGCCGAGATAGGCGACGACGATGAGGGTCGGGATCACGACCGCTCTCCGGATGAAGCCGAGCGCGTCACATCCTCGACCGCCCGCTCCAGCTCGACCGGCCACGCGTAGCGCACCAGCACCCACATGAGCCCGGCGATCGCCAGACACAGCGCCACGTGGTAGACGAGCCCGATCGGAAGGAAGCCGAACATGAGCGGCCGCGCCACGTCCCGGAACCAGAAATCCTGATGGAGGGCGTACAACGCCAGCACCGCCAGCCCGAGGCGGATCGACTTGCGCATCACGCAGCCGATCTTAGCAGCCTGGACCGGCGCGGTGTACTATTGCGCCGGACACCGGAACCTTGCTACATTCGCTCCGATGGTCAACCACGCCCGCGGCGGACGCGCCCGACGGCCTGAGCCAGCCCGGATCGGGGACATCTGCTTCGTGGTGCTGCTCATTGCGGTCGTCGGCGCCACCGCGTTCTCGGCTGTCTGGCACGCCGAGCATGACTCCGATCGGCGTTGTATCGTCTGCCAGCTCAGGCACCACCAAGCCGTCGAGATGACCGAGGGCCTGCAGGTCAAGCCGGCCGAATCGGCAGACCTGGCGACGCGGGTCTCCACACTCGCGCGGATGCCAGCCGGCCCGGCCCCCTGCGTTCCTGCCCGTGCCCCGCCGCTCTCCTAGCGTTTCGCACCGTTACCGTTCTCAGTCGGTATCGCGGCCCACGACCGCGCGGGTGGACCGACCCCTCGTGCGCGTCGCCAGCGGATCGAGCCTCTTTACATCGGCTGGCCACGCGACGCAGGAAACACAGGAGATGCGAGTGGAAGAACCCTCACAGAGGTTCCGGTTCGGCGTTTTACTGACGCTCACGGTGTTCGCCGTGGCTGGCATCATGGATGGACCCATGTTCGCGCAGGGCACGGGCACCATCCGCGGCACGGTCACATTCACGGCCACCGACGAAGCAGTCCACGGCGCTGTCGTCCTGCTCGTCGGTCCGTCACTCGTAGCCTTGACCAACGACGGCGGCGCGTTCGAGATCGCGACGGTCCTCCCAGGCACCTACGAGATCCTGGCGCAGCGGGAACACCTCACAGCCGCCCGCCAAACGATCACGGTCGAAGCGGGTGAGACGGTTGTGGTCGACTTCACGTTAAATCTATCCGCGATTCACGAGGAGACGACCGTCACGGCAACAGCGGGCGGACGGACCACCACCTTCGAGGCGTTCAACGCGATCACGACGCTCGACTCGTTCGATCTGGTGACGAACGCCCAGGGCTCACTGGGCGAGGTGTTGCAGAACGAGCCGGGCGTGGCTAACCGCAGCTTCGGACCAGGCGCCAGCCGTCCCATCATCAGAGGCTTCGACGGCGATCGCGTGCTGCTGCTCGAGGACGGGATCCGCTCCGCGGATCTCTCGAGCCAATCTGGCGACCATGGCGTGACGACCGATCCCAACGGACTGGAGCGGGTCGAGATCGTGCGCGGCCCAGCCACGCTGCTCTACGGCTCGAACGCAGTCGGCGGGGTGGTCAACGCAATCACGCCGCACGAGAGCTACCGGGAGACGCCTATTCCCGGCACCAGCGGTCGGTTCAGCGCTGACACCGGGAGCGCCAACGCCCAGTTCGGGACCAATGCCAGCCTGCAGTACGGCAGCGACCGTCTGCAGGGGTGGGGCGGCGGCGGCACACGACGCGCGGGCGACTACGGGTCACCAGCGGGGACCATCGAGAACTCGGCGACACGATTGTCGAACGGCCGCGCCGGAGTGGGCTATCTTGGTGACCGCGTATTTGCCAGCGGCGGTTTCCAGATCGAGAACGGCCGACACGGCGTGCCATTCGCGGGCGGGTTCGAGGGACACGCGAGCGAGGCGGCCGGCGTGGCGCGGAGCGGAACGGCGCTGATTCACCTCGAGTCCAGCCGGCAGGTCGGCCGGTTCGACGTGGGCATACGTAACCTGACGACCGGCGTTCTCGACGGGCTCCGCGTCGTGTTCACCGTGATCGACTACCAGCACACCGAGCTGAAGACGGCCGACGGCATCGAGCGCGTCGAGACGGTCTTCGCCAATCGAGCCTATGTCCTGCGCGCCGAGGCGAACCAGCGTCAGACCGCCACACTGGCCGGCAAGTTCGGTGTCTGGACCAAGGTGCGCCACTACGTGGCGACGGGTGCAGAGGCGCTCGCGCCGGCGACCGACCAGACCGCCGTGGCCGCGTTTGCCTACGAGGAACTAGACTACGGGCGGTATCGGGTGCAGTTCGGCGGCCGGGCAGAGCGAAACGCTTACACGGTCGACCCGCGCGACCGGAATCGTCACGACACAGGCGGTGCCGGCCCCGACCACGAGTCGCTCGAACCCGCCGACGTCATCGACCGTGTATTCACGGGCGTCTCGGCTTCCCTAGGCCTGCAGGCGAACCTCGGCCGCAGTGCCGCCTTTGTCGCGAATCTGACTCGGTCCTACCGCGCCCCGGCGCTCGAGGAGCTATACAACTTCGGTCCCCACGTCGGGAATCTGGTGTTCGAGGTCGGGAGCCCTGACCTCGAGCGAGAAACGACGGTCGGTCTCGATCTGAGCCTGCGCCACCAGTCACCGCGATTCCGTGGCAGCGTGAACGCCTACGTGTACGAGATCGACAACTTCGTGTACCCAGCGGTCGGCGACCGGAAGATCGACGGTCTCCTGGTCGCGCCGTTTCTCCAGGGCAACAGCCGGTTCGTAGGGTTCGAGGTGGAAGCCAGCGTGCAGGTGGCCGACGCCATCT
Source organism: Vicinamibacteria bacterium (assembly GCA_963578725.1). Lineage (GTDB taxonomy): Bacteria > Acidobacteriota > Vicinamibacteria > Vicinamibacterales > UBA8438 > NP936. The sequence continues at coordinate 83,459 of CAUZDS010000012.1, forward strand.
GGGTCAACTTGGGACTGGGGATGGTGAACGCCAGGCTCACCGAGACCAACGAGCCGCTGCCGAGGATACCGCCGCTTCGGGGT
>CAUZDS010000013.1:0-82763 GCA_963578725.1 Vicinamibacteria bacterium
CGTAGATAGAACGTGGCCGTGTAGAGCTTGCCCAGGGAGTAGTTCGAGGGATCGGGAAAATCGACGACAATGAAGTCGTACAGGCTCGTGTTGTCCTCGAGCCATACGAACGCGTCGGCGTTGACGACCTGCACCCGGGGCGACCGCAGTGCGTAGTTGTTGAGGGCCGCGAACGTATCGTGATACGTGAAGATCTCCGTCATCGTCGGATCGAGGTCAACCAGCGTGACGCGCTGGACCCTCTGGTCCTTGAGAATCTCTCGAACCGCCATGCCGTCCCCGCCGCCGAGAACGAGAACCTGCCGTGGCGACTCCACCGCCGCCAGCCCAGGATGGACCAGCGCCTCGTGGTACCGGTACTCGTCGAGGGAGGAAAACTGGAACTGGCCGTTAAGGAATAGCCGCATCTCTCCTTGGGCGTTGGTCGCGACGATGCGCTGATATCGAGAGGCACGACTGAAGATCACCGGGTCCTGATACAAGCGCTGCTCGGTGAACTCCGACAAGACATCGGAGAAAGCCACGCCCACCAGGAGCAGCACGAGGGTCGCGTAGGCCTGGAGGGTGAGCATGGGTCGTCGATGCTCCTCACGAAACAGGTGGCATGCCCAGATCGCCACGAGGACGTTCAGGAAGCCAAAGATAAATGACGACCGCATCAACCCAACCTGGGGGACGAGCCACAGGGGAAACAACAGTGACGCAGCCAGAGCACCCAGGTAGTCGAGCGACAGGACCTTCGAGACCAGGTCGCTGAACGGGAACTGGTCCTCGAGAATGCGCAAGATGAACGGGATCTCCAGCCCTACCAGGATCCCGGTGACTGTGACCCACGAATAGAGCACTACCCGGAACGATTCGAGCTCGGAAAAAGCCAGGAAGAGGACCAAGGACGATATCCCACCGATGAGGCCAACCAGGATCTCGATCTGGATGAAGCATGCGATTAGATCTTTTCGGACGTAGCGAGCCAGGTAGGAGCCTAACCCCATCGAGAAAAGGTAGACGCCGATGATGGTGGAAAACTGGGTGACGCTGTCGCCGAGTATGTAGCTGGCGATGGTTCCGGCCAGCAGCTCGTAGATCAGTCCACAGGTGCCAATGGCGAAGACCGAGAAGAGGAGGGCCTGGGTCTTGCCTCGACGATCGTCCTTCGAAGCGGTTTTCTGCTGATCCATGGATAGGATATTGTGGCTTACCGGTTGTTTTGATGCCAGCCTCGCGTTTCCTATACGATGACGGTCGTCCAAAAATACCATGGCGGACCGTTCGAGAGACACGATGATCCACAGCGCTTCGACCCTTCGTTTCCTTTTGGTAGACGGACGAGTGCGATTGGAGCCTTTGCGTATCCTCGACCGTCGACGAGTGAAATGGCTCGATCATCGGGTCACCTTTTACGCACTGGGCACAAGTCACGCGATACTCCTCGAGTATGGAGACACGGCGCTGACCGAGCTGCTCACCTGTGTGCCCACTGCTGTACAGGCTCATATTCTTGAGCAGGGTGGCGCACATTTGCCCTATACCGTCTGCAGGACATTCGACAGCCTGAACTATCGATGCCGATTGACCCCGTTTGAGCTGTGTGGTCGAGATGGGCTGCAGAGCGAGTTCTCAAGCGAGGATCGGATCAGCTTCACGTATCACGCGGAGGGGGAGTTTGAAGAGCCGATCACGCACATCGGGTGGTGTGGTGGTGACTCCACACTCTCTGTGGAGACCGTCCACACATATCCTAACGAGGGGCAGGGGGTCAGAAGCGAGAGCACCTTCGAGCTCTCCTGACGCACCGTGGCTCTCAGAGGATCGCCCGCAGCACTACTTTTGCCATCGTCAGCAAGATCGCGATGAGCAGCGTCGTGCGAAGCGAATCGATCTCGAAGTCGTCGATCAGCTTGTCGGTCAGCCACAGGAGGAACGCGTTGATGACCAGCCCGAACAGGCCGAAACTCAGCAGCATCGGGATAAAGGCGATCAGCGCGACCAGCCAGAATAGAAAGTAGTTCAACACTCCGTAGACCAACACGACGACCAGCGCGGTGCCGAACGATTTCAGGCGCACGCCGGGCAACGCTGTCGCCAGAGCGTAGAGGAGCCCTGAGGTCACGAACACTTCGATGAGGAGTCTCAGCATGGGGGTTTCGTGTTGAGGGCGGCCAGCAGGGTCCGCACGTCGCTTACTGCCGGACTCTGGTAGATACGCAGGTTGAACGCCGGAGCGATCGCCAGGATGTGGTCGAAGATGTCGGCTTCAGAGGGTCGCTGTTCGCTGAGGTATTTGGAACAATTCGCACAAAGTTCGCACAAAGTAACTGGATCATCCACAACGCGCTGTCGAACAAAACTGTGTAACTAGTTGAACCAGCGAAAAAAAAAGAAGTGGTGCCGAGGGGCAGAATCGAACTGCCGACACCATGATTTTCAGTCATGTGCTCTACCGACTGAGCTACCTCGGCACGCCGGGAACAAGGCCTTACAGGCGGGTGGGCCGTTACCCTGCGGCGGCACCCGACACGATACCGCACGGTGCGAGGGCCGTGCAACCGGCGACATTCGTTGGCGCTATCGTCGTCTTACTGGGCGCCGGGTGCCGGCGGGCGGCGGCGAAATCGCATTAGGACACGCCAGGGAACGATCAGCGATTCCCTGAACACGCGACCGGTCAGTTTCGAGGCGCCGTGACGTCGCCCAACGAAAACCACAGCGACCTCACCGATGGTGCAGCCTATCTGCGCGGCTTCGTACAGAGTCTCTACCAGAAAGGCGAAGCCCTCGGCACCGACCCGCTCCCAGCGGATCTGCTGCACAACCGCGCGGCGCCAGCAGCGATACCCGCTCGTGCAGTCGCGCGTCCGCAGTCCGGTCACCATCCGCACGTAGGCATTGGCCCCCAGGCTCAACGCTGCTCGGTGGCCGGGCCAGTCTACGAGGCCGGAGCCCTCGGCGTAGCGCGATCCGATCACCACGTCGTAGCGTTCGGTGGCGGCGACCATGGTCGGCAGGTACTGCGGGTCGTGTGACAGGTCGGCGTCCATCTGGCAGACAACATCGACGTCGGCGGCCGCCGCCATCGAAAATGCTTCCGCGTAGGACAGGCCCAGCCCGCGTTTGCCGGTGCGATGCAGCACCTCGATCCGTCCAGGAAACTGACGTGCCAGGGCCGCGGCGACGTCGCCGGTGCCGTCGGTCGATCGGTCGTCGACGATCAGCAGCCGGAAGCCGTCATGCGCCAGGATCTCGGGGACGATCAAGGGGAGGTTCTTCGCCTCGTTCAGAGTGGGCAGGATGACGAGCGCCCGCTTCGGGCCTGGAACCACGGAATCCCCCGTCACAGGAGACGATGCCACGTGAAGAAGATGACCGCGGCCAGCCCCTGCACGCAGGCGAAGCCGCACACCAGTGCCTGACGCTGCCGGTCGGCCAGTACCAGTGCCAGATACATGAAAATTGGGAACAACGGGCTGGCGACACGGCCCATCGACAGGAAGCTGCCGAAGAGAAGGGGCGGGCCCACGTTCAGAATCATGAAGAGGCCGCACTCTGGACCCAGCCGGCGAGTGATGGGCTAGATCAACGCACAGGCGAGGATCGCGCCGATCGCGTTGAGTGCCTCGATCGGTCACACCGAAGTGTATTCTATCATTCTGTACTCGGTGATCGATGCGAGCGGTGTGAGCAGAAACGACGACCGCCGGCCGGTCGGGTACTGCCAGGTGTGACGAGGGAGCACATTGAGGCATGTGTGACCAAGGAGCAACGCCGCCCAGACGGGGTACGCCACCGGTCGAGTGCAGTGGTGCGTTCACCATGGGCCCAAGGCTGACACCGTGTCGTGGGGCTCAGACTTGGTTCATGCGACGCCCTGTGCCAGACTGCGGGGACACGGTTCGATAGATGTCCGGGCGCCCAAGAGGGCGGGTTCTGCGGGAGAAGGCAGATCATGAGGAAATACGTTGTTGCGGTGGCGTGGACGGTCGTCCTGGCCACCACGAGCACCACCGCGCAGGAGGTTCCGGTCGAGGAGGTGGTGCTCGAAAACGGGATGACTATCCTGTTGCTACCGCGTCCCGGCGATCCGAACGTGGCAGCCGGGTGGGTGGCCAAGGTCGGGTCGGTCTACGAGCGGCCCGGGATCACCGGAGTGGCGCACTTGTTCGAGCACATGATGTTCAAGGGCACGGCCACCATCGGCACCAGGAACATCGAGCAGGATCTCCAGCTCATCGCCGAGCTCGACGAGGTGAAGGCGGAGATCAGGGTCGAGGAGGCGGCGCTGCTTGAGGCGCATCGGCTCGGGCAGATCGAGGACCCGAGTGATCCGGCCCTGCGGACGGTCCGTCATCGGGAGCTGATTGGGCAATTTAACGCATTGCTCCAGCAGCAAAGCGATCTCCTCATCAAGGAGGACTTCAGCCGCATCTACTCGGGGCAGGGCGCGTCGGGTATGAACGCCGGGACGAGCTACGACTTCACGATCTATTTCGTGAACGTGCCGGCCAACAAGCTCGAGCTCTGGTTCTGGATGGAGTCGGACCGGCTGCTGAACCCGGTGTTCCGCGAGTTTTACTCGGAACGCGAGGTGGTGCACGAGGAGCGCCGGCTGCGCACCGACAGCACGCCGACCGGTAAGTTCGAGGAGCAGTTCGACGCCATGTTCTGGGAGTCGTCGCCCTACAGCTGGCCAGTCGTTGGGTGGCCGAGTGATCTCGAGGGAATCACGCGCGAAGAGGCGCTGGCGTTCTTCGATGTCTACTACGCGCCGAATAATCTGACTGCCGCGCTGGTGGGTGACTTCGACCCTGGCGAGGCGAAGGCGCTGGCCCAGCGCTATTTCGGAAGGCTCTCGCCGAGCGAACAGCCGGCCGTGCAGCCGCGGACCCGCGAGATGCCGCAACTGGCCGAAAAGCGGATGCACGCCTACGCCGACACCAACCCGCGGGTCACCATCCGCTATCACTCTGTCCCGGACGGGCATGTCGACGAGCCGGCGCTCGTGGTGCTCGGGCAGGTTCTCAGCGGGCGTACTGGTCGTCTGTACAAGGCGCTCGTCGAGGAGCAGGAAGTGGCCACGAACGCGTCGGGAGGCCAGTCCGGCTACAAGTTCGAGGGCCGGTTCGCGCTACGTGGGACCGCGAGTGAAGGCCGGACACCGGAGGAGGTGGAGCAGGCGCTCTACGCCGAGATCGAACGATTGCAGACCGAGCTTGTGGATCCGCGCGAGCTCCAGAAGGTGAAGAACCAGAATGCGGCCTCGACATTCCGTGGGCTCCGGGCGAGCTTTAGGCTGATGAACCAGCTGTTGGTGCGGGAGGCGTATCGTGGGTGGGAGACGATCAACACGGACCCGCCGCTCTACGACGGGGTGACCGCCGAGGACATCATGCGGGTGGCCAACACGTACTTCGCGCCGGAAAACCGGGCGGTGGCCGTCTACTATCGTCGCGCGTTGGATGAAGCGCCCGATCCTCGTCTCGAGGCGCTGGATGAATAGGAGCGGCAGCAGGTGCGCCAGATGATGACGACGATGGGGCAGATGGATGCCGAGCAACTCGGGCAGCTCATGGGCCAGCTCGAGCAGATGGCCGGTCAGGCGCCGCCAGAAAACCAGGATATGACGGCGGTGCTGCTGGAGATCGTGCGGGAGCGGCGCGCGGCCGCCGGGGGGGGACGATGAGGTCCCGCGCTCGTTTGGCGGCCGGCGGTGTGTCCGTGGCTCTGGTCGTCGCACTGTCGCTGGCAGTGGCGACGACGAGCGGCGCGCAGACCATTCCGGTGCACCCGTCCGACCTGGTTTACCCAGCGCTCTCGTTCACGCCACCGGTCGCTAGCGACCATCGGCACGAGTTAGCGAACGGCGTCGTCGCGTTCGTCGTCGAGGACCATGAGCTGCCACTCGTCTCGATCTCGGTGACGATCCGCACCGGCGCGTATCTCGATCCTGCGGACAAGATCGGGTTGGCGAGTCTGACGGGGAGCCAGATGCGGGCCGGCGGCACCACCACGATCGGCGCGGCCGAGTTCGACGAGCAGTCGGACTTCCTGGCGGCGCAGATCGGGAGCAGCATCGGCTCCACCAGTGGCAGCGCGGGCCTGAACTGTCTGACAAAGGATCTGGACGCCTGCCTGGATCTCTTCTTCGACATGTTGCGGAATCCTGGGTTCGACGACGATCGGCTAGCACTGGCCAAGAGCCAGGCGATCCAGCAGATGGAGCGCCGCAACGACTCCACCGGGAGCATCGAGGGGCGTGAGTGGGGCCGGTTGATGCGCGGGGACAAGCATTTCTCGACCAGGTCGATGACACGCGCCACGACCGAGTCGATCACACGCGACGACATCGTGGCGTTCCACCGTCGCTTCTACCACCCCGGGAATTTCATCTTCGCGGTCTCCGGCGATGTGGACACCGCGGCGGTGCTCGCCGAGATCGAGCGACGCATGGCCGGCTGGGCCGTGGGCACCGAGCCGGTGCCTCCGGTGCCGTCCCCCGACTTCACGCTGCGGCCAGGTCTCTATCTGGTCGACAAGCCGGACGTGAACCAGGGGCGGGTCGCCATCGGGCATCTCGGCACGACACGTGACGACCCCGACCGCTACAAGCTGCTGGTGATGAACGACATCCTCGGTGGGGGTGGGTTCAGCGCCCGCCTGCTGACCCGTATCCGGTCCGATGAGGGACTGGCTTACAGCGCGAGCTCGAACTTCGGCGTGGGCGTCTATTACAAAGGGGCGTTCTATGCTGGGTTCCAGTCGCGCAGCGAGACGGTCGCGCGGGCGACCGCGATCGTACTCGAGGAGATCGATCGTATTCGGACGCAGCCGGTCGAAGACGACGAGCTCAGGGGATCGATCGCGTCCTTCGTCGAGACGTTTTCCCGCAGCTTCTCGAGCGCGGCGTCGATTGCCGGGTTGTTCGCAAGTGACGAATACACCGGCCGCGACCCGGCCTATCTGGCGGCGTATCGTGACAACATCGCCGCGGTCACGGCGGATGACGTGCTCGATGTGGCGCAGCGTTACCTCCACCCCGACGAGCTGGTCATTCTCGTGGTCGGCAACCTTGAGGCGAGCCTGGCAGGAGACCCGGAGCGGCCGGAGTATTCACTCGAGGAGATGAGCCCGGGCGAGGTGGTACGGATTCCACTGCCGGACCCGTTCACGATGGAGTACCCAGCCCGATAGCTTGTAGGGGCACCGATCGGCGATGCCGTTGCAGTCTGGGGTGCGGGTCCGTGTCTGGGCCGACGAGGGCCCGGGCCGCGCGCCCGAACAGCGGGCCGGTGTGCTGACCGAGCCGTTGCCGCAGACGGCGGTCTGCTTCTCGGGCGGCAGCACCAGGTCGATGGCGGCAACCGTGGGGCAGTTGCGCGGTCTGGTCGCGTTGGGGCTGATCGACCGGGTTGGGTACATCTCCTGCGTGTCCGGAAGCACCTGGGCCGTCGTGCCCTATCTCTTCGCCGCCGACGGAGCGGAACGATTGGGTGCGGTGACGCCGCCCGAGCATCTGACCCTCGCCGGACTCGCGAGGCTCGACGCACGGTCGCTGCTCCTGCCGGCGACCAGTCGCTTTCGGGACACCCTCGAGCGTCTGGAGTCTGACGACACGGTCTGTTCGGATCAGGTCTGGATTAGAGCGGTCGGCGCAACCTTCCTAGCGCCAGGCGGGCTCTACGATGCGAGAGACCCGGTCGGCTTCGCCGCCGCGGCCGGCTCGGTGGCGTCCGGCGGCGCGGCGGGCGGCACGCTGACGCCGCGCTGTCACCGTCCGCGCACGGCGCGACCGTTTCCGGTTCTGCACTCGACGTTGAACTGGCCCGAGTCCTGGTCGGCCGCCCAGCAACAGCTGCCGTTCGAATATACCCCGCTGTATGTCGGTTCTCCACGGCGCCGAATGCTGCGCGACGCGCGGGCGGGCGAGCGGACCGTCGGCGGCACGTTCGTGGAACCGCTCGGGTTCGGCTGTGCGGCGCCCGGGGGTGGAATCGATACCGACGGGCGGGTGGCGGTCACACCGCCGCCGCAGCCGTTCACACTCGGCGACATGATCGCGGCGAGCAGCGCGTTCAATACCCGTGACCGTGATGTGCGCGCGTATCCCCATGCGACGTACTGGACGCTGCCCGCCGCCGACGGCGGCCCCTGTGGTGTCAACGACCTGTTCACCGACGGTGGTGACGTCGACCCGTTGGCGCTCCTCGGCATGCTGCGCCGACGGATCCCGGCAATTGTCGTGTTCATCAACTCGGTGTGGCCGCTCGCGCTCGACCACGACCCGCGAGGGTGGCCCGAGCACGGGCAAGTGGACCCGGCGGTGCCGCCTCTGTTCGGGGAGCCGAGCCCGCACGGGCTCCGGAACCGGGTCTTTTCGCCCACGTCGTATCGGGAGGTGGTGTCGGCATGGCAGGCCGCCAAGCGCGCCGGTCGCCCCCTGGTTGCCGCCACGCATCTGAGAGTGGAACCTAACGACTGGTGGGGGATCGAGGGGGGTTGGGACGTGTCGGTGTGCTGGGTGTACAACGATCGCGTGTCGAGCTGGGAAGCGGGGCTTGGCGACGAGGTGCGACGCGTGTTGCCCGCCGGTGCCGCCAGCCTCCGGGACGTTTCCCTCGCCCGGTTTCCTCACTACGGCACGATCGGCGAGAACGCGGGTGCGTTGACGCGCCTCACCCCGAGACAGGTCAACCTACTGGCCGATCTCGCCGGATGGGGAGTGCAGGTGTCGGGCGATGCCCTACACGCGGTGTTGGGCTAGCCTGGATGGGCCCCAGGACGGCGACCAGAGGCGCGGCACGGTAGGGTCCTGCTACACAAGGACGGGCGCTATGATGGATCTTGGTGCCGAGGTGGATCACGGAGCGGTCGTGAAGGGCCCTGCTACCGAATGAGGGTAGCGTTCGGTGGGGCGGCCGGCGTCGTGCCGACGATGAACAGTTGCTCGCCCGGGCTGATCATCCCGAGCTCGCCTCGCGCCAGGTCCTCGATGACTCGCGGCTCGTCCGTCAGCGCCCGAGTGTAGCGATGCAGCCGGATGTTCTCAGCGCGGAGCGTGTCGATCGCCTGTTGCAGCCGCATGTGCTCCTGGTCGGCCCTGAGCAGCGTCGCGAGTCCACGCTCGCCGACGAAGGCGTTGGCGAGCAGCAGAATGGTAACGAGCAGCAGCACGTACCGCCAGGTTCGGCGTGGCACCGGGACGCGTCTGGGCAGCGGCGGCAACTCGTCGAGTCGATCGACCGGGGAGGTCATGGCGTCCTGCCGACTACTGGCAACTGACCATTGACCATCCAGTCGGGTCGCCTGATCGTATTCCTGCAACACGTCCTCGCTGGCAGGACTGTTTCTCCACCACGGTCAGCAGGTGGGCCACTTATACAATGACATGTTGTTGATGTCAACAATAGGATATGCTTTTATGACAGCGTCTGAGATGGTATCGTGTCGCACCCATGCTGAAGCGTTCGATGAAGCGGCTCCCGGGTCGTCCACCGGCTGGCGAAGATGGGCTGGCCGTGACTACGAGCTACGTCCAGACCACCCTCCGACTTGACCCTGAGACGAAGGACCTGCTGGACGCTTTGACACGTCTGCTCGGCAGGTCGCAGCGGGTGGTGGCGGGCGAGGCCCTTGCCCTCTACGCCAAGCGGCTCAAATCCTCAGATCGGGAACTGCTGCACGGACTGCTCAGCCGGAGGAACTGAGAAGACACGGGGAGTGGAGGCATCCCGCCCACCGGACCGAGGTGCCAGGGACACCCGGCGTTTCAGGCCTGATGTCGTGGTAGGCTGGCGGCGGGATGCATTGGTCGGAGCCTGCCCTCCGCGGACTCCCAGAAGGCCCACCGTGTTCGTAGGTTTACGCGGTTCGGTCTGACGTCACCTGCCCGTGAGTCGGGCTGCAATGTGCGGACAGCCGACATGACTCGCCTTCAGCGTGCACTGTTGGACGGCCCGAACGTCGGGTCGTCTGGCGTTACGGCGTTTGAGAACGATCTGCGGAGGTTCGTCTGGAACGGGAGACCTACGGCGGTCGCCACGACCAAGGCTGATGGCGATGGCCAGCGTGCGAGGGTCAAGAACTTTACGAACGAGTTCTGGACCAGCAAGCAGCGCGCCGGACATAGCCTCCACGAGATCTCCTACCGCGCCTGCTTTAAGCCCCAACTGGTTGATTTCTTCGTGGAACGGCTCAGTGAGCCGGGTGACCTGGTCTACGACCCCTTCATGGGGCGAGGGACGACCGTTGTGGAGGCGGCGCTGCTGGGCCGAGCCGTTGCCGGATGCGACGTGAACCCCGTCAGCGTGGTGCTTGCCAGGCCCCGCTTGACGCCGCCGACGCTGATCCAGGTGTCAGAACGGTTGCACTCGCTCGACTTGACCGCCGGTGACGGGTATCGCGAGGACTTGACGGTCTTTTTTCATCCAGAGACGCTCAGCCAGATTTGCGCGCTCCGGTCCTATCTACTCAAGCGACATGCGGAAGAGGCCACGGACGAGGTCGACGAATGGATCGAGATGGTGGCGGTGAATCGATTGACGGGGCACTCTCGCGGTTTCTTCTCCGTCTACACACTTCCCCCGAATCAGGCAGTGTCGATTGACTCGCAACGGAAGATCAACGCACGGCGCCAACAGACACCTCCCGTTCGCGACGTGGTCCATCTCATCGTCAAGAAGAGTCAGTCACTCCTGAGGGATTGTGGGGAGGACACCAGACGGCGGCTTCGGCAATATGGCGCGCGGACTCAACTCCTGGCGCGGCGGTCAAACAGCACTCCCGAGATCGGTTCCTCGTCGGTCAGTCTCGTCGTGACGTCTCCGCCGTTTCTGGATGTTGTCGACTACGCGTCGGACAATTGGCTGCGATGCTGGTTCTGTGGCATTGAGCCAGACTCGGTGCCGATTACGACTGCTCGCACACTCGACACATGGCGGTCGGCGATGTCCGCTGTGTTCGTGGAACTGCAGCGGGTACTGGTGCCTGGCGGGTATGTTGCCTTTGAGGTCGGTGAGGTCAGGGGCGGTACGATCAAGCTTGAGGAAACGGTCATTCCCTGCGGAGTCTCGGTCGGCCTCGAGGCCATGGCCGTGGTGATCAACTCTCAGATGTTCACCAAGACCGCGAACTGCTGGGGCATCTCGAACAACCGGAAGGGGACCAACACCAACCGCATCGTACTCTTTCGCAAGCCTGAACAGGCCACTTGAATCGTCGTCCTGGCGTCGTCCTGGTTACGCAGACACCGGCTCGGTCTTGGGTTCCGTGTCGGTCGTCATGCCCAGCTCTTTGCGGACCCGAGCATCGATCATGGCGAAGATCTCCGGGTTCTGCTTCAAGAACAACTTGACCTTCTCGCGGCCCTGACCCAGGCGTTCGCCGCTGCATGAGAACCAGGTACCGCTCTTCTCGACGATCCGCTGCTCGACCGCCAGATCCAGCAGGTCGCCCTCGCGGGAGACGCCTTCGCCATACATCAGATCGAACTCGGCCATCCGGAACGGCGGGGCCACCTTGTTCTTGACCACCTTCACACGGGTCCGGTTGCCGACGACGCGGTCACCGTCCTTGATTGCGCCGATGCGGCGGATGTCTATCCGGACCGACGAGTAGAACTTCAACGCCCGGCCGCCTGTGGTGGTTTCCGGATTACCGAACATGACGCCGATCTTCTCACGCAGCTGGTTGATGAATATGAGACACGTGTGGGATTTCGACACAACCGCCGTGAGCTTGCGGAGGGCCTGCGACATCAGTCGGGCCTGCAGGCCGACCTGCGCGTCGCCCATCTCGCCGTCGATCTCGGCGCGCGGCACGAGCGCCGCAACAGAGTCGACGACCACGACGTCGGCGCCGCCCGACCGTACCAACACCTCCACGATCTCGAGTGCCTGTTCTCCGTTGTCGGGCTGCGACACGAGCAGGTTGTCGAGGTCGACCCCGAGCTTGTTCGCGTAGGTGGGGTCGAGCGCATGCTCGGCGTCGACGAAGGCGGCAGTGCCGCCGAGCCGTTGCGCCTGGGCGATGACCTGGAGGGTCAAGGTGGTCTTGCCCGATGCCTCTGGACCGAAGACCTCGACGACGCGTCCACGGGGGACACCGCCGATTCCGAGCGCGTGGTCGATGCTAATCGACCCGGTCGAGATATGCGGGATACGGGCGACGGCGCCCTGGCCGAGACGCATGATGGCGCCCTTGCCGAACTGCTTTTCAATCTGTCCCACCGCCATCTCGATGGCCTTCGCACGCTCGCTCGAGCCGCGATCCTCAGTCATCCGTGAATTCCTCTCGACCTGTCGGTGCATCTTCAGGGCAAACCTCCTCGTCTCCAGATCAGGACTCGTATTCTAGGGACGCTCCAGGCGAATGTCAAGCGAAAATAGAACACGATTTCATCGCATCTCTTGTTGAGTCAATATGTTATGAAGTCGTAGACTTTCGCCAGTTGATTCTGGTGTTGTACGGAATTGCACGGTCTGTCCTCGAGGCAGGCCCAGAATCTGCCGGTGTGGTCGCTCACGGCGCGGCCGGCGCGGAGAACGCCGACCTGACGGGCACGCTCGGAGGGCTGCTGGGCCATCGTCGAGAGCCACCCGGCACGGTGGTAGCACGGGAACGTCATCCGGTTGCGGGACGAGCGGGACGGCACCGAAAAGCGTGTGGCCATCGAGCGACAGCGATACAGCGATACAATGATGCGGTTCGCGCGTAAAGCAAGGATAACCGTTCGTTTCCGAACAACCTGATCGCGCGCACGTTCGGATGCAACGACCGCGAGTAAGTCGAGGCTGAGGCAGTGTGGCCGAGGTGCCGGTGGTCATGTGCTGAGGGCGCCGCGGCGGACGGACGAATCATGACCCGACGTCGCCCGGCCACTGCAGACGCGGCCGAGATGCCGTCGACCCGGTCGGCGTCACGCAAGGAGGGCTCAGTGGCCAGCGGCCTGTCTAGAGTGAATCAGTGGCGGTGGCCGGGCGGGGCATCCCGGCTGGCTACGTGGCTCCGCAGTCGAGTACTGCCTGGATGCTCCGTCGCCGCGCTATGCCAGCCGGGCGCGCCGCCTGCCTCGGTGCGAGGCGCGGTGTCACCACGGCCTGTTGGACAGGCCAGAGGTCGCCGAGGCGGGCTGGTGTTGATCGTCGCCGGCGCGGTGTCGCTGACTGTGGCGCTCGGTTCGGCACGGTCGCAGCAACCGGAGGAACCGGCGGAGCCGCTGACCATCGAGGTGAGCCCGAACCGGTTGACCATCGAGGTGGGCGAGAAGGCAAGCCTGACCGCCACCGTGCGGAACGCCGCCGGCGTGGTCGTCGATGGAGCCACGGTGGTTTACTTCTCCCGGGCACGACGCAGTGTTGCGGTGACCCGCGGAGGGGAGGTCGAGGCGTATCAGCCAGGGGATTTCACGTTGATTGCGCTCGTGCCCAGTGACCCGGATGATGACAGCCGGCGGCCGGATGCGCGGGTCGAGGTGGAGATTCCAGTGACGGTGCCGAAGCCGGAGGTCGAGCGAATCGCCTTCACGACAGTACCGCTGAAATTCTACGCAGGCACCAGGCCGCGGCTCGCCGTCGAGGTGATCGACGTGGTCGGGGACACCCGAACGGATGTCGAGGTGTCCTACACGACCAGCGCACCGCGTGTGGCGGCGGTAGATCGCTTCGGGTTCCTTACCCTGCTCCAGTCAGGGACGGTCGAGATCGTCGCGAGCGCCGGGGGAGTCTCGGACACGCTGTCGGTTGCGGTCGACGCCAATCCGGTGAACTCCCTCGAGCTTCATGCGAGTGCTGCGACGGTGAGGACCGGGGACGTTGTGCGGCTGACCGCGATCGCGAAGGACGCGCGCGGGCTGACGGTGCGCGAAGTGCCGGTGCAGTACGGCGTGGGCGGACAGACCGCGCCCGGCATCATCGCGGCGGGAGCGGCGGCGCAGATCGCCGAGGACGGCCGGTTCGTTGCCGAGCGGTCCGGGACGTACACCGTTGTTGCTAGCACCGGCAGCCACTCGGCGGCACGGACCGTGTCGGTCGAGCGGCGGGAGGTGCGCCGCGAGGTCGAGGTGGTCGGGCGTGGCAAGGTGCTCGACCGGCATACGTCGGATCTCTGGATCTGGGAGGGGACCGATGGCCGCGACTATGCCATCACGGGCACGTGGGGCGCCGATGGCCACGCGTACGTCTGGGATGTGACCGACCCCGCCAACATCGAGAAGCTGACCGAGGTCCAGGTCGACGCGCGCACCGTGAACGACGTGAAGGTGTCTGAAGATGGCGACGTCGCGGTCATCAGTCGCGAAGGTGCCTCGGACCGCCAGAACGGGATCGTGGTGCTCGGCGTCGGCAATCCCCGCGAAGGGGTACCGGTGTTGTCCGAGTTCACCGACCAGTTGACTGGTGGCGTCCACAACGTGTTCATCTCCGAGGGCCACGTGTTTGCCTTGAGCGCCGGTCGGCGTTTTGACGTGATCAGCATCGAGGATCCGCGCAACCCACATCGGGTGGGCCGCTTCGAGCTCGAGACCCCGGCCCACAGCGTCCACGACGTATGGGTCAGCGACGGAGTGGCGTTCTCGTCGAACTGGACAGACGGAGTGGTCGCGATCGACGTCGGTGGAGGCGGGCGCGGTGGTACGCCGGCGCATCCGGTTGAGCTCGGGCGCTACGATTACCCTAGTGGCTGGACCCACGCGGCGTTCCCGTACCGGAGCCACTCGACCGGCAAGTTCTATCTGTTCGCCGGCGACGAGTCGTTTCCCTTCGGCGCCTTCAACCCCGAGAAGGGAGGCGCCCCGTCGCGGGCGACCGGCTGGATACACGTCATCGACTGGAGCGACTGGGATACCCCGCGCGACGTGGCACGGTATCAGGTGCCCGAGGCCGGCTCGCACAACCTGTGGATCGAAGACGACGTCATGTATGTCGCCTTCTACAACGGCGGGCTCCGGGTGGTGGACATCTCGGGCGAGCTGATGGGCGACCTGTACAAGCAGGGGCGTGAAATCGCCATGTTCTTGCCTGGGGATCCGCAGGGTTTTATTGCCAACGCGCCGTTCGTCTGGGGGCCGCAGCCCTTCAAGGGGCACATCTTCTTTACCGACTGGAATACCGGCCTGTGGGCGGTAAAGCTGGCGGATCACACCGGTCCAGGGGCGATCATCGGGGAGCCGCAGTAGGGAAGGACCGGACTGTTGATCCCACAGGAGACAGGCGCCAGAAGGCAGGAAACAGCGGACGCCGGTGGGCTGCCTCATCGTGTTGCCGCCGCTGCTCGGCTCGCTCCGGCGCGTAGCCTCACCGCGGTCGCGCTGCCGGTTGCCGTCGCGGTGGGCCTCGTCGCCGCCGTGGGCCCGGACCCGCCGGAGCAGAGCTACTACGTCTACGTGGCGGCCGAATCGGACGACGAGGTGTCGATCGTCCGGTACGGGCCGAGTGGAGCTGAAAACGTCAAGACCATCAGCGTCGGTAGCTTTCCGGCTGAGATCGAGGGTCCCCACGGCCTCAGCGTTGGCCCGGACGGGCGCTATTGGTACGTCTCGATCGCACACGGCTTCCCGTATGGCAGCGTGCACCAGTACGAGACAGAGACCGATACGTGGGTGGGTGCCGTGATGCTGGGGCTCTTTCCGGCGACGCTGGACGTGTCGCCGACCACCGGATTGCTCTTCGCGGCGAACTTCAATCTCCACGGTCCGCTCGAGCCCAGCAGCATCTCGGTAGTCGAGGTCGAGACTATGACGGAGGTGGCCCGAGTCGACACCGGCGTTCGCCCTCACGGGGGACGGCTGAGTCGGGACGGATCCTTCTTCTACTCGGTTAATATGATGGACGGCGAGCTGGTGGAGCTCGATGCGCTCGGGTTCGAGGTGCGGCGGCGGCTGTCGCTCGGAGACGGGGTCATGCCGACGTGGGTGACCAGACCGACGACTCGCGGGAAAGCCTACGTGACCGGGAACAACGTCGCGAAGATCTTCGAGGTCGATCTCTCGTCCTGGCGTGTCCAGCGGATCTTCGAGACCGGCCGCGGACCCTACAACCTCGACCTGACCCCGGACGGGTCAACCCTCGTCGCAACCTACAAAGCCGGCGATGCGGTGGGGTTCTGGGATCTCGACAGCGGGCGAGAGCGGGCACGGACCGGCACCAGCCGGACGATTCCGCACGGCGTCGTCGTGACCCCGGACGGCGAGTACGCTTTCGTCACCCTGGAAGGGGTCGGCGCCGATCCGGGCACGGTCGAGGTGTATCGGGTGGCCAGTGGTGAGCGGGTCGCTGCCGTTGACGTTGGCAAGCAGGCCGGAGGTATCGCCTTCTGGAAGATGGAGGAGTAACCGTCCTTCGTGATGCCGGATTAGTCCGCCCGTTCGACCGCTAGCGCCACGCCGTTGCCGCCGCCCAGACAGAGCGTCGCGATCCCCCGGCGTGCGCCCCGGCGCCGCAGTGCGTAGAGCAGCGTCGTCAGGATTCTGGCACCGCTCGCGCCGAGCGGGTGCCCGAGGGCGACGGCACCGCCGTGCACGTTGACCCGCTCTGGGTCGACACCAAGCTCTCGGATGACGGCGAGCGCCTGCGCCGAGAATGCCTCGTTCAGCTCCAGTAAATCGACGTCGTCCAGCGACCAGCCCACTTTCACCAGCAGCTTCTGAACCGTCTGGACTGGCGTCATGAGCATCCACTTCGGCGACAATCCAGTGACCGCCTGCCCAACGATCCTGGCCATCGGGGCCACCCCCAGCTTCCGCGCCGTCTCGGTCGCCATCACCACCACCGCCGCCGCGCCATCGTTCAACCCCGGCGCGTTACCGGCGGTCACGCTGCCACCGTCCTGCTTGAAGGCCGGTCGCAGCGCGCCGAGCGTCGCGGCGCTTGTGTCAGGTCGCACCGATTCGTCATCCTCCAACCGGGTCGGGTCTCCCTTGGGCTGCGGGACCTCGACCGGGAGGATCTCGTCGCTGAACCAGCCCTCGCGGCTGGCGCGTGCCGCCTTGTGATGGCTCGCCGCGGCGAACGTGTCCTGGTCTGCGCGTGACACGGCGTAGCGCTCGGCGACCGCCTCGCACGCCACTCCCATGTGCCAGTGCTCCAGCGCGCACCAGAGGCCGTCGTGGATCATCGAGTCGACGACCTCGGTGTGTCCTATCCGGAACCCTTCACGGGCGCGCGGCAGCAGGTACGGGCAGTTGCTCATCGACTCCATCCCGCCGGCGACGGCAACGTCGATATCCCCGGTCGCTATCCCCTGGGCGGCCAGCATGATCGCTTTCAGTCCGGATCCGCAGACATTGTTGATGGTCAGAGCGGCGACATGATCGGCCAGCCCACCTCGGAGTGCGGCCTGACGGGCCGGGGCCTGACCGGTGCCGGCCGATACGACGTTTCCCATGATGCATTCGTCCACCAGCCCAGGCTCGATACCGGCTCGTGCAACCACCGCGTGCACCACTCTGGCACCGAGCTCTGGAGCAGGCAGGCTCTTGAGCGCCCCGAGAAACTTACCGGTCGGGAGGCGCACGGCGCTGACGATGACGGACTCTCGCATGACCTCTCCTGCGTCCGGCTCGGACCACGCCCGGCACGCTTTCCCGCGCCGTTCCTAGTTGACTCGAGTCATAGAGACGACCGCATTCGGCGTCCGACACATCCCGACATGGGCGGCGCCGGGCTCTTGTTCACCGGGGTCGAATACTACCGGGCGCGGTCTCCGTCAGGGGGTCTCGGTGCGTGGCCGCACTCACGACGCGCACCACTCAGCGCGGTGGCCGGGTCGTGACCGCGATGCGCGTGACGACACCGTCGCCCAGTAGTTGATTCACCCGCGACCTGATCAGCGCAGCCGACCGACCGACCTCACGGGCCCAGTGGCGGTCGATTGCGGACACCGTCAGCGTGCCGGCCGAGTCGAGCGAGACGCTCGTGACCCGGTCGATCGTGCGGCCGACGGCCGCGCTCCAGGCCAGCGACACCTTGCCGCTCGATAGTGGCTGGTCCCGCAACAGCGCTTGCAACGCCGGCGTCATACAGTGCTGTGCCGCGATCATTACCTGGGATCGGAGACTGGTGACCCGCGATCGGACGTGAAGCGGGAACAACGGTCGAGACAACGCGCTGGTGCCGTTTCCTGCGTGCGCCCCCCCCCCGTAATGTATCATCCGGCGCGTGCCTTTCATCCTGGCCTCCAGATCGTCCCGCCGCGCCGAGCTATTAACGCGTGCCGGCTACACGTTCTCGGTCGTGCCGGCTGACATCGACGAGCGGATCCGCGATGGTGAGGCACCAGAGCCGCACGTGCGCCGGCTGGCCCTAGAGAAGGCGGCCCGGGTGGCGGGGACCCACCCGGAGTTGGTCGTGCTCGGCGCTGACACGGTCGTCGTGATTGAGGGTAGGGTGCTGGGGAAACCGGCCGACGATGAGGAGACCGCCGCCGTGCTCCGCCGACTGTCTGGCCGGACCCACGAGGTGCTGACCGGTGTCGCGCTGCTTGCCTCGCACGAAGAGCAGTCCGACATCGCCTCGACGCGAGTCACGTTCCGCGAGCTGACCGCTGGGGACATCGCCTGGTATGTCGGGACCGGAGAGCCGAGGGGGAAGGCGGGCGCCTACGCGATCCAGGGGCTCGCTTCGCGCTTTGTGACCCGGATCGACGGGTCCTACACCAATGTCGTCGGGTTGCCGATTGCCCTCGTCGACCGGTTGCTGCGGGCGATCCAGGGCCGCGGGTTGGCCCAGCCCACCGACCTGGTGGCGCCTGGGCAGTCAGGCGAAACCGGTGGCGGGCGCTTGGGACCCGGAGCGGGACATGTCGAGACGACATCCGCCAGGCGATCGGTACCCGCCGCGACGAGCACGGGCCACGACGTCCCAGGCCGATGTCGCCGATAGGATTGACCGGAGGGCCCCACCACGGTATCCTTCAGGTGTCCGAGACGGGGGAGGGATTCAAGTCTAAAGGAGTTAAGTCCTTATGTCAGCCAAGACCGCGAAGACACTCGTCACGACCCTGGTCCTGACCGCGGCGTTCGGCGGGCTGCTCTGGGGGACGCTTGCCGAGGGCACCGAGTACTACATGCACGTCGACGAGGTGATGGTCGAGCCTGAAGCATGGCTTGGCAAGAACCTGCAGGTTCATGGTTATGTGGTCGCCGGATCACGGTTTCGCAAGCCGGACACGCTGGAGTACCGGTTCAAGGTCGAAAACAACGGCGCGGTGATCGACGCGGAGTACACCGGCATCGTGCCCGACACCTTTCAGGACGGTTCAGAGGTGGTGATCACGGGCCAGCTTGGTCCCCACGGCTTCATTGTGGTGCCCAACGGCGTGATGGCCAAGTGTCCATCGAAGTACGAGCCCAAGCCCACCCTGGGCTCCGCGGCGTCCAGTTAGTCAGCCGGATCGCACGGTTCGACCCTTCGTGACGGGCGGCGAGAGGGGGAGTGTGCCGGCGAGCCATCCGGTGTTCTGGCTTAGAGATTCGCCAGTAGGTGTTCCGGCACCGTGCCGGTGGCACTTCCCGGCCATTGTCAGGGATGGACGAGGGAGCAGATGGGCAGGATTCGACCGCGGCGTAACGCCGTCAAGCTGGAGGCCTCGCGCTCGAATCCAGCTGTAATCGTCGTCCCAGCGAAACGGGCCACATAGCCGAGGTTGATTAATGGCACCCCTGGGTTCGTTCACTCTCCTGGCGGCGTTCGTCATGTGCACCTATGCGGCGGCCGTCTCTGTGGTCGGCGCGCGCCGGCGCTCCGCCAGGCTGATCGAGAGCGGAGTCGGTGCCTTCTACGCCGTCACGGCGCTCATGCTGCTGGCGTCCGCGGTGATCATCCATGCCTTCGTCACCGAGGATTATTCCATCCGCTATGTCGACAACTACTCGGACTCGGCCCAACCGCTGATCTATCAGTTGACTTCCTACTGGGGCGGGCTCGACGGATCCATCATGTTCTGGGTGACGCTGCTGGCCATTTTCGGCGCCGTAGCGGTCCGCTCGAACCGGGAACGCCAGCGCGAGCTGATCCCTTATGTAGTCGCGGTCATCGCGGTCGTGCAGATGTTCTTTTTGTTCGTGATGATCATGCACAAGAACCCGTTCGCCACCTATCTAACGCAGATACCGGTGGACGGACGAGGGCTCAACCCGTTGCTCCAGAACCCGTACATGGCGATTCATCCGCCGGCGCTCTACACCGGGTTCGTGGGGATGACGATCCCGTTCGCGTTCGCGATGGCCGCTCTGATTACGGGGCACCTGGACGACTCGTGGCTTCGGGCCGTGCGGCGCTGGACCATGATGTCCTGGCTGTTTCTGTCGCTCGGGTTGACGCTCGGTATGATCTGGGCCTACGAGGAGCTGGGCTGGGGCGGCTACTGGGGCTGGGATCCGGTTGAGAACGCCGGGTTGCTACCCTGGTTCACGGCCACGGCGTTTCTGCATTCCGTGATGGTGCAGGAACGGCGGAGCATGCTGCGAGTCTGGAACATGACGCTCGTGATCATGACGTTCTTCCTGACGATCTTCGGGACGTTCATGACCCGTACGGGCATCGTCCAGTCGGTGCACGCCTTCGGACAGGATGTCACGTTGGCTTGGATGTTCGCGGGTTTCATGGTGACGCTGCTGACCGTCAGTTTTGGGCTGGTCATCTACAGGCTGCCGTTGCTGCGAGCGCGCAACGAGCTCGAGTCGTGGGTGTCGCGTGAGGCAGCCTTCCTGGTCAACAACTGGATTCTGCTGTTTTCCGCCGTCTTCGTGCTGTTCGCCACGATGTTCCCGACGTTGAGCGAAGCGGTGACCGGCAATCGGCTCACGGTCGGACCGCCGTTCTTCCATCAGTGGATGTTGCCGATCGGATTGATCCTGCTGACGCTGACCGGGATTGGCCCGTTGCTGGCCTGGCGCCGCTCGACCGTGTCGAACCTGCGCTATCAGTTCATCTGGCCGGTCGGGCTGGCGGTAGCGACGGCGGCCGGGTTGTACGCGGTCGGTTTCAGGGTCTGGGTGTCCGGGCTGTGCTTCGCGTTGTGCGCGTTCGTGGTCGGCACCATCAGCCAGGAATTCGTGCGCGGCGCCGCGGTCAGACGAGAGGCGACCGGCACCGACCTCTTCACGGCGCTCGTCGGGTTGGTCGCGCGGTCGCGTCGCCGCTATGGCGGCTACATCATCCATGTCGGGATTGTCCTCATGTTTTTCGGGTTTGCGGGGTCTGGCTACACGCTTGATTCGCAGGTGCTGCTGCGGCCCGGGCAGGAGACCGAGATCGGCCAGTTCACGGTGCGTTACGATCGTCTGAGCGAGAACTCTGACTCGCAGAAGCAGATGATCACGGCCCATATGACCGTGCTGGAGGACGGCGAGGAGATCGCACAGCTGTACCCGGCGCGGTGGTTCTTCTTCAAGCACGAAACGGAGCCGACGACCGAGGTCGCCATCCGGCGTACCGTTTCCGAAGATCTCTACATCGTGCTCGCCGGTTACGAGTTGGACGACCAGGCGGCAAGCTTCCAGGTCACCGTGACTCCTCTCGTTAACTGGATCTGGTTTGGGTTTACCGTCCTGGCCCTGGGCACCGGCGTCGCCATGTTGCCCGAGAGCGCGTTCGCCTATGCTGGGGCCGCCCTACCGCAGGGAGCGGCGACCACATCCACCGTGCTGCTGGCGGCCGCGCTGTCGCTGCTCGCGCCCGTGAGGGCGACGGCCCAGCCGCTCGAGGGCGCCCGACAGGAAGCCAGCGTGCCAACGAGCGCGCTAGAGCTCGAGCTACGCCGGGGGCTCGTCTGCATGTGCGGCAGCCAGGGGTGCGGCAAGAAGATTTTAGCCGAGTGCACCTGCGCGACCGCTGCCGCGACGCGCGCGGAGCTCAAGGGCCTGGTCGCCGAGGGGCTGACACGCGACGAGGTCCTGAGATTCTATATCGACAAGCACGGCAGCCAGGAGCCGCTGGCGGCACCGCTCGACGAAGGCTTCAACCGGCTGGCCTGGCTCTTTCCCTACCTGCTGGCCGCCACGGCCGCGGTCGCGTTGGGCAGCACGCTCATTCGCTGGTCGCGGCCTGGTCTGGACCCGGAGCGCACGACCAGCCCGTCGGACGGCGATGCGCAGCTCGAGGCCCGTCTGGATGATGAGCTCCGGGATCTCGACTGAGTGGCCCGTTCCACGAGTGCGGCCGCATTCGGTCGACGAGGCATGCCGTTTCGCGAAGTTGCTCGTCGGTTGAATATGGTCTGGATGTTCCCTCCTCGCGCCTGCAGCGACGCGCGCGCGGCATCCGTCGAGTGCGCCCTCTGTGCCTAGCTGTACGCATGACACGGGCCACTGACAGCTCCTCGTTTCGTCCCTGGCACCTGTTCGTCCTGGCCGCGCTCGTCGCGGCGACGATCGCCATCCTGGTGGCCAGACCTTCCGACCCGGTTGGCGCGATCCTGCTGACACTGGCCATCGTTGCGGCGGGCCTGGTCGGGTTGACCACCTACAACGCGATCGCGCCCCTGACCCGTAAGGAGTTCAAGGAGGCGACCGTCATGGCCGGTTCGCGCAGCCGTGCGGCGGTGGAGCGCGAGAAAATCCTGGTACTGCGCGCCATCAAGGAGCTCGAATTTGACCAGGCGATGGGGAAGGTGTCCGACGGCGATTTCGACGAGATGGGTAGACGACTGCGATTACGGGCGATCCGGCTGATGAAGCAGCTAGATGTGAAATCGGTCGACTATGCCGCGCTCATCGAACGCGAGTTGCAGGGGCGGCTGGGCACCGCGACGGAGACGTCCGGGTCACTCGCGGTGAATGACGGAGGCGTGTGCGGGAGTTGTCGGACCGCGAACGACCGCGACGCTCACTTTTGCAAGGGGTGCGGCAAACCGCTGTAGCGAGACGAGCTGGGAGCCACTTAAGTGGCATCGGACGAAGCGACTTCCCCTTGCTTATGACGTCTGTGAGTGAACCCGAGAGGATGATTGACGCCGTGCGACGTGGATGGACCCGGTTGGGGGTTACGGGCGGCACGTTCGTGCTGATCGCGGCGGTCGGTCTAGGGGCGCAGCCGGATCCTAGGCAAATGTCCGGCATTCCTCGTCCAGACCCCAACCTGCCGGACGGGACGATCACGGTGCGGGTCATCCGCGGGACCTTCGCCAACAACGTGGTGGGGCATCCGGTGGAGCTACTGGCCGGCGACAGCCTGTCGACGGCGGAGACCGACGTGGAGGGGCGGGCCATCTTCACGAGTCTTAGTCCAGGTGCGCGGGTTAGCGTCACGACGGTGCTTGACGGGCAGACGCTTGAGTCGCAGCCGTTCACGACGCCCGGTAGCGGTGGTGTTGCGGTCATGCTGGTGGGTGTCGCCGGCGATGGCGGTGGCGATCCGACACTGGCCTCCGTCGCCAGACCGGGCCGCGTGACGTTGGGTCAGGAGTCGCGGATTCTGATTGAGCTCGGCGAGGAAAATATCGAGGTCTATTACCTCCTGGATGTGCTCAATGTCGCCGACACGCCGATCGAGCCGCAGACATCGTTCGAGTTCACGCTGCCGTCCGGGGCGCAGGCCGGGACTGTCCTGGAGGGGTCGACGCCGCGAGCCGTCGTCGACGGGCCGCGGGCGTGGGTCTCCGGCGCCTTCCCGCCTGGTGTGACACCCGTCCGGCTGGCGTACATACTGCCGTATGCGGGTGGTAGTCTAGCGCTGTCGCAGACATTTCCGTCCGACTTTGACCAGCTGCTCGTCCTGGTCGAGCAGTGGGGCGCGATGGACGTGGCGTCGCCTCTGATCGATCGACGAGGAGAGACGGAGGCCGACTCCACGGGCGGGTCCGCGTTGTTGTGGGCGGCCGGAGGGTCGGTGCCGGCCGGACGGCCGATCGTGCTCGAACTCAGCGGCTTACCACATCACAGCGGCTGGCCACGCATTATCGCGTTGTCGCTGTCTGGGCTTATCGTCGCGGTGAGCGTCTGGGGGGGGAGCGGGGCGGGCGGCAGCGACACGGAAGCGCAGCGGCTGGCCGGGTTGCGGATCGCGCGCGAGAAGCTGTTCACCGCGCTCGTCAAGGTGGAGCGACAGCACCGTCAGGGCAAGATCGGGGCGACGCGATACGGCACCCGGCGTGCCGAGTTGATTGGCCAGCTGCAGGGCGTGCTCCAGGACCTGGACGAAGGGCTGGCACCAGCGGTGGCCGACGCCGCCGACAGGACTTCGCGCGAGGCCACCAGGAGCACCGGGTGACGCCCCGCCTTGCACCGAGACCCGTCGTGGGAGAAGCGGCGGACTCCGACCAGGCGCAACGAGGGGGCACATCTGGGCATGCGCGACCGAGGAGCAACGCCGCTGGAGCCGTCAGCTGAAAGAGATACGCCAGAACCCAGTGCCGCATCCCGAGACAGCCGACTTCGAGCAGGTGACCGTCTCCGACGTCTCCCGATACTACGGGCGGCGGCGGGCGCTATCCGGGGTGTCGCTGACCTGTTCAGCTGGACAGATCATCGGGTTACTCGGGCCCAACGGCGCCGGTAAGTCCACCCTGCTGGGGCTGCTCGCGACGATAACTGAGCCCTCGGCCGGTGAGGTGCGCTACGGCGATTGGACGGCGCGCGAGGCGGGGGCCGCCCTGCGAGCGCGGCTTGGCTTTCTCTCGCACGACCTCCAGCTGTACCCCGAGCTGTCGGCCCGTGAGAACCTCGAGTTCTTTGCGGGCTTGTACGGGCTGGACCATCCCACCGAGCGGGCACTCGAGGCGCTGACCAACGCAGGGTTGCGGGATCGGGCGGATGATATCGTCGAGGGGTTTTCACGAGGCATGCGTCAGCGACTCGCGCTGGAGCGGGTCCTTCTGCATTCACCGCGACTGGTGCTGTTCGACGAGCCGTTCACCGGGTTGGACGAGGCGTCGTGCGGAACGCTGGTCGCGCGATTGCGGGGCTTGCGGGCCGCGCGGCGGATCGTGGTGCTTGCGACACACGATCTGGACGTGGTCGACGGGGTTCTGGATCGTGCCGTGATTCTGCGCAGAGGACGCGTGCACGAGCTGGGTCCAGGTGGCACGTTGCGCGAGCGTTACCAGATCGGGCTCGCCGATGGCGGGGTCGCACGCCGCGGCGCGGGCCGGGGCGCCGGTCCGGGTGTTGTGGTACGGCCATGAGCGAGTTTCTGCGCGTCGCCTGGCTCGTGGTGCGCAAGGACCTCCGTGTCGAGTCGCGGAGCCGGGAGATGCTCTTCACGACACTGTTCTTCGCGGTGTCATGCGTACTCGTGTTCTCGTTCGGTTTCGTGCGTGGGGGGCAGGCGGTCGAAGGGGCGGCGGCGGGCATCTTGTGGATCACGATCGCGTTCTCTGGCACGCTGGCGCTTGGCCGCGCCTTCGAGCGGGAGCGCTATCACGACGCCTTGCGGGGGCTGCTGCTGGCCCCGGTCGACCGTCCGGCGATCTACGTCGGCAAGTTACTGGGGTTGCTGCTGCTGCTGGCCGTGGTGGAAGCGGTGGTCGTTGTGATGGTGGCGTTTCTGTTTCGGGCACCGTTGTTCCAGCACAGCGGGTTACTGCTGGCGCTGCTGGCGCTGGGGACGGTCGGGTTCGCCAGTGTCGGCACCCTGTTCTCGGCCATGCTCGTCCGCACGAAGAGCCGGGCAGTGCTGCTGCCGGTCATGTTGTACCCCGTGACCATCCCCGTGCTGATCATGGGCGTTAGCGGAACCGCTGCGCTCATCCAGCCGGAGCCGGACCTGGTCATGGCGAGGCTCTGGATCAGCCTCCTACTGTTCTTTGACGCCGTGTTCTTGACGTTGGCGTTATGGACATTCGAGCCCGTCATGACAGAATGAGGGCGGTCGATGACGCCTGATCGTCCGCCGAGGACCCGTCGATGAACCGACGCCTATTTCCGTTGTTGACCGCCGTATCGCTGCTCCTGTTCGTGACGGCGCCGATCATCATCGTACGTGCACCATACGAGTCAACCATGGGGCTCGTACAGAAGATCTTCTATTTTCACTTTCCGGCCTGGATGGCGATGTTTCTGTCCATCTTCGTGCTGGGCATCGCCAGCGTGATCTACCTGTTCGGTCGAAAGCCTACGGCCGACCGGCTGGCGGTGGCGGCCGCTGAACTGGCGACGATCTTCGGGCTGATGGGGTTAGTCACCGGGCCGCTTTGGGGTGTCAAGGCTTGGGGCGTCTGGTGGCAATGGGACGCGCGGTTGACAATGGCCGTGATCCTCGAGCTGATCCTCGTTGCCTATCTCCTGCTGCGTCAATATGGGGGCGCTGGCGCGGACCGGCTCGCGGCGGGTCTGGGCATCTTCGCGATGGCGAACGTGCCGTTCCTGTATATCTCGACCGAGATCTGGCGAACGGTGCATCCGCGGACGTCGGTCGTGCCGACGTTACCAATCGACTTCGGTCTTCCGTTGTGGTGGTCGTTCACCGGTTTCATCGTTCTCTGTTTGGCCCTGCTTTCGGCGCGGAGCCGTCTGGAAGAGCAGCGCTCTACGCTCGAACGGTTGTATCAGGCACTTGAGGAGGACTAGGACCAGTATGGGGCGAATCAAGACCGTGGACTGGGCGGGGCGGCCTGCGGGGGACCGAGTCGTCTGGCGTATTGCCCGGCGCGGTCGTCGGAGGGTCATGGCTGTGGCGCTGGCCGTCTACTGTGCTGCGTTCGCCTGGGCTCCGACCACGTTGTTGGCGGCCCAGCCGCCCGAGGCGGCGCAGGACGGGTTCGTGCCGATGGATGAAATTCCGGCGGATGAGCAGCTCCCCGCCGCGCCGCTGCTGGTCGCCGCCTACTCTGCGGTCTGGGCGATCACGATCGGCTATCTCTGGACAATCTGGAGGCGGCTTGGCACCGTCGAGCGTGAGCTCGCGGATATCACCAGGCGCGTCGCTGACCGGGGCCAGTCCTGAGCTCCAACGAACACTACGTGCCAAGGAGAGCGGGCGCGGGAGACCGGCCGGCTGCTCCTGCCGCCTGTGCCCTGGCCCCTGCGTGATCCATGCCTGCCGGACACTTCATCTACATCCCCGCCATCCTGCTGTTCGGGCTGGTTGTTGGCTGGATTCTAGGCTCACGCGCGGCGGCAGACGCGTATGCGGCCGAGCTGCGTCGGCGGCAGGAGCGAGCCAGCAAGAAGGCGTCTGGCAGTCGCGCCTGACGCCTCCCTGGGGGTCCCGTCCTCAGCGCCCGAGACCGAGCCGGAAAGCGAGACTCTCCGGCAAGCCCACCTCGGTGATCCGCTGCTGTGCGAGTTCGATCCGATAGGGGACCCGCCTGATCTCGACGCGTTGTTTCTTGGAGTCGTAGGTCGCGTAGGAGGCTCTGGGGTCCGTGTCGCGCGGTTGTCCGATCGCGCCAGGGTTGATCAGATACCGGTTCTTCTTGACGATGTTTACCACGGTCGTCTCGGGACTGCCCGGTTGCAGGTGCACGGTCGTCAGGGCCGAGTCCTTCTGGACATAGGCTACCGGTAGGTGTGTGTGTCCGAAAAAACAGATCGGGCGATGGGCGGACTCGAGCGCACGCGCCGCGTCGTCCTCGTCGAGGACGTAGGCGTCCTCGTCGTACGGCGTCCCGTGACAGACCTCGATCTCACGGTCTACGCTCTTCGGCCCTGCCGGTAGCGCCGCGACCCGCTCCAGGTTCATTGGCGTGAGTGCGCTGCGGGTCCACCGCGCCGCCTCGCCCGCGATCCGGTTGAAGTTGTCTGCTCCCTCCACCCCCGAGGCCACCTTGTCGTGGTTGCCCCTGATCATCACGTCCGGGTTCAGGTCGAAGATCCGGTCGACCACCTCATTCGGGTTGGCGCCGTAGCCGACTAGGTCGCCGAGCACGAGCAAGTGGTCATATGAGTCGCGAGGCGCCCGGACCAACACTGCATCGAGGGCGTCGATGTTACCGTGAATGTCGCTTAGGATCAGGAAACGCATCAGAACACGGGGCCTCATCTGTCACCGGCTGCGCAGCTCCTCGGTGCTTGTTACCGAACCTCAAGTCGCGCCTTGTCAACCGGGCAGCACCGGTTTCACCGCGACTCTGGTCGTTACCACGGGTCGCTACGCCGCGAGCCAATCCAGCGCCCGTTCGACGAGTTCACCAGTCGACGCGCGCTCGGCGTCTAGCCTCGCGTGAGCGTGGCGGTAGGCGGACTGGCGTGCGCGGAACAGCTGCTCCATGCTGGATCGGTCCGCCGCCAGTGGTCGTCGACCGTCCGGTGGAAGACGCTCGATGACCCGCATCAAGGATACATCAAGCCAGATCGAGACGCCGTCCCGATTGATCAGGGCACGGTTGCTCGGGTCGGCGTAGGTTCCACCACCGGTGGCGATTACCACGTGCCGGGCCGGCAAGAGATCGGTCAGCACGGCTCGCTCCACGCTCCGGAAGTGGGGCTCGCCCCGCAACGCGAAAACTTCGGCCACCGTCAGCCGCTCCTGCTGCTCCACTAGCTTGTCAATGTCCTCCACCCGCCAGTCCAGCCGGGCGGCGAGCGCTTCGGCCAGCGTGCTCTTGCCGGCGCCCATGAAGCCCACGATGTAGATTTTGTCGGCGCGCATTGCAGGTTACCGTTATGCCACCGCGGGAACGCGGTCGGATCTCCTAGCCGCGGAGTGACGCCAGGGTCTTGAAGAAGCCGGGGTAGGAGACGTCAACCACCTCGGCGTTGTGGATCTCGCTGGGTTGCTCGCCGCCGAGCGCCGCGATGGCAAACGCCATGGCAAGCCGGTGGTCGCCCGAGGCGTCGGCCGTTCCACCCCGCAGTCGGCGGTTGCCGACCACATGGAACCCGTCCTCCAGTTCCTCGATCTGTCCGCCCAGCGCGCGCAGTCCCGCCGCCAGATCCGCGATCCGGTCGCTCTCCTTGTGTCGTAGTTCGCCCGCGCCCGTCACTCGCAGCTCACCGCCGTGAGTGGCCAGCGCTGCCAATACCGGCAACTCGTCGATGACCCCGGGCACATCGCCTGGGCCGAGATCGAGTCGGGCATTCCCGCCGTGCCGGATCCGGATGGATCCGCGCGGCTCGCCACCCGTCTGTGACGTGTCAAACATCTGAACATCAGCGCCGACACGCTCGAGGAGCGCCAGAAACCCGATGCGGGTCGGGTTGAGACCGACATCCCTGAGCGTGATTTCGGAGTGCGGCAGCGCGGCGGCGGCGACTGCCCAGAACGCAGCCGACGAGGCGTCGCCCGGCACCGAGAGCGTGGCGCCATGCAGCCGCTGACCGCCACACACCGTGGTCGCGCCATCGTGACGGTCCAGCTCGACGCCGAACACCACAAGTGCCCGCTCGGTGTGGTCACGCGTGGCGTGCCGTTCACGGACGGTAGTCTTGCCCGTAGCGTGGAGCCCAGCCAGCAGTACTGCGCTCTTGACCTGGGCGCTCGCCACGGGGGTCGTGAAGTCGATCCCACAGAGCGGTGCGCCCCGGATGGTGATAGGGGGACGGTCGTCCTCCCCGCTCATGCGCGCGCCCATACGCGACAGGGGTTCGATGATCCTCCGCATTGGCCGTCGGCAAAGGGACCGATCTCCCGTGATCACGGTGTCGAACGGCTGACCGGCGAGCACACCAGATAGGAGCCTGAGCGTGGTGCCCGAGTTGCCTGCATCCAGTATCTTGGCCGGCGTCACCAGCTTGCCGACGCCGCATCCCTGGATCGTCACGATGCGGTGATCCGGATCCTCGTCCCTGGCGTTACCCGGGCCGTTGATCCTGACTCCCAGCGCTGCGAGACAGGAGAGTGTGGCCGCGCAGTCGACCCCAGGAGCGTAGCGTGAGATCGTCGAGGATCCGTCGGCCAGCGCTGCCAGGATGGCGTACCGGTGTGAGATGGACTTGTCGCCAGGAATCGTGATGCGGCCGTGCACACGGGCGACCGGGCGAACGACGACCGACGCCATACAGGCACTATAGCAGGCCCTCATGGGAAACCGATCACGCTGGACGGACGGGACGTCTGTGGCGTGCGGGCGACGAGCGGGGTAAAGGCCCGTCGCGCCAAATGGGCGCTTGCACCATCGCCGGTTCGGACAGTATGTTTAAAAGTGTCGTGTGTCTCCCACCTGGCTCGATACAGTTGCCGTCGCGCTGCCCCTGGCTGACCTGACGCGACGAGGGATCATACCGGCGGCACTCGATCTCGCGCGCAAGTGTCTGAATCCCTCGTCGCGCCGGACCGTAGCCGGAATACGGTTTAAGTTCGACCCCGGAATCTGGGCGAGCACTTTATGACGCGGAACACCAGCGGGATGGCCACCGATAGCGTCGTGCATCTCGAGTTCCGGAGCCACGTCGACATGCTGGGTTTCGTCCATGCCGTCGGCGAGGAGTATGGGGCGGCTGGCCGGTTTCGATGACGCCGGCCGGCGAACCGACTCGATTGACGGTGCGCGTCATCGATCAGGGCCAAGGGTTCGACCCGGTTGATGTCGCGGATCCGCTAGCCCCCGAGAACCTGCTAAAGACGAGCGGACGCGGTGTTTTCTTTATGCGCAGTTTTATGGACGATCTGCGCCTCCTGTGCGTGCCCGAGGGCAGCATGGAGGTGGTGATGGTCAAGACTCTCGACGTGGCCGGATCCTGACGAATCGCATCCTGACGCCTGAGCACGCGCTCGAGCGTTCGGGAGATTGCCGACCCCGGCGCCCATGTTTCATCCTCCTGTATGGCTGGCCACCGCAATCGATGTGGTGCTGCGTGCTGGCGAGATCCAGATTCGCCACCAAGGCGGCGAGCTCGAGATCGACAAGAAGGGGGCGATCGACCTCGTCACCAAGGTCGACTTGGAGGTGGAGCGGATGTGCCGTGACATTATTGCCAGGCGGTTTCCGGACCACAAGGTGCTGGCCGAAGAGCTGGAGAACGAGGTCGCGTCCCCAGGCACCCCTCATCGGTGGGTGTTCGATCCGGTCGATGGCACGGTGAACTACGTGCACGGGTTGCCGACGTTCTGTTCCTGCCTGGCGCTCGAGGTGGATGGGCGACCGGAGGTGGCCGCGGTATTCGACCCGACACGCCGTGAGCTGTTCACAGCGGAACGCGGTGCCGGTGCCTGGTTGAACGGCAGGCCGCTCGGGGTCTCCGGTGCCGACACGCTGCTGGACTCCATGCTGTGTACAGGATTTCCGTACGACGTCCACGAGCACGTCGACGAGGCAATCTCACTGTTCGGCGAGTTTGTGGCGCGGGCGCGCGCCGTGCGGCGGCTCGGGTCCGCCGCCCTTGACCTCTGCTACGTGGCTGCCAGCCGGCTCGACGGGTTCTGGGAGCAGGGGCTACGTCCGTGGGACCTGTCGGCCGGCAGTCTCATAGTTGAGGAAGCGGGCGGACGAGTATCACGATTCGACGGCACGACCTTCGACACGCAGTGCGGACAGATTGTCGCGACGAACGGGAAAATTCACGACCAGATAATCGAGGTGATCAACACCAACGAACGTGCTCAAAACCGGACGACCTGAGATCCAGCCTGGACACAGATCTCCCACTCAAACAGATCTAAGTCTTATATTTAGAAGAACTTATAAATTCCATCCACTTGGCATCATTCCTGCTTTTTCCAAAAGTGGTTGCCAGTGTTGCTCGTGTCGACCCCGGTGCCTGGTCGCACGGCCGGCGGGGACCATCCCGCCAAGGAGACATGCGATGTCGAGGAGGTCTGTTCGTACGATCGTCATGGTTACCACCTCGTGGTTGTGGCTCGGAACACCAGCCTGGGCGCAGGAGAGCTCGTTGAGTCTAAATCTCGGCCACTTCGTGGTCCGCGGCGAGGACACCCGGATTGTAGACGATGTGATCGCCACCAACCTCGGGCTGTTCGCATTCGGGCTGGACGAGTTCAACAATTCGAGCATCGGCGCCGAGTGGCTCATCGGGTTCGGTGACTATGTGGAGGTGGGGTTCGGCGTAGGGTTATACCAGCAGACCGTCCTGAGCGTGTACGACGACTACATCAACGTGGACAACACTGAGATTACCCAGGACTTCAGGCTGCGTGTGGCACCGATTACGACGATGGCCAGGTTTTTCCCGTTCGGATTACGGGCCGGGATTCAGCCCTACGCGGGCGTCGGTGTCGGGTTCTTTAACTGGCGCTACAGCGAGGTCGGCGAGTTCGTCGACTTCAACACGTTCGATATCGTCCGCGACCGGTTTGTGGCGACGGGCAACGATGTCGGAGGAGTCTATCTGGCCGGTCTGCGGGTGCTAGCCGGATCCCGTTTCGCGGTTGGTGGCGAGGTTCGATATCAGGACGTCCAGGGAATCGTAGGTATCGACCAGGGGTTTCTCGACGAACGGATCGACCTGCGGGGGGTGACGACCTCGTTTACTTTCAACGTGCGGTTCTAGTGTCAGGCGGGCTCCGCCCCACACCCCGTCTCGGTCGCCCGCCGTCCCGCGCCGCACCCTCGCGGGTATGCGCGTGCGCACCGGGGCCGACCCATGGGTCCAGAACGAAGAGGTCGCACCATATCTCACCCACGCTTCCGCTATACCGGCCGCGCTCAGACGTTCGCTCGCCACGCACGCAACAACTCGAGTTTTGGCGGGTCTCTCCATGAGTAGTGTTGTCAATTGGGTGGAGATGGTCGCCTCTTCGTTAGGGGGGAGCGGGCTGTTCGTGGTCGCCTTCCTCGATTCGTCGTTTCTCTCGCTGCCAGAAATCAACGACATCCTCGTCGTGCTGATGGTCACCAGGAACAAGGCGTTGATGACGTACTACGCGTCAATGGCCACTCTGGGGTCGATCGCCGGATGTCTGGTGCTCCACGGGGTTGGGCGGAAGGGCGGCGAGGCGCTAGTGCGCAAACGATTCACCGGGCCACGGGTTGAGCGGGCACTGGCGCTGTTCCACCGGTTCGGGGTGCTGGCGATCATCGTGCCCGCGCTACTACCGCCACCGATGCCGTTCAAGCTGTTCGTCCTGATCTCGGGGGTCGCCAGGGTCCGGGTGCTCAGCTTTGTTGGAGCTGTTGCGGTCGGGCGCGGGATGCGCTATTTCGGCGAAGCCGCCCTGGCAGTGCGTTACGGGGACCAGACGATCGCGATCCTGCGCGCGAACGGGCCGCAGGTGGCGCTGGTGCTGGTGGTGTGCACGCTGGTCGGTGTCGGCGTCTCCGTAGTCTTGAGGCGCCATCGCCGCTGGCGGTCGGCCACCGGTTCGGCTTCGGACGTGTAACCTACATCAATACAATGAGTTCGGTTGACGTTGTCGTGTGGCTACACCTATAATGCGCGGACTTGTCCAATGGGTCCTGAGCTGTCCGTCGTCATCCCCCTCCTGGACGAAGCTCCCAACGTCGAGGCGCTGTGTCGCGAGCTGACCGAGACACTCGAGGCCTGGGGCCGCACGTTCGAAGTCCTCCTCGTCGACGACGGCAGTACTGACGGGACGTTCGATATCCTATCGCGGCTGCACGCGGCGGACCCGCGACTTCGAGTGATCCGGCTGCGGCGTAACTTTGGCCAGACGGCGGCGTTAACCGCCGGGTTCGCGCGGGCGCGCGGACGGATCATCGCGACCGCAGATGGGGATCTGCAAAACGACCTGCGGGACCTTCCCCGCTTGGTCGACAAGCTCGAAGAGGGGTATGACATCGTGTGCGGGTGGCGAAAGGCCCGTAAGGATCCTTGGATGTCCCGCCGATTGCCATCGGTCATCGCCAACGCGCTGATCTCGCGCGCCACTGGTGTGCGGCTCCATGACTACGGGTGCTCGTTGAAGATCTTCCGCGCCGAGGTTGTCAGGTCGCTCCGCCTGTATGGCGAGATGCACCGGTTTATTCCCGCGATCGCGAGTGAACAGGGTGTCCAGATCGCGGAGGTCGTCGTCAACCACCGGCCGCGCCGTCATGGGCGGTCGAAGTACGGTATTTCCCGCACGGTGCGTGTGATCCTCGACCTCGCTACCGTGAAGTTCCTGCTGAGCTACTCGACCAGGCCCCTACAGATCTTCGGGTTGATCGGGCTGCTGATGGGGGCCGCCGGCACAGCGATTACGGGCTGGCTGGGCTTTGTCAGGATGTTCGGCGGGCAGGCCATCGGTGACCGCCCGATGTTGCTGCTCGGCATCTTGTTGCTGTTCACGGGCATTCAGCTGGTGACGCTTGGGCTGCTGGCCGAGATGCAGGCACGGACCTACCATGAGTCGCAGGGCAAGCCCACTTACCACATCCGTGAACTGCTCGACACGCCGGTCGACGAGTCGACCGTGATGCCAGTGCCTCGCGCGTAAACATCTCCATTGGACACGATTGTGACGTGTGAACCAAGGATTTGTGAAACGGGGAGATGGCTGGCCATCGCGGTGTAGCGGGGCTGTGAGAAAAGACTGCTAGCGAAGAGGAGCTTCGCCGGCGGTCTGCCAGACCTGTCGCCATGACCTTCGCTACTCATTCCGACCGGCGTGAGCGAACGGTGCTGGTCCTGGCCGGACTGGGGGTCGTTGCCGCCGCCTGGCTGGTCCCCGCCTTCCAATACACCGTGTCCTGGTGGGACGGCGCGCCGGGACGCATCGTGCTCGTCGCGCCGTTGGCTTGGCTGGTGTGCGCCGGAGGGCGGATTTGTACCAGCCGAGGTCGAGCCTGAGTCGACCGACACCCGGCTGCTGGGCTGTGAAATGTCGGTCGTTCTGGACTAGGAGCCGATGGCGAGCTGTTCGAGTTTTACGGTCGGCACGGTCGGTCGGATCAGGTCGGCAGCGTTCGGCGAACGACGTCGGCCACGCGGGCTGGTACCTCCACCGGTAGTTCCGGGTAGGTCGGTAGGGTGAGCATGGCGCTGGCGGCCGCCTCGGCGCGCGGGTGGTCGCCCACCCGGCCTCCGAGGTCGGCGTGCGCCGGTTGTAGGTGGATCGGTACCGGATAGTGGAGGCCGGTCTGGATACCTTCGGCGTCGAGGGCCTGATGCAGGCGGTCGCGGCGCGTGGTCCGCACCGCGTAGAGGTGATACACATGACCGGCGTACGGCACTACCGCGGGTGTCGTGACGCCGGTGCCGGCCAGTAGCTCATCGTAGGTCGCGGCAATCCGCCGCCGGGCGCTGGTCCATGCCGGAAGATGACGGAGCTTTACCCGCAGGATCGCGCCCTGGATGCCGTCCATACGGTAGTTAAATCCGGATCGGGCATGATGGTGACGGCAGTTCTCGCCCCAGCTTCGGAGCGAACGAATCGCTCGAGCATGGGTCTCGTCGTTGGTCACGACGATGCCTCCTTCGCCGCAGGCGCCGAGGTTCTTCCCTGGATAGAAGCTGAAGCACCCCAGGTCACCGAGACTGCCCACCCGGCGGCCGCGGTACTCGGCGCCGTGCGCCTGCGCCGCGTCCTCGACCACCGTCAGGTGGTGGCGGCTGGCTAGCGTGAGCAGTGGGTCCATGTCCGCCGGCTGACCGTACAAGTGAACCGGAACGACCGCCGTCGTGCGCGGGGTAATGGCGCCGGCCACCTGGTCGACATCAATGGTACAGGTCTGCGGGTCGATGTCGACGAACACCGGCGTGGCACCGGTATACCGGATGGCCGCGACCGTGGCGACGAAGGTGAACGGCACGGTGATCACTTCGTCACCCGGGCCGACACCTGCGGCGAGCAGCGCTAGGTGCAAGGCGCTGGTGCCCGAGTTAACCCCGATGCCATGGTCGGCACCGCAATAGGCCGCGAATTCTTGTTCGAAGGCGGCCACCTCCGGCCCAAGAGCAAACTGGCCACTGGAGAGCACGCCCAGGACTGCTGCGTCGATTTCGTTCTTGATCGACGCGTACTGAGCTTGCAGGTCGACAAGGGGGATCACGCGCTGACCTCGGTCAGGTCTAGTTGGATTTCGACGAAGGTGCCAATTTCCGTGGTGGTGACGACGTCACGGCCGTAGAAGTTGCCGCGGTGGGGATGCCGGATCTCGACTTCTTCACCCAGTTGCATTTCTGACGCGATCATGGCCAGGCTTTGGGCGAGAGTGAGAGGACGATGGGTTTTGGCTGCGCAGTACTGGTGTTCGCAACCACGGTGACGAACACCGGTGCTACGTTCAGGTTACGCAAATATTCCGATTCATTATCCGCGGAATCCCCCGGATTGCCCGCAGGCTGTCGCCGTTTGCGGCGGCCGGCTCGAGGGACTCGATCTCGAAGCAACGGGGGAGGATATCACGGGGCATGGTATACTGCGTCCAGGCGTGTGAGCGCCAGGGACCCGCCCACAACCCTCGTGGTATCCCAGTCCTCCCTTCCGCCGGACGACAACGCCTCAGGCGAGCGCGGCCAGCGGATCATCGCCATCCAGGAAGAGTTGTTCACGCCTGGGCGGACGCAGGCGCAGCGTTATGCCACGCTCGTCGTCGGACAACGCGGGCTCTGGCCGTTGATCCGTTACGAGGCGATCATGACGCTGTGCGCGTCGTTCCCTGGCGCGCTTGGGCTCTTCCTCCGGTCCAAGCTGTATCCCTGGCTGTTGGGGCAGGTGGGGCAGAACGTGGTCTTTGGCCACAACGTGTTGCTCCGGCACCCCCACAAGATCCGTATCGGCGACAACGTTGTCATCGACGACAACTGCTGCCTCGATGCCAAGGGTGCCGACAACCGGGGGATCAGCATCGGCAAAGGTGTCCTCATCGGTCGGAACACGATTCTCAGCTGCAAGAACGGCGACATCGAGATCGACGACCGTGCCAACATTGGTTTCAACTGCGAGATCTTCTCGGGCGGCCACGTCCGCCTCGGCAAGAACACGCTCGTGGCCGCGTACACCTACCTGGTCGGCGGCGACCATCTCCATGACCGTGTCGACGTACCGGTGCTCGACCAGGGACGTGTCGCCAGGGGGATCGAGGTCGATGACAATGTCTGGCTTGGCGCACATGTCGTTGTTGCCGACGGTGCCCGCGTCGGTCGTGACGCCATCATCGGAGCGGGCGCGGTCGTTCGCGGTGAGATCCCGCCGTTTCAGGTTGCTGCCGGCGTCCCGGCAAAGGTGATCCGGGACCGCCGGACCGGGCAGGATGGGCCGGTGCCTCCGAGCCTCGGACGCTCCTAACCCACCGGCCCGCTGTGCCAGTAGCTGGACGCAGTACGCCGTCTCATCGCCTTCCGGCCGTTCCTGCTGGTCGCCGCACTGTGATGCCGGGCACTGGTCCAGCCGCGCTACGAGCGGCGCCGACACGCGCCGGTCGTGGTCGCGCTCGAAGGCTCCAACGACACGAGGGGGGAGGGAGACCCTGCTCATGGCGGGGCGATCGGTGCCAGACGCCAGCCGTCGCTCTCGGTAAGCTCGCGCGCCGCGAAACACCAGATAACGAGCCGTTTTCGCCCCCAGTACGTAGGATCGGTCTGCGCCCGACGCAGGAGGTTTAGACGGGCCGGAGTTGCGCCCGATCCTCTGACCGCAACGAGATCGAGCGCCAGCCCGAGCTCGAAGGCGAGCTGGTCTGGGAGCCCGGCGCCCGTGGTATGCATGTCGCCACCGGCATGGAACACCAGGTTGTGGCTGTCGCCGAGCAGCACGATCGGGCTGTCCGGGTTTGGCGAAACCGGCGTGCGCTCCCGCCGCGTGCGGGTGACGACACCACGGAGCCGCAGCTCTTCCCGTGGACCGGGGATTCCGCCTTCGCGCGTCAGGTCACCGGTGACGGAGATGCTGTACCAGGCGGCGGCGTACGGCTGAGTATCGAGTGCGTCGTACCAGGGCCTGACTCGGATGACATTGGCGATCGCCGCCGCGGCGATGGTGCAGCCGCTCCCGGACCAGTGCGTGTCGGTGCGGCAGTAGAGCGGTCCTTCCGGGTGAAACCGTTCTGCGATGAAGAGGTCCGTCAGATCGAGTACGTCCACCCCGTCCGTCCGGAGCCGCTCGTAGAACTGCCGATGTGCTGGGTCGAGTCGCGGCACCGGGATCGGGACGCTGAGCGCGTCGGAGACCTTCTCAGGGAAAACCGCCGCCTTGGGCGGTACCGGCACGAGCAAAAGCTCGACCCCGATGTCGTCGAGCTGGCGCTTGAAGTCCAGGATAGCCGGCAGCGGGTCGGCGTCCTCGGCACGTGGTGATCGGGAGATCCCTGCCGCGTCAGGGCCCCAGAAGCGCCCAACACTCAGGTGCCGCAGCTCCGGGCCAAAGAAGATCCAACCGTCGATCCCGGGCACCGCGATGCGCTCGGCGGCTGCGGCCTCGCGCGCCAGTCGACCGAGCTCGCCCTGGAACGACTCAATCAGCTGGTCGATGTTCGGGTCAACGCATCCGTTGATCGAGATGGATGCCGCCAGGGCGGCCGCCGCCGCGCGTGGCCTATGTCTCATGGCGTGGCTGGAGATTTCCCAAAGGTGACGTCGGAACGTTTGGACAAGTCCTGTTCACCCGACATGTCTACCCCCACGTGTGGCGGGGCTGTGAAACAAGCGTCTGCGCTCGATGCGGCGACGACCATCGTCAAGGCGGTTCGAGGCGCGGTGTCGCCAGCGCTCCCCACCAGGGCTCGGCAAACACCACGTTTCCCACGATGAGCTCGGCTCGGTTGATGCCGTCTAGATCGGGTGCGACCTCGGCCCATGGACGGAGCGTGAGCGCGATGGTCTGGCCGACGACGAGACTGGCGGCCGCCGTCTGGACATTGTCCTCCATGCTCGACAAATAGACGAGCGCTTCGGAGCCATCGCCCACCGTGCCGCCCGTGTCGATGTCGGCGAGGTCGACCGCGATGATGTGGTTGCGGTAGGGCACAGTGCCAGGCCGTGGCGCGGGCGTCACTTGACGAACGCGGCCCTGGACGGTCAATACCTGACCCGGCTCAGGGGTCAGCACCGTCTGCGCTACGGTCATTCGCTGCATGTCGAGATCGACCAGGCGCCAGTCGCCGAACGTCAGCTCGCGGGTGGCGAACTGATAGATGACGACGTGCTTGCCGGCGAGTCGATCACGGCCGCTGGCCAGCTCGCGTGCTAGGGCTTCACGGGTGGCGAACGCGCCGTTGTCGTTCTGCACGAGTCGGTCGAGCGGGCGGTCCAGGGAGAGACTGAGTTGTTCAGCAAGCCCGGCCCCTGCGCCCCAGCCCATGGCCGGGAGGGAGTAGATGTTGGTGAAACTGTCCCCGAGGAGCAGTACCGCGGCGCTCGGGTCCGGTCGCCACGGCTGTCCGTTCGGTGTCAGGGGTTGCCGCAACTCCACGTCTTCGTTCGGATATCGTTGCTGATTGGCCGGGAGGTCGAGCAGCACCATGCTGTCACCCTGGTTCCGGACCCGCGCCGAGCGGGTTCGATACGAGACTGGTTCCCGATTCGGCAGCGAGGTCTCCCGTTGGAGGAACCGAGCCAGCTCGCGCGCGACCGCCTGGACCGCCTCCGGACGCCAGTGGGTGTCGCGGGCCAGATACGCCGGGTCGCCAGTTTCGACAAGGCCGGCTAGTACCGGTGCGGGATCGAACAGTAGCACCCCAGCTCCGCGCAGCTCCTCGGCGAACTGAGTAAAGGAGGCGTTCCTCACCGGCGCGGCTGACGTCTTGAGACCGAGGTGCTCCGGATGGATGCTCGGCTTTACTGGGGTTGGCAACAGGACGAGGGTAATACCGCGGCGAGCCAGCGCCGCGTTGAATGTGAGCAGCGCCGGCCGCGGGTCGGGAGCAGGTGTGTCGGCGAGACTGTTGCCCGAGGCCGCGCGTCTCGCAAGCTGACCCTCATCGAGAAAGCCCCGGCCGGTCACGTGCCGCACGTCCTCGGCGTAGTAGAGCCAGTCGTCCCGCCCGATGTAAATCCGCTCGTTACCGGTGCCGAGGCTTCGCGAAAGTAGTCGCTGGACTGCGGGCCGCAGTTGTCGGGCGAGCAGCGACGTGTTGTCCAGCCCGTCGGCGAACCGTTGAATCGCCGTGAGGGCCTGGCGGTTCCCGCGCATGACGCGGCTGAGCAGCGAGGGTCCGTCTAGATCTGGAGAAACTCCGGCGGCGCCAGGCGCGAGCCGCAGTACTTCGGGGTCGACCCAGGCCTGGGTGATCGGCACCGCGGCGCTCACCGCGACGAAGAGCACCGTGAGGGTCAGCGCCACCCCGCGGCTGATCGTGGTCTGCCCGACCTCGGCCTCGGCGCTTGCGACGCGGGCAGCGTGGATGGCTTCGACGGTCATGGGTGGCTCGAGGGCTCCATGAGCGGCTTTGTCATCATCGGTCTGCAGCTCCAGGTCAGAAAATGAAATAGATGAACGGGTTGTAGGCCTGGGTTGAGAGCAGGCTGAGGGCGACCAGGAGTGCCCCGACGGTTAACCCGGCTTTGGGTAGTGTCAACCGCCGCGTCCAGTCCCACGTTTGCGGGCAGGTCCAGGTCACGAGAATCGCCGCCACGACCGTGCCGGCCAGATACGGTTGATACAGCACGCCGGCCAGGACCGCACGGGATGGCTCGATAGCGTGGAGACCCAGCATCGCCTGCAGATACCGCGCCGCCTCGCCCAGATCCGCCGCGCGGAAGAACACCCAGCCGATCGACACGATCGCGAACGTGGCCGCGATCCGTAGCGGTCTGGGTAGACGGTTGTAGAGCGCGGTCTTGCCGCGTGTTCGCTCGAGCGCGAGCATGGCGCCGTGTAGGCCGCCCCAGGCGACGAAGTTCCAGGCGGCGCCATGCCAGAGCCCACCGAGCAGCATCACGAGCAGCAGGTTGGCGTAGGTGCGGCGTGTACCCAGACGGCTACCGCCCAGCGGGACGTACAGATAGTCCCGCAGCCAGGACGAGAGTGAGATGTGCCACCGGCGCCAGAATTCGGTAATCGAGGCGGACTTGTAGGGGGAGTCGAAGTTCTTGGGGAAGACGAAGCCGAGCATCAACCCGAGTCCGATCGCCATGTCCGAGTAGGCGCTGAAGTCGAAGTAGATCTGAAACGCGTACGCCGTGACGCCGTACCAAGCGTCGAGGGCACCGAGGGACCCGGCGTTGAATGCCAGGTCGGCCACCTGACCACAGGGGTTGGCCAGTACAATCTTCTTGGCCAGGCCGATGCTGAGGAACGCGACGCCGCGTGCGAACTTCGTGAGCGTGCAGGTTCGGTGCTGTAGCTGGCCGGCTACTTCTGAGAACCGGATAATCGGTCCCGCCACGAGTTGCGGGAACATCGAGACGTAGCACGCGAAATCGATAAAGCGGCGCACCGGGCGGCCATGACCTCGGAACACGTCGATGGTGTAACTCATCGACTGGAACGTATAGAAGCTGATACCGAGTGGTAGCGTGACCCGGAACGCGAGCTCGAGCCGCAGCGCATCGAGTCCGAGCGTGGTGAGAAGGGCATCGTAGCTCTCGACGCCGAAGTTGAAGTATTTGAAGAAGCCGAGTAACGCGAGATTCGTGCAGATGGAGACCGAGAGGGCAGCGCGTTGCCGCCTGGTACGTGTCGTGTCCGGTGTGAGCGGCTCCAGGGTCTGCGACCACCGCTCGGCGGCGCCGCTGGCCCCGGTCAGCCTGGCGAGCCAGACCGGTCCGCTGCCGACCAGTGCCAGACCACACGCGTAGTCCACCACCGTTGAGAACAGGAGCAGCACGACGAACAGCGGATTTGCCCAACCGTAGAACAGGTAGCTCAGCAGGGTCAGTACGAGATGTCGGCCGCGCCACGGCATGGCGTAATAGAGAAGCAGCGTGACCGGCAGGAAATAGAAGACGAAGAGGTGAGAGCTGAAGACCATGGTCAGCGGGCGACGGGGACTGGGGACCGCGGACGGGGAGGGAAGGCAGGACCCGCGGGCCGGGGGGCTTGAAGTCGGGGCCAGAAGGGCCGTGGGACTTCGGTCATGGGCCAGGGGCGAGGTCGTAGAAGAGCGGTAGGTCGAACCGATCGTTGTCCATGACGAGCCGCTCACCTTCGAGCTCGGGGTGCGCGGCGTACGGTTCGAGCGTCAGGCGGACTACGCTGCCGGCTGGGCGCACGGCGGTCTCGAGCAGGGTGGCGTCACGGATGATCCAGTGCGCCGCAAGCAGCGTCGTGTCGTCGTAGCGCCCAGAGATGACATCGAGCACTGCGTACTCCAGCACCAGCAACCCGTTGCGATACGGCGCGATGTCGCTCGGTGTCGGCACTGTAACCTCGGCGGTCACACTCGCGTCGACGACGATCGGTGAGGCCGCTTCCAGCCGCCGTCCCTGGCCGGCGATGGCCTCGCCTGGGGTCGACGCGGGCACACGTGCAGTCAGGTCGACCCAGACGTCCGGAAAAAAATCGGGTGCGTCGTTCGCGGTGATCTGATTCCAGGCTTCGACCCGTGTGTAGTCCGCCGAGAACCGGCCGATGTGAATCTCTACCCCATTTCCGCCGCCGTAGATTTTATTGTCGCCGCCGCCCACCGTATAGGGGCCGGTCATCGTGAGAAATCGCGGGTGATTGCTCCACCGCGGGTGATACACCTCGAACCCGTCGATACCCGGTGCGCCGTTGATGTTCACCGTCCAGCGCCGGTCCTCCTCCGCATCCGTGTCGACGATCGTTAAGTTCCGGTGCTGGCCGTCGAAGTACCAGAACAAATGGCTGTCGTCTCGTGCCAGCGCCGTCCAGCAGCCGTTTCCCAACGACCGCCACTCGCCATTCGGGAGCCCGAGGACTCCGGCGTTCGGCCAGGGCGCCAGCGCGGCCGCCACCAGCCCGTCCCTGGAGACCTGAAATCCGTCGCTGGTGATCGGGCGCTCGTCCCAGACCAGCTCGGCGTCCTCAGGCCGGTCAATCCGATAGCGGTAGACTCGCCGATGGGAGTCCGGGTCGGACTCGTCCGGGTCCGTCCCGACATAGACCCACTCGGTTGCGTCGTCCGGGCTCACCCAGACCGCCAGCGGGAATCCGTCAGCCAAAGGCCGCAGGTTGTTCCCGGTCCAGTCGACCACCATCACCGTTCCCTCCAGGCGGTCGCCGTAGACGATGCGGTTTCCGGAGGGCGTGATGAGGGGCTTCGCGTAACTGCCCGGGGTGCCGAGAATCGCGCGCTCACCCAGATCGTCGCCGGTGTCGACCCCCATCAGCACGAGCTGCGTGCCGACTCCAAAGACGTCGGTGCCGTCACCCCGGTCCTGGACCCAGACCACCTTCGTGCGGCCACCGGTCAGGGAGTCGGCCGCCGACGCCGGCATTGCGGACCGGTCCGGCGCCTCGACCGTCACCGCCGGCATCACAGTCTGGTCCGGCGCCTCGGCCGCGCCGTCGACCTGCGCCGCGCCATTGAGTTCCTGCCGTTGTTCCTCGATCGAGCCCCCGCAGGCCCAGACCACGAGCGTCAGGGTGATCGCGCCCGGAAGAGACCGTCCGACCGGACTGGATAGCCACGCGCTGGCCGAGTCCCAGCCCGTCGTTCGGCTGCGGACGGGTGGACCGAGTTGCGCGGTCCGCTCGACGGGTTCAGGGCGTCTCATCGCCGTGTATGTCACCTCGGGGGAAGAGGGCGGTCGTCTTTGCGATCTGCTCTGCCTGGTATGTCTCCGTCCAGCCGAGTGCTGCGCCCATGAGCTTGGCGCAGCGATCAAGACAGGCCCGTCCAGGATGTCCGATGGTGCCCAAACCGGT
Source organism: Vicinamibacteria bacterium (assembly GCA_963578725.1). Classification (GTDB taxonomy): domain Bacteria; phylum Acidobacteriota; class Vicinamibacteria; order Vicinamibacterales; family UBA8438; genus NP936. Next base: position 43,470 of record CAUZDS010000013.1, read on the forward strand.
TCGACGAAAGATAAGGTCGTCCAGTTGCACCGCCATCTCCTCGCGGACGGCGAACGCGACCTCCGCCTCGATCGATGTTCGATTGGCGGCGAGTCGCGCCGCGGGCCGTGGTGGATCGATCGGCGGGCCGACAACCGCATCAATTTCGCTGCCGTAGTGCTGGACCAGGTACCGCACGACATCTGGTGGCACGCGGTCTGCGAGCCGTCGTGCGGCCTGCCGGTGAAATGACGGCAGATGCTCGATATCGCCTCCGACGAGCGGCGTTCGCCTGGTTTGGCACGGGCGCGTGTCGAGCCCAAGCTTCGCGACCACGAGGTCGATTGTAAGCTCGGCCAGTCGGCGCGCGGTCGTGTACTTGGCTCCGAGCACGGAAATTATCCCGTCGAGATGACCAAGCCGTCCGTGGTCGACGATCTGATACTCCCCGGTTCCCTGGTACGTCTCAGGTCGGATCGTGCTCGCGGTCAGGGGATAGAGACCCGCGAATGAGTGCAGGACGTCGCGCTCTCTGAGATCTGCGCGCGGCAGGGTGACCGCCAGGTCACGGAGGAAGCCCTGCACGTCTTGCGGCGTAGATCGCGTGTCGTCCGGGGTGCCATCGAACGGCGTGTTGGTCGTGCCGATGAGCGATCGTCCGCGCCACGGAATGACGAACAGATGCCGGCCACCGCGGTCGAACACCGTCTGTTGTGGCTGGCGGGTCGGGAGCACGAGCGCGACATCATCGGTGACGGCGCGGGTAACGAGGTGCACGCCTTTCGAGAAGCGGGTGACGTTGCGATGCAGCCGCGGAAGCTCGAAGCGCTGGTTGAGCGCGGGAAGCCAGGGCCCCGCGGCGTTAATGATGAGCTGGGCGCGGACCTCCAGGGTGTCCCGCCCGCCCAATCGATCATGCGCCCGAACGCCCAAGGCGCGCCCTCCGGCAGTCAGCAGCTCGTCGACGGCCACATAGTTGGCGATGACCGCGCCGTTGGCAGTGGCCGTCTTTATGAAAGCCAGGGTCATCCGCTCGGAGCTGTGCATGAGCGACTCCGGCATCACGATCGACCCGGTCAGCGTCGGCTGATCGTCGAGGACCGGAGCGAGCCCGAGGGTCTCGGCGCGCGAACACGAACGCCACGATGGTACCCGCTTCTCTGTGTCGCGGATGGCCCGATTCTGTCCAGCGCAGAGCAGCGTATGGAGTGCGACGGCGGTGCGCAGTACCGGGCTGCCCTGACGAAATCCACGATACGTCGGAATCAAAAACGGGACATAGTGCGTCAGATGCGGAGCGATGACCTGAAACCGGCATCGCTCGAAGGCGGACTCCCGCAGGCGGCCGAGCTGCCCCTGTTGGAGGTACCGGAGCCCGTTATGGAGGATCTTGGATGATGCGGCGGATGTCGCCGCCCCGAAATCGTACTGTTCAACGAGTGCCACCGACAGGCCTCGGAGGGCGGCGTCACACGCCAGACAGGCCCCGGAAATTCCGCCCCCGATGATGAGGAGATCGAAATCCCGGTCTAGTGCCCCCAGGTCTCTGCGCATGGTGGTTGGCTTAGGCGCTGGGCACTGTCGCACCAGCGATCAGGTGCTCGTATACCTGCAGGAGGCGTTCGGTTAGGCGAGGCCAGCTGAACTTTTGCTCGGCCCGGCGGCGGAGAAGGGCGCCCACTTCCTTCGCGTGGGCGGGCGCTAGCAGCAGCTCGCTCAGGCACGCGGCCAGCGCGGCGGGATCATCTACTGCCGCGTAGATCCCGGCCTCGCCGAGCAGCTCGCGGTTGATCGGAGTGTCGGTGGACACGACGGGGAGCCCACACGCCATGTAGTTCACCAGCTTGCCATTCGATTCGGTCAGCGAGGTCTTGGCGGACACTGCTACCGTCCCCAGGTTAAGCCACCGCGCCGCGTCGTCATACGGAATCCGGCCGGGGAAGGTCATATACCGCTCCAGCCCACGCTGCGACACGATGCGGCGATAGTGCTCCTCGTGCGGGTAGCCCATGATCAGAAAGTGCACGTCTGGCACCTGGTCGATTACCCGCGGCGCCGCCTCGATCAGCGCGTCAACACCCTGATACGGCGTGAGCACACCGAGGAATACGACGACGCGCTTGTCGCGGAGGCCGAGCCGGTCCACCTGTGCCGGGTCCGGTGGCATCGGACGGAACCGAGTCAAGTCCACCCCATCGGGGAGCGATACGATTCGCGCGGGGTCTACATCCTGCGTGACCAGCAGCCGCGCGCCGGTGGTCGAGCTGACTAGGAGGGTGTCGGCCCGTTGCACCAGCCAGCGTTCGACGCCATCCACCAGTGCGGAGGGTAGACCGCCGTTCCTCAGGAACCGGTGGTCCACCAACTCACCGCGAAGGCTGCCCTGGAGATCGGCGACGAGTGGGCTGCCGACCAGCCGGGCGGCGATTAGGCCGACCGCGATCCCTTCGTGCAGGTGCGCATGCACGATGTCTGGTCGGAAGCGGTGTGCTGCACGGAGAGTGCTACCGAGCAAGAACGTATCGAGGACCAGACGTCCGTAGCTCGGTCCCAGCGCTCGCGCTCGCACGCCGGGGACGTTCGGTGCCCGTGCGGTTCGCACGCCAGGCACGTCGTTTCCGGTCGGGTAGGTGACCACGAGCACGTCTGTCCCACGGGCCTGGAGACCGCGGACCTCTTCGAGAATGCGGACATGACACCCCCGGTCGCCAAAGAAAGGGGTAGGCGCGATGGCGAGTACGCGGAGGGCCTGGCGGTCGAGAGCGGCTGCGGTCACGGCCTGCCTGGCGGGAATCGATCGAGTGGCATTATATCGTAGGGGGGCGCGGTGTCGGTCATGGGCTCTCGGCCAGGGGGGCGCGAATCCAGCCCCGCTCGACATACCACCGCGTGGTGCTCGAGAGCCCCTCCTCATCGGCGAAGAGAGGAGCGTAGCCGAGCACGTTGCGCAGCTTTCGAGTGTCGAAGGAGCGGTCCTTGGTGAAGAAGGCGACGCGGCGTCGATACAGCGGAGGCTCGAGACCCAGCGGGCGACAGACCGTCTCACAGACCGCAGCGAGCGCGAAGAACGGCCACGCCGGCAGACGGACAATCCGGACCCGGCGTCCGAGCGTTCGTCCGACCACCTGTACGATGTCGGCGAGTGTGACGGCCATGTCGCTGCCGGCGATGAACACCTCGTTCAGCGCGGCAGGGTGCACGGCGCTGCGCAAGAGGACACGCGCCAAATCCTCGACGTGGATGAGGTGATACAACCCGCGGCTGTGTCCGAGCACCGGCACCAATCCCCGCGCCGCCATCCGAAAGAGCTTCAGTAATCGTCTGTCACCCGGCCCATAGATGGCACACGGGCGGATGACGACGTGTGGCAGGCCCTGCGTCAAAGCGAACTCCCGGAACCACGTCTCGGCCTCTGCTTTGGTACGCTGATAGCCGTCGTCTGGATGAAAGGGGGCGGTTTCGTCGGCGGGCGGCTGAGCGACGTGCCCGTGGACGCCAACAGTGGAGACATGCACGAACCGCTTGAAGCCGGGTGTTCTCGCAGCCGCTTCGGCGAGCAGTCTGGTGCTGGCGCAGTGCACGCGCCGGTAGCTGTCCTCGTTGGATCGCGCTTCGCGCAAGGCGGCAGCCAAATGAAAGACGTAATGCACGCCCACGGTCGCCGCCTTCACGATCGACGCGTCGTAAACCTGGCCTCTGACCCACTCGATGTCGAGGTCGGCGAGCACATCGATTCGTGACGAGGGCCTGGCGATCGCCCGGATACGCGCGCCCGCTTCGGTTAACTGACGGACGAGGACGGAGCCGCTGAACCCGGTGGCGCCTGTGACTAGCACCTGTGCCTCGCGAAATGGTTCCGGCATGGGATCAGGGGACGAGGCCGCGGCACTCATGACACGCCCGGTCTGAGCGAAGCTGACAGCAATGGCCGGATCAATTTCCAGTAGCTGGCCAGCACGCGTTCGTAGAGGCGCTTGCCGGCTCGGAGCAAGGGATGACGGATCAGATCGTCCCGGGCCACGATTGGATCACTGCGCAGCAGGTCACGGTCGGCCAGCCTACGCGTCCGAGCGACAGCCGCCCGGTCGGCTGGCAAACTCGGCAGCATGGCTATGAGCCCACCGACGGCCTTGATATAGGTCAGGCCGTGCCCCTTCACGATCAGCAGGCCCACCTGCAGCAACTCGTGCACGACGAGCACCGGGAGGAGCAGGACAATGGTGCGCACCTGATAGTCCTTAAGGATTACATGCCATCGATTCCGAATCTGATAGTAGAAGAGCCAGCCGCCACGCCGCCGGCTGTGGTGGTGAACCCGGGCCTGCGGCAGCTCCACAATCCGGTAGCCCGCGATCACGATTCGGTGAGTGAAGTCACCGTCGTCTTTGCCCATGAAGTAGCGTTCGTCGAACAGCCCGACGTCGATGGCGGCATCTCGTTCGATGAGCAACGCGGAAGCCGACGCCGTGCCGATGTCCTTCGGGGAGTCTCCTCGCTCGGCCAGTGGACGATCCAGATACGGATTGACCGCTTCGCACATGAAATGGAACCCCGTATCTGCGTACTGAATCAGGTTCGGACTGTCACGATGTACGACCACGGGGCTGCCAACGGCGATGGCGGGGTCCGCGTCCACGACCGCGCGCAGACGCTGCACGGTCTGCGGCTCGACGATCACATCGGCGTCCATGAGAAACACATACGGTGTGGGTCCCTCGCGGAGGGCGATATTTCGAGCCGGGTTCGGACCCCGATTGACCTCCATTCGCCGGAGGCACATTTCCGGAAGCCGCCGGGCCACCTCCTCGACGGAGCCGTCAGTGCCTGCCACGTCGACGATGGTGATTAGTCGTGGGGCACACCCCATGGCGAGCACAGACTCGATCGTTGGCCACAGCGTTAGCTTCGCGTCATGGGCGACAACGACGACCGAGACGTCGTCGGGGAAGTCGTCAAGAGGGTCCATTTGTACCGGTCGTTGAAACGTCCCTAAGGGTAGCGCTGCCCACCACGTGCGGTGACCGGCGCCTCGGCAGCCGGGTAATCCACTTGCCGCTCAGGCGCATGAGCCGATATCGGTCGTCACCGGCCCGGACGGCACGGAGACCGAACAATCGTTCGGAAAACGCCGTCTCGATGCCGAGATGTCGCGCGGCCTCGCGCGCGAGGCGGCCGCCGACCCCCCAGGGGAAACACAGGTGACGAACCGGAGCTCGTAGACGGTCCTCCAGAATCGCGCGCGCACAATCGATCTCCAGCCGGACGGCCCGTTGCCGCGTCTCGTCCGACTCGAACACACCCGATCCCGCGTCGGCGATTGCCCCTAATATTCGCTGCCATTCCGGCTGAGCGAAGAAGACGAGGCCTCCCCCTTCTCTCACCCGGGCGAGACAGCGATCGCGCGTGTCCGCATCCTCGACATATCGGAGCGCGTCGCTCATGCGCGAGCGCTGGGGATAAAGCGGAGCACCAAGGTCGTCCGGCTGCAGAAAGGCCGGCTCGCCACCCTGTGAGACCTGCGGGCGATCCAGTAGATGCGTCGCTTCGAACCCGGGAGCGACGAAGCCGGTCACCCGGTCGGCGCAGAACACACTGGCGTGAGAGTACGTGTGATTCTGGACATCTACCCGTCCATCGGCCTGTAGCGCACACAGCTCGGGCCAGGTGACGAAAGGTCGATCGCTCAGATCCGCGTGCTCCGCCGTCGACCCGCCGTCATCCAGCGTGGGCCGCGTGGTGTCCGCGTCCACGATGCGACCAGGAATCGCGTAGGCGATCGCGGAGAAGTTGTACTTCCGCAACATTGGCATAGCGACGGTCCACAGGCTGGCCAGAGCATCGTCGAAGCACAGGGCCACCGTAAATGGTCCGGGATGCTTGCCGTCGCGAACCAGCCTGGCGATGGCGTCGGTGGTGACAGTGCGGTAGCCGTTCTCGGCGAGAAACTGCAGGCGGGGCTCGAGGACGGCTCTGCTCACCTCGTGAAGGTGAAACACCGGGAGCAGCCGACCCGTCGAGCCGCCGAAGAGAAAGGAGGGGTAGCGGCCAGCGGCCAGATCCAGCACGCCCCGCAATCTGCCGCCACGCTCCGAGAACGGAACGCGGCTCGCCTTTCCCACGGGTGAGGCCTCCACGTGACAGCCGGTGGCGTGCGCCGATGCTCGCTATGGGTCCACGGTCCGAGCGATGTTGGTGTGCTGCCTACCGCTTCGGCACCACGGCGCTGGGTGCAGCGGCGGTCGAGCGGCGGTACGACGCGGGACGTTCGCCACGGACCGTTACTAGGGCCAATCCCTGACTACGATGTTGGTCCGAAACTCTCCGGCGCTGCCGGCCTGCGCACGCGCGATCGTACTCATCATAAAGCCGATCCGGTCTCCCGTCCGGGGCACCCAGGAGCTATCCATCGGGGGGATGCGGATCTGCTCATCGCCAAATGCACCAGCCCGTTCGGACTTGCATTGCTGACCTGGCCGCAGCCAATCCCAGGTGGCGCCATACCACCGACCGTTGAATTCAGCAAAAATCCAGATATTGCCCTCGATCGGAGCACCATCATCGAATATCGACGTCGAAAAAGGCCATTGACCGGCAGCCGTATGAAAGATGCATACCTGGTTGGTCGTGACCCTTACGTCGGTGACCGTCGAGTTTATCTCCCAGTCGCTCACGTCCGTGTGCAACCAGGTGATCTGACTCGGGTCGATCTGGTCGGCGGTCATATCCGGGGTTGTGAACGTCTCGGTGGTCGACCATTCGCTGGTGATGGTACCGTTGGTGCCGCGGACCCGCCAGTAGTACGTCGTCAACTCTGGCAGCTCGGCCGGCAGGGTCCCGATTGTGGTGTCGCCTGTGCCCCCCGCGCGGACCGACTCCACCCGTACCGGGTCGGAGAAGGACGAGTTCGTGTCGAGCTCGAACTCGTAGGTGACTGTGCCCGCATCACCTTGCACGTCGCCGTTCTGCACCTTTAGTTGGGGTTGATAGGTTGTCGGCGTTTCGCCGCCGATCGGAGACAGGAGCGTCGGAGGCAAGATGACAACAAACTCGGTCTGAAAAGCCCGCGGTGTCGACGGCGGTCCCGTCGCACCGTCCAGCGAGGCGTAGGCACGCCACGCGTACTCCTGCACATCGTCCAGCATAGCCGGTGGAACCGTGATGGACGTGTTCGGCTGCCCTGTCCATACGCTTGCGGTGTGGACCGAGACCGGTGTACCGCCCGTGATCTTGAAGAGTTCGAATGTGACCATGAGTGCCGCGGGAACAAACGTAGCTACGGGGTTCTCGACGGTCAGCTGGAGGGTTCGGTTTCGGAGGATCGTGTTGGACGCTGGCGATTGTGCGACTGGCGCGGCAGCCTTAAGTGTGACGGAGACCGCAGGCAGCGTCGGGCTCGTGATCGCGGCGCCCAGAGCCGGGGGCTGACCGGCCAGGGCGGGAACCGTGCTCAGGCCGGTTGCCGACGGGCTCGTCGGCACCGTGTTGCCAGAGCCGCACGCCGCCATCAGGATCATCGCGGGAATTACAATTGCGCCCGCCATGCCGTGTCGTAGGGTCACGCTGTGCTCCAACCTTGCTCGGGCTCTTGCCCATGGTGAAACCCCGCGTCGCACCGAGACGGGCGGTGCGCCCGCCTGACAAGGCGCGACGGGGAGCATATCGTCCCTTTTTGACCGAGAAGCCACGCAGACAGGCGTAGCGCCCGTCGAATGCATCGGGGCTTTTGCCACGGCCATGCGCATCTCGCCCTGAACTGCCAGACAACCTATCACAAACGGTAGCCGGACCGCCCGCAGCGGTGGGCGCTTTAATTGGCCCCGCTGTAAATGCTGTGTTCCGACTGTACGCTGTGAGGCGGTTCTGGCCACGGGCGCTTGAGGCGCGGTTAGCTCACCCACCGGTCGCAAGTGTCTGGTCTGGACAACCCGTTGGAGACGGGTGGAAAGGCAATCAGTGGGGGGTGCCAAACGTGCTGCACCGCGATATGAGTGGTCAGTAGGGCCAATCTACCAGCACGACGTTGGTCCGTTCCTCCCCGGCCCGGAGGTTGGTACGTGCGATCGTACTCATCATGAGGCCGATCTGGTCTCCCACCTGGGGCACCCAGGAGGAGTCCATCGGGGGAATGCGGATCTGGTCACGGCCAAACGCGTCAGCTGACTCGGACTTGCATTCCTGACCGGGTCGCAGCCAGTCCCAGGTGGCGCCATACCACCGGCCGTTGAATTCAGCAAAAATCCAGATATTGCCCTCGATCGGAGCACCATCATCGAACACCGACGTCGAAAAAGGCCATTGACCAGCAGCCGTATGGTAGACGCAGACAAAGCCCGTCTCGACATTTGTATCCAAGACAGTCGATGTTACCGCCCAGTCGCTGACATCCGAGTGCAAGAAGGTAACCTGACTCAGGTCGATCGCGTCGCCCCCACTGCCCCCACTGCCCCCACCGTCCCCGCCGCCCCCGCCGCCCCCGCCGTCCCCGCCGTCCCCGCCGCCCGACGATGGGGTACGGAACACGGCGATTGCAGACCAGCTCGTGGTCAGGGTGCCGTTGGTCGCTCGGGCTCGCCAGTAATGCACGGTATCTTCGGTCAGGTCGACCTGGGACGGGACGGATGTCTGACCGGCACCCGAGCGGACTATGCTCGGCGAGTCGACGATCATCACGAAGCCCGCGTCGGTGGCCACGTTCACCTGATAGGTCACCGTTCCGGCCGGTCCGGACACCGTGCCGTTGTTGACGATGTAGGTCGGTCGCGTGGTCTGAGTGGTCACGCTCCCGTCCGGCGACGCGGGGGCCGGAATGCCCAAGACCACCGGTGGCGGCGGCGTGCGGAAGGACCAGGTCGCCGAATACGGACCGACGACGTTGCCTGTTCGTCCGGCCGCGTGGATCTGCACCCGCCAGTAATAGATCAGGTCGTAGCCGAGGTCGCCCGCTTTCGCCGAGGTCATTGCACTGGCCGACGGCGGCACACTCAACAAGGCAGTCAGAGAGGAGAAGTTCTGTGTCTGTGAGATCTCGAAGCGATAGACGACGTCGCTGGCTGGCCCGTCGAACGTGGCGTTGTTGACCGAGAGTACGGGCGCGTCGATCTGTGTCGTGGCGCCGTCCGGGGGCGCGGACAAGGTAGGTGCACCGATCATGAGCGGGGTGTAGATTTCGAAGGGGTCACCGGTCGAGTAGATGCTTGCGTTGGCGCCGTCGACCGCGCGCACCCGCCAGTGATACAGATGCTCCGGGCCCAGCGTGTTCGGCAGCTCGAACAAGGTGACATCGTTTTCGCCAGCCTGGATGTCGACGAATGTGTCAAGGATCTGCTCGAACGCTTCGTCCTCCGCGATCTGCACCTCGTACCAGAAAGGGCGCGGGCTGTTTGACTCGGCGCCCTGGAAGGTCAGCGTCACGGGTTGTGCGTCGACGGCGAGCAACTGGCCATCGACGGGCCGGCCTGAGGTCGGTGCCGTGATCGTGACACCAGCTAGCGGACCGGCGATGCTCGGGCTGAGCGGGTTGGAGCTGCGCTCCGAGTCGCAGGCGACCAGCAGTGTCGCGGCCGCGAGCCAGACGACGGTCTGTGTTGCTCGATTAGAAGTTTGGGCCATGGTGACTAGCCGCGAGTTGGGCCTCAGCGCCGTGGCGCGTGTATGGATGTCAGCCTGTGTCGAATCAGGCCGGCATCCAGCCCGTCACCGACCCGGCAAGATCCGGTCCAACCTAGGATGGTCCGCCCCGCTTTGCTGTGTCGTATCGGACGGTCAGGACCGGAAGAATAGTGATCTCGATGCGTTGGAGGCCGGAATCTCAGCGAAGTCGACCAGGTGGCGACCCTGCGCGCCAGGCTATCAGCTCGGGGGGTGCGGTGAACGAGCCGTGAGCATTGCCCAGGTGGAGACCCGGATATCATAGAGGCACATGACCGATGTCGGGGACGCTACGCCGGAGACAAATCGAGGTTTGCTCAGCCGCCGGGGACCGGATCCGGGGATGCTTGCCGCAATCCTGATCCTGATCCTTGGCGGCTGGGCGTCCCTATCGGTTGACGTGGTGCAGATCAGCGGCGGTATCAAGGGGGACGAGGCGACCTACGTCGGGATGGCCACCAGCGTGGCTTATGACCGGGATCTCGCGTACGAGCGTCGAGACCTGGAGCGGTTCTTTCGGACATACAACAATGGCCCTGAAGGGATCTTCCTGAAGCTCGGGCGCGAACTGCATCTGGGCCTCAGCACCGTGTGGCCACCCGAGTTCGACGGGGATCTCGACCTGGGCACCGACCGGTTATTTTTTGGCAAGGCGTTCATCTACCCCGTCACGGTGGCGCCGCTCGTCTGGATGGCCGGCCTCAACGGCATGCTGCTGTTCAACGTGATGCTGTTTGCGGGGGTCGTGTTCGCGGGGTATCGCTTCATGGCGGCGCGGTCGCCCGCGGCGCCGGCGCTGGCGTATGTCCTGGCGTTCGTCGGCGCCTCGATCGTGCCGGTTTACGTCGTGTGGCTGACATCGGACTTCTTCAACTTCGCGCTCGTCTTCTTCGCCTACTTCGCCTGGTTCTACAAAGAGGTTGCGTCCGCCCCTACGGAGGCGTCGGGGTGGTGGCGGCGGGGCACGCGGAGCGATCTACTCGCGGCCGTCCTCCTCGGACTGGCCACCTACTCCAAGCTGTATCACGCGCTGCTGATCATCCCGCCGGTGCTCTGGCACTGGCGCCACCGGCGCTGGGTCGTGGGGGGGCGTGTGGCCGTTGTCTATGGTCTGGTGGTGGTCGGCTGCTTTGGCGTTAACGCGCTGGTGACCGGCGAATTGAACCATCAGGGGGGCGAGCGTCGCACCTATTACGCCTCGTTCCCGTTCGATGAGCCGGGCGCAGGGTTCGCGGACCGCGGCGTCGTCGTGTCCACTAACGACCTGAGTCTCGAGGAGGCGCCGGCGAGCACGGCGGGTTCTCTCGGCCTGCTGACCCGCAACGTCGGATACTTTTTCGTGGGTCGGCATTTCGGGTTTGTACCGTTCTTCTTTCCTGGGGTCGTCGTCGTCATCTGGGCCCTGTGGCGCAGCGCGGAGCTGCGAGTCTGGCATCTGCTCATCCTGGCGTCGGCCGTGGCCACCGCCGTCGTCATGTTGGTGCTGCTTCCCTATTCGTGGTCAGGCGGCGGCGGGCCATCCGGCAACCGCTATTACCTGAGCGTCTACCCCGTACTGTTTTTTCTGGCGCCGCCACTTCGTTCGATTGGCCCGTCGGTTGTCGCCTGGCTTGGGGGCGCCGTGTTTACGGCGCAGATGCTGGTCAATCCCTTTGTGTCTGCGAAGCAGCCCTACCTGGGCGTTCAGCGGGGCGCGCTCCGATGGCTGCCCGTCGAATTAGCGATGGTGAACGACTTGCCGGTCGTGCTCGACCCGGTTCGGTCCCGCGTGGTGTATCAGGAAGACCCCACCGTGCTGCTGTATTTTCTGGATGAGGACGCGTATCGCCCGGAGCCTCCTGGCATCTGGATCGCGGGGCGTAGCCAGTCGGATATCATCGTTCGCACCGATGGACCGTTGGAGAGCGTTGTGGTGACGCTGTCGGCGCCGATCGAGAACAGGGTCACGGTGCGTATCGGGGGCAGCGAGTCCAGCGTCGACGTGCGGCGCGGCGTGTCGACCGAGGTCGTGCTGACGCCACGCGGCGTGCTCTCGCGAGGCACCTGGGTGTATCTGTTAACCGTGTCGACCAGCGATGGCTTCGTGCCGATGCTCCAGGACCCGGACTCGAGCGACCCGCGATATCTTGGTGTGGCGGTGCAGCTGACACCGACGTTTGGCCTGTCGCCGTGAGCGACTGGAGCTCAGGTGCGGCCAACGGCCGGTCGTCGCGCGGCTGCCGGAATCGGGGCTCGGAGGTGGCCTGTGCTACCATTCCGGGCTCGGATCGTCCACGGGCGGAGTGGTGGACTCCACGCTTGACGAAGGATGTCCATGTCGCCGTCTGATGTCGAGCCGACCAGCCGGCGGATGGTGGGCTTTGAAAGCGATAATCAAATACAGGATCGTGGACGGTGGCTCATGAGAGGTGTACTCACATTCATCGGTGTTTTTACGGCCGGGCTCCTTGCCACGCCCGCTGTCTACGCGCAGAGCGTGTTCGAACGCGCGTGGGGAGACCAGGGATTCGTTAGCGTCAACTTCGCGTCTCAGGTAAAAGACCGATCGTTCAACGAGTCGTTCAGCGCGTCGATCTACGACGAAACGGCGACCTACGCCGTGGCTCACACCGGCAAGGGCGGAGGATTCTTCGACATCAGCGGCGGTGTGCGTGTCTGGCGCAATCTGGCCGCGGGCGTGGGGCTGACGAGGTTTTCCACGAACACCGGTGCCGCGGTGACCGGTCAGATCCCCCATCCGCTGTTCTTCAACAGACCGCGCAAAGGGTTCCTGAACCGGACCGACCTCGAGCACACGCAGACCGGCGTGCATATCCAGGCCGTCTGGGTATTTCCCGTCATCGACCGGCTCGATGTCTCCGTGTTCGGGGGACCGTCGTTCTTCAGCATCGACCAGACCATCATCACGAGCGCGACGATCGAGGAGGTAAGTGCGCCGTTCGAGGTCGTCTCGATCACCGGTGTCACCACCAGCGCCGTGTCGCAGCGCAAGGTTGGCGGCCACCTGGGTGTCGACGTTACGTATATGGTAATCGACCAGCTCGGCGGGGGACTCTTCGCGCGCTGGGCCGGGGCAGCTGCCGACATTCCCGCCACCGGGGGCACTCAGTCGATCGACGTGGGCGGCGTGCAGTTCGGCGTTGGTTTCCGGGCGCGATTCTGACCGGCGCGAATCGAGGCGGTTCATTGTTGCCTGCCGCGACCGCGCGCGACCGGTGGCCGGCGGTCGGCACGCGCACGCCGTGAGAGACACCCCTTCTGCTGCTTCAGGTCGGTCGCATCGCCAGGTGTCGCGTGGCGCGGGCGGTGTGTCGCCCGATGTCGGGACGATGACACGGTGGCTCGAGTAGCGGTCGTCACATCGCATCCTCTCTTCGCTGAGGGCGGACATCTCGTCATCGCCGACGGGCTCACGGCGGCGTTGCGCGCGGCGGGGCATGATGCCACGGTGATTCGGACACCCCAGAACCGATTTGGTCGGCAGGGCGCGGCGTATCTGGCCTCCTGGTTGACCGACGTCGGCCTGACGTACGACGGGCATCCGGTCGACCATGTCGTCAGCTTCCGGTTTCCGAGTTATGCGGTGCGGCACCCATCGCACGTCTGCTGGCTCAACCACCGGATGCGCGAGTACTACGACCAGTGGCCGCGGTTTAGCGAGCCGCTGTCGTGGCGTGCGCGAGTCAAGGAGCGGCTGCGGCGGCGCGTGATACACCGGGCCGACACGTATCTGCTGACCCGCAACGTGCGGCGGCTCTTCGCACAGTCCCAGACGATCCAGCGCCGACTTGAGCGGTGGGGCGGCATCCCGTCCGACGTGTTGTATCCGCCACCACCACCTCGCGCCTATCGTTGTGATGGTTACGGGGACTACCTGTTCGTGGCGTCGCGATTGTCACCTCTTAAACGCGTCGGGCTCGTGCTCGATGCGCTGGCACATCCGGTGGCCGGCGGTATCCGCTGTGTGATTGCGGGCGACGGCGAAGAGCGTGCGGCCCTCCGGTCACGGATCGAGACCCTTGGGCTGGGCGAACGGGTTCGTCTCGCGGGCAGCATCGATGAAACCGAACTGGTCGGGCATCTGGCCGGATGCCGTGCGGTCTGTTACCCGCCGAGCGCCGAGGACTACGGTTTGGTGACGTTGGAGGCGTTCGTCTCGCGTAAGGCGGTCATCACCTGTGTCGACAGCGGCGGGCCCGCGGAGCTGGTGCGGCCGGGCGAGGATGGACTGGTCGCGGAGCCGGATCCGGAGTCACTGGCCAACGCGTTCCGGCGGGTCATGGACGACGTCGCCCTGGCGGAGCGGCTCGGCGGAGCGGCGCTGACACGCGCCGGCGATTTCACGTGGGACCGGACGATTCCGCGTCTACTGATAGGTTGACGGCATTCCCGCGGGTCTGGGTCCGGCGACCGATATTGTAGGCCAGAGCGCGGTTGCGGGTGGTGGCGTGTCGCTAAACTGAGCGGCCAGTGTCATCAGCGCGGCCGCGCACAAAGGGCGTCGGCCAAAATGCCGTCGTAGAGATTACGGTCCACTGAGCCGATGAGGTGCGGAGGCGTGGCGGGATGGGTAGCCAGTCGAGGCGCCGCCGTCCATCGTTAGTGGGGTTGGGGGCCGACGTCGCTGGCCCGCCCATTCCACCGGGAGCCGTCGATGCGAGCCGTCGTGCAGCGTGTGATCTCGGCGCGAGTGATAGTGGATGGCCGTCAGGTTGCCGCCGTCGAGCATGGGCTTCTGGCGTTCATTGGTATAGCTCGCGACGATGACGCGGACGACGTGGCCTACGTCGCCAAGAAGATGGTTGAGCTGCGCGTCTTTGCGGATGCGGCGGGCCGGTTCAACCGCTCGGTGCTTGAGGTCGAAGGTACGGCGCTCCTGGTTTCGCAGTTCACGCTGTACGGGGACTGCCGTCGGGGCCGTCGCCCCTCGTTCGACCAGGCTGCGTCTTCGGTCGACGCCAGAGCCCTGTATGAGGCGGTGGCCGAGACGGTGCGTGGTCACGGCGTTCCGGTGCAGACGGGAGTGTTTCAGAAGCACATGAGGGTCGAGTCCGTCAACGACGGTCCGGTGACGATTCTAGTGGACAGTGGTAAGGCGTTCTAGCGAGGTCAGCCTCGAACCGGGCCGAGGCTATCGTGGTGAGAGCGGGAGAGACAAGATCGAGACGTGACACGGTCGTCGCGATCGATGCTCACAGGGTGTAACCGGGATGCTGGCCGGACGCCTCCTCGTGGTTGCGCTCGCTGGCGAAGGGCTGCTCGCTGGTGTGGGCCTGGTGTGGATGCGCCTGCGCGGGTTCCCCATCGGACCCGGTGATCCAGTCGCGGGCCTAGTGCTAGGGCTCGGTGCCTCGGTCGTGCTGGCCGGCGTGAACTACGCGGTGCTGCGGCTCGCTCCGCCCGTCCGGCCCGTGCGGGCGATCCGTGGGCTGTATCGGGAGGTGCTCCGGCCGGTGTTCGCGCAGGTCAGACCGCTCGAGGTCGCAGTCCTCAGCCTTGCCGCCGGGGTCGGCGAGGAGTTGCTGTTCCGGGGCGCGGTGCAGGCCGAGTTTGGGCTGGTCGTGGCGAGTGCCGTGTTCGGGCTTGCGCACATCGGAGGCCGAAGCTCGGCCTTATTCGGGATGTGGGTCATGGTGATGGGGTTAGGGTTGGGTGGGCTTGCCCACGTGACCGGCGGGTTGCTGGCCCCGATCGTGGCGCATGCCGCCTACGACGCCGCAGCGATCAGCTACATGCGCTGGGACGCGGGAGCTGCCTGGGAGTAGAGAATGACGCGGGCTGTGACGAGCGTGGGAGGCTGGGTGCTGGGCCTGTGCTTGACGGCCGGCGCGGCCGCCGCCCAGCAGCGGCCGCTGCTAACCGAGGACCCCGAGCCGGTTGGCGAGGGGTTGATCCTGCTGGAAGCTGGGATCGATCATGCCTGGGACCAGACTTTCACCGCCTCGGGTCTCGAGGGCAACCTCCTACGCGGACCGCTAATCGGCCTCAGCCTGGGTATGGGCCCGAACGCCGAGATCCAGATCGACGGGGTGTCTGTGAGCCGCCTCAATATTTCTGATAGGTTCGACGCGCCGCTGTCGAACCTGTTGCGCGTCAGCGGGGACTCGACACGCGCCTACGAGGATTTCGTCGTCGGGGCGAAGGTCAAGATAGTCAGCGAGGGCCGGCGCGTGCCTGCGATCGGCCTACGGTTCGCGACGCGGCTACCGATCGCCAGCAATGAAAGTGGACTCGGCACGGACACGATGGACTTCTTTCAGTCCCTGCTTGTTGGCAAGACGGTGCAGTCGGTTCGGTTCGTCGGCAACATTGGGTTCGGCATGCTCTCGGATCCAACCCGAGGCCATATACAGAACGACGTCTTGATCTACGGGTTTTCCCTGGCACGCGGCTTCGCCGAGGGGGCCGAGATAGTCTCGGAGATCAACGGTATGGCCGGGACCATGCGTGGTACGCCGCCGCCGGGTACCGAGAATCGTAGTCGGATGACGTTCGGGCTGCGCTACACCCGTCGTACGGTGCGACTCGACGGTGGCCTGACTACGGGGTTCACCTCGCGTGACCCGCGTGTGGGACTCACCGCCGGGCTGACGTGGGTGTTCGAGAGCTTTCTGAGTCCGTGAAGGACATCCTGAAGGAGGCAGCTGACACCTGCCGGTCTCCCAGGAGGTGGCGAGCCCCTGTGCCAATCGATCTGATCAAAGCTCACGCCTACGGGAACGACTTTCTGTTTGTCCCGATCGACCAAGCGGTCGAGGAGGATCGCTCCACACTGGCTCGTCTGGTGTGCGACCGCCACACCGGGGTCGGCGCCGATGGCCTCGTGCTCTATGCGCCGACTGAGGCGGGAGCGACGATGACGCTGCACAACGCGGACGGCGGGGTAGCCGAGGTCTCGGGCAACGCGGTCCGCTGTCTGGCCGCGATCGTGGCTCGGGACAGGACGGGCGCCCACGACGTGGTCATCGAGACCGACGCCGGAGCGATCCCGTTGACGCTGGTCGAGTCGGCCGGAGATCGGATGACGTTCGAGGCGTTGATGGGACAGCCGGCGGGTCTCGGCCAACGTGTGCTCGAGGTTGCCGGCGAGCTGGTCGAGGTGGTGGTGCTGTCGGTGGGCAACCCGCAGTGCATCGTGCTCGGCCCGCCGGTGAATCACGCACGATTGCAGCGCTTGGGACCCGCGCTCGCGACACATCACACGTTCCAGTCCGGGGCGAACGTCGAGCTGGTCGAGGTGGAGTCGCCGTCACGGATCAGGATCCTGATTTGGGAACGTGGCGTCGGCCCGACGGCCGCTTCGGGCACCGGCGCGTGCGCCAGCGCGGTGGCGGCGGCGGCTTACGGCTCCGCCTCGCGTGATGTCGATGTGGTGTCACCCGGCGGCGTACAGCATGTGACCTGGACCGACGCAGGCATTCGGCTGACGGGTTGGGCGGAGGTCGTGCTGACTGGCCGCTGGCACGGCTAAACCTGTCACCCTCGACCGAAGTCCTCTTGTGCTCTGGCGTCCGGCGGCAGGCTTTTCGGTGCGTCACCCCGTCGGGTCGTGCAGGTTCTACGTACCTGGAGGTGCCTCCTCCTTCGCACACGCTCAACGGTTGTGTCCGGTTCTCGCAAGAGTCCGTCGTGACGTACGTGGGAGCACGAGGTGGGCAGCGAAGCTCCTGGAGCGCGGAGCCACCGGGAGACTTCTGGCGCCCGCCGCTATGGTACGATGAGGTTGCTCGCTCTTCGCGACCGACCCCGTGAAAAGTTCGAACGTCTCGGGCCGTTAGGTCTGGGCGACAACGAGCTGCTGGCTGTCATTCTCGGCCACGGCTTTCGTTGCGCAAGCGCGATCGAAGTTGCTAATTATGTGCTGGAGGCTGCGGGTGGCACACACCGGCTGACGCGACGGTCCCAGGCCGACCTGCGCCGCCTGAAGGAATCGGCGCCGCCAAGGCTGCGCAGGTACTGGCCGCGGTCGAGCTGGGTCGTCGGACGCTCGTCCGCCAGCCTGAGCGTCGGTTCCAGCTGGGGTATCCACGCGATGTGGCGTCGTATCTGCTGCCGGGCCACGGTGCGCGTCCTGTCGAGCAGTCGGTATCGTACTGGCTGGACACCAAGCACCGGGTGTTGAAGACCGCGGTGCTGTCGGTCTGGACTATCGACGCCAGTCTGGTCCACCCGCGCGAGGTGTTCCGGGAGGCGGCCGTCGGCGGGGCTAGCCTCGATTGTGCTGTTCCATAATCATCCGTCCGGCGATCCGACGCCGAGCAACGAAGATGTGGCCTTGACCGGGCGGTTGGTCGGGGCGGGGCGGCTGATGGATATCGAGGTGATAGACCATCTGGTGTTGGCTGACGCGAGGCAATGTAGTTTCCGGGAGATGGCCAGCTCTGGGAAGTACGGATAGGAAACATCCCTCTCGTCTCCCGTTTCCTTCGAGTGACCGAGACACGATGAGCCGCATTCTCTACCTGGACTGTTTTTCGGGCGCGTCGGGGGACATGGTGATCGGCGCCGTGCTCGATGCCGGGCTGCCGTTCGACACACTGCGGACCGCGCTGGGCAGTCTTACGCTCGGGGACGAGTACACAGTGTCGGCGGAGCGGGTCAGCCGATCAAGCATTGCGGCCACGAAGTTCACGGTCACCGAGACGGCGGACGACGCCGGCGGCGCGCATCGGCACCGCCACCTCGCGAGCATCACGAAGCTGGTGGACAGCTCGGCGCTGTCGGACGCGTCCAAGCACAGGGCCAACCGGTTGTTCCGGCGACTGGCGGAAACCGAGGCGGCGATCCACCAGGTGCCGGTCGAGCAGGTGCACCTGCACGAGGTCGGGGCCCTCGACTCGATTGTCGATGTCGTCGGTGGGGTGTTCGCGCTCGAGTGGTTCGGTGCCGACCGGATTGTGGCTTCGCCCATCAACATTGGAAACGGCACGGTGACCTGTGCGCACGGGACGCTGCCGGTGCCGGCGCCAGCCACGGCGATGCTGGTCTTGGGCGCGCCGGTCTACGCGGCGCCCCCACCGGGAGAATTGCTGACGCCGACAGGGGCTCTACTGGTGACGGAGTTCGCGGGCGAATACGGTCCGCTCCCGCCGATGCGGATTGAGAAGATCGGGTACGGCGCCGGCGCCCGTGATCCTGCTGCGCACCCCAATGTGCTGCGGGTTTTCGTTGGAGAGGAGTCTAACGAAGGCGAGTGCGAGCGGGTAGCGGTCGTCGAGTGCGAGATCGACGATATGAATCCGCAGATCTACGCGGTGCTGATGGAGCGTCTGTTTGCCTCCGGCGCCGTCGAGGTGTTCTATACCCCGGTGCAGATGAAGAAGAGCCGGCCGGGAACGCACGTCACCGTTCTGGTGCCGCCGGGCCGGCGGCAGGCGGTCAGCGCAACCTTGTTCCGCGAGTCGACGACCATTGGAGTGCGGTACCGCGAGGTAAACCGCGAGACCCTACCGCGCGAGTTCGTGTCGGTGTTGACTCGGTTCGGCGAGGTACGCTGTAAGGTAGCCCGGCGCGACGCGGCGGTGGTCAACGTGTCACCTGAGTTCGACGATTGCGCGCGGTTGGCCAGACAACACGGTGTGCCGGTGAAGGAAGTTTACGCCGTCGCGGTCAAGGCGTATCAGGATGCGGGTATCCAGGGTTCCCAGACAGGGCCTGCCGGCCCCCAGCCGCCGGAGTCCGGGACGGGGGAGACGTGATGGGGCGTTTCTATCTGACCACGGCGATCGACTACGTCAACAGCCGGCCCCATCTGGGCACCGCCTACGAGAAGGTGACCGCTGATGTCATCGCGCGATATCGCCGTCTGTGCGGCCTGTCGACTCATTTTCTGATGGGCAACGACGAGCACTCCCAGAACGTCTACCAGCGGGCCATGGAGCTGGGTCTCGACCCGCAGGCCTTCTGCGACCAGATGGAGCAGGTGTTCCGAGGGGTGTGGGCCAAGCTTGATGTGTCGTTCGACGACTTCATACGGACGACCGAAGAGCGGCATAGGCTGGCGGTGACCGCGCTCGTGCAGCGGATCGCCGCGGCCGGCGATTTGTACGAAGGGGAATACGAAGGCTGGTACTGCGTGTCGTGTGAGGCGTTCAAGCAGGACAAGGACCTGGTCGACGGTAACTGTCCGATCCATCGAACAAAACCGGACTGGATCAAGGAGAAGAATCACTTTTTTCGGTTGTCGAAGTATCGCGACCGGTTGCTCGAGCACTACGAGGCGAATCCGAGGTTTCTGCAACCCGATGTGCGGCGCAACGAAATGTTGCGTTTGCTCGAGCGGGGGCTCGAAGACATCTCGGTGAGTCGGACCGGCCAGAGCTGGGGTATCCCGCTTCCTTTCGACCCGTCGAGTGTGGTCTATGTCTGGTTCGACGCTTTGATCAACTACATCGCGGCCGTCGGTTACGGCACGGATGACGAACGCTTCAATGAGTGGTGGCCGGCCGATCTGCATGTGGTGGGCAAGGACATCACTCGGTTTCACGCGGTCGTGTGGCCGGCGATGCTAATGAGTGCCGGGCTCGCGTTACCCAGGCGGGTGTTCGGGCATGGGTGGGTCAACTGGCAAGGCCAGCGGATGAGCAAGTCGCTCGGGACCAGTGTGGACCCGCTCGAAGCAGCCGACCGTCTCGGGCCAGACCCGCTTCGGTTGTATCTTGTCAAGGAGATTGGCTACGGTCAGGACGGGGACTTTACATGGGAGCGCTTCGAGGAGCGATATAACGTCGACCTGGCCAACAATTTTGGGAACCTGGTAAACCGTGTCGCCGTCATGGCCCACAAGTACCGGGAGGGACGACTGGCACCGGTCCCTGGAGCGACCCCGGCGCTCGCGGGCCGTGCCGCCGACGTCGTTGGCCGCTATCGGGCGGCCATGGACGAGCACCAGTTGCATGCCGGGATGGCGGCGGCGTTCGATCTTATTGATGCCACCAATGAGTTCATCACACGATCAGAGCCATGGGTTCTGGCCAAGAACCCCGCCTGTCGGGATGAGCTGGACCAGGCGTTGTTCGAGATGGCCGAGGCGGTGCGGATTGCGGCGATTCTGCTGTGGCCCGCGATGCCGGCCTCCTGCGTCGAGATCCTGCGTCGGATGGGGTGTGGCGGGTCGATCGCCGAAATCCAGCTGAACCGGGACGTCGGGTGGTCTGGCGGTCAGCGGCACATTGTCAAGGGGCCGCCGCTCTGGCCGCGCATCGACGACACCGGCCAGGGCCCTGGCTGTCACAGCCGCGCCGGGACGGCGGGCGACATTGAAAGGAGCGGGTGACGGAATGATGGACAAAGCTGGTTCTACGCCTGCGGGGCCGCCGCCGGAGGACGGCGTGGCGCGGGTCGAGGCGTCGGTTGAGGTAACCGCCGCGCCCCCGGCACGAGAGGCGCCGCGATTGTTGTTCGACGATTTTATGAAAATCGACCTGCGAATCGCGAAGGTGCTGGCGGCCGAGGCGATTCCAAAGTCCAGAAAGCTTCTGAAAGTGACGGTCGATGTGGGGGGAGAGGAGCGGACCCTGGTCGCCGGCATTGCCAGGTCCTACACGCCAGAGACCCTGGTCGGGCGCGCTGTGGTCATCGTTGCCAATCTGCAAGAGGTCACGCTGATGGGTGTCGAGTCGAATGGCATGATGCTGGCCGCGACCGATCCGGAGGGGAACCCGGTTTTGCTGACAGTGGATAACCCCGTGGCCGCGCCGCCTGGCTCGCGCGTACGGTAGGCGGAGGCTTCGTGGTGTTTGTCTTGCGCATGGCGTCGCTCGGGTTGGGCTGGGCCAGTCGTTCGGGCGCGTCAGAAGGCTGAAGTTCGGAAAGCCGAGCCGGAAGACGTGCCGACCGAAGATCGTAGCCACCATGATTGATTCCCATTGTCATCTCGCAGACGAGGCCTTCCGGGACGACCTCGAGATGGTCGTCGAACGTGCTCGGGACGTGGGAGTCGACCGAGCGCTGTGCATCCTCGACGCTACAGACGAGGCGGAGGCGGCGCGCGCAGCGCGCGTCGCGACCCTGTGGCCGGCAGTCCAGTTCGCCGTGGGGGTGCATCCGCATCGGGCCGGGGTGTTCGCGGACCGGCTGGACGAGATCGAGGGGAATCTTCGCGCGACGATCGGGTCGAGGCCGGGGACGTGTGCGGTGGGTGAGATCGGTCTCGACTATCACTACGACTTCGCCCCGCGTGAGGTCCAGATGGAGGTGTTCAGGCGTCAGATCCGGGTCGCGCACGAGACCGGGCGTCCCATCGTGATTCACACGCGGGAGGCAGAGGACGACACACTCGCGATTCTGACCGAGGCTGGGGCTCCGCGGGTGTCCGGCGTGTTCCACTGCTTCACCGGGGATGCGGTGATGGCCGAGCGGGCCGTCGAGCTGGGGTTTCACGTTTCGTTTTCCGGGATCGTGACGTTCAGGGCGGCTGCATCCGTCCGTGCGGCGGCGCTGGTGGTGCCGGAAGACCGGCTGCTCGTGGAAACCGACGCACCGTATCTGGCGCCGGTGCCGCATCGGGGTGAGCGGAACGAACCGGCGTGGGTAGGTAGGGTCGTGGAGATGTTGGCCGAGGTCAGGGGGGTAACGGCGGACGCGTTGGAAACACGGACGGTCGCGGCGTTCGAGGGCCTGTTCGGGGCCGGTGCAACGATCCCGAAGTAGTGCGGTGGGCGGCGCACAGCCCGGAGGGGTGATACCGGGCTACTGTTCAGGTTCCACCACCTTCCGATTCGCTCCGCGCCGTCCCCGGCCAGCCGACGCCTCGACGCCAGAATGCGTACGCCAGGTCGCGGTTCGAACCCTTGGTTTCTCCGTCTAAAGGGTTGTAGCGTTGACACTTGGCTCGCAAGTGTGCTCAGATCCGAAACGCGAGTGACAGCCTTGTCAAGAACCTCAGCACCACCAGACATCGGCCAGATTTTCGAGCCAATTCGGCTGGATCTGGAGGCCGTCGAGCAGCAATTCGTTCGCCACATTGAGTCGCGAGTCGAGCTGATCCCGGAAATTGGCCGCTACATCCAGACGAGTGGGGGTAAGCGGGTCAGACCGGCCTTGCTGCTGATGTGCGCTCGGCTTGGCGGGTATCAGGGCGAGCGGGCCACGCTTTACGCGTCGGTCGTCGAGTTTATCCACACGGCGACCCTGGTCCACGACGACATGATCGACGATGCGGTCATCCGGCGCGGCCGTGAGTCTGTCCATTCCCGCTGGGGCAACGACGTCACAGTGCTGCTGGGAGACTATCTCTACATTAAGTCGATGGGCATGGCGCTGACGGTCGATTCCCTCGAGTTGGTACGTCTGCTTTGTGACGTGACATTGCGGATGATCGAGGGCGAGCTCTATCAGTTAACTAAGGCGGGCGACGTCGATATCACCGAGGAGGAGCATCTCGAGATCATCCGGCGCAAGACAGCCTATCTGTTCGGCGGATGTGCCCAGATCGGCGGAATTTTGGGTGATCTGTCCGCGGAGCAGCAGCTGGCGCTGCGCGAGTACGGGTTCAACCTGGGCATCGCCTTCCAGTTAGTGGACGACTTGCTCGACTACACGGCGGACGAGGTAGTGCTTGGAAAACCGGTTGGCGGCGACGTGTGCGAGGGGAAGATGACGCTGCCAGCCATCTACCTCATCCAGCAGGACGGGGGTCGCAGTCGCGACCTGCTCGAGGGTATCGTGCGCGATCAGACGGTCAGCTCCGAGTCCTGGCTGGAGCTCCGGCGTCTACTGAGCGAGCATCGGGTTCTCGATCGCGCCTTCGACCGGGCGGCGGGGTTTGCGGCCGCCGCAAAACGGCATCTGAGCACGTTCCCCCCTACTCCGGCGCTCGAGGCCCTGTTGGCGCTACCCGACTACGTGCTATCTCGCGACCGCTAGCGGTCGGCGGTGAAAACCCGCGTCGCACCGAGACGGGCGCTGCGCTCGTCTGACTAGGCGCGCCGAGGGAGTGCACCGGACATTAGTAGATCGAGCCGCCACACCGGGTTGTACACACCGGGTTGTAGTGCGAGCGAACGAAACACGATCAACCCGTGACTCAGCTGTTACGATGAATCTCCTTCGAGTAGTCTAGCTCCACCGTGCCCGCCACTGAGCCGATCGTCGAAGAAATCAACGAGTTACGGGCCGCGATTCGTCGTCATGAAGAGCGGTACTACGTGCTGTTCGATCCGGAGATCTCAGACGCCGAGTTCGACCACCTCCTGCGCCGGCTGACCGAGCTCGAGTTGGCGCACCCGGAGCTCGTCACTCCGGATTCTCCGACCCAGCGCGTGGCCGGCCGGCCGGCCGACGGCTTCACCACGGTGGACCACGACGTTCCGATGCTCAGCCTGGACAACGCCTACGACGAAGCGGAGCTGGCGGCGTTTGATGGGCGGGTGCGGAGAGGGCTGCGTCTGGACCTGGGCCAGGCGGTGACGTATGTCGCCGAGCTAAAGATCGATGGATTGAGCATCGCCCTGCACTATCGAGACGGCCTGCTCGTGCGTGGAGTGACTCGCGGCGATGGCGTGCGTGGCGAGGATGTCACCTCCAACGTACGCGCGGTCCGCGGCATTCCGTTGGCGCTGAAGACGGCGGTGCTCGGTGACGTCGAAGCGCGGGGCGAGATCTTCTTGTCCCGGACCTCGCTCGAGCGGATGAACGTCGGACGTTCCCAGGAGGGCGAGACTCCGTTCGCCAATCCCCGGAACGCCGCGGCCGGGACGATGCGGACACTGGACCCGGAGCTGGTGGCGCGCCGCGGACTGAGTGCCTTTCTCTATGACCTGGTCGCGCGGGGTGGTATTGGCGCGGGTGGTGATCCGTCGCAACCGAGCGGGCAGGCGGCGGTCCTTCAACGGCTCACGGCATGGGGACTACCGGTGGAGCGTCACTGGCGCCGGTGTGACGGGATGAGCGAGGTGGTCGCCTTCTGCCGGGAGTGGGCCGAGGCTCGTCGGACGTTACCGTTCGATACGGATGGTGTTGTCATTAAGCTCGACCATTTGGCCGGTCGGGCCCAGCTTGGACAGACGGCAAAATTTCCGCGGTGGGCCATGGCGTTCAAGTTCCCCGCCGAGCAGGCAACCACCCGACTGCTTCGGATCGAGGTCAACGTCGGTCGAACCGGCGCGGTCACACCGTACGCGGTGCTCGAATCGGTTCAACTGGCCGGGACCACCGTGCAGCTCGCCACTCTGCACAACGCGGATGACATTGCCCGCAAGGACATCCGGCCGGGCGACATCGTGCTGGTGGAGAAGGGCGGCGACGTTATCCCGAAGGTCGTCAAGCCGATTCTCGGCCGCCGTTCGACCGTGGGGGGGGTGCCGCCTCCGTACGTCATTCCCACCTCCTGTCCCGTGTGCCGGACGCCGTTGGAGCGGGGCGCTGACGAGGTCGTCTGGCGGTGCCCGAACAACGTCTGTCCAGCGAAGGTGCGACGCGGTCTGCTGCACTTCGCCGGTCGACGGGCGATGAACATCGAGGGTCTGGGCGAGTCACTGGTCAACCAACTCGTCGACCGTGGCCTCGTCGCCGACGCGGCGGATCTCTACGCTCTGACCACGGAGACGCTGGAGGGACTGGACCGGATGGGGTTGAAGTCAGCTGCCAATCTTGTTGCCGAAATCAAGGGCAGCAAACGCCGGGACTTCGCGCACGTGCTGTTCGCGCTTGGTGTACGGCACGTCGGCGAGGGGGCAGCCGAGTTACTGGCATATCAATTCGGCGGTCTGGGCGGTTTGCTCGAAGCCACCCTGGAGGAGGTTAAAGCGGTTGTCGGGGTCGGTCCGGTCGTAGCCGAGTCCCTCAGGGCGTACCTGGACGATCCGGTGAGCCAGCGGTTGCTGGAGCGGCTGGCGGCCGCCGGTGTTCGTATGGACACGGACCGGGTGGCTCCGGTCGTTGAGGTTGAACAGAGCTTGGCCGGGGAGACGTTTGTCATCACTGGGACGCTGACGTCGATGTCCCGTGTCGAGGCGACGCGGGCGATCGAGGCACGTGGCGGGAAGGTGACGGCGTCGGTCAGAAAGAGGACGAGTAGTGTCGTGGTGGGCGCGGAGCCCGGCTCGAAGGTGGAGAAGGCGCAGTCGCTCGGTGTGGAGACCATCGACGAGCAGGCGTTCCGAAAACTTATAATGGCCGGGACCGGTGAGGACGCATGAACGAACAGATTCTGGTCGTCGATGACGACGAATGCGTACGCGCGGCGATCAAGATGACCCTCGAGTACGAGGGCTACGAGTGTCTGTTCGGGCGAAGCGGGCAAGAGGGACTCGACCTGATCGCCGCAGAGAGCCCGGATCTGGTGCTGCTCGACATCAAGATGCCTGGGATGGACGGGCTGGAAGTGCTTCATCGCATGCGTGAGCGAGGCGACACCGTTCCGGTCATCGTCATCTCTGGCCACGGCACCATCGGAACCGCTGTCGAGGCGACGAAGAAGGGCGCGTTCGCCTTCCTCGAGAAGGGATTCGAAGGCGATGTGCTGAAGCTGAACATCCGCAACGCGCTGGAGCAGCACCGGCTCGAGAGCGAGGTGAGCTCCTATCGCGAGCTCGCGGAGATCCGTCATGAGATGGTCGGCGACAGTGCCGCGCTCAAGGAGGTCACCGAGGCGATCAGCCGAGCGGCGCCGACCAGCAGTACGGTGCTGGTCCAGGGTGATAGCGGTGTGGGTAAGGAGCTGGTCGCCCGCGCGATTCACCGGAACAGCCGGCGCGGTAAGGAACGATTCGTGCAGGTTAACTGTGCCGCGCTCCCTGAGGAGCTCATCGAATCTGAGCTGTTTGGGCACGAGCGGGGTGCGTTCACTGGCGCGACGCAGAAGCAGATCGGCAAATTCGAACAGGCCGACCGCGGGACGATTTTTCTCGACGAGGTCGGGGACATGAGTCTGCGCACTCAGGCGAAGGTGCTGCGGGTGCTGCAGGAGGGAGAAGTCGAGCGGCTGGGGTCGGCGCGGACGATCAAGGTCAACGTGCGGGTGATCGCGGCGACCAACCGGAACCTGGAGGAGGCGATCGACAGCGCCACGTTCCGTGAGGACCTGTACTTCCGGCTCAGTGTCATTCCGATCCTGGTGCCGCCTCTACGCGATCGCCGCGAGGACATTCCGCGACTGGTCGGGCACTTCACCGATCTCTTCTGTCGGGAAAACAACTTTAGGCCGAAGCGGTTCACCCCGGCAGCGGTGGATCTGTTGACGCGCGATCGGTGGCGCGGCAATGTACGGGAGCTCCGGAACACCGTCGAGCGCCTGCTGGTGATGACACCTGGGGAAACAATCGACACGCCCGAGGTCAGCGCGGTCCTGCCGAGCGAGCCCAGGGGCGGGACGGCTTACCCGGCGTCGGCCAGTGTAGCCACCCTGCGGGAGTTCAAGGATGTCGTCGAGCGGGCGTTCCTCGTGGAGAAGCTGCGCGCGCACGGCTGGAATATTTCGAAGACCGCCGAGGTGATCGACACTCCCCGTAGTAACCTGTACAAGAAGCTCGAGCATCATCAGATTCAGCAGGAAAGTGACGGGTAGCAGAGGGGAAGCAGGGTCCGGTGCACTGGCCGAAGCGCGCGGTTCGGCTGGCTGGCGAAGGATGGAGGCCAGGCACCGTACACCCGGATCGGCCGGATAGAAGCCGTCGGGTGATCGGGTTCTTTGACAATCCGCCGCAGTGGGACAGACGACCGCTGCGCGTAACGTCACGATGTGGCGTCACGCGGAGAGGAAAGTCCGAACTCCAGAGGGCAGTGCGCCGGGTAATCCCCGGTCGGGGCGACCTGAAGGAAAGTGGCACAGAAAATATACCGCCCGCCTTCGCGCGCTTCGGCGAGGCAGGCCTCTCGGGGCTTTGCCATGCCGTGGTTCGTAGGGTGGAGACGGGTAAGGGTGAAAAGGTGCGGTAAGAGCGCACCGCGTCCGTCGCAAGTCGGATGGCAGGCCAAACCCCGCACGGAGCAAGACCAAATAGGGAGGCGTTATCAGGACGGCCCGTCCGAAGCCTCCGGGTAGGTCGCTGGACCCCGCCAGTGATGGCGAGGCTAGAGGAATGGTCGTCGCTTGGCCTTTGCGTTTTCGGGCGCGGGCCGGGAACAGAATTCGGCTTATCGTCCTTCTGCGGCGGATCCTAACCGACGTGGGGCGCGTCCCCACGCCCGGGCTCGGTCGCCTGTGTGCCCTTCCTTGTGCCCCGTGCCTCCGCCTTGCGGGTACGCCGTAGCTCCGAACGACGGTCCGAATGCGGCCAGGATTCTTGTCCAGGATCGCACAGGATACGGGGGTAGGGGGGTCGTCGGTAGCTCGGTTCAACGCGAACCAGCCCGAGGGGAGGACATCATGATGCGCCGTGGCCTCATCGGAATCTGTGCGCTTGCGCTGGTCGGCGTTGCGGTGTCGCTGGTGGCACAGACGCGCCGGCCCGGGCCAGCGGGGGGCGAGGAGCGGGCACTGACGGTCGAGGAGTACATACCTCGGTCAACCCTCGTCGTGCCCGAGCACCCGGTGCCACGGGCGAAGTTTCCGGTCGTGGACGTCCACAGCCATCATCGTCCCAGGCTCTCGGGCGACCGCTGGAACGCGATCGTCCGAGAAATGGACGCGCTGAACCTCCAGGTGCTCGTGAACCTGAGCGGGGGGGGCGGCGCGACGCTCGCCGACGGAGTGCGGGCGATCCGTGAAAGCTCGTATTCGGAGCGCATGGTCTTTTTTGCCAACCTGGACTTTGGACAGGGGGTGACACCCGGCTTCGGGCGACACGCGGCCGCCCAGCTCGAGCGGGACGTGGCGGCGGGCGCCGTCGGGCTGAAGCTATTCAAGAACTTCGGGTTGACGGTGCGCGACGGCGGAGGCCAGCGGGTGCCTGTGGATGACGCCGAGCTCGATCCCGTCTGGGAGATGTGCGCCAGGCTGGATGTTCCGGTGTTGATCCACACGGGCGAACCGAGCGAGTTCTCTCAACCGGTCGACCGTTACAACGAGCGGTGGCTCGAACTGATGGTACGGCCCGGGCGCCGCCTGCCGGCGAACCGCTACCCGAGCTTCGAGGCGATCATGGCCGAACGAGACCGGTTGTTCGCGCGGCATCCGGAGACACGTTTCATCGCCGCCCACATGGGCTGGCACGCGAATGATCTCGGCCGGCTCGGCGCCATGCTCGACCGGTTGCCCAATGTCGTAGTCGAGACCGGCGCCATTCTCTACGAGCTGGGGCGCCAGCCGCTGGCCGCAGGGGCCTTCTTTACCCGGTACTCGGACCGGGTACTGTTCGGCAAGGACTCGTACGCGGCGGACGAATTCCCTTACTACTGGCGGACCTTCGAGACCCGAGACGAATACTTCGACTACTACCGGCGCTACCACGCGTTCTGGAAGCTCTATGGCATCGGGTTGTCCGATGACATCCTCCGGAAGGTCTACTACAAGAACGCCCTGCGTGTGGTGCCAGGGATCCCGCGTGCGGCGTTTCCGGAATTCTGACGCGAGCATGGCTGTCTATCTGGTCACTGGCGGTGCCGGGTTCATCGGGTCGCACGTTGTCGAGGAGCTGGCGTTACGAGGCGAGCAGGTTCGGGTCGTTGACAATCTGGTCACCGGTCGGCTGGACAACCTGGCGCATGTCACCGGCGTGGAGCTGACGGTCGGCGACATGGCCGACCCGGCGGTGGCCGACCGTGCCGCGAAGGGTGCCGACTACGCGATCCACTTGGCGGCCATCCCTTCGGTGCCGCGTTCGGTCGCCGAGCCGATCGCGACGAACCACGCCAACGTTACCGGCACCCTGAGTTTGCTTGTCGCGGCTAGCCGTCACGCGGTCAAACGCGTCGTACTGGCCAGCTCGTCTTCGGTCTACGGTAACGTGGACACGCTTCCGAAGCAGGAAGAGATGCCACCGGCCCCCCTATCGCCCTACGCCTTGCAGAAACTGATTGGCGAGCAGTACGCGAAGCTGTTCTACGAGCTCCACGGCCTAGATACCGTTGCCGTACGTTACTTCAACGTCTTCGGTCCGCGTCAGGATCCGTCGTCACCCTACTCGGGGGTTGTTTCGCTGTTCGCGCGCTGTCTGGCCGAGCATCGGCAACCGACGATTTACGGAGACGGCGAGCAGACGCGCGACTTTACGTATGTGCGCAACGTCGTTGATGGGACATTGCGCGCCTGTACGGCGTCGCGCGCTGTGGCCGGGCGGGTCATCAACCTGGCGTGCGGTGAACGGATTTCTCTGAACACGTTGTACCGGATGATGCGGGAGCAAACCGGGAGCGGTCTTGAGCCGCGGTTCACGGACCCTCGCGTCGGGGATGTCCGCGACTCACAGGCGGACATCGTACGGGCTCGCGAGCTGTTGGACTATACACCGCTCGTCTCGCTGGAAGACGGGCTCGCGCGGACGTTGGCGTGGTGTCAGGCCCACACGTTTCAACCCTCACCCTAGCACCCAGTGGCGACAGCCCCGCCACATTCGACAGGCGCTGCCTCCCGCTTGTCGGCGTCGCTGTTCGGTCGAAGACTGGCCGGTATGAGCCCTCGTTGCGCCCCGCCAGGTTGACGCAGCACCCGTCTCAGTGCGATGCGGGGTTTCACCACGGGCTCCTAGACGGACAAGGTCGTTGCGCCTGATCTGGGCGGCTCGACGCGGGACACCATCAGGGTCGTGCCACTCACCGCGTCGATGGTTACGGAGTGTCCAGAGCCGATTGTCGCGTCCTCGGCGGTCGGTTTAGCCAACCAGAGCTCGCCGCGGACCCTCACGTAGCCTCGTGGCGTCAGCGGCTCGACGGCGATACCAACCATCCCCACTAGCCGTTCGATGACACTACGCGGATCCGGCTCGTAAGCTGTTCGTAGAAAGGGATAGAGCGCGGCGTCCTTTAGTGCCCAGGCGACCACGAAAGCTACCGCAGCCCACCCAGGCAGACCCACCCGGCGGTAGAGCACGACCGCGGCGGCCACCGCAAGCAGCCACCCCGGGATCTGATACAGCACGTACCGGCTGAGCGCCGTGCGGGGCATCGTAAAGTCTGTCACCAATGCGATTATCTTACCCTCTCCATGGTAGCGGGCTGGTCGTGTCGACCCGGGTCCCAGGGTGTTCCACGGCAACCGTGTTGCATCCCGACTGCCGTCTAGACGTCGGCAGTCCGCCAGTGGTGCGTTGCGACCGACCGAATATACTGGCCGGGCGAGGTGTTCTGATGCGCATCCACTTCAATGGGTCCCCGAAGCCCACGGTTGGTGTGGAGGTCGAGTTGCAGATCATCGACCCAGAGACGAGCAACCTTGTCTCGGGTACCCCCGCATCCTCGACGGTATAGCGGATATCCATCACGTCAAGCCGGAGTTGATCGACTCGACCATCGAGCTGAATACGGACGTCTGCGCGAACGTGGAGGCGGTGCGCCTCGAGCTGACCACCGCTTACAGTCGCTGCTGGCACTATGCGATGAACTGGGTTATGAACTGGCTAGTACGGGGACGCACCCGTTTTCGAGATGGACCGAACAGGACATCGCATCGCAGGAGCGGTATCACCGGCTGGTCAAACGCTGCCAGTGTCCCGCGCGGCGGTTGATGATCTTCGGGCTTTATGTTCACGTGGGGATCGAGAGTGGCGAGAAGGCGATCGCGGTCTTCAACTCCTTGAGCACCTACGTACCGCACCTACCCGCGTTGTCGGCGAGCTCGTAGTACTTCCAAGGGGAGGAGATCGGGCTGGCGTCCTCCCGGGTGAAGATTTGAGAGTCTGCCCAACGCGGGGCTGCCGTATCGGCCGTTGAATTGGACCGAGTTCCAGCGGTTGATGATCACCTTGGTCAACGCCAGAGCCATCGAGTCGGTCCGCGAGATTTGGTGGGACGTTCGGCCCCACCCGTAATTCGGCACCGCCGAAGTGCGCATCTGCGACGGGCTGTTGACTCTCGACGACATCATCGCGATAACGGCAATGATCCAAGCGATGGTCGTGTGGCTGGGCGACCAGTATGAGGAGGGGATCTATTCACCCCTGCAGCAGTACTGGATTGTGCGTGAGAATAAGTGGCGCGCGGCGCGCTGGGCGCCCGATGCCGATGTGATCGTCGACGAGGAAGGTCGTCTGGAGCCTCTGGCCGAGAGCATAGGCCGGTTGATCGAGTCGCTCGAGCCGGTGTCCAAGCGGCCCGGCAGCCACGCCGAGTTGATGCGTGTCCCCGAGGTCATGCGGACGGGACCCAGCTACGCCCGTCAGCGGCAGGTCTACGCAGACACCGGCGATTTTACCCGGGTCGTCCAATCGTTCGTCACCGAGCTGCGGGACAGCGTGCCGGGCGTCGAGAGGCCTGACCCACTTCGACTTTCAGGCGTCGCCACAAACCTACCGTCAGCGAAGCCGGGTGCAGTACCTACGCGAAGAATTCCTCGAAGCGGCGTTGCCGGCTTCGTAGTGTGTCAGCCGCGCGACGCTGAGGGTCACGACCAGGCCACTAGAGCAGTGCCGTGGGCGCCGTCGTCCAGGTGCGCCAACGACCGTGCCGGCGTTCGACCTCGAGCTCGAGACCGAAACAGTCGGATAGTCGTCCTCCGGTCAACACCTGTTCGATCGGTCCAGCTGCGGCGATGCTTCCGGACGCCAGCAACAACGCGTGTGTGAAGCCGGGCGGAATTTCGTCGACATGATGCGTGACGACGATCAGCGACGGCGCGTCCCGGTCTTCGGCCAGTCGGGCCAGCGTCCGGATTAGCTGTTCTCTCCCGGTCAGATCGAGCCCGGCGGTCGGCTCGTCGAGCACGAGCAACCCGGGGTCAGTCATTAGCGCGCGGGCGAGCAACACGCGCTGTCGCTCGCCGGACGAGAGGGTGCCGAAGCGCTGGCTGGAATGGTCGAGACAGCCGACCCGCTCCAGGCACCGGCGTGCCTCCGTCCAGTCCTCGTCGTCGTAGGTGTGCCACCAGGGGGCGAGCGCTGCATATTTGCCAGCGGCGACGATCTGTTCTGCCGACAGTCGCGGTTGCATCATCGAGGCGAGCGCGGCGCTGGTGACACCGATCCGGAGTCTCAGCGCGCGGACGTCAACGCGGCCGAGTTCGCCGCCGAGCACCGCAACTGTCCCGGCTGACGGATGTAGGTAGAGCGAGATGATCTGGCAGAGCGACGTCTTGCCGGAGCCGTTCGGGCCGAGAACGATCCAGCGCTCACCGGCTTGCACGCGCCAGTCGATGCCGTCGAGGATCGTCTTGCCGTCGCGTACCAGCCGCACACCGGACAGTCTCACGGCGTCGGCTTCGTCCGGCTTCATGTTCGCTCGGACGCCGCTGGCGTTGCGGATGCGGCCGAGGACGGGCTCCCGTTCGCGGCGGCCGCCTCGGCCGGCGGGGGGGTACAGGCGAGCAGACGGAGCTGGCCGGTCTCGTTAGCCAGCACCGCGACGAGCGCGCTGAGAAAGAGCCCGGCTCCAGTCAACTCCATCGACTCCTCGACCCAGTCGATGATCCCGTAGCCGAGGTTGCTGCTGTCGTGGAGGTCGGTCCAGTAGCCCAAGACAAGTTCGACACCTAGGGCGCCCCCGACGAATACAGCCCCGACCTGGATAAACCTGATGCGGGTGTTCCGTGGCAGGTGGGCGAGAAACAGCCAGTAGGAGAGCACGAAGATCGACACGAGGATCGGCCCGGGTATAGAGCAATTGGTTCAAATGCCAGTCGAGCCGTCTGCCGACGGTCGGATCGTTGCCGGCCTTGCTGTTGTAGATTCGGGCGAACCCGAAGGTTTGCAAAGCCGAGTGATAGACGTCCAAAGGGTCGCCAGCACCGACACCGAGATTAGCACCCAGAGCGTTTTGATCACGTCCGGCACGATGTCTCCTACGAGTCCTTGACGGCAGCGATGAGGTCGAGTACCGCCTGTTTCCCGTCGGCGAACAGCATCAGGGTGTTATCGGCGGCGAATAGTGGGTTCGGGATGCCGGCGAATCCTGGCGACAGACTGCGCTTGACGACGACGACGGTCCGTGACTTGTCGACGTCGAGAATTGGCATGCCGGCGATCGGGCTTGCCGGGTCGGTACGGGTGACCGGGTTGACGATGTCGTTGGCACCAATGATGAGCGACACGTCCGTTTGCGGGAAGGAAGGGTTGATATCATCCATCTCACGCAGCTTATCGTAGTCGACATCCGCCTCGGCTAGCAGCACGTTCATGTGACCGGGCATCCGTCCGGCCACGGGATGGATGGCGAACTCCACCTCGGTGCCGCGTGACTCCAGCAGGCTGGCCAGCTCCCGGATCTGATGCTGCGCCTGGGCGACGGCCATACCGTAGCCGGGTACGATGACGACACGGCGTGCGCCGTCGAACAACACCGCCACTTCTTCGGGAGACGTGCTCTTGATCCGACCGGCGTAGACCTCGTCCGCGCCGACCGTCGTGCCGCTGTCCGGTCCGATGGCGCCCATCAGCACGTTGAGCAGCGACCGGTTCATTGCCTTGCACATGATCCGGGTGAGGATCAGTCCCGAGGCGCCAACCAGCGAGCCGGTGATGATGAGGATGTTGTTGTTCAGGACGAAGCCGGTCGAGGCCGCCGCCAGTCCCGAATACGAGTTGAGCAGCGCGATCGCGACCGGCATGTCGGCGCCGCCAATCGGGATCGTCAGCAGAATACCCATGACCGAGCCGACCGCGACGAGCAGACCGTAGTTGTTGAGCAGGCCGGGGTCACTCACGACCCAGACACCCAGCACCACCGCCGCCAGACCAAGTAGAGCATTCAACGGTTGCTGCCCTGGAAAATGGACTGGGTTGTCCGGGAGCAGCAATCCCTGCAGCTTGTCGAAAGCAACCAGACTGCCCCAGAACGTGACTGAACCGATGATACCGGAGGCGACCGTCGCTATTGCGGTCTGGGTGGTCGGGTTGCCCCCTTCGGCCAGCACGGCGCCGGCAATGAGCGCCGAGGCGCCGCCACCGAAGGCGTTCAGCAACGCCACCATCTGGGGCATCGCGGTCATCTGGATTTTGAGCGCCAGGGCGGCGCCCAGGGCGGCGCCCAGTAGCACGCCGCCGAGGATCAGTCCCAGCCCCTGTGCACCGGCGCCGAGCACCTGACGGTCGGCGAGGGTGGCTACCACCGCCAGCAGCATCCCGGTGGCGCCCAGGAGGTTGCCGCGCACGGCGGTGCGCGGGTGCGTCAGCCCCTTGATTCCGAAGATAAAGAGGATCGACGCGAAGAGATACGTCAGGTCGATGAGGACGGCTGTCAAGCGCGCTAGTCCTTCTTCTTGAACATTCCCACCATGCGATGGGTCACGAGGAATCCACCGACCACGTTGATCGTGGCCAGTACCAGCGCCAGGAACCCTAAAACGGTCGGTACACGGCCTTCCACGGCCACCGAGAGGATCGCCCCGATGACCGTGATGCCAGAGATGGCGTTGCTGCCGGACATCAACGGCGTGTGCAACAGGGGCGGTACCTTCGTGATGATCTCGAAGCCGACGAAGATCGCCAGCATGAATATCGTCAACAAGGGTAAGAAGGTTTCCATGCGGTGTCCTCAATCCGGCGGGGCGAGCAGGTCCCGCACGCGAGGGTGTACTACCTCGCCAGCGCGTGAGACCAGCGTGCTCCGGGTGATCTCATCCTCGAGATCGACCTGGAGCATTCCGTCCTCGACGAGATGGAGCAGAAAAGTCGACACGTTCTTCGCGTACATCTGACTCGCGTGGTAGGGCACCGTCGCCGGCAGGTTCGTCGGACCCAGAACCGTCACGCCGTGCGCGACGACCGTCTCGTCCGGTCTCGACGGCTCGACGTTGCCGCCCCGCTCGGCAGCTAGGTCGACCACGACGGCCCCGTGGGGCATTCCGGCGACCATCTCGTCGGTGACCAGCACCGGCGCCGGGCGGCCGGGTATCAGCGCGGTGGTCACGACCACGTCACTGCCGGCCACGACGCGGCTCATCATCTCGCGCTGACGTGCGTAGAACCGTTCGTCCTGGGCTTTCGCGTAGCCGCCCTGGTCCTCCGACTCGTCCGTGTCGAGCGGCAGGTCGAGAAAGGTGGCACCGAGACTCTGGACCTGTTCCTTCACCGCGGGTCTGACGTCGTACGCCTCGACCTTGGCGCCGAGACGGCGGGCGCTGGCGATCGCCTGCAGACCGGCCACCCCGGCGCCGACGATGAACACGCGCGCAGGCGCGATGGTGCCGGCGGCGGTCATCATCATCGGGAACATTCGGGGCAGTGTCCCGGCCGCCAGTAGCACAGCCTTGTAGCCGGCGATGGTCGCCATCGAGGACAACGCGTCCATGCTCTGCGCCCGGGTGATCCGGGGGAGGAGCTCCATGGAGAACGCGGTGACGCCCCGGGCGGCCAAGTCGCGCGCCGCTTGCGGCTCACCCAGCGGTTCGGAGAACCCGATGACGGTCTGCCCGGGTCGGAGTGATGCGAGGTCCTCGCGGCCCGCGACGAGGTTGGCGCCCAGCGCCCGCACCTGGAGGATGACCTCGGCGTCGGCGTACACCTGGGCACGGCTACCGGCGATCCGCGCGCCCTTGTCCGCGTAGGCGGCGTCGAGGAACCCGGCCGACAACCCGGCACCAGGCTCGAGGATTAGCTCGAGGCCCACTTTCCTGAGGCCCGGGACGACGGCGGGGATGGTCGCGACGCGGCGCTCGCCCGGGAAGGTTTCTCTGGGAACTCCGACGATCATGGGGTCGTGTGGCTCGCGATCAAGCGGCCCGAAGCGACGGTCTCAAATCGTACCAGCCCCATATCCTAGCACCAAGTCCGCCCCAACTGCTCGCCCCGTCGAGAGGGTGGTGGATCGAACAGTCGGCAGTGGGCCGATTCGGGAGAGTACCAACCCTACGGAATAGGCCCGTGACGACGAGATCGCCACGATCGCGACCATGGGTCGACGCTGGCGTTCCGCATCCGTTCCAGCGTCCGCCTGGCAGGTTCTCAGTGTTTGCCGGATGAATCAGCAGGGTCGGTTGCCGCGGTCACCGATGCGGCTGCGCGCGCGACCAGGAACACGGCGATCGCCAGCAGTGCGGCGCCAACCGGCACCACGAGAATGCCGAGACCAGGATCTCCACTGTAGAATCGTATCCCGCCGGCAAAGAAGCCGCCCGGCAGCAGTACGCTGGCGCCCAGCAGACACCGGGAGATCGGTTCCTGGTCACGGGCGGTCATGCTGGGAAACAGACGCAGACAGAGCGCGTAGAGGATGTGGACGAGACTCAGCAACGCCCCGTGGGCATGGGCCAGGGTCCACATGAGGCGGCGCGTCGCGTTCGACACGTCGAGATAGAGACCGACCTTGAACGCATGCAGCAGCTCCAGCACGAGACCGAGGATCAGAAAGCACAGTAGAGACCACCAACCGAAGTGGAGGTGGCGTCTGGCGTGGTCGACGGTGGTGTGGGTCGCGCGAGCCACTATTCTCTGAGGAAGAGCGGGCGGCGGTCACGCTCGTCAAAGAGCCGGCGCATGGCATCGATGCGCAGTTCGCCGTTCTCGTCGACCAGTAGCTCCGGTTCGCGCCGCGCTCGCGACGAGGGCGCGGTGCGCCACTCCCGCAGGAGACCTACCGCCGCGTCGATCCGCTCCGGCTCGGGGCCGTCGAAATCGAACTCGAGGTTGGCATAGCCAGGGAGACTCCGGAGCGACCGGGCCGCTATGAAACGGACGGCGGCGTAGACGTCGCCCAGCGCTTCGCCGAGATGTGGCGTCATCCAGCTCGTGCCGGAGGCCTCCTGCGCCGGCGTCCAGCCCATGCTCTGCGCGGTCAGCGCGCGGAGTCCTGCGTCTCCTTTCAACATCCAGAGCAGCGAGGCGGCGACGGTCCGCCTGTCGTCGCTCAGCTCTGGCACGGGTGTGCCGTACCACTCGCTCAGGCGGTCCGCGGTC
This sequence comes from Vicinamibacteria bacterium, assembly GCA_963578725.1. Classification (GTDB taxonomy): domain Bacteria; phylum Acidobacteriota; class Vicinamibacteria; order Vicinamibacterales; family UBA8438; genus NP936. Next base: position 80,957 of record CAUZDS010000013.1, read on the forward strand.
CAGCCCAAGGTCTTGTCGAGATGACAGAGGTTACAGGCGTTCGGACGGCCCAGCTCAGCGGTTTCGGCGGCGGTGGGACTGCTGATCGTGTGACTTCGTACCGTTTTCAGCAGCCCGTAGCTGGTGTACGGCATGTGGCAGTTGTAACAGCTGCTGCCGGCCGACCCCGCCGCGTGACGCGTGTGGGCGGTCAGGTCGGCCCGGAGCGGTTCGTGGCATTGCAAACAGGCTTCATTTCCGTTCATGTCTGCCGTGACCTGATGGGTGGCGGCCCATTCCGCGATCGCTCGCGGGTCCTCCGGGGCCTTGTGCATCGTGTGACACGAGAAGCAGGTCAGCGTCCGGTCCGGCTCGGTGGCGTCCCGGAAGCACGGGGAGTCCAAGAGGCCGTTGTACTCGCGCCCCGAGACGCGGATCATGCCGTCGGGCCAGAAGGAGCCCCGCACGAACTCCGGGTCGTTCTGCATTAGAGCGGTTATCTCCGGCGAGGCCTGATCCACGGATGGCTGCGCCACGAAGCGAGTGTCCCGGAGATCGTCGCCGGGTCGGAATGGCAGGCCGGCGGCGTTGGCGAGACGCTCACCCGCACCGTCGTAGAACTCCCACACGCTGTGGCATTGTCCGCACACCTGCGAGGCGCGCTGCGGGTCGAGTCGCGTCGGCTGCACGATCGTCTCGTCCCCGGTGCCGGCGAGGTGGAGCCCGTATCGGCGAACCGGGCTCTGATTCGCCTCGATGTGCGCCTCTGCCGGTCCATGACACGACTCGCAGGCGATGCCGAACTCCGCCACGGTCGTGTTGATCGTCTGCTGCTCGAATGGCTCGGACCGGTAAGGCGTGTCGATTGCCGTCTTGCCCAGGGTGGTGTGACACGCGATACAGATGGCGTTCCAGTGTCCGTTTAGCATCGCGAGCGACTGCCCAGGCGGGTGGAGCACGATGGCGCTCCGCGAGGCCCATCGCCGTTCTTCTATGAGGTAGACACCCGGCAGGATGTTCACGCCGCGGTCGTGGCCGGTTGCGTACCAGTAGATGTTCTGGTGATGCGATCCGGTGATCATCACGACCTGCCTTGTGATCCGGGGACGCTCCGCCGCTGGACCTTCCCAACCAGGATCATCGAACTCGGCCCAGAATTCGTCGCCGATGCGTTCCAGCCGCATGGGCTGGCCATGCGTGTTCTCGACCCGCACACCGTCGAAATCGGCACGCACGGTATCCGGCGTCGCGATCTGGGTCATCGTACGGTGAAAGGATCCGTACCAGGTGTCGTACTCCGACGGGTGACAAGCTTGGCAGGTCCTGGAGGAGACGTAGCCGTCGCTCTCGACCTGGATCGGCCGCATGACGATGTCGCGTTCCGGCACGATCGGCTCGAAGGAGACGAACGCGGCGACCCCAAGGGCCGTGGAGGCGAGCAGGATTGCCAAAATGGGGGCGGTTCCGACGCCAGCAGAGGTGATGCGGGGCGGTGCGGGGTCTGTCGGCCGCGGTTGGCGCATCATAAGGGGTCTATCGTCACACCAAACGAACGCGTCGCATGACGATGTCGATTATAGCGTGCGGCGGGCACGTGTGGCCGGCGATCCACGGTCAGGGGAGGCTTGGCCGCGGACCCGGCGCCCTGGTTAGCCCGTGAGGCGCGGTCCCAAACGAGAATCTTGCACTCGTTCGGGACGGAGTGATCGCCACGCCGCGCACGTGAGCGCCAGCGAGGGAGCGGCGGGTGGCGGCGGGGTCGCGCGAGCGTTCGAGCCAGGTTTTGGGGTGGAGTCCCCCCCCCCCCCCCCCCCCCCCCCCGCGCCGG
>CAUZDS010000014.1:0-77962 GCA_963578725.1 Vicinamibacteria bacterium
GGTCGCGTAGAATGTCTCGTATTCTCGTATTTATGATGCCTGCGACCAGAACCCCTCGATCCTACGGGCGAACCACGTTGCTCGTCATCGTGCTTGCCGGTGCCGTCGTCGTCGGGACGCTCGCGCAGACGGTACGGGAGATCTTCGACCGGGCGGTGGCGGACTTCGGTGCGGGACGCGTCGCGGCGGCCGTCGAGGGATTCGATCAGGTGGCGCGAGCCCAGCCGGACTCGGCGCCGCAGCTCTGGCAGCGCGGGATCGCGCTCTACTACGTTGGGCGCTACGACGATTGCCGCCGACAATTCGAATCGCACCAGACGGTGAACCCGAACGATGTCGAGAACGCCGCGTGGCATTTTCTCTGCGTGGCGCGTGCCGAGTCTCCCGAACCGGCGCTGGCGGCGCTGCTGCCAGTTGGTTCAGACCCGCGCAGCCCGATGCGTGAAATCTACGAGATGTTCCGGGGACGGATGACGCCGCAGGACGTGCTGTTGGCCGCCGGAGGACGACCACTCGCTCGTTTCTACGCCCACTTGTACCGCGGGCTCTATCACGAGGCGCTGGGCCGGACCGAGGTGGCGCGGGAAGAGATCTTCCTGGCAGCCGACGAACGATTTGCCGCCGTGGGCGGCTACATGCACACGGTCGCCGTGGTCCACCGCGACCTGCTGGCGCAGTGATCGAGAAGCGTCGAGGAATGCGGGTGTAACGCTAAGGCAAGTCGCGTAGCGCGCGCGCCCGGGCCTCCAGCGTGACCGCCTCGGCGGCGCGGGCGGTCTGCCGCAGGAGGAACGCGTACTCCTCGAGCACGGTTACGAGCTGGTCCTGGTCTGGCGTCGACGCCTCGAGTAGCGTGGCCAGCACCTCGCGGTAGTTCGCTTCGGCCTTCGCATATCGCAGCTGCTGGAGGTACAGACCGGCGAGCCCGGTCCGGATGACCAGGACGTCCAGATGGGCTGGCCCGAGTTCCCATTCGAGCGTGTCGAGGGCGCGCAGATAGAGCGGTTCGGCTTCTTCGTAGCGGTCGAGGATGGTGAAAAACGCGGCGAGGTTGGCCACGAAGCGCGCGACGCGGGGCGCCTCCGGCCCATCGATTCGCTCGAGCAGCGCCAGCGATTCCCAGTAAAGCGGCTCCGCCTCGTTATCGCGGGCCTGTGCGTGATAGAGATCCGCCAGGTTGGTGAGCGTCAGGGCGCCGCGGGGATCGGATGGCCCGAAGCGGGCGGCGACCCGGTCCGCGGCGAGGAACCACTCTTCCGCCTCCTCATAGCGGCCGTCCTGGACGGCGAAGGCCGCCGCTTCCATATACTGTTCCCAACTCCTTTCCTGGCACCCTGAGACGGCCGCGATCAGCCCGGCGAAAACGACGCCGCGCCTGAGCGCGCGGATGGGCCGGAACGATTTAGTACACGGCCTGAACGCCACGTGCCCGGCACGGTCGGTGACAGGAAGCACGGTACGAGGCATCGGTTCTTCGCTGCTGCGTGAGGTCAACGGGCGAGTCTGGAGATTATATCCTGCGGTGATCCACGCGGCGGGCGGCGTACCGCGCCGGACTCTGGTGCGCGCAGGGTTTGAGGTATAGACTGCCGGAGAGCTTGCTCGCCAGGTGGTCCGGCCGCGAGGAAACATGGGATATTGAGCCCCGAAGTGGGATCGAGGCTACAGGACGAAACCGCGCTGCACTGGAACTGGTTCGAGAACGAGCCGGACCCTCGTATCGTGGTGTCTGAACGGGTGGAGTTCGTCTAGGCGAACGACGTGGCCTATGCGTTGATTCCGGGTCAGTGGTTCGGCAGGAGCTGTTTCGAGCTGCTGCCGGAGTTGACGAGACCTGCGTCTTCCACTGTCCCAAGATCACCGCGGTCTCCGAGTCGACCGACGTCGTCTACTGCGAGGAGACGGTCTGTTCGCATGGGAAGGCCTGCGACGTGTTCGGGGTCGGTCTCATCCCGCTGCGTACCGACCGAGCTGACGAAGGACGTACGGTGCTGTTGATGCGGGACAAGGATAAGAACATTCCGGAGGCCGAGTTCGAGGCACAACTGCTGCGCGATGCCAGAGAAGTGCGCGACCGCATCGTGGCCCTGGGCGCCTGACCATGTCACGCACCGTGGCGCTGTTGTTGCTGTTGCTGCCGGCGAGCGCGGTCGCCACGGCGCAGCCCGGGGAATGGCGCGCCTACAGTGCCGATGCCGCAGGCACGAAATATTCACCGCTCGACCAGATCACCGCCGCCACCGCCTCCGACCTGCGGATCGTGTGGCGCCAGTCGACGATTCCAGACGCCATCCGGGAGGGCAACACCGTGCGGCCGCCGGCAGTGGTGCAGAACACCCCGCTCATGGCAGAGGGTCGGCTGTATGTGAGCACCGCGCTCGGGACGGTGGCCGCGCTCGATGCGACGACCGGCGAGGTTGTCTGGTTCGACCCGTTGCCCGAAGGCGTGACGCGCCGGGGTAGCGCGAGCCGCGGGGTTGCGTACTGGCGGGATCGGGAGACTGGCGACGCGCGGGTAATCGCGGTCGTTGGGTCAACCCTGGTGGCGCTCGACTCCAGGACCGGCACGCGCGACCCCGGTTTCGGGGTCGACGGGGAAGTCGACCTGCTGCAGGGCTACGACACCCGGCCCGTGACGCAGTTCCGCTGGCGGTCGGCGCCGCTGGTGGTCAACGATGTCGTGGTCGTTGGCTCGGCCGTGACCGATGTCGTCAACGACACGATGCGGGCCCTTAAGGAAATGCCGCCGGGAGACGTGCGCGGGTTCGACGTCCGGTCTGGCGAGCAGCTCTGGATCTTCCACACCGTGCCTCAGGCGGGTGAGGTCGGCAACGAGACATGGTTGACCGGTCCGGACGAGGACCGTGCGTCGTGGGAGTACACCGGCAACACGAACATGTGGGCCTGGCCGAGCGCAGATGAGGAGCTCGGGTACGTCTACGTGCCGCTCTCCACGCCGACCAATGACTACTACGGCGGACACCGGCCCGGCGAGAACCTGTTCGCCGAAAGCCTGGTCTGTCTCGATGTTAGGACCGGCGAACGGGTATGGCACTTCCAGGCGGTGCACCACGGCATCTGGGACTACGACTTTCCGGCCGCGCCCAATCTGGTCGACGTCACCGTGGACGGTCGCGACATCAAGGCGGTTGCCATCGTCAGCAAGCAGGGGTTCACCTATGTGTTCGACCGCGTGACGGGTGAGCCGGTCTGGCCGATCGAGGAGCGTCCGGTGCCGGCGGGGAACGTGCCCGGTGAGTGGTATGCTCCCACCCAGCCGTTTCCGACCAAGCCACAGCCGTTCGACCAGCAGGGGATCACGGTCGATGATCTCATCGATTTCACTCCCGCGCTGCGCCGGGAGGCCGAGGCGATCCTGGCTCGGTATGTGTCAGGGCCGCTCTTCACGCCGCCAACGATCATCGAGGAAGTGCCAGGCGGGACCCTGGGAACGATCCAGGTGCCTGGGTTGGTCGGTGGCGCCGACTGGAGCGGTGCCGGCGTCGATCCGGAGACCGGCATGCTGTATGTTGCGACCGTCAGAACTCCGGCGATCGTCGGGTTGACCAGATCGGAACATCCGCGGTCGAACGTCGATTACGTGATGCGGGCGCTCGACATCGCCGAGGGGCCGCGCGGGCTGCCGCTGCTGAAGCCGCCGTATGGCAGCCTCGTGGCGATCGACCTGAACGCCGGGGAGATCCGCTGGCGCGTTCCGAACGGCGACGGTCCGCGCGACCACCCGGCACTTCGGCATCTGAACCTGCCGCCGCTCGGGCAGGCGGGGCGGGTCTCGCCGCTGGTGACCAGCACCCTGGTCTTTCTCGGCGAAGGGGTCGACCGGGGGATGGTGTTGTTGCCGGAACAGGTGGGCGGGAAGCTGCTCAGAGCCTATGACAAGGTGACCGGGGCGGTGGTCGCTGAGGTCGAGTTGCCTGGCGGCACCAGCGCGGCGCCGATGACCTACTTGGCGGACGGCAAGCAATACATCGTAGTGACCGTGGGCTGGAGCGACATGGAGAGCGAGTGGGTGGCGCTGGCACTGCCGTGATCAGTGCTCGGTGAGACGGGAGCGTCAAGCAGTGGGAGGCGCAGGGCTTTGCCGGGCTTAGCCCGGCAAAGCGGACGCGACAGGAGAGGGAAGATGAGGAGACACAGCGTTGCGTATCTCGGCGCGTTGGGAATCGGACTCGCGGTGTGCGTGGTGGCACTGGTGCCCGGGCTCGTGGCCAGACAGGCGGTGGTCCAAATTGATAGCGATGACATCGGCGGGGTGGTGACAGGGCCGAACGGCCCCGAGGCCGGCGTCTGGGTCATTGCGGAAACGATCGATTTGCCGACCCGCTTCAACCGGAGCGTTGTCACCGACGACGAGGGGCGATATGTCGTGCCGGACCTGCCGGCGGCGAGCTATGACGTGTGGGTGCGCGGCTACGGGCTGGTCGATTCACCCAAACAACAGGCGTCGCCAGGGACGCGCCTCGACCTGGCCGCGGTTGTCGCGCCGGACGGCCACGCGGCCGCCCAGTATTACCCGGCCGGCTACTGGTACTCGCTGCTCGAGGTGCCGGAGCCGGACGAGTTCCCCGGGACCGGCCCGGACGGCAACGGCATCTCGCCGAGCGTCCCGAGCCAGGCCGCCTGGCTCAATGGGTTGAAGTCCGGTGGGTGCACCGCGTGTCACGCGATAGGCAACAAGGCGACCCGCGAGATCCCGCCGCAGCTCGGCGAGTTCGATTCGCTGGTCGAGGCGTGGGACCGGCGTGTCCAGTCGGGGCAGGCGGGCCGCAATATGAGCGGAGCGCTCGACCGGATGGGCCGTCGCCGGGCGCTCGAGATGTTTGCCGACTGGACTGACCGGATCGTCTCCGGCGAGGTGCCGCCGGCGCCACCGCGGCCGCGCGGCGTCGAGCGCAACGTGGTGATCACGCAGTGGGACTGGGCCGACCCGACGGCTTACCTCCACGACGAGATCTCGACCGACAAGCGCAACCCGACTGTGAATGCCAACGGTCCGATCTATGGTGCCCTCGAGGCCAGCGCCGACTACGTCCCGGTACTCGACCCGGTGCGCAACGAGATCCGTCAGATCCCGGTGCCGGTGAGGGATCAGGATACGCCGCGAGCGGGGGGACCGCCGCTCGCGTCCTCTCCCTACTGGGGCGACGAGGCGATCTGGGACAGCCAAGCCAACGTGCATAACCCGATGCTCGACGCGGATGGGCGAGTCTGGTTGACGTCGCGCGTGCGTGGGCGTGACAACCCGGCCGTCTGTCTGGAAGGGTCGGATCACCCGTCGGCTCGGGTATTTCCCAACCCGGCGGCCGGCCGGCATCTCGCCGTTTACGACCCGTCGACCGACGAAATGACGTTGATCGGAACCTGCTTCAGCACCCATCATCTGGTGTTCGCCGAGGACGAGAACAACACGCTGTGGACCAGCGGCGGTGGGCAGGTGCTCGGCTGGCTGAACACGAAGCTGTTTCTGGAGACTGGTGACGAGGAGCTGGCCCAGGGCTGGAGCCCGCTGGTGCTTGACACCAATGGTAACGGTCGCCGGGACGCGTACGTGGAGCCTGGCGAGCCAATTGATCCCACACGAGACACGCGGATCCGATCCGGCTACTACGGCGTGGCGGCAAACCCGAACGATGGCACCATCTGGGGGTCAGCGCGCGGGTTCCCTGGCGCGGTGATACGATTCGACCCGGGCGAGAATCCCTCGGAGACCGGTTTGACCGAGATCTATGAGGTGCCGTGGGAGAACCCAAGGGCGGCGGTGCAGGGGTATTCACCGCGCGGGATGGACATCGACCGGAATGGCGTCGTCTGGACGCCGCTGGCGAGCGGCCATCTGGCCAGCTTCGATCGCAGCAAGTGCGCCGGCCCGCTCAACGGCCCGGAGGCGACCGGGCAGCACTGCCCGGAGGGCTGGACGCTCTACGAGGAGCCGCTGCCGAAGATGAAGGGTATCACCGAGTCGGGTAGCGCCGAGGCGAGCTACTACACCTGGGTCGACCAGTTCGATACGTTCGGCCTGGGGGCCAACGTGCCGATCAACACCGGGAACGCCTCCGAGGCGTTGCTCGCGTTGAAGGACGGCGAGTGGGTGATCATGCGCGTGCCGTACCCGCTCGGGTTCTACACCAAGTGGATGGATGGCCGGATTGACGACCCGGCTGCCGGATGGAAGGGCAAGGGGCTGTGGGCCACCTGGGGCACCCGGGCGCCGTTCCACGCCGAAACGGGCGAAGGTACGCCGAGTAAGGTTGTTAAGTTCCAGCTGCGTCCGGATCCGCTGGCGAAGTAGAGACTGTAGCAGCCTGGGCTTCAGGCCCGCGGACGCTGCGCTGGACGCGGGAGCAGGAGCGCGATGACGCCAAGTAGCTGATCGGCTGCATCGTTGAGCCTGCGCGACCCCGACAGTCGAGGCCGAGCGGGTGTGTGTGTTGGTCCCGACCCTGGTGAAGAGGGCGTGGTAATTTCAAGGAGGTGTCCGGTGGGCAACCGGTCCGGAATCGGCTGGCGCGGGCTGGCAGTGGTGACTGGTGTAATCGTTGTGTCTGGGGGCATGGTGTTCGGTCAGACCCGGCCCGCGGCGATGGGCGACACGGCGCCCCGAACGTCATGGGGCGTCCCGGATCTGCAGGGCATCTGGACCGGGTCGAGCCTGACCTCGCTCGAACGCCCTAGCGATCTGGAGGGCCGCGAGTTCCTGACTGCGGAAGAGGTGGCCGCGCTGGAGGCGCGCGCCGCGGCACGGCGTGTGGACGCGCCGCCCAGGGCCGGTGACCCGGGCACCTACAACCAGTTCTGGTTCGACCCTGGCACGACGGTGATCCCCGGGGGACGCACATCGCTGATTGTGGATCCGCCCGATGGGCGCATCCCTTTCACCGAGTCTGGACGCAAGCACAACCGCGTGTCGGCGGCGCGCTACGGAAAGGGGCCGCGCGACTCCTACGTGGATCTCGACACCGGGGAGCGTTGTCTGACCGACGGTCTCCCGCTTCGCTACTCGGGGTACAACGCGAACTACCAGATCTTCCAGACGCAGGACCATCTGGCGATCCTCGGCGAGATGTTCCGCGACCTGCGGATCATCCCGCTCGACGGGCGGCCGGCCACGACGATTCCACAGTGGCTGGGCGATGGACGCGGGCGCTGGGATGGTGACACCCTGGTGGTCGAGACTGGGTCCTTCGCCGACCGGTCGCACTACTGGTGGGCCAGTGCCTGGCGCGCGTCGCGGCCATCTTTGCGGCTGGTCGAGCGATTTACGCGGGTCGATGCCGAGACGCTCCGTTATGAGTTCACGATGGCGGACCCGGAGATGTTCGCCAAGCCGTGGACGGCCGCGATACCGCTGACGACCAATCAGGCTGCGCGAGGTGTGGCGACCGGACCCCTGTTCGAGTACGCCTGCCACGAGGGCAACTACGGTCTGGCGAACGTACTAGCCGGGGCGAGGGCACTGGACCGCACGGGTGGCGACGGTCGCTGATACTAGGCGCGCGTGGTGAAAGCCCCGTTGCATTGGTCAGGCGCTGCGTCTGGCCTGGGCGTCTTTACTCCTTGGGTTTTGCTCCCTCGTCTCGCCTGGCGATGCGCGGCATCGCCAGGCCCAGGGTCTCGGTGCGACGCTGGGTTTCACCGTGGACTCCCAACGCCGCCGCGCACGTGTGGCGGTGTGTCGTTGGACCCGGCATTGCGAGGTCGTATGACTGGAATCAGACTGTCCGTCGCCGCTACCTTGGCCTGTCTCCTCGCCACCGGGTTGACCGGGCTTGCACGACAGGCGCCGGCCCCGCGGTGGATCACCGCCTGGGCCACGTCGCAACAGGGGCTGGACGAGGCCGGTGTCACTGACGCGACCGTGCGTCTTATCGCGCGGGTGACCGCCGGCGGCGAATCGGTTCGGATCCGCCTCGATAACGGCTATGGTGCCGCGCCGCTCCGGATCGGGGCGGTCACCATCGGCCATCGAAGGCGGGGTGCGGCGCTCGTCCCGGGGACAAACCATCCGGTGCAGTTTGGCGGCGACCGCAGCGTGACGATCGCACCGGGTGACAGCGTGCAGAGCGACCCGGTCCAGCTCGCCGTACTGCCCCGGCAGGATCTTGCTGTCAGCCTCCATCTGCCGGGAGCTGCCGTCCGGCCCAGTCGCCACAACGGGGCGCTCACGACGTCGTACGCAAGCGCCGCCGGCGCCGGAAATCTGACGAACGACGAGGCACCCACCGGGTTCACCGAGACGATGACGTCGATGTGGTGGCTCAAGTCGATCGACGTCCTGACGGCGTCGGTCGGCGGCGCCATCGTGGCGTTCGGCGACTCGATCACCGACGGCTCGTGCTCGACCGTGGATGCCCACGATCGTTGGGAGGACTGGTTAGCCGTACGGCTCGCCGCCGGCGTAGACCCGGCCGCGCGGCGGGCGGTCGTCAACGAAGGGATCGGAGGCAACACGGTCATCGGCGAGAATCTCGTGCCGACCGCCAGCAGCACTCCCGGTGTCGAGCGGCTTGAACGTGACGTGCTCTCGCATGCCGGGGTCACCGACGTGATCCTGTTCATGGGGACGAACGACATTCGTCGCGAGGCTTCCGCCGAGCAGGTGATCGCCGGGATGCAGACGATTGTCGAGCGGGTGCACGCTCGTGGGATCCGGATTCACGGTGTGACGATTATTCCGAGACATACGCGAGCCCCGACACAGAACAACTCCGGCTGGAACCCGGCCAAGACGCGCCTTCGTAACGAGGTGAACGATTGGATTCGAGGTGACGCGCCGTTCGACGGCGTGATCGATTTCGATCAGGTGGTGCGCGACCCGGCCAACCCCGACCTGATCTTCCCGGCTTTCAACTGCGACGATATCCACCCGACCCCGCGTGGCTACTACGAGATGGGCTGGTCGGTGCCGCTCAACCTGTTCACGCGCTGAGTGGCGCCGACGGTCCCGCCGGGTAGGGTCAGCGACGGCAGGGAGATGGACGTCACCCTGTCACACGCGTCGACCAACGGCCGCCGGACGCGATCACGTCATTCATCGAGAAATAGGCTCTTCGGGATCTGTCGGGTCACCACCTGCGTGAGGTCGACCGCCTCCGCGACATGGAAGTCGACGGCGGCACTGGCCAGCGAGAGCGCCTTGTCCTGAGTCAGCACCTTTTCCTCGACCAGAATTCCACCACCTAGTCGACCGCCTGCTGGAGCACCAGGCGGTGGACAGACCTGGGAGGTCAAGGTTGGCGACGTCGTCGTCAGCTAGGTTGGCGTGTCACGCGGTTGCGGCGCGGCTATGACGACGTGACGAACCCTCGAGCCCGCGCTCACAATCCGGACGATGGCATCCTGAGTGCCAGCCGGGCGTACAGGCCTTCGGCACAGAAGAGGACCAGCGCCGTCCAGACCAGCCCATAGCCGACGAGCTGGGTCTGAGTGAACGGTTCACCATACAGCAGGACCCCGAGCAGGAACTGCAGCGTCGGTGCGAGATACTGGATGATCCCCAGAAGCGACAGTGGAATCCGGCGCACCGACGCCACGAAAAGCAAGAGCGGCAGCACCGTTACGACGCCTGAACCTGCCAGGAGCAGCAGCGCGCCGCCGTCCAGCGCGCTGGCCGGGTCGCCATCTGGTCCCAGGATGAGAAGCGCGAGGGCCGGCAGGAGCAGCAGCCCGGTCTCGGCGGTGAGCCCCTGCGCGGCGCCGAGCGGCGCCGTCTTCTTCACCAGGCCGTAGACGCCGAACGTGGCGGCCAGGGCCAGCGCGATCCAGGGCAGACTGCCCAGCGCCGCTGTCAGATAAAGCAGCCCGATCCCAGCCAGCCCGACCGCGACCCATTGCCCGGGGCGCAGCCGCTCGTGCAGGACCGCGACACCGAGACAAACATTTACCAGAGGTGTGATGAAGTAGCCCAGACTGGCTTCGACGATGAAGCCGGCGGTGACCGCCCACACGTAGGTGAGCCAGTTGGCGCAGATCAGGACTGCCGCGAGGATGCAGACACTAGCGACACGGCGGTTGGGCCGCCGCAACTTGAACCGGTAGCGGTGCCGGATTAGGAACAGCAAGACGCCGAGCGTCAGAAAGGACCAGAGCACCCGGTGACCGATTAGCACCGGCGCCGGCACGTGGTCCAGCTGTTTCCAGTAGACCGGAGTCAGCCCCCAGGCCACGTGCGCCGCGATGCCGTACCAGATGCCTCTGCTCACAAGAGGCAGATCTTCGTCGATTTCGTCGCCCGCGCGATCACGGTCTCCGCGGCCGGGGCCCGCGTGCTGGCGGTCGTCGGTTCGCTCCGGGGCGCATGACGCACACCGCTCGGTAGGTCAGCCTTCTGGCTGAGGCGTCGCGGACCTCGACGGACCACACTGGGGAGTTGGTGACCCAGAAACGGTTGGCCTCGCCGAACGGACGGCTGGCGCTCCACAAGGTGAGATCCCAAGGATACCGTTGAGTCCGAGCCTCTGGAGCACGGAGTCAAGCTCGTTTCTTGAGGGGAGCCACCAGGTCGAGGTGTTACCGAGCGGGTGTGGTAGTCGGTTCGGGTGGGGCGCCGGCCTGCAGCAGGACCAGGTCCTGCTGCGGGTTGCCACGCGCGCCGCGTGGGGCGAGATCGCGGACGACGAAGCCCGGCGCGAAATCGCGACGGAGGTAGTTTTCGGAAAAGAAGACACCACACCGGTTGGTGCCGGCGTCCCCCTCGTGGCGCACCACGAGCTGACCGGCGCGGAAGCGGTCTCGCTCGACCGCGGTCAGCCTCTCGAAATACGCCTCGCCGTGTGTCGACACGATCAGGTAGCCGGTGGGTGTGAGGATGCGCGCCAGTTCTGCCATCCATCGCTGTTGTAGGGTATGCGGCAGATGGGTGAACACGGACAGCGCGTAGACGAGATCGAAGCTCGAATCGGCGTAGGGGAGTGGCGGCGTGAGGTTGTTCGTTTCGAACCGAGCGAACGGAAGCCGGCGACGGCACCAGTCGACAAGGTCGGCGTTGTAGTCGCACCCGTGGATCCGCGCCCGGATGCCCGCCCAGTGCCGAACCACGCGTCCGCAGCCACACCCGAAGTCGAGGATGGTGCCGATCTCGGCGATCGGTACCGTGTTGCGCACGAGCATCTCGCGGATGCTGTCCGCTGCGGCTTGTCCACTTTGGATGAACCATTCGACTGAGGGTGACGCGGTCGCCAGTAATAACAGTCGGGCCGGTGGCACCGGCTGTTCGTCGCCTCCGCCGTCGCGCAGGAAGCGCCGGTTGTGCCGTGTCCAGCTGAGCGCGGTTGCCGTGTCGCGGGCCTGCCGGATCGTGTCGAGCATGCCGAGACGGCGGAGCGCGGCCTTGATTGGGGACCTCAAAGACAAGGTTGATCAGCGTCGCATCTTCAGCGGACCGCACACCGTGGCAAGCCACAACAGCAGGAGGATGACTGCGGTCGACCCGAGTACGGTCTTGACGATGGTGGACTCGGCCGCATACCACCACATGCCCATCGCATGGGGCAGGAGGGCGATCGCGAAGAACAGGGCAGTTCCAAGAACCCAGAACAGCAGTCGTCCGGTCAGCCCGAGTTGTTGTGTGTCGGTCATGTGATTCCCACTCAGCGACCCTTCCGAGGCCAGTCCCCCCCCCCAGATCCGGTCGGCACCGCCTTGCGAGCCAGTGTGGCGTGACGCCCCGCTACGCGCGGGCCAGCCTCCCCGAACAGCGGTCATCGCGGTACGGGCCAAAGAAGCACGATCGGCGCTCGACTCCTCGACTCAATGTGTCGCGATAGACTCTATTTAAGAGGCTAGTGTCGTATCTGGCCGGGTTGCTGTCAAACCTCGGTCTCCGCCAGGAGGTGCCACCCGCCCGCGCTAGCTTACGAACGGAGTCGATGAAATCCTGGGACACGTCGCCGCGGATTGCCGCGGTGACGTACACTCTGACGACGGCGTGTGTGTTGAGAGGGGGAATCAGATGCGGAAGGTAACGCTGGGCGTCATTGCGGTGGCCGTTGCGTTTGGGCTCGGTCGGGTGTCCGCCCAGGATGTCGAGCCGTCGTGTCCGATGTGTCCGGCCGCGTATCTGTCTGCGGCAGAGGTCGAGCGCTACATCGACGTGGGTCGGGCAGACCGGATTACCGATCAACAGGTGCGTTCGATCGACGTCGGCAAGACCAATGTCCAGATTGCCGTGGCGCACCGGGGTTCGCTGGCAGAGCCGGGATCTGGCTCGGTGGCGTCGCACGATTTGGTAACCGAGATCTACGTCGTGCTGAGCGGTTCCGGCACGAATCGGACCGGCCCAGACCTTGTCGGGCGGCGACGGCGGCCGCCGGACAACCGAGCCGTCCAGTTTCTCAACGGCCCGGGCAATAATTCGGCTGACATTCGCAACGCCCAGACCCACGAGCTGAAGGCGGGTGACGTGTTCGTTATCCCGGCCGGCACCGGTCACCAGTTCACGAAGATCGACGACCATATTACCTATCTGATGTTGCGGGTCGACCCGGACAAGGTGGTCCCGCTGATGGACGAGGCGGCGTCGCTCGCCTATCTGGCCGAGCGCGAACGCTAGCAGCGCAAGTTGGACAGAGGTGCCGTACTGACATTCGCGGTGGTGCCAGACGTTCATCATGGACTGCCCATCCGATCGTGGTGAGGACGTCGATGTGGCGCACCGTCGACGATTCCGGCTAGAGGCCGGCTGAGCCCAGTTTGGTATCGTCCGCACAGGGCGCACCATGAGGAGTCCTGCGTCAACTCTTTGGATCGTCATGGTGGCGTGCGCGTCCGCCGCACTGTTGTCTCAATCCGCCACCTCGTCACGGCAGGCAGCACTCGACGTGGATGCGGAGGTCCGTGTGATCGCCGCGCGACCCGAGATCCGCCGCGCGCTCGCCATCGCACAGGAGCTCGAAAGTGGTACCGACCGTGAGCACATCGACCTGACCGAGATTCCGGCGCCGCCGTTCGGGGAAACGGCACGCGCCGCGCGGTTCGCCGAGCTCCTCGGCGAGGCCGGGCTCGACCCTATTCTGGACGAGGTCGGGAACGTACTGGCCAGAAGACCGGGCTCCGGTGACGGAGAGACGGTGGCGGTCGTCGCGCATCTGGACACGGTCTTTCCGGTGGGAACCGACGTGACAGTTCGTCGCGTAGGAGACCGTCTCTACGCGCCCGGTATCGGGGATGACACCCGTGGGCTCGTCATTTTGCTCAATGTCGCCCGCGCGCTGGCACGGGCGGATGTTCAGACCGTCGCTGACATCTTGTTTGTCGGGAGCGTGGGCGAAGAAGGGCTGGGTGACCTGCGGGGTGTCAGGCACCTTCTGCGCGAGGCCGGACCGCGGGTCGATCAGTTCATTGCCATCGACGGCTTCAGCAATCGCCGCGTCGTCAATCAGGCGTTGGGCTCGCGTCGGTATCGCATCACGTTCAAGGGGCCCGGGGGGCACTCGTGGGGCGACTTCGGGATCGCCAACCCGGCGCATGCCCTGAGCCGTGCCCTGTTCTACTTCGACGAAGCAGCGGCTGAGGGCGTCAACACTGGCCCGCCGACGAGCTACAACGTTGGCCGTATAGGTGGGGGTACGTCGGTCAACGCCGTTCCGCAGGAGAGCTGGGCGGAGGTCGACTTGCGCTCGGTCGAGCGGGACGCGCTCGGGCTTCTGGATGGCGTTCTGCGTGGCTCGGTCGAGCGGGCAAGGGACGAGCAGAATCGGAGACGTGATCGGGGTGAGCCGCTAGCGGTCGAAATCGAGTTGATCGGGGATCGTCCGTCCGGCACGGTCGACCCTGAGACACCGCTCATTCAGCGCGCGCTGGCGGTCACCAGGTTTCTCGGGCTGAGCCCCGAGCTGGTCGCCGCCTCGACCGACGCCAACGTACCGATTGCCAGCGGCATCGCGGCCGCCTCGATCGGCTACGGTGGTGCAGGGGGTGGCGCGCACTCCCTGGACGAGTGGTGGGCTCCAGGCGACCAGCACATCGCGGTGCAGCGCGTGCTGTTGCTGCTGATCGCCTCGGCCGAGCTTACCGACGGGCCGAACCGATGACACGGGCGCTGGCCCGTGGCCACCGGACGGCGCTCAGTGTCCGTGGCCGCTACTGTGGTGGCCGATAACTGTCGACCGGCGGCAGCTGGGCGCCGGACAGGTCGGCCGGAACGCCCTCCTCGGCTATGACCGTGTGGGTCAGCGTGCCGATTCCCTCGATGCTGGCGCTGATCGTCTCGCCCGCCTGCAGGTACCCCGATCCTGTCGCGCGCTCGACGCGACCGGCGCCGGTTCCGCCGGATGTCCCGCTTTGCAGAACGTCACCAGGGAATACGGTAATGAGCGACGACGCGTACTCGATCAGCTCCGGGATGTTATGGATCATGTCTCCCGCCCTGGCCTCCTGGACGGTCACGCCGTCGATGACCAGGCTCTGGTGCAGGCGCTCCATCGGATCGCCGTAGAATTCCTTTGGAACGATCCACGGCCCGTTGGGCGCGAACGTGTCATGCCCCTTACCGACAAACCAGTCCGATCTGGACCCGTAGCCGCCTGGCGGGCGCCCGCCGCGATCGGATATATCCATGGCGACCATGTAGCCGAACACGTGGTCGTATGCACGGCTCGCGGAGATGTACTTGCCCGTGCGGCCGAATACGATAGCCATTTCGACTTCCCATTCGATCCGGTTACGGCCGTAGGGCATCACGATGTCATCGCCGTTACCGATGACCGCGCCGCGGCTGGGCTTGAGGAATAGATAGGGTACGCCCCGGTTATCCTGCCGCTCCTGGGTCCGCGCCTGTAGTTCCTCCTCGGTGCAGCCCTCACACGCGTGCGTGTAGAAGTTGACCGCCGCGTTCATGATCTTGCCTGGGTACATGATGGGGGGGCGCGTCCGCAGTTCAGACACGTCGTAGACGTAGTCGGCGCGACTGCTTCCGGAGAGTCGGTTGTTACCGACGGTGTCGTTGACGATTTCATACAATCGGTACTCGAGGCCGTATTCATAACGCCCGATTAGTTCCAGCATGTCCTCCGGCATGGGGACCGTGGCGTAGTCTGGATTCGATTCGAGCACCATGTTAGCAACTTCGATGTCAATTACCAGGGAGTCCCGGAGGACAACCCCAACATGTGGCACACCGTGAATGTCGAACGTGCCAACCTTGAACGGTTCGATGGAAGTCACGTCCGGCGCCGTCTGAGCCGAGGCCGGTGTGGTGGTGGCGAGCGACGCCAGCAGACCGAGAATGAGAGTCAATCGCATGAAGCTCCTCCGGGATCAAGAATCCGCTAAGTTTATCTGCTTGTACCCCTGCCAGGACGACCTGTCAAGGCTGGTGTGCCTCCGGTCGAATAGCGCAGCTACAGCTCCGTGCCATTGGGCTCCCCGACACAGGAAATCGAGGCCGTGCTGATCCATTGGTCTGACGTCGACGCGTCTGGGGCTGTGGAGATCGCGATCACGGTCGTCGCCGCCGCGGTTGGCAACACCGTCTTCGACGCCCCCGGGGCGCATCTGCGTCGGGTTTCGTTCCAGGCAGAGCGGGTGAAGGCGGTCCTCGACTCCCGCGCCGGCTAGGCGTGGTGCTTGCGTCAGTGTAAATAGAACGGCGGCGGGCAGCGTCTGTAACCTGGGCGGTCGGTGAAGATTGGATCCGCCATCGATGGGCTCGCGAGCGATGTTCCGTTCGCGCCAGCAGCCTTGGCGGAAGCGAATAGAGGCTGCGGCGGTTTTGGATCATATCTGATCGGTGCCCGGTGCCTGGGCGCCGCGTCGAGCAATCAACTCCGGGTTCACGTTACAGTCGACGGTTTGAATTCAGCCACACATTCGGGTCGATCCTCGAGCACGTAGTCAATCCCCACTTCAACGGAGGTCACGGTGGTGGTACTCGTTTCTTCTCGTGCCGCGCGGATGTCGTATGAGATACGCGCGGCGCAGCGGTTGCTGGTCGGTCAGGCACGGCGCAGCGTGCTGGGTCTTGTGCTCTGTCTCGGATTCGGCACCGCTTGGTCTCCGCCGGCCGCGGCCCAGAGCCCTACGCGTGCGCTTCCCGAGGGTCGGCGCACGATGACTGCCGAAAGGCTTCTCGACGGTGAGCGGATCACACTCGACGGTGTCCTCGACGAGGGGATGTGGGATCGGGCCACGCCGGCCACCGATTTCATTCAGCAGGACCCGGCGTTCGGCGGTACACCGACCGAGCGGACCGAGGTGCGGATCTTGTTCGATTCAGAGCGGCTCTACATCGGGGTGCTCTGCTTCGATTCGGAGCCGGACCGGATGCTGGGGAACACCATGAAGCGGGACGAGTTCCTGCGCGCCGATGACCGCTTCATGTGGACAATGGATACCTTTCTCGACCAGCAGAGTGGCTACTTTTTCGAGATGAACCCCTCTGGGCTGATGGCTGACTCGCTGATGGGCTCGGCCGGTGGGCAGAACCGGGCCTGGGATGGCATCTGGGATGCCGAGGTTCGACGCAGCGAGATGGGCTGGACGATCGAGCTCGAGATCCCGTTCCGTACGTTGAACTTCGACCCCGACGCACCGGCCTGGGGCATCAACTTCCAGCGCACGATCCGGCGGAAGAACGAAGAGAACCTCTGGACCGGTCATGAGCGCAACCAGGGGCTGCGGCGGATGTCGAACGCCGGCCTGCTGCTGGGGATCAGCGACGTGAGCCAGGGGCACGGGCTCGACATCAAGCCCTATGTCGCGGCCACGAGCTTCGAGGCGCCCGGTTCGACCACGCCGACGTCGCTCGAGATGACCGGGGATGTCGGGGTGGACCTCTTCTACAACCTGACTCCCGATCTGCGCGCCAACCTGACGGTGAACACCGACTTCGCGCAGACCGAAGTGGACCAGCGGCTGGTCAATCTGACCAGGTTTCCGCTGTTTTTTCCGGAGAAGCGGGATTTTTTCCTCGACGGATCGACGTTCCTGGACTTCTATCTGCCTCGCAATCAGCAGAACAGCGTGGCCGTGCAGCCATTCTTCAGCCGCCGTATCGGGCTCGGCGTGGGCGGCATTCCGCAGAAGATCGACGTTGGTACGAAGCTGACCGGTCAGATCGGCGCACAGGATGTCGGGTTTCTGCATGTGCGAACCGGCGAGGACACCGATGTCGTCGGTGAGGACTTCAGCGTGGCACGGGTCCGGCGGCGGATGTTCACGCAGTCGTATGTTGGGGGCGTCTACACCCGCCGGCACGCCCGGGGCAGCGGGGCCGAGGACCTACATACGGCCGGTGTCGACATACGTCTCGAGACGTCGACCTTTGCTGGACAGAACAACCTGGCGGTCTCGGGCTTCGCCCTCTGGAACACCAATCCGCTCGGCACCGGTGACAGCCTGGCGTATGGCGCGCAGCTCGACTATCCCAACGATCGCTGGGAAGGGCGGGTCGGGTTCACCGAAGTGCCGGAGAACCATAACCCGTCCATCGGGTTCACCCCCCGGCGCGGTTTCCGCGGGTACAACCCGGCGCTGACGTTCTCGCCGCGACCGGACGGGCACCCCTGGATCCGGCGGCTGCAGTTTGGTGTGAACACGGACATCCAAACCGACATGCAGAACCAGTTGCTCACCCGTGAGGCCGACGTTACGCTGATCAGCGTGGAGACGCACTCGCAGGACACCGTCCAGGCCCATCTCATCTCAACCTTCGAACGGCTCGAGAACGATTTCGACATTCACCCGGGTATCGTCCTGCCGGCATTCGGTAAGCATCGGTTTACACGGTACCAGCTGCAGGCCAGTACGGCGAACCGCCGCATGCTGGCCATCACCGCGCGCGTGGAGGCTGGGAGCTTCTTCTCTGGCGACCGCCAGGAAGTGGTGCTCAATCTCGCCGTCAGGCCCAGGCGAGGTGTGGTCGTGAACCTCGAGAACGAGTGGAACCGTATCGATTTGGCCGAGGGCCGCTTCGAGACCCGGGTGTTTCGGGCGGTCACCGACACTCAGTTCAGCCCCTGGATCTACATTGTTAATAACATCCAGTACGACTCGGTCTCCGACAGACTGGGCTGGCAATCGCGGTTCCGCTGGATCATCGAGCCTGGCAACGACCTGTTCTTTGTGTACACCCACAACTGGGTGGACGACCCGCTGGACGACCGGCTGTTCATTACCCATGATCGCCGGGCCGACATGAAATTCGTCTACACGTATCGGTACTGAGGGGGGGCAGAGGATCGCCCTGGTCGATCGTCCGCGCAGTAGCACTGGGCGGTCCTGGCAGATCTAGGAGTTAGACTCAGGTGGCCACGACACACTGGGGGGTGAAGGGACAAGGCTCCTTCAGTGCATCAGCTTGGGGATTTTCGGTCGCGGCCTAGAAGTCGAACTAGATCCTGTACGGGTTCGACTGGTCCAACGCCTGAGCGTGTGTCGGCCACGGTCCGGCGTGGGTATTGGATGCAGCCGGCGAGCACGTGCGTGGTGGCTCCCACGGATGTCTTAACGACTCCAGGGCTGGGCATCCCGCCTGCCGGCGTTGCTACTCGGTCGAAGATTGCCGCCATACTTCCTCGTCGCGCCTTGGCTGGCCGTGCGTGTCAATGCCACACCGAGGTCTCGGTGTGGCGCTGGGTTTCACCACGGGCTCCTGGAGGCTCACGCCGGTGCCGGCAGGTTTCTATCGAGCCGCGCTTTTACTATGCTCTCAGAGGTAGAGGCATGACGTCATGAAGCAGAGGCGTGTGATGGCGGTGTTGGGGCTACTCACCCAGGCCTCTGGAGGTTGGGATCGTGGACGCCGCCGCGGCGATCTGATTCTGGGCTTCGCACGTACGTCGCGCCAGTAGAACACCATGTCGGGTTCAGGGAGCTGGCGGCGACATCCGCAGGGCGTGTGGTTGAGGAAGGCGCTCTTCCAAGTTCACCTGTGGACCGGTCTGGGCATTGGCCTCTACGTCGTGGTGATCAGCGTGACCGGGAGCGTCCTGGTCTATCGCAGCGAATTGCGTCAAGCGTTTAACCCGGAGCCGCGTGTGGTCGCCGTATCGGGCGCGCGGTTGAGCTCGGAGGCGCTCATCGACGCCACCCGGCGCACCTATCCGGACCGCGACGTCGAGATCTGGACCGAACCGGACGACCCGACTCACGCTGTGACGATGTCGGTGGCGCCTGCGGGCGGTGCCCGCCAGCAGCTGTTCTTCGACCCCTACACGGGAGCGTATCTTGGGAACGTGCTACCCGCCGGCTGGCGCCTGACCACCTGGCTGCTCGACTTGCACGACAACCTGCTGGCCGGTGACACCGGGCGTGCCGTGAACGGGGTGGGGGCGATGCTGCTAGTGTTGCTCAGTGTGACGGGTGCAGTCGTCTGGTGGCCGGGCATCCAAAGCTGGCGGCGCAGCCTGCTCATCGACATGCGGGCGAACTGGCGCCGCGTGAATTGGAGTCTGCACAGCGCGCTCGGCGTCTGGACGGTGCTGTTCATCTTCGTGTGGGGCGTCACCGGGATCTACCTGGGGTTCCCGGCGCCGTTTGGGGCGTTGGTCGACTACCTCGAGCCGTTCGAGGAGGACAACTTCGACCCGCGCGTCGGCGACATTGTCCTCCGCTGGTTCGTCAATCTGCACTTCGGGCGGTTCGGTGGCTGGTCCACCAAGCTGGCGTGGGCCCTGATCGGGCTCGTGCCGCCGGTGATGTTCATCACGGGCGTGGTGATGTGGTGGAACCGAGTGCTCCGCTTGCCGGGCCAGGGGACGGCCGCAGCGCCGCCCACCGTCGAGGACAACCGAACTGGGGGTTAGCGGCAGGGAAACGCGCTCTGCATCGCCCGCAGGACGAGCTCCGAGTCGGCGTCCGACAGGGTCAGCGGGTTGTTTCTGAGATACTGTGTGACCGCCCAGACCGCATCGGTACCGGTCGCGTCATCGGGCAGGCACACTCGGTTCGCCAGGTGGGTGTGCGCCATCCTTGCGACGCCCCGAACCAGACCAGCGCAATAGCCCATGCCGAACGGGTTGCGTTCGAACGCTTCCTCCCGTCCTGCGCCGGTACGCCCGAGAAATTCGAAGTAGAGCGAGCAGTCCCGCATCAACTCGCCGCCCGAACCGGTCCGACCCTGCCTCACCTGACCGAAGTCGGTCGTCTGCGCCGTGGCGACCAGCAGAATGACGAGTAGCAACCCCGTACGCTTCATGGCATCATTCACCCTGGCCATTCGTCGTGTCGGGACAGGACGGCGTCGGCCAGGTCGTCAGTGCTGTCCTAGAGTGCCTTCGCCAGCGCATCGGCAATCAAGCGCATCCCTGCCCGGTTCGGATGGCAACCGTCGGTTGAGACGTATAGCTGCCACCGCTCCTCCATCGCGTCTAGACCGTAGATGTTCTCGTAGTGCTTGATATCCTCTGGGTACAGGCGGTGCGCCTTTAGGTCGTCGAAACGTTCGAGAAAAATCGTGAGGGCGTCGACCATCGGAATCTGGGCCGTAACAGCGACGTCTCGCATCTGGTCGACCTTTGCCTCCATGGCACACACGGCCAGGAGGATAGGGCGGGCCCCCTGGGCTCGGGCGATGCTGATCATGGTATTCAAGTTCTCGGTGTACTGCACATCGGTAACAGAGGGCACGAGCTCTGCATGCTCGTCATATCGCTCACTCGGGTCGTACAGATCGTAGGCAATTCTTCGAAGGAGTTGATAGGTCCGGAATCGAAGCGCGGTGAAGCGCACGGCGCCCAGCCATCCGTCATCTCCAGACAGTACTTCGTCGACCGGTCTGAGTACCATGCGCGGGTCGTTCGCGCCAAAGCTGAACACGAAGATGTCAGCCTCCAGCTCGAGCGCATAGTGTCGGAGGACTCCTAGCCCGTGCCTCGTCGTGAATCCGGGTATGCCCAAATTGAACACCTCGACCCGTGGTCCGCCCGCTCTCTCCAGGCGCGCTTCGAGCAACCGCGGATAGGTGTACTCGTCATCCACTCCCCAGCCGAAGGTGCTCGAGTCTCCGACGCACACGATGCGAATCGTACCCGAGTCTTTCGGTCCGAACTCGCGTCCTCGAAAACCGTCGCTGTTTGACGAGAAGTGGAACGAGACGCCCCTTGCGAGCTCGATCTCGTTGTACGGATTGAACGCGTCGACAGAGACATTCGGTTTCAGTTTCGTCCAGATGTACCGAGCTTCAGTGAAGTGTCGCAGCCAGATGACGTCCGCCGCCTTCACGCCGGGTTGGACGCCCGAGGCGAAGTTGTCGTCATCCAGCAACCACGCCGGAATCGCGATCTCGATATTTTCGTTGACGGTCATCTCTGCATTGATGCCCGTGAGTCTGACGCACAGTTCCGCGAACCCGATGAACACGACGGGCGACAGGAACGCCAGCGACAGCTTGGCCCATAGTAAGGAGGACTTGGTATATCGAGACCCTGTCATGGGGTAGGACTCTGGTGTCAGAGGCGCGTGTCGATGAACGGGAAGGGGCTCGTGCCGCGGAGTACGACCAGTGGCCTGGTCAGGTCCGATGTTTCGGCTGGCTCATTGCTCATCGGGTGTCTCGCTGGAACTGGCTGGAATTCCGGCTCAGCCTTCAAGGCCTTGCCGCTTGACACAGCGCGTCCGGTTCTGTTCCAGCCGCCGACCGCCGGAACTATAGCACGGGGACTGTCACGTGGACAGACGCCGCGCGGACCGCGTTCCGCGATGGCCGGCCTTAGAGTCGTAGTGAACGCCCCGCTGCATTCGACCGTCACGGCATCCCGGTTGAACGGTGTTGCGTCTCGGTCCGAAATGTCCCTGGTTACTGCACCAGCGCGGTGGACACCGGGGGCTGCGGGGTAACGTCGTAGCGGGACACGATCTCGCTGGCGAAGGTCTCTGCAATCCGGCGGTATCCGGTTGTATTGGGATGAAAGCCGTCGGGTCCGAAGAGGCCCGGGGTGCCGACGAGCGCACCGTACAGGTCAACGACCCCACCGAGAGCGAGTTCGGCAGCCATGCTCAGGATCGCGGCATTGAGCTCGACGATTGCTGCCCGTGTGCCGGGGACCTGACTCTCATACAGGTCAGCGACCGGTGTCATGGTTGCCAGCAGCACCTCGATGCCGCGTCCCCGCGCGTCGAGGGCCATGGCGCGGAGATTGGCGGCGATCGGGGCGATGCTGATCGGTGGGTCGTCCTCCGGTGTACTGTTGATGGCACGATTGATGTCGTTAAACCCCTCGAACAGTAGCAATACCTCCGGTTGCACCGACAGGAGAGCGGAGGTGAGGCGCGAGACTCCCTCCGACGTGAACTCGCCGCCGAGGCCTTCGTTGGCGACGCTGATCTGCTGGGTCAGGTAGGCCGGTGCCAGCAGGTTCCTTAGCTGAGTCGGATAGGAATTCAGCGGCTGCACCGCCGTGTAGATGCCGAGAAGCCTCCGTCCAGCGGCCGTGCGCAGCAGCGCTGGGATCTCGCCGGCCGTGACACCCGTCGGCAGGAACTCGCGGATGAACCCCTCGGTAATGCTGTTCCCGAATGCCATGAACCTGGTGAAGCGTAACTTGGGGTCCGGTGGGGCGATCATGATCGAGAACGTACATGAGCTGGCAAGCGTCGGCTGATCGGCAGAGCAGGTGACCGTCGACGCCCCAATCGAAAACGCGGTACCGGAGATCGGCACGCAGGACCCCTTGTCGACGGGGATCCCGGCGACCGTGGGGAGGTTCCAGCTGATCAATACCGGCAACGCGTCGACCGACTGCCGCTGCACGGCGGATGGACAGGACATGACAGCCGCCGTGGGTGAGCCCGAATTCCATTGTGCGGTGGGTGCCGTGGGTGAGCCACCGCCGCAAGCCAGAGCCAGCGCGGCCAGATTGAGGGCAATACCGCCGGCACCAACCGTACGCCGCGCTCGGATCAGATACACCGAGCCTTTGAGCCAGAACACCAGCATCTATCGTCAGTAATATTGACGCGTCATCGTCAGATTTCTCCCAGACGGTGAGTCCGCCATACGCATCGCCAGGAGGGTAAGCGCAGCAATGTTAGTGGTCGGTGGTCAGGAAAGCAACGCGGCGATGTACTGCCCGGCTGGCTGCCGTGTAGGTCACGGGCAACCTCTGTACGAAGGCACCCAATCTGGTCCGCCACGGAACCTCGCCGAGGTCGGTGGCGGTCGCATCGGAACCGACTAAGGAATGACGAGGAGCAGCCAGCGATGATGAGAACGGCGCAAGTGTCCACGACGGATCGACGGCCCAATCGAAGGATCTTGGCCGTGTCACGCCTGATTCTGATGGCGGCGGCGATCCTGACTGCTGACACGAGTTGGGCCCAGAAGGGCAGGCCACCGCAATCGCTGCCGGTGTGGACTGGGAGCGGTGGGGCGGGTGTTTCGATTACGAGCGGGAACACCGATACATCCAATTACAATCTCACGTTCGATCTTACCCACGACTCGGCCTCGCCAAATCTGATGAGGTGGACTGCGCTCCATCTGAGGAGCGGGCAGGATGACACAGTCACGGTGAACCGGACCGCGCTCGGCTTTCGAGACGAGTACACGTTGGGCACGCGCGTGTTTTTCTTTGGGCAGCTTGATTATCTGCGCGACACCTTCAAGAAGATCGACTACCTGGTGGCACCCACAGCGGGCATTGGCTACACCGTGATCGACAACGAGCCCACGAAGTTCGCCGTGGACGTCGGCATTGGTGGCTTGTGGGAGAAGAACCCGGGCCTAGTGGTTGGCGCCAGCGGGGCCATCACGGCGGGCGAGCAGTTCGGGCACCAGCTGAACTCAGCCGTCAGTCTTACCCACGCAGCTACCGGGTTGTGGAGGATGGACGACCTTGGGGACAGTCTGTACACGGTCTCGGTCGGTATCGCGGCGGCGCTTGCCGAGCACTTGCAGCTGACGATCGACTTGCTCGATTCCTTCAAGAATCAGCCGCCAACACCAGAGGTCTTGAAGAACGACGTGGCACTGGTGACGGCTGTCGTCGTTACATACTGACAACAACTGATCGGGAGGGGTGCACGCTGGAGGTATCGGCGGCCGCCTCGTGAGCGCGACGGTGAACCTGGCCTACTTCGAAGGCTCTTCGGCTTCCCGTTCCTGGACCCGCGCGCCGGTCAGTAGGTTCACCATGCCGTAGTTCCCCTCGTGACAGGCGTACTCGTAGATCAACCCGTCCGTCTTGGGCATCGCTAGCGCGGCGGTCCACTCGCGCGTCCATGTCGTCGGGTCCTCGAACGTGACCTCGTAGAGCAGCGTGCCGGCGTCGGGGCGCGAGAAGCGCTCGACCAGGCGCAGGTTCTCTCCGGAGCCGCGCCAGGGAGCCTGTCCGGAAAAATTGACGGTCTCGACGACTAGGGTATCTCCGTCCCAATACCCGTATGAGCTGCCGAGCCACCGGCGGGGGGACGAGTCGGGCTGACTGTCCCGCAGCGGGATGATCCGGGTCTCGTGGACCATCTCCATGAAGATCGCCACGTTGCGCTCGGTCTGGAATATCTGGAGGTTATTGTTGTAGGCTCCGCCCAGTCGGACCGCGCCGCGTGTCAGGCACCGCTCCCACAGGTTGCGGTCTTCGGGGTTCTCCGAGAGCTCCCGTGGACGCGCCGCGGCACGACGGGTTGCCGACCGTTTCTCGGCTTCCGGCGTTCGTGGCGGGATCTTCCCATCGGGCGGATCAACGATTAGCGCCGTGCGTCCGTCGGACAGTCCCCGGTCCCACCAGAACTGGTTGTAGGCAA
This sequence comes from Vicinamibacteria bacterium, assembly GCA_963578725.1. Classification (GTDB taxonomy): domain Bacteria; phylum Acidobacteriota; class Vicinamibacteria; order Vicinamibacterales; family UBA8438; genus NP936. The sequence goes on from CAUZDS010000014.1 coordinate 24,697, forward strand.
GCCCGACGTCGCGCTCACGGCTGAGTTCGGAGCGGCGTTCAGAGGTGGCAAATGTCGTGGCGTTCAGGTTCGCCTCGGCGATCTCTTCCGCGGTCAGAAATTCACGACCTACGTACCGATCCGGTCGCTCGAGCGGAGTCGCTGTGCCGTGGTTCCATACGCCCTGCAGGTCGGGCACACCCCACGGCATACGGGGTGCCGGTTGCTTGTCTGGCGCCGCCCCCCCGGTGTTGGACTGGCCGGCCAGCGCCTCGGGCGTGAGCGGCGCCAGCCACAGTATCGTGAGCATGGCTGACAAAACGGTGGTCGTGCGACGGCTCATCGGTACCCTCTCGTCTCGATCACGTAACACCGGCCCGAACCGGAATCCGATCCGAGCTTCATTCTGCCCCTTCGCGGGCCTTGATGTAAGTACGGATAATATACGCCTGAGTGCCCGTGGTAGAAGCCCCGCGGCATTTTGATCAGCGCCACATCCTCCCGGACGGGGTGGCGTCTCGGTCACATATGTCCCAAGTTGCGTCTCGTCGCGCGTTGCAGAGGCCGGCCGCGGCTTTTTCTCGCGACGGTTCTCGATGCAACGCGGGGTATCACCAAGGGCTCTCGGGCAGGCTATTCAGGCCGGTGGATTGCGGTGCGGCGTCGTTCCGAGCCCAACATCACAGGCCCTGGCCGCCGATTTCCAGTTCGTCACGAACACGCGCCTGTCTTGGGGTACCATGGTTCCGCATGAGGCGGGTCGGCTCGGCCGTGTTGGTCGCCGTTGCGGTGTGTGGCGTCGTCACGCCCGTGTCGGCGCATCCGGCGCCGTTCAGCTTCGTCGATGTGCGTATCCACTCGACGACGGTGGAAATCGACGTCGTGGTCCATGCGTTCGACGTGGCGTACGAACTCGGGATTCAGCCGCCGGTCCGGGTGCTCGACGCCGAGGTGCTGGGGCCCGGCTCGCAGCGACTGGCCTCGCTGCTGGGTGATCGGCTCCGGATCATCGTCGATGGGCGGCCGCTGACGCTCGACCGCTGGTCCGCCGTCGAGCCGTTGCCCGCGCGACAGTCGGTGCGAGTGCGCGCCCAAGTGTCGTTGGACCGAGCGCCCGGTCTGGTCGCAGTGTCGGGAAGGTTGTTTCCCTACGATACGGCGCATCAGACCTTTCTGAACTTCTACGATGACTCGGTCTTGACCTCGCAGGCGATCCTGGGAGCGGACCAGACCCGGTACGAGTATTTTGTCGGGAGCCGGCAGGGGGGGGTGGCGGTAGCGCGCAAGTTCGTGCCGGCCGGCGTGCACCACATTCTCATCGGTCCGGATCACATATTGTTTCTGGTCGGCCTGCTGCTGCTGGGTGGCCCGCTGCGGCGGCTGCTGCTGGTCATTACTGGCTTCACCGTGGCCCACAGCATCACGCTCTCGCTGGCGGTGCTGAATGTTGTCGCGCTGCCCGGCCGGCTGGTTGAGCCGATCATCGCGCTCAGTATCGTGTATGTGGGTGCCGACAACCTGCTCGTGCGCGGCGGTCGCGACATGCGTGTCTGGATTGCGCTTTTGTTCGGGTTCGTCCACGGCTTTGGGTTTGCGAGCGTGTTGCGTGAGATGGGGCTGCCGAGCGGAGCTTTGGGCTGGTCCTTGTTCTCGTTCAATCTCGGTGTGGAAATCGGGCAGGTCGCCGTAGCGGCGGGTGTCGCCACGGCGGTGACGCTGTTGCGTGCGCGCAGCGATCTGGCTGGCCGCCGGCTCGTCTTCGCCGGCTCCGTCCTGGTGATGGCGGCCGGCACGTTCTGGTTCGTTCAGCGGGTGTTCTTTCCGGGAGGCATGGCATGAGAAGAGTAGTGGTGCTCGGCGCGCTGTTGCTGGTCGGCGGTCTGTCGCTCGTCGGTGCGTCGAGTCAACAAGGGCAGATGGTCCTTGAGGTCGATCAACTGGAGGACAACCTGTATGTGCTCCGGGGCGGTGGAGGGAACTCGGCGGCGTTCGTCACCAGCGACGGGGTGGTGCTGGTCGATACCAAGAACCCCGGGTGGGGGCAGGCGCTTATCGACAAGATCGGGGAGCTGACGCCGAGGCCCGTGACGACGATCATCAATACGCACACCCACGGCGACCACGTCAGTGGCAACGTAGAGTTCCCGGCGTCGGTCGATTTCGTCGCTCACGAGAACACGCAGCAGCACCAGAGAGAGATGAACCCAGTCACCGGGCTCAACCGACCACCGAGCCCGAATATCTTCGACGCTCACGATGGCCACGGGATCGCGGAGCAGACCTTTAGCGAGACGCTGACGCTCGGGAGCGGGGCGGACCGGGTCGAGCTCCACTACTTCGGTCGGGCGCATACGGGAGGCGACGCGTGGGTCGTTTTCCCCGCGCTGCGTGTGATGCACAGCGGCGACGCATTCCCCGGCAAGCAGGTCCCGATCATGGACGCGAACAACGGAGGGAGCGGCGTCGACTACCCCGAGACGGTGCGCAAGGGTTACGAGGGTATAACCGCCGTCGACCGGATCATCACGGGCCATAGCACGGTGATGACCCGAGACGATCTGCGGGAGTTTTCGGAGTTTGTGGGCACGTTCGTCTCCGACGTCAGGGCCGCGAAAGCGGCAGGTCGGTCGGCCGCAGAGGTAGGCGCAAGCTGGGAAATCCCGGCGCAGTTTACAGGTTACAACAGGGGGACGGATGAGCGGCTGCAGGCCTGGGTACAGGTCATCTACGACGAGCTGCCGTAGGGGTGGTACCCGGAGGCGAGGGGCAGAAGCCGTAAGGGCACCAGAGGATAGCGTTGCCGACACGTCGGCCCGGCGGGTCCGCGTGTGGGAGTCCACGGACAACGGATAGTCTGGAGACTCAGGTGTTTTAGGCAGGTGGACGAGGTGATGGCGGCACTACACCAGCAGGCTAGCCGCACAGAGTCGTGTGCAGGAAAGGGATCTGATCATGTCGAAACAGACCACTCGTCGTGACGTCCTGAAAAGTGGAGTGGCGCTGGCCGGGCTCGGGGCCCTCGGGTTTCCGGAATGGGCCTGGCCTGCGCTCGCGCAGGACGAGATACTCGTGGAGTTCACCGATCTGCCGGAGACGATCGTCCTGGAACGTACGCCGGACCGACGTATCATCGACGTGCGGTATATCGACGGACAGTTCACCCCGCCGGACAAGTGGTTCACCACACAGCACTACGGGCATCCAGCGATCGACCTGACTACCTATCGCCTGCAGGTCTCCGGTCTGGTTGACCGCCCTGTGTCGCTGTCGCTCGACGAGCTTCGCGGGATGCCTAGCACCGAGCTCGTGTTTGGGTTCGAGTGCTCGGGGAACCGGGGACCGCTGAACGGGCTGTCCAGCAACGGTCGCTGGACCGGTGTCTCGCTACGGTCAGTGCTCGATCAGGCAGGCGTGCAGGCGTCGGCCAGGGAGTTCGTCTTTTTCGGTGCCGACCACGGCGAGGAAGAGGTGGTGTTCCGCGGGCGAACCTACAACGTGGACCAGCAGTACGGGCGGAGCCTGCAACGCGACATCGCGTTGTCGAACGAGCCGCTCCTGGCCTATGCGTTGAACGGCGAACCCCTGACGACTCATCAGGGCCGGCCTCTCCGCCTGCTGGTCCCCGGGTGGTACGGGGCGCCCAACGTTAAGTGGGTATCCGAGATCCACGTGCAGGAAGACCAGTATCTCGGGAAATACCAGGCGCGCTGGTATCGCACCCTGAAGGGCGAGATGCTCAACGGCGTGATGAAGTGGAAGGAAACGGCCATCACGAAGATGCGCCTGAAATCGTATATCGCGCGCGTCACGCGTGTCGGCAACCAGCATCGGGTGTTCGGAGTGATCCTCCACGACGGCACTCCGATCCAGTCGGTCGAGGTGAAGGTGGACGACGGTCCGTGGCAGCAGGCGACGTTGGACCCGGTGACCAGCGAGACCTATTCCTGGAAGTTCTTCAATTTCGATTGGCGCGGCGCCACGCCCGGGGAGCACACGATCACGTCGCGCGCCACCGACACCAGCGGCTACGTGCAGCCGACCGCAGAGGACCTAGAGATCAAGCAGACTTTCCTGGAGCAAAACAGCCAGCACCCGCGGACGGTGATGATCACCTGATCGCACGACCGCCGGAGTTCCCTCAATGGTCGGTGCCTGTGGCGGGGCGCTGGCGAGGGTTGCTCAATCGATGCCGAAGCAGTAGAAGAGCCCTGCGCCACCGGTGCCGACGAGGGCATCCTGGCTGCAGCCGCTGGACGGGTGCGCGGAGTTCCACGAGGCGGCGCCGTCGCCGCGGCCCATCCGGTCGTGATGTCCCACCTGTGCGCGTCCAGCATCGCTCGACGTCCAGTTGCCGCACGTCAGGTCCTCCGCGCCGGTGAACGCCGTTCCGTCGGGCCGAGAGCCGGTGAGGATGTCGTGCCGGTTCGGCGTGTCGCCCACGCCGTTCACTGGGTCGAGCCGCTCGGTCGTCGCGGTCTCTTTCGTCATCCTGTTGCCGTCACTGTGCAGCGCCGCGATGTTGGCGGCGATCAGGATTCCTTCAGCGTTATACCAGGGACCGGTGCCGATGCGGTCTCGTGCGTGTGCCGCCGGTTTCATGTCGGTGGCCGTCGTGCTCAGGTAGGCGCGCCAGGTGTGGTCACCGGCATACTCCGCTTCGGCCAGCGCCTGGCAATGGGCGTCGGCGCCGGCCAGGCCGCCGAGGTTCCCGCCTCCTCCCAGGCCCACGCTCGTGATGAAGAAGGTCGTCACAGACTGGGCGCCGCCCATCTCGATGATTTCGGGTACCGAAGCCGCTGGGCCCGGTTCGACCGGCGCCTGGTCTGGCGCGGTCGCGGGTGTGGCCGGCACGTCGCCTCCGCCGCAGGCCGCGACGACGAGAGTGGCGCCAACGGCGGTGAACATAGCGACGGCGCTGCGCGTGCATCGGAAGGGGGTCATGCCGTTAGCTCCTGTATCGCAACCGTGGTCTGTGTATAAGCCACGATCGCCTCACGATCGCTCGCATATTGATCGCGGGTCAAGTGGCGTAGCGGAAGCCATGCGGCGGTCGCCACACCTGGGAGCCCGTGGTGACGGCCGCGCCGCCTGTGAGTGGCGCGCAATCCGCCTGCGCGACACAGCCGTCGCCAGGCCCGTTCCTGTTCGAGCGATTGGCGGGTCTTACCGCAGCCTTGGCGAGGGCGGATTGCTTCTCGGAGGCAGAGGCCGGCCGCGGTTTTCCCCACGACGGTTGTCGGTACTACGCGGGGATTAAACAAGGGGCCTCGATTCCGGCGCCGACACTCGGGCGTTATAATCGGTGGGTTTCGACCTGGACCGAGCAGAGGACGTATCGCATGGACTCCAGACGCTTCTTGATTACCGGCGGTAGTCAAGGGATCGGTGCGGCCCTCGTCGTGCTGGCGCGCACGGCGGGGCACCAGGTGATGTTCACCGGTCGCCACGACGAGACTATCAAGCAGGTCGCCGGAGAGACCGGCGCGTTCGGGTTACGGGCTGACAGCTCGGTGGGCGATGACAACGAGAGGACCGTCGAGTTCTGTGTGCGGCAGATGGGTGGCATCGACGTGCTCGTCAACAACGCGGCGTCTTGGTACGACGCGGCGATCGGTGAGCTCGACGTCGACGCCATGCGCCGCCTGTTCGACCGGAACGTCTTCGGCATGGTGGATCTGAGTAACCGGCTCGTCCCGTTGATGAAGGCGCAGGAGCGTGGCGACATCGTGAACATCGCCTCGACGTCCGGCACGAAGGGACGCAAGCTGGGGACTGCCTATGCCGCCAGTAAATGGGCGGTGCGGGGTATCAGCCAGTGCTGGCAGGCCGAGCTCCGCCCGCACGGTATCCGGGTCATCAGCATCTGCCCGTCTGAGGTCCAGACCCGCTGGGGTGGACGGGTCGGGCGGAACAACCCGAACAAGCTCTACGCGGTGGACATCGCCGAGACCATTATGGCTGCACTCACTATGCATCCCCGCGCGATGTGGCCCGAACTCTCGGTGTTTGCGACCAACCCCTGGAAAGAGGACTGAGCGTTCGAGCGTCGGCCTGGTGTCGGCACCCGTGGGTCCCGGCGACACGGACGGGCCGTGCTGTCCACGCCAGTGGCAGCGCCCACGGCTGCGCGAAGCCTCACCATGGCGAGAATCGGTCGAACGCTGCCAGGCGCCTATCTCCGGCTACGCCTACTTCGCCGGCGAGAAATCGGTTGGATTCAGGAACATGGACTGGACGCCGCCTCGGACCAGAATCCGGCCGTCGACCTGCGAGGCAGCAGACATCTCCTACCACTCCGGATCCGCTCAGAATTCCTCTCTGGACGTCGCCGCCGCGTCGCGGTTTTCGTGCGCCAGCATGTAGACCATGGTGTTTGTCGAGAGCTCCGTGTCGCCAGGCACCCAGTAGCCGACGCTCGTCATGCCGTGCCTGGTGAACAGGTCGACTTCACCGCTGCCGAACCGCGCGAGGAGGTTGGACAGCCTGCCCTCGTTGGCGGTGTAGGTGAGCAGCTCGTACACGCGGTTCGAGCCCTATGCCGCGACCACGGCATGGTGATTGATCGCTAGCCCGGCGAAAAACGCCAGGACCACGAGGCAGATCATCGTTAAGTGCTTGCGAATTATCTGCGTCTCATTCGGCGGGCCGGGCGACGGGTTCGGCGTGCGCTGTGTGACGGGCATCATCGCGAGTATGGCGAGGCCCTCTCCGTTCCGCGACTCCGGTCTCGACGATGCCGTCCCGGCGCCCGTTCCACTAGTCACCGTACCGCGGCGCGTGAGTCCACCGCGTTCCGCGCCCCGACGGTCCAGTGGGCCGCCCGACCGGTCAATCGCTGGCGGAGTCCATCGCTAACCTTCACGCGCGGGCAGGTCTCAGCAATATACCGCAGCCAGTTCTCCACGTACTCGTCCAGCCACCGCTCGTAGTCGCGAAGTGCACGCCGACCGTGGACGACCGAGCGCCCTCGCCGGGCCCACACATCGAATCTGCCGACAGCCAGGTCGAGCAGTTGCGATCGGTAGATCGCCGGGTCGAGCGTGACCTGTGCCCTGGTCTCGAGATCGGCATCAAATTGCAGAAGCGTCGCTCGGGCATCGGCGGTGGCGGCGTGCCACGTTCCGTATCGGGTATCGGCCGTCGGGAATGGGTTACCCCCCTCCACCGGGTCCCGGTGCGACCACCGCGGGACCGCAGACACGCGGAGAGCGCCCGGGACACACGGTGCCATGCGTGCAGTATACCCGTCTGGTGTTTCAGGGCAGTCACGGCGTTGGTTGTGTGGCAGTCCTATGGAACTGGAAGTGGGCGATCATCTCCAGGGAGCGAGGATCTGCATGCGGCCGTAGCGCGACGACAACCGCGGCGGTGGTTAAAACACGTGCGAGGACGGTCGTGGCCGGCTAGCGATGGTTTACAATGCGCGAGGTGAATATCAGGTGGGAACCTCGCTACAGGGTCAGAAGGGTCGGGTCACCGTCGGCTGTGATGAGAAACTTTGCCGTCCTGCTCGGACTTGCCACGCTCCTCGCGCTCGCCATCGCCAATCCGGAGGACTCGCCTACCTTCGGCTCAGCGCTCCGGGCGCAGACGCCACCCCAGGTTCCTGGCGTGGAGTCACCGTCTCGGCCCGAGCTGCCGGCGTGGCAGCGCACGCAGGCCCGCTACCAGGCTGACCTGGTTGGGGTCCGGCGTTTTCGACCTGGCTATTCGTTCTGGCAGCACATTTATACGATTCCGGACGGCCGTATCATCTTCGGCAGCGCGGAGGACGGGCGCCTGCTGGTGTCGTTTCCGACACGCGGCAACTGGACGCGCGAGGGGTTCTGGGAAGACCCCGCGCTCGCCGGTACCCTCTCCGGTCTTAGGCTGGAGTCGCGGCTCGGCCGGCGGCGGGAGCAGGTCGAGGACCGTCTAGCTGGCGTTGTCGGGCCGGTTGTCCACAACCCAACGAGAGGGCGCTTTCTTCAGCCCCATGCCAAGCGCTACGGCAGCTTTCTCGTCGAGTGGGGTGAGATCTACGAGCGGTTCGGCGTGCCTGCGACGATCGGGCTGGCCCAGGCGATCGTCGAGTCGGGTCTAAACGGGCGGGCCCGCTCCCGGGCGCAAGCCCTCGGGTTTTGTCAGTTTCTCCGGCGGAACTGGAACCGGATGAACCAGCTCGCGCCGAACGTCATCGAGGCGTACAACCAGACCACACAGGCGCCCTATTGTGCGGCGTATCTCACGATTCTTGCCACGATGTATGGCAGCTTCATCCCGGCGCTGTCGGAGCATCACGCGGGCGGCGTCAACGTCGGACGCACGGTCATCAACGGCGAGCGGCTCGGTGGTGCCGACGTGCGGGAACAGTACCTGATGGGTTCGGAGTTCGCACGCGACTTGCGACAGATTTCCATCCGTCGCTATCGGGAACTGTTCCGGACCTATGGACCCAGGTCGTTCTTGTACGCCGAGATGGTGTTCGGCAACACGATCAACGTAGAGCGGTTGATCGGCGAGACGCCCCAGACGCGGCTCTTTGCGATGCGTGCGCCACGTGACATCCTGCTGACCGAGGTGACCCGGCGCACCGGGCTCTCCACGAACGAGGTGAAGCGTTTCAACCCCGCGCTGGTCAGGCGGGTCCCCGCGCGGGCGAACCTATATCTCCCGTCTTATGTTCCAGACTTCGGTCCCGATGTGTCGTTCTGGCATCGCCCACCCAGCCTCGCCTTCGCGTCGGTCCTGGATGACTTCGTGAGGCTCGATGCGGGTGTGCAGCGCTGGCACGAGGCGTCGTTCGAGCCCACTCTGCGCGGGTTCGGTCGGCGCTTCGAAGAGACCAACACCGAGGAAGGCACGGTGATGGCAACGGTCCTGGACTATGTCATTGGCGATCTGCTCAGGAGCCGCCGCGCCGCGATCCTCGACGAGTTCCGCAATAGCGGCCGAATCCTGCGTCTGTTCCAGCAAGGTGTTGGCGAGCTACGGGCGGCGCTGGTTGGCGGTTAGCCAGATCCCGACGGTGACTGGGGTGCCTCCGGCCTGGGTGCGCACCGCAATCAAATCTGATGGTGTCGGTTGGAATTGCGGTGCCGGGACTACGCCCGCCGGTGGTATCGTGAAATCCGTGAATTTATTTAGTGTGAGCGCCTGTCCGGGATAGTCTCCCCAGCGACGCGTGGCGAACCGGCGCCAGGGTGCGCCTGGGTTTCGTGGGGAGTGAGCTGGCTCCGAGCCGTGCGGTCACGACCCGGAGCCGGAGATCGCTACACGAAATCCCATGAAGGGGCGTCGCACGCCAGGGTCGCCTCCGCCGCGGGTCGTAGTGCGCACGTTGCGCTCGGGGTCGGTGAACGACCCGCCGCGCATTACCCAGAGGGCGTCGGCCTCGAGCCCCTCGCGGTCGTCTGCCGGGTTGAAGGGGTAGGGCTGATACGGGCTTCGGGTCCACTCCCAGACGTTGCCGCTCATGTCGAGAAGGCCATAAGGGCAGTCGGCGCAGGGGTGGCTGCCGACAGATACGGTCCCCTGTCCCTGGTAGTTCGCCCGGTTTTGGCCCGGCTCGCGGCCCCAGGGATAGATGCGGCCGTCGGGTCCCCGCGCCGCCTTCTCCCACTGAGCCTCGGTTGGCAACGTGACGCGCGAGCCGCTGCGGAGCAGACGGCGCAACTCGGGTGGCGTCGCTGGCGCTGCCCGTAGTGTCACGTCGAGCCACCGGCAGTAGGCGAGGGCATCGGGCCAGGAGACGTTTGCCACCGGGTGATTGGGGGGACGCTGCAGGGTCTGGTCGCCGACAGCGTATCCGGCGGCCGCCACGAACGCTGCGAACTGGGCCACGGTCACCTCGTAGCGGCCAATATGGAATACCGGGAGGTCCACCACGCCTTGCGCGGATGCGCCGGACCACCGTTCGTTCGCGAACGCCTGCGGGTCGGTCGTCGAGTCGCCACCCATCAGAAACGAGCCGGCTGGTATTTCCACGAAGCCGAGCCGGGCGTCGTCCGGGAGGAACCAGGCATCGGGGCGGAATCCGGGTAGATCGGTGGGCATTGCCTCGAGTGGGGGAGTGTGTCCCGTGGCCGCCGGTGACACGGCTGATCGCTGGGAGTATAGCCAGGCGGTTACGCCAAGCATCAGCACGGCCAGCACACCCAGTCCGACACTCGCTGGCGATCGGCGCGGATCGTCGGAGACCGATGTCTGATTCACGGGCTCCTCCCGCCACACGTGAACGACCAGCCATGGTCACAGGCCCGCGCGAGTAACTCCGATTCTGGCATTTCCAGCAGGTTCCGTCCGCCCTCACGCAACAGCAGTCTGAGGTCGACTGCTCGCGGTTCGGCCTGGCTGGGCGGGTCCTGGTTCAGGAGGTTGACGCAGCCGGCCTGGAACCGCAGCTCGCAGGCCTTCGAGAAGTAGCCCAGGGCAAGCTCGGGGTCGGCGGCCGCGATGGTACCCTCCGTGTGGTGGCGCCCGAGCTCGTTACAGGCCCACCCCGCGTTGTCGCCGCAGTAGCTGGACTCGATCTGGAGGAGCCGCTCGCACGCCTGGGGACGACGCTCGGCGCACGCCTGCTTCCAGAACGGGACCGCATCACCCCGGTGCCGGCCGTCGGTCGCACCGACCGCCGTCATTGTGCCGAAGAACAGTATCCAGACAGCCATCTGGATTAGATTCGCACGTGCCGGTGTCCAGTCCGGGCGCCACCGTGTGACGACGGCACTCGCCTGGACGGTGTGGACCAGCCGGTCGATCCGCTGCACGCTCAGATTTAGCAGCGGCACGCACAGAAGCTTGTCGTAGAAGGTCGGCGCCCCGACGGCGCCGAGCAGCGCGTAGAGTCCGAAAACGCCCAGCCCGTAGAGTGCCCCGAACACGATCTTGCCCAGCTGCGTTCTCGGTGACGTGGACGGGTCTGTTACGAGCAGGTGCAAGCCGAGGAAGACCGCGGTCGGGACCTCCGCATCGATGAAGTACGGTACGCCCGTCGCCGTCGCGTACAGCGCGCTCATGCCGAACAGCACGATCGCCGCCGATCCGGTCACGAGCGTGATCGAGAAGCAGTACATGACGACCAGTCCGGTCAGGAACAGAAACAGATAGATGTGCGGCGCCAGGGTCAGCGTCGTCGCGACGTCCTGGCCCCAGGTCAGGTCGGTCGCGCCGGTCGCAATTAGCACCACGGAAAACAACCCCAACGAGAACGCGGACGGGTTGAAGATGTGCGTGTTCCGGCCATCGCGTTGCCAACGCACGAACTCTTTGCCCATAAACCCGGCGGCCAGCATGAGGAACTGTAGGTAGAACCAGTCGTCGTGGAACCAGAGAAACAGGTTCGTGCTAAAAACGATCGGGAATGGCCCGAAGCCCAGCACGTAGCGGTCGCGGCGCGACCATGACAGCAGCATGTCGAAGGCGTAGGCGAACAAGAGTTGCGCGACCAGCAGCCAGGCGTGGTCGTAGACGGGTCGCCAGAAGTAGCCCCAGTAGACGAAGACCGCGGCCTGCACCGTCGCCTGCAGATAGTGCTGGGGACGCAAAACCACCTGACACGAGCGAGCCTCGCCCTGCAACCGGACGAAGAGGACAATCTGCCAGAGTAACAGGGCTGCGACCGCTGCCCAGCACGACCACATGAGGACGACGTTCACCTGCACCCGCGGGACGAACGAGACAAGGAGGAGTACGAGCGTCAGCGCCAGGGGCGCCCGGAACCCCCGGCGCGGGGATGCCGACGGAGCATGTGGCAGGACGGGCCCCGGCGCGGGTCTGGGGTGTCGGGGATGTCGCGACTGGGGGCGCCGTCGTCGTGCAGCGGACATGGACTACTCGCTCGGTCGTCTGCGTGCTTGTACCGCAGGAGCGGGTCTCGTGCAACCCCGAAAGCGTCCGTGGTCCCGGCGCGTTCGGTCGAAAGGTAGACTGGCTGGGGTACTGACCTAACCCCCTGAGATTGTTCCAGCCCGAGGGGTAGAATTCGGGCGGTACGAACTGGGAGGCAGGATGCCAGGGAAGCGATCCAGTACCGCGCAGATCAACACAATACTGTGCCAGGCCGAGGTGAAGTTAAGTCGTGGGCTGCGGCCCCCGCAAGTGTCCAGAAGCTCGGCATCAGCGAGCAGACGTACTATCGTTGGCGTAAAGAGTACGGCGGCATGAGTCTCGACCAAGCGAAGCGGCTGAAGACGCTCGAGCCGGAGAACGTGCGGCTGAAGCGGCTGGTGGCGGATCAAGCCCTGGACACCGCCATCTTGAAGGAGGTGGGCGCGGAAAAGTTCTGAGCCTGCCCTGGCGACGCCAGGCAGTGGACCATGTACGGTACCAGCTGGGCGCGTCAGAACGGCGGGCCTACTGCGCCCGTCACGGCCTCGTGGACGAGATCGTCAAGCTGACCGACCTGCGTCGGTGTCTGGAGGCTTTCACCGGTGCCGCGTATCAGAACCCCACCTCAATTTGTTCCCGCTACCACATGCTGCTGCCCTGGATCATCAAGGAGTGAGCGTGCACGATCGACTCAACCTGACATGTGTCCCGGGCGGATGCAGGAAGGCGCGTGCGGCCGTGCTCACGGTCTGACCCGGTCAAACTTTTGCAGACGCTGTCCGACGTTGACTTCGGTCGTGTAGAGGTTGCCACGCGAGTCAATCGCCAGGTTGTGCAGCCGGTAGAACTGGCCGGCGTGCTTGCCGAGTCTCCCGAAGTGGTCCACGACCTCGAGCGACGCGCGGTCCAGGATCCACACCACGTTATTCGTTCCGTCCGGGACGAATAGTCACCGCTGGTCCGCATCTTCCGAGAGGGTAAGGCCCGACACGGAGCCACTGCCGAGCGTCTCGGGTCGCACGAACGCCTCGGTCATAAACCGACCATCCTTCTGGAACACCTGCACGCGGTTGTTCGTCCGGTCGGCTACATACACCAGGCCGTCGTTTGCGATGGCCACGTCGTGCACCGGGCTGAGGTAGTGGCCGATCGGCTCCGCTGCCGGGTCGTACGGCGGCAGCGCCGTGTCGTCCGGGCGTTCTCCGTATGCTCCCCAGTGGCGCTTGTACGCGCCGGTATTGGAGTCGAAAACAATCACACGCCGGTTGCCGTAGCCGTCCGCGATGTAGACTTCGTTCGCCGCCTGGTCGACCGTGATCCCGGCCGGGCGACCCAGGTTTCCTGTGTCGTTGCTGCCACCGCTCTCGCCGGACCGCCCGATCTGCAGCAGGAACCGGCCGTCGGCCGCGAACTTGAGTACGTGCGCGTCACCCGCGCCGTTACCGCCGATCCACGCGTTGCCCTCGGGGTCGATATGGATGCCATGCTCGTTCTCCGGCCACTCGAAGCCGTCGCCCGGTCCGCCCCAGGCCTGGACGACGTTTCCGTTCGGGTCGAACTCGATCACCGGCGGCGCCGGCACACAGCACATCCCCTCCTCACCGCGTTGCCGAGCGTCGAGCGTTCGCGGGCGATGGACGATCCATACATGATCCCGGTCGTCGACGGCCACGCCGGAGACCTGTCCCAGAATCCAGTCATTCGGCAGATCCCGTACCCAGAACGGATCTACTCGGAAGCGGGGGATGTTCGCTGGGGAGCCTCCTGGCTCGGCAACGGCCAGCGGAGTCTTTGCTTCGCCTTGCCGATCCGCGTCGGCGCAGGCCAGCGGTAGCAGCAGTAGTATTCCACCCAGAGCGCGTGGGAGGTTTCCGATGTGTATTGATATGTCGGATCGTTTGCGAAGCCTCAGGGTGCACAGCCGTTGCGGGTTCGATCCCCGCCCTCGATACCATTCCTTCTCAAGCACTTACAAACCCCCTTCCGATCCATCCACAGCCCCAATCTAGTCGCTGATCTCCTAACATACCTGTCCGCTTATCTTTAGTCCGCAGTGAATTAATTTGAAATGGAATAATTCCACCATGTACCTGTACCTGCTCGAGTTCCTGATCGGTCATTGCCATGGCGTCGTTCTGCTGAGTCGTCATGATGTCTGTGCTCCTTGTTTCAGTTGACTCTCGCGGCTCATCCGCGTTCAAGGTATCGGCTCGGGTTCCACACCCTAAGCAGGCCACTCGTGGCATGTGCCACAAATACATCGACAATTCGGCGTCATCGCCGGTCGAATAAAGCGGGGCGCTTGCCAGAGTCTGGCTACCCTCCGGGTCGGCGGTATAATACGCGTCTGCCAGGATGTCCACCGGACTAACTGAGGAGAAGCGATCATGAGGCTACCCTTGACCATCGCCGCGGCGTTCATGCTCGTGTCGCCGGCCTACGCCCAGCTTGCGACCCCCAATGATGCCGGCCTCAGATACGGCCATGTGCATCTCAACGTCTCGGACGTCGAGGTCCACAAGCAGCTGTGGGTCGAGCATTTCGGCGGCGTCGCCGTGCTGGGCGATCGGGTGCGGCTCCACGGGCTCCTGGTAGCGCTGAGCGCCCGGGAGCCGACCGGCGGGTCGCAGGGGTCGGGGATGGATCACTTCGGCTTCCACGTTCGGAACATGGAAAAATTTCTCGCGAAGTGGCGCGCCGCGGGTCTGCCGGTGATGTCAGAGTTCACCGGGGCTCAAGGGCATCCGAACGCCTATGTCATGATGCCTGACGACGTCCGGGTCGAGTTACAGGAGGAGCAGTGGCTGCCGGTGGAGATCGCCGGCAACCATATCCACTTCCGGGCACCCGAGCACGAGGCGCTGCTCGCCTGGTATCTCGACATCTTCGGCCTGGAGCAGCGCTCGCGCGGCAGTATCGAGACGACGACGAACGTCCCGGGCATGAACCTCAGCTTCGGGGGGTCTAGCACGCCGCTGGCGGCCACCCGGGGACGGGCGATCGACCACATCGGATTCGAGCTTGACGACCTGGAAGCCTTCTGCCAGACACTCGCGGACCGTGGCATCGAGTTCGACGTCGAGTTCCGTGAGCTGCCGGCGGTCGGGCTCAAGATCGCCTTCATCATCGATCCCGCCGGTGTTCGCATTGAGCTGACCGAGGGGTACGACGAGTTCTGAACGGGACGAGTCACTGCGGGCGGGTTGGAGACGACGCGCAACCTGCACCGTCGCGCGGACGGAGTCCCATAGGTCGCTCGCGACTCCTTCTTCGTCGTGCCGGACGGTTGAGTTACTGCGTTGCGGTACCGACGCGGGCAGCGCTGAGTCCGGCCCGGTCGACCGGCTTCCCGCGCAGAAACACGTCGACGATACGCCGGGTGTTCGTGATGTCGTCCAGTGGGTTCGCCTCGAGCACGACGAAGTCGGCGCTCTTGCCGGGTTCCAGCGTGCCCGCGTCGTCGATTGCCAGGAACTCGGCGGCATTGCGGGTCGCCGCCACGATCACCTCGCTCGGCGCCATGCCAGCGCTCACCATGTCCGCCATCTCGGCGTGGGGACTCCAGCCGGCGCTGCCGTCGGTGCCAAGGGCGATCCGGACTCCCTCAGCGTTCAGCCGCGCCAGGTTGCGCGCCTGGATGCCAAAGGCCTTCTGGGCCTCCGGCCGATCCACGGCCCCCTCCTGTAGTCGCTGGAGCTCGTCGGGCTGTATGGTCCCGCTCAGCCAGCTCAGGTCGGTGGCGACTCCGGGGTTGGGGAGGTTGGGAACGAGCACGACCTGTGGCCGCTCGCGGAACAGTCCGATCACCTCGTCGTCGATGTCCATGTCTCGGATCCCGTGGGCGAACCCGTCGATGCCAGCGCGCAGCAGCCCTTTCGCGTCCTCGAGCGTGAAGATGTGGGCCGTCACACGGAGCCCAGACAGGTGCGCCTCGTCGATGGCCGCGCCATACAGCTCTGGGGTCAGTTTCTCGTAGCTCCCGTTCCGGTCGTCGACCCAGAGCTTGACCAGGTCGACGTTCAGGGTGGCGAGCTCCTGCACGGCGGCCCGGGCTTCCTCCTCGGTCGAGATCCAGTAGGGGATGTCCGAGCGTCCCGGTTCCGGTCTCGTGATCCCACGCCCGGCGGTGCGATAGCGGGCTGCGTTCGGGATAATCTCCTCGCGCATCTGGAACGGCAGCTCGCCGGAATCTTGTCCCAGGCTCATCGCGATGCCGACGCCGTAGTACGCCTTGTGCTGCAGGTCCGCGACCAGGTCCTCTCGCGTCCGGCCGAGATGCGTGTGCGTGTCGACGAGCGCCGGCATGACCGTCCGGCCGGTGAGATCGACGTGTTCGGCGCCGGCCGGCACATCGACCACATCGCTGCTACCGACCGCCATGAGGCGGTCGTCGTCGACAATGAAGGTGGCATTCTCGATGACATTCCCATCACCCACGAGCACCCGTGCGCCTTCGAACACCGTGACGTCGGTCGCCTCTGCAGGCTGCGTAATCTCCGGCGCCGAACAGGCTGCGACAAGGGGAAGACCGGTCAACAGCAAGGTTGCGAGAAGGACGGTCGGGGATGATCCAATCTTCGGTCGGCGCATGAGATGCTCCAGGTAGGCTAGGCGTTCAAGACTCGAGCCAGAACGGTGCAGATAACGAGCGGGCCGACATGCGCGGCGTATGCCGCGGGAGTCGGCCCGTCGATAGCGACTGGGTTCGTTCCAATGCTGTCTCAGCGACGCAGCTCGCGTCCTTGCCGCTCGAGCTCGCGCGCCCCAGCGAGAATGCCATACAGGCCGATGTTGCCTTCATGGCACGCGTACTCGAAGAGCGGTCCGTCGGTCCGCCGGAACGGCATCATCACGGTGTAGGGTGCGGTGTAGATCGTCGGATCGGTGACGGTGTACTCGTAGGCGACGGTATCGGGGTCGAGGCGCGTGAGGCGCTCGACCAGATGCATGTTGGTCGAGGTGAGGCCGCTGCTCCCGCCACGGAACTGGGTGGTCTCAATAACCAGCGTCTCACCTTCCCAGTGGCCGCGGGAGACACCGCTGTACTGTTGAAACGGCGGCTTTGCAACGTCGTCGATCGGGATGACCCTGGCGTTGTGCACCATCTCGTTGAGAATCGTCACATACCCAGGGGACTGGAAGATCATCACGTTGTTGTTGTAGGAAGATGATCGCATTGGCGGGCCTGCGTTGAAGCCCATCAGGCAGCGGTCGCCCGAGCTGCGGTTCTCATATGAATCGTAGCGGTGTAGGTCCTGATAGGCGTTGCGTTCCCGGGCGACCATGACCGCTTCCTCCGTCTGCGGCGGCCGCCGTCCATTCGCTGGATCGATGATCAGCGACGTCCGTTTGTCGGCGGTTAGCTCGATGCCTCGCTCGTACCAGAATTCGTTGTACGACAGCACGCCGCCCTCTGACCGCGGCTGGTAACCGCCCGAGCCCAGCTCGGGGTCGAAGAGATCACGGTTCTGACGGGTTCTCTCAGACGCCTCGAATCCCCTGGCCTCCTCAGGCGTCAGGTTCTCGCGTCCCTCGAACTGGCTGGGTCGCTGGAACGGTGTCAGGGTGCGGAAGGTGAAGATGCCGGAGACGTCCGGCTGGCCATCAGGTGTTCGCATCGGCATCGAGCTGTCTTCGGACTGCGCGACCGCCGCGTGCGGCACGAGCGACAGTACCAGTGCCATCGTGAACACGACCGCTAGATATTTCTGGATCATTTGCTCATCTCCATGGGCGCCAACGGCTCCAACACACGGGCTCGCCCGCCCATCCACGCGCGGCTCAAGTTCGAGCACGGATCGACTGCATTGCAGGCACGCTCTATGCCAGAAGAATAGCGCCGAAACGCCCGGTGCGCAAGGGAGACACGGCACAGAACGACCCGCTCAGCTACATCGTTCAGCAACGTCGCTGCTCCAGCCCTTCGGTTGGGTCAGCGAGGGGTTTCGCGATGACGTAATCCCGGTATAATCGACCCGTCACCCGGTAGCCATGTCAGTGAAGTCAGGCGCCTGCTCGGGTCCCCAGGACAATCCGACCGAGGTGGGCCGCCTCCGGGGCCGAGCGGCTGTGGGTGTGCGCGGCCATTCAGGGTCAGCGGAGGGCAACCAATGAGGCGCATCGTGCTCGTGCTGTGTGTAACGCTGGGGACGGCACCGATAGCGGCGCAGGCGCAGACGTCGGGAGCGGAGCGCTGGACCCTGCCTCGCATGCCAGACGGTCGGCCGGACCTGCAGGGCTTCTGGACGACCCAGACCTTCACGCCGCTGGAGCGGCCCGACCGTTTCGCGGGTCAAGCGTTCCTGACGGAGGAGGAAGCGGCTGAGTTGACGGCGGTGTTGACGGCCCCGGGTGTCGACCCGTTGCGGCGCGCCGCGTTCGGGCAAGCGCTGGCTGAAGACGATCCAGAGAAGCGGCGTGACACCACGATCCAGACCGACTCGACGCACTACGACAACGCGATCTGGCTGACGACGGAGCGCCCCAAGGGGCTGTCGAGCCGGAGGACCTCATTGATCGTGGACCCGCCGGATGGCAGAATTCCTCCACGGACGTTGGAAGGGCAGCGGCGCGCCGCCGCCCGGGCTGACGCGAGGGGGTACGACAGCCATGAGAACCGGTCGTTCCAGGAGCGGTGCCTCGTGTGGACCCACGAGGGACCGCCTATGCTGCCCCCGCCCTACAACGACCAGTACCAGATCTTCCAGACCCCAGGTTACGTCGTGTTGTTCCCTGAGCTGGCGAACAACGCCGTTCGCATCATCCCGACAGACGGTCGACCGCGCATCTCGCCACGCATTCGGCAGTGGTCCGGTGCCTCGACCGGCCGCTGGGAGGGCGACACGCTGGTGGTCGATACCACGAACTTCACGGACAGGACCGGCATTCGGGGCTCAAGTGATGCCCTGCATGTAGTTGAACGCTTTACCCGCGTGGACGCCGACACGATCCTCTATGAGTTCACGGTCGAGGACCCGACGACATGGACCCGTCCCTGGAGCGGGGAAATACCGATGATAGGCGCTGAAGGTCCCCTCTACGAGTACACCTGTCACGAGGGGAATTACGGCATGCGAAATACGCTCAGAGGCGCGCGTGCCGCGGACAGGAAGGTAGCTGCGGAAGCTGCGCCGACCGTACCCAGATAGCCGCGCCGCGCAGGAGGCTGGGTCAATTGGTGGCCCCCGGCTTCGGCAGCGGACGTAGTTGTCATCGCGTCGACCCCGTACACGGTACGTGCCTCGACACGCACGCGCGAGCGCTCCGCACCATCGCATGTCTTCGACGCTCGGTCCGCGCACGCAGTGTATGTTGCTGCTGAGCGCCGCCGTCTGGACGGCGTCCTGTGCGCCGATGCCGGCGCGCCAGTGGCATGCCGGCGATTCGCATGTGCACAGCCACTGGAGTGTGGGATACGACCGCAGCCAGAGTCCTCCGGCGCTGCTCAAAGGCCAGGACGCGCTCTATTCCACACCACGCAACGCCGAGATGGCGCGTCGGTTCGGGCTGCGCTGGATGGTGACGACCGACCACGGTGGTCCGGATCACGCCCGGTTCAACCTGACACAGGCGTATCGGGAGCTGACGCTGTCGCGTGAGCTGGTACCGGAGGTGTTGCAGTTCTACGGCATGGAGCTGAACATGCCGGGGATGGACCATCACACGCTGATCATTCCCCGCGCCGAGGACGAGGCGTCGGTGCTACACGAGATTGAGAGCCGGTTTGACGCGAACCAAGCCTGGGCGTTGCCGCCCGATGCGGCGCGGCGGACGGCGACCGCGAGGCGCAGAGCGCTCGACTACATCTCCAGGCTGTCGAGACTGCCGATTCTGTTCGCGAATCACCCGGCGCGATCGGCTCGGGGCATTGGGGTCTATGGACTCGATGAGCCCTCGGAGATCCGCGACAGCAACGATCTGGCCCCAGCAGTCTATCGTGGGATGGAGGGTGCACCGGGCCATCAGGCCGCCACGCTGGCTCCGGACGGCACGCCACGGCGGGGCGGGTCCTCGCAGCCGTCGAACACTCGTGGTAACTACCGCAACGTCGGCGCGCGGACGCTGGGTGGCTTCGACCAGATGACGGCCATCGTGGGTGGCTTGTGGGACACGCTCCTCGGCGAGGGACGGCGTTTCTGGATCGTCGCGACGTCTGACTCCCATGTTCACTATGCCGATCCGTTTCGCCAAGGCTCCGACTTCTGGCCCGGCGAGTATCACAAGACCTATGTCCGTGCCAGACCAACCTACGAGGATGTGCTCGACGGGCTCCGAAGCGGCAGAATCTTTGCCGTTGCAGGTGACCTCATAACCGAGCTTGACGTCGTCGCCAGCGGGGCGGGGGCACCGGCGGCTATGGGCGAGACCTTGCGTGTCGCCGCGGGCGAGCGCGTGAACGTCATGATTCGCTTTCGGGATCCGAATACGATGAACGAGCACGGGGACGCTCCGACCGTGCATCGGGTCGACCTGATTCGTGGCGAGGTCCACGGACCGCTATCGGACGAGAACGTGGACCGCAACCCGACGGCCAGGGTAATAGCGCGATTCACCAGCCGAGAGTGGACCAGGGACGGCGACGTATACAGCGTCACGACCGCATTGCCGGTGATGGAGCGCGACGTTTACATCCGGGTACGCGGCACCAGCACCGAGGACAGCGAGCCGCCCATGGACGAGCCTGGCGAAGACCCCTGGGGCGACTTGTGGTTCTATTCGAACCCGATCTTCATCGAAGTAGAGTAGGCACGGTGTGCGCCGCCTCACAGAATCGTCGACCGGCTTGGTGACGCAGCTGGCAGTGGCGCTCTCTCGTTGTCGCCGGCTGCACCAGCCTGGCGCCGGCGATCGTGGGCCACGGGTGGGGGTGCTGTCGAAACAGGGTGACAACGGTGCTATTCTTGCCCTCAAAGAGTAGATGATTTCGGTGAGCGGTTCGGCCATGTGGGCGCGCCTCGGAATGGCGACGGTACTCCCTCCGAAGAATGTGAAGGATCCCCTCTTTGAATTCACTTGCCACGAGGGTCATTCCGGCAGGCAAGGCGTTCTCACCGGCGCGCGGGGTAGTGGTAGAACGGGGGCAACCTTGCAGGGAGGTGTCAGGTGCAGGCTCAACGTTTTGATATGTTGCGGATGACCGCAGCCGCCGTCGCGGCCTTCATGATCGTACCGGTCCAGGCAGTTGGCCAGGAGAGCGTAGCGTGGTCGCTGCCCAGAACGGCGGACGGCCAGCCGGACCTGCAGGGTGTCTGGGCGAACAACAACGTGACTCCGCTCGAGCGTCCGGAAGAGCTGGCGGGTCGAGAGACACTGACCGACGAGGAGATAGCCGTTCTGAAGGCGCGCGCCGGCGAGCTGTTTAGCACCGACTCTGGCGACGCCGCCTTCGGCGACAGCGTGTTCGCGTCGGTGCTAGCCGAGGCGGAGAACTTTACCTCCCGAGATCGCGCGACCGGCAACTACAACCAGTTCTGGCTGGTCGAGCGGGACTGGGACAATCGGACGTCGCTCGTCGTCGATCCGCCGAACGGTCGCATACCTGCCAGGACCGAGGCTGGAGCGGCGCGGTTGGCTGATCGCGCCGCCTCACGCCAGCGTCACGCGTGGGGCCCGGAAGACAGGAGCCTGGGCGAGCGGTGCATCAGCTGGGGCGTTCCGCGGCTCGGCGCCGGCTACAACAGTTACTACCAGATCTTCCAGACCCCCGACCACGTTGTCGTCTATATGGAGATGGGCGGCTCCCGCGTCATCCCTCTGGGTGGGAGCTCGCACGTCAGCGAGAAAATCAGGCTACTGCATGGCGACTCGCGCGGGCGCTGGGACGGCGACACGTTGGTCGTCGAGACCACTAACTATTCCCCTGTGAGCTACTTTCTGGGGTCGGGCGTCAACCTGCACCTAGTCGAGCGGTTCACGCGTGTCAGCGAAGAGGTGATGCAGTACGAGGTATCGATCACCGATCTAACGACGTGGTCAGCCCCCTGGAGCGCGATGATCCCGCTGAGACGCTCACCTGACGCCATCTTCGAGTACGCGTGTCACGAGGGCAATATCGGCATGGCCGGCATTATGGCCGGCGCGCGGGCACTGGAGCAGGCTGAAGCGGCGGCGGCCACCTCAGACTCGAGGTAACCGAGGATCCGTGCGATGAAATACTTGATCACGATCACGACCACCATCGGCGTCGCTGCAGCATTCGCCGTTGCCACGACCACTGCCACCAAGACGGCTGGCGGACAGAGCGCGGCTGCTCCGGCTGCGTCGTGCGAGAGTTTGGCGTCGCTGGCGTTGCCCGGCGTGACGATCACGGCCGCGCAGAGCGTCGGCACCGGTGCGTTCACTCCGCCGGTGCCACCGGGAGGACGGCCCCCGTCGGCGGGGCAGGCCCGCCAGTACGGCGCGTTGCCCGCATTCTGCCGCGTGGCCGCCACGCTGGTGCCTTCGACCGACTCCGACATCAAGATCGAGGTCTGGATGCCGACGGCCGGCTGGAACGGGAAGCTCCAGGCGGTCGGCAATGGCGCGTTCACCGGCAGTATCCGATACGCGTCCGGCCGGTCGCTGGCGTCCGGGCTCGAGCGTGGCTATGCGACCAGCTCGACCGACACCGGACACGTGGGCGGCAGCGCGAGCTTCGGCCTCGGACATCCGGAGAAGGTCATCGACTTCGGCTGGCGTGCGGTCCACGAGATGACCGTGACCGCGAAGCAGGTCATCGCGGCGTACTACGGCACCGGGCCGCGTCTGTCTTATTGGGAAGGGTGCTCGGCGGGCGGACGGCAGGCAATGAAAGCGGCGCAGCGGTTTCCGGAGGACTTCGACGGCATCATCGCAGGCGCGCCGGGCCACGATTGGACGGGTCGTGCGGCGGCGTCGCTGCGTGTTGCCAAACCGCTCGAGGCGAACGAGGCGGCCCGGGTGTCGGCGGAACAGGCGCGGCTGGTCCACACGGCGGTGCTCGAGGCGTGTGATGCCGCCGATGGCGTGACCGATGGCGTCGTGGGCGATCCGGAGCGGTGCACGTTCGATCCGGCTGTTCTGCAGTGCATGGGCGCCGAAGACGGGTCGTGTCTCACGGCGGCACAGGTGAACACGGTCCGCCTGCTCTACTCGTCGCCGGCCAACCCCAAGACGGGCCGACCGATCACCGGCCTGCTGCCTGGTAGCGAGCTAGGTTGGACCGACCTCGGGTGGACCCGGTCGGCTCGGGCGACTGGCCTTGACCAGTTCCGATATCTCGTCTACGCCGACCCGGAGTGGACCGTGGACCGATTCAGTTTCGAAACCGACATCGTTCGCGCGGAGGAGACAGACGACGACACGCTCAACGCGCTCGACTCGAACCTGAAGCCGTTCTTTGACCGGGGAGGTAAGCTGCTGTCGTATCACGGCTGGAGCGATCCGCAGATCTCTCCGGCGAACGCGACGCAGTATTACCAGCGCGTCGTGAGCGAGGTGGGCGGTGCGGACACGGTACACGACTCGTATCGTCTGTTCATGGCGCCCGGCATGGGCCACTGCTCGGGCGGCGATGGCCCGAACACGTTCGACATGCTCACGGTGCTGGAAGAGTGGGTCGAGGAGGGCGAGGTGCCCGATCGCATCGTGGCCTCCCGCAGTCGGGACGGTGCCGTCGATCGTACGCGTCCGCTCTGCCCGTACCCGCAGTTGGCGGTCTACACGGGGACCGGGAGCACGGACGCCGCCGAGAATTTCGTGTGCAGAATCCCGTAACGTCTGGGGAGGTATCTGATGCGCAGCCGAACTGTCGTCTCGGTACTGGTCGTCGCGGCGGTGGCGTGTATGGTCCCGTTTCCGGCGGGGGGGCAACCATTGGGAGGGACCATGCCCCGTACGCCGGACGGCCAGCCTGATCTGCAGGGAGCCTGGTCGTTCGCGACGATCACGCCGCTGGAGCGGCCAAGTCAGTACACCGGGCGCGAGTTGCTAACCCCCGAGGAAGTGGCGGCCCTGAACCTGGACGCCGCTACTCGGGCGTCGTCCGAGCGTCGCGGCGAGCTGACCAGCCAGCGGGACGTCGATCTGGCGTATGACCAGTTCTGGTGGGACCGTGGCACATCGGACGGGCGGACGTCGCTGATTGTGGATCCGTCGGACGGCCGTATTCCGTTCACTCCCGAAGGGCGCCAGCGGATAGATGCCAGGCGGGTCCTCCGAAACCGTCCAGCCGAGAGTCCGCAAGATCGCAGCCCTGGGGAGCGCTGTGTGCATCACGGAAAAGCGGGCCCACCGATGTCGGCGGGGGGCTACAACAATCATCTCCGGCTGTTTCAGACACCCGGACACGTCGTGATCTGGACGGAGCAGATCCACGATGCTCGCATTATCCCGATGGACGGGCGGGCGCCGATCGCGGAGAACATCCGGCAGTGGATGGGCAGCTCCCGTGGTCACTGGGAGGGCGACACTCTAGTTATCGAGACGACTCATTTCAATGGGAAAGTGGGTTATCAAGGCTCTGGAGAGGACCTGCGTCTCGTCGAACGGTTGACACGGGTGGCGCCGGACACCCTCGAGTACACTTATACGCTGAATGATGCATCTGCGTATGCCAGACCGTGGACTGCCTCCATCGCGATGAAGCCGCTCGATGGAGACATGTACGAGTTCGCGTGCCACGAAGGCAACTACGGCATGGAGGGTATTCTCACCGGTGCGCGGGCCGACGAGAGGGGCGGGTCGGCTGCTGCCGCCTCACGGTAGGGCAGGCACACGGGTTTTCCGATACCGGGGTTGGATCGCCTGCCGAACGCCCATATCTCCGAACCGGTCGACGGCTCCATCCTGGCTGATCACACCACACGGCGTCCCGCTCCTCTCGACTCCTCGCCCCGGCCCCTCTCGCAGAGAGAGGTGGGGTGACCGGGCGCGATGAGCAGCGGGCGGGCGAGCGTTCCCTCTGGTAGGCCGACGGCCCGTAGCCGTGCCCGAGTCACAGGAAGGCGAGATGACGCGCTGGATCCGCTTCGAGCACGATCACGCCGTCGGTTTCGGCACGCTGATCGGTGACATGATTACGGTGCACGAGGGCAGCATGTTCGAAGCCCCGATGCCAAGCGGCGCCGTCCTGCCCCTGGACCTCGTCACGCCGCTGGCACCGACGGCCGCCGGGAAGATGGTGGCGCTCTGGAACAACTCCCGGTCCGTGGCCGCCAAGCTGAACCAGGCGATCCCACCCGAACCGCTCTACTTCATTAAGGCCAATGGTTCGTATCTGGGCACGGGTGGTGTCATCCGGAAGCCGCCTTCCTACGACGGCAAGGTGGTGTTCGAAGGTGAACTCGGCATCGTGATCGGCCGAGAATGCGGCGCGATGTCGGCGGCTCGTAGCGATGCCTGCATTTTTGGCTATACCTGCATCAACGACGTCACGGCCATCGAGATCGTCAAGAGGGACCCGTCGTTTCAGCAGTGGACCCGGGCCAAGAGCTTCGACACGTTCGGGGTGTTCGGTCCGGTGGTCGCTACGGGGCTCGATCCGATGAGCCTGTCCATCCGCACCCTATTGAACGGGCAAGAGCGGCAGTGTTACCCGGTGGGCGACCTCATCTTCCAGCCCGTGGAGATCGTGAGGGCGATCGCCCAGGACCTGACGCTGCACGCCGGCGACGTCGTCTGCTGCGGCACATCGGTGGGTGTCGGCTCGATGAAGCCGGGAAGTACCGTGGAGGTCATCATCGACGGTATCGGGACTCTTCACAATCGATACGAAGCTTGATCGGTCTGCCCGCACGGGACAATCACAGGAGCCAGCAATGAACGTGTCTCGGACTGCGTACGCCGGTGCGGTGCTGCTAGCATCGCTTGTGGCGGTCTCGTTCTGTGCGACCGGCGGCGAAGATGTCGTGACGCGGGAGACCGACGCTGAGGAAGACGCGGCGAATGCGATCACGGCGGATCGTATCCCGCGGTTCGAATACGACCCGACGTGGCCACGGCTGCCGCTGCCAAACCAGTGGATTTTCGGCGAGGTCGGGGGGCTGAGCGTGGACGCCCAGGACCACATCTGGGTCATCCACCGTCCGTGGACCGTGACGGGCCGGGAGCTCGGTGCCGTAGAAGGTGGGGCGCAGTGCTGCCGCGCGGCGCCGTCGGTCATCGAGTTCGACTTGGAGGGCAACGTTGTGCAGGCGTGGCCGGCGCTCCAGCAGTTTCGAGCCGCCCCTGGCACCCCCGCTGGTCAGGGGAACCGGGTCGGCCTCGACGGCGCGATGCTGTGGGAGTCAGGTCCGGGCCCGTATGGCGAGTGGGGACGGCGGGAGCACACCGTCCTGGTGGATCACACTGACCACGTGTGGGTTAGTAACGACGAGTCGCACGTGATCTACAAGTTCACGCGCGAGGGCGAGCACGTCCTTACGATTGGTGAGTCCGGCGTGACCGGCGGCAGCAACGATCCGACGCATCTTGGCCGGCCGGCTGGGCTGGCCGTGGATCCTGGCACGAACGAGCTCTTCGTCGCCGATGGCTACACGAACAAGCGGGTCATCGTCTTCGACGCGGAGACGGGCGACTATCGGCGTCACTGGGGTGCTTACGGCAACCCGCCGGAGGACCTGAACCTCGGCCGCTATGATCCAGCCGCGCCCCCGGCCCAACAGTTCCGAGGACCCGTCCACGGTATCGTCCTCTCCCGTGATGGCCTAGTCTACGTGACGGACCGCACCGCCAACCGGGTGCAGGTGTTTGGCAGGGATGGCACGTTCGTGCAGGAGGGCTTCGTCTCGTCCGCTACGCGAGATCTCGGCACGGCGTACGGCGTGGCCCTGTCGCACGACCCGCAGGAGCAATGGGTATACGTCAATGACGGCTCGAACAACAGAATTTGGATCCTCCGGCGCGACACGCTAGAGACCGTGGGCAGCTTTGGCTCCTATGGTCGGCAGGGAGGCCAGCTGCTGTCTGCGCACAGCATGACGGTCGACCAGCAGGGCAACGTCTACGTGGGCGAGACCCGGGGCAGACGGGTCCAGCGTTTTCGTCTGGTGTCCGAAGGCTAAGGTTCAGGCGGCCCCGCGGTCCGGCTCGCCGTCGGCAGGCACGAATCTGGTACAGAGGAGAGGGTTGGCGGAAATGCGCCGGGGGACGGGAGGCAGGCGCCTCGCGTCCCCCGGCGTGACTGCTGAACGTGTCCGACTACCGGGCCAACGGATCGGGCCGGAGCTGGAAGTGGACCATCTTGCTCTTGGTCCCGAAACCACCTTCGGTGTGCCAGACGTAGTTGGTCCCGTAGTTGGCCCACAGCCCACGGCCCTTCCAGCCGGTGTTCGGATTGTCGATCCGACCGTCGAGGCCGCGGGAGAAGAACGCCATCGGATACGGCACGCGCAGGGTCACCCACTCGCCGGTGTCGGGCAGCAGCGCATGCAGCGCGTCGGACCCGGACCCGTTCACGATCGGGATGTTGTCACCAAGGCCGAGCGTGTTGAACTGGTCGACCCAGCTGAAGTAGTGGAAGTCCGCGCTGCCTGGATCGGTGACACCCTTCATCTGGGGGCCGGGTGTCGGATAGAGTGTCCAGCCTTCCGGACAGTGTTGCCCGGTCGCCTCCGGTCCGTTGGTGATGGCGCACTGGCTGCGGTCGAAGCTCGCCATGTGGCCGCTGCCGGAGAGCGCCGTCCAGATGACGCCGTTCCGGTCGATGTCGATCCCGCGCGGCGCGAAGCCCGTCAGGGCCGGGTCGACATCGGGGTTCTGGATCGACGGTGGCTCGTAGACCTCGACCATGCAGGTCTCGGGCGGGTTGTCGCCGAGTTCGAGCCGGACGAGCTTTCCTGGGAACGGCCCGGTCTGGCTTGCCCAGATAGAGCCGTCGACCGGGCTCGGGATGATGCCGTAACCGCCCGCGCGAATCAGCGTGTCGCGGCTGGGGTCGATTTCCTCGCCCGGCATGTTCCATGGCTTGGTGGGCTGGCCGTCGCCGTTGGTGTCCAGCACGCCGGGGCACCACCCCTGTGAAAACCGCTCGTCAGACGTCTCGTCATACACGCGGGTCTTGATCCAACCGATCACCTGTCCGCCACCGCTGAAGTACAGCGTTTCGTCCTCGTCCTCGGCGAACTGCAGGTGGTGCGTACCGAAGCAGGTAGAGATCAGGACAAACCGCTCGCTTGCCGGGTCGTAGAACGACGCCTGTCGTCCGGTCCGCGTCAGCGGAAAGTTCTTGGCGGACGGATGGTCAGACCCTTCCTGGCACCAGTCGGGGTTGGCCCGGTCCCGAACGGCTGAGGTCATCCAGACCCGACCCTGGCTGTCCAGCATCGGATTGTGTGGGTCTGCCTTCGAGGTTCCCGGCCACGGCAGCGTGTCGCCCCAGTAGTACGACGGCTGCAGTTGCTGCTGTGGAAAGCGCGTCGGCATCGCTGCTTGGTCGTGCCGCATCGGGATTGTGAGTTCCGTGGCCGCGTTGGTAACCGGATCGACGACGACGAGCGTGCCGTGTCCCGCCGAGACTCCGTAGACCGGCCCGCCGGCATTCACCGTTGGGTTTCGCTTGTCGGTCACCGCCTCATCGTGAATGAAGGCATCGTCAGTACCCCAGTCCCACAGCGTCAGCACGATGTTCCGCTCCACACCCTGCGGTCGGGGCGGGATCGGGGGCAGCTCACCTCCCGCGATCCGGTCGGTCCAGTCGGCGAACATCTCGAGCGCACGCTGCCGCCCGAACCTGGTCATTCTGCTGTTCATCGAATCGCCGCGTTGACCGGTCTGCACACGGTGGTCCCACGCCGCGATGGTTGAGTCAAAGTCGTCGAGATGCTGGACTTCCCGGGTATGGGTGTTGCCCATCTGGTGGCAGAGCTGACACCCCTGCTTCATCACGTCGACCCAGGCCGCCTGGCTTGTCATGCCTTCGGCGATCCCGTTTCCATCCACCCCCGTGCCAGGAAAGTCGCTCTTGGGCGGCGGCTCGATCAGGGAGTACCAGTAGTTGCCCGGGTAGTAGTGGGCAGCGTCGCTCGGCGTCGGCGCGACGACGCCGGTCAACGTGAGGTTCTCCTGACCTGGCGTGAGCTGAACCTTGTCGGAATCGACCAACCCGTAGCCACGCACCCACACGTCGTAGGTGGCCTCCGGCAGGTCAGGCATGAGGAACCGGCCCGCATCGTCCGTCACAACGATCTTGACGAATTTCGTTTCCAGTTCTTCCGTTTCGGCGATGACCCACACGCCAGCCTCGGCGCCGGCGGCGCTCTCGACAGTCCCGGCAAGAATCCCGGAGCCCCCTTGCGCCTGGCGCGCCGCCACGGACATGGACCACCCCATGAGGATGGCTATACCGGCGGCGACAGCCATCAGCCGAACAACCCCCGCTCGTTGGCGGACACTCACGGTCATCTCACCCTCCCTCAGCAACTCTGGTGAGCCGCTGCAACCTATTCTATTGATGAGCATTTGCTCTCGGGCACTCTAGCCGGTTCGCGGCCAGGGTGTCAATGAACAATTCTGGGGACCGTTCTGGCGAAGAACCTCTTACGACACGCCAGCTTGCAGACTCTGGGCATCGTTCTCTTGGCCTCGGCTTGACCATTGCCACCGGTTCAGCGAATGTCGCTGGACCTGCCCAGGGGCTGCTAGAATGTGTACGATCCGCGAGCGCCGGCTCGCAACTCCAGAAGGGTGGGTTTCCATGCTGTCCAGAAGAGAGATGCTCGTCACCCCCGTGGCCATGATGGCCGCGCGGGCCGTCTCGGCCCTCCAGGGTGGGATGACGCTCGCCATTCATCAGAACACGTCCTCCGGGGCCGGGTATCGTGGGTCGTTGGAAGGTTGGGCCCGCGCGGGCATCACGCACGTCGAGCTCACCGCCGGTCTCCTGGACCGGTTTCTGGAAACCGACTCCGTGGCCGCCGCCGGCCGGGTCCTCACCGACCTCGGACTGACGCCCGTCTCCGCCTCATGTGGCGTAGGGGGGCTCTGGCCGCCGAATCCAGACCATGCCGCGTCACTCGACAACCTCAGGCGACGCTGCGAGATGTTCAAGAGCCTGGGACTGGATCGCATCTACGCGCCCACCGGCGCGTCCCAGGAATTCACGGAGGACGACTACACGGTCGGCGTGGAGAACATGCGCCGCGTGGGAGAGGTTGGCGCAGAGTTCGACATGACGATCATGGCTGAATTCCTGCGCAATTCGACGTTCATCTCCACGCTGACGACCCTGCTGCAGATGATGCGCGCGGCGGGGCATCCGAACCTGGCGCCCTTGCTCGATTGCTATCACTTCTGGTCCTGGCGGGGCAGATTCGAAGACCTCGATCTGATCCGTCCCGGGGAAATCGGACACGTGCACTTTCAAGATGTGCCCGATGTGCCGCGGGAGCAGTTGACGAGTCGGACCCGGTTCATCCCGGGCGACGGCATTTCGCCGCTGCCCCGGATTCTGGGCAAGCTCGCGGAGAAGGGATATCAGGGCTCCCTTTCGGTCGAGCTCTTCTTGCCGCGGTTCCAGCAAGGCGATCCCTTCGAGGTGGCCAGTGAGATCCGCCAGAAGGCGGAGGCGGTCATGCGCGAGGCCGGTGTGCTGTGATCGGACAACCGCGGTGCGAGCGGACATTCCCACCGGCTGCGTCACATCATGATCGAACTCGCACCCACTCGTACCTGGCGCTTGCGGGACTTTAAGCAGGGGCTGTCGGAGCCGGAGGAGTCCCTGCGCGACCGGGCAGCGGCGGCCGTGGGCGTCGGCGTTGACGATCTGCGCGGCTTCCGAATCGCCAGGCGGGCCCTGGATGCCAGGCGGCGACGCGGCCGCCTGTGCTTTATCTGCCATATCGACTTGGTGCTGGACGTTCACTGCCGCACGGCGGCGCTGGCCGTTCTGGAACGTTCGGGGCGCGTCGCCGCCGCTCCGGTCCCCGGTCGTCTAGTTCTGGAGGGAGTGGCCGTCGAGCGACGCTCCAGGCGCGCCGTGGTGGTTGGCTCGGGCCCGGCGGGGACATTCGCGGCACTGGTACTGGCCCTCAACGGTCTCCGTCCTATTCTGATCGAACGTGGCGCGCAGCTCGAGACGCGCACCCGGAGTTTGGTGCGCTTTCGCCGCGGGGGCTCGCTCGACCCCGAGAATAATCTACTCTTCGGAGAGGGGGGTGCCGGAACCTACTCCGACGGGAAGCTCTACACGCGCGTCGAGGACGCGCTGGAAGTGCCGCTGCTCGAAGAGTTGGTCGCCTGCGGTGCGCCGCCCGAGATCCTGTTCGACAGTCGGGCACACATCGGGACCGACCGCCTGCACCGATTGTTGCCTCGCTTGCGCGCGCGACTCGAGCAAGCGGGCGTGGCGTTCTCGTGGGACACTCGGCTCGAGGGCCTGATAACGGACGAGGGTCCGACACGCACCCTGCGCGCCGTTCGGACCTCGCGCGGCGAGCTCCCCTGCGACGTGCTCGTGCTGGCCATCGGCCACAGCGCTCGGGACACCTGGACACGCCTGGCCGCAGAGGGTGTGCCCTTCCTGGCTAAGCCGTTTCAGTTCGGGGTCCGCGTCGAGCACCCCCAGGCGTTGGTGACACGCGGGCGTTACGGCGACGGACCCGAGGCGGCGTTGCTCGGGCCGGCGAGTTACAACCTGGTGTGCCGTGGCGGAGTGGACGGACCCGAAGCGCACAGCTTTTGCATGTGCCCCGGAGGGCGCGTCGTGGCCAGCGTGAGCGAGGAGGGCATGCTCTGCACGAACGGCATGAGCAACTCTACACACTCTTCGCGCTGGGCCAACGCCGCGGTGGTGACCACCCTTGTTCCAAACGACTATGCGCCACACGGCGCTGGACCCTTTGCCGGCGTCGCCTTCCAGCGCCACTACGAACGCGAATTCTTCGACGCGGGCGGCGCCAACTATGCGGCGCCTGCGCAGCGCGTCCCGGACTTCCTCGCGGGTCGCCGGTCGGCTGGTGAGCTTCTGACCAGCTACACCTTTGGTGTTGTGCCCGGACGCATCGACGCGTTGTTACCGGAGCGCGTACGCGACGCGCTGCGCCGGGCGCTGGGCCGGTTCGATCGGCAAATTCCAGGGTTCGCGGGGCAAGAGGGCATCCTGGTGGGGGTGGAATCCAGAAGCTCTGGCCCCGTGCGTATTCCCCGCGACCGCGATACTTTCGTGGCCGAAGGCTGGTGCAACCTCTACCCCGCTGGGGAGGGCGCGGGCTACGCTGGAGGCATCATGAGCGCCGCGTTGGACGGTGCGCACTGTGCTCAGGCCTGGCTCCGCTCGGAGTCGTGAGGCTTCACTGGGCCCGCAGGCGCCGTGGGAGAATCAGATTATGTCCGATGAACAGTTACGCCAGTCACTGACGGAACTGCGCTCGGAGCTCGAGCGGGTGGAGGCTGAAGAAGCGGGGTTCGCGCTCGGCTCGATGCCCTGATCGCGGGGATCGAGACGCGTTTGGACGCACCCGGTGACATCGCCCACCGTCAGTCTCTCGTCCGGGATCTCCGTCGCTCCATTCTGCAGCTGGAGGTGCCACATCCAAGCGCCACCATCATCCTTAATCGGACAATGGCCGTGCTGGGGAACATCGGTGTTTGAACTGATGCCGAGCGGTCCGTCGAACTGCGCAACGGCGCGCGGCGCTTGACTGAATCAGGAGATCCGGAGTACTAGGAGCGGGTAGTGAAGGCCCCGCTGCATTCGATCGGCGCTGGACCCGTCTGGCGGCGTCGTGCGTCGATCATGCCCCAACGTGATCCCTCGTCTGGCCTGGCAGAGGTCGCCCGCAGCTGCTCACACGACGATTCTCTGCGCAACGCGTGGTTTCACCACTGGCGTCTGGGGTCCACGACACGTAACGGTAGCGACGACGCAACAAGGGAGCGAGCGATGAAACAAGAGGCTTCTGATGCACCCACGTCCGCCCGGCGTCTAACATGGTCACTCGGCCTTGCGGTCATCCTGTGCGCGGCGTGTGGGTCGCAGCCGGTCGCCCCGCA
Organism: Vicinamibacteria bacterium; assembly: GCA_963578725.1. Lineage (GTDB taxonomy): Bacteria > Acidobacteriota > Vicinamibacteria > Vicinamibacterales > UBA8438 > NP936. The sequence continues at coordinate 57,430 of CAUZDS010000014.1, forward strand.
AACCTCCAGCGACCGGATGAATAAGATCATTGAGCAGTTCGAACGGGACGAGCCGGCACTGGCAGGCGAACACTGGCGGATCGTCTCCCTCGAGCACAATCCGTTCCTCGTCGACGACCTCGAGGCGTTCCTTCAGGAGCTGGCGGCGGAAGGTGCTTCGCGGCCGCGGCTGACGCCGGTGGTTCGTATTGCCCACGAGGCGGACCAGGACATCCACCATGCGGTCAAGGAGTTTCTCGACGCGGGTGCGTTTGGGATCGTCCTGCCGCAGGTTCGGACGGCCGAACAGGTGGCCAGGTTCGTGCGGGCGATGCGGTATCCACCGCAGCGCGGGGCACAGTATCCCGAGCCGCGGGGACGACGTGGATGGGCCCCTGGGGGCGCCCTGCGCCTGTGGGGCCTGGCGTCAGACGATTACGCGCGAAAGGCCGACGTGTGGCCGCTTAATCCTGAGGGCGAGTTGTTAGCGATCATCATGGTCGAGACGCGAGAGAGCGTCGAGAATATCGACGAGATTTTCCAGGTGCCGGGCCTCGGTGGCGCGCTGGTCGGTCGAGCAGATCTCAGTCTGTCGCTCGGGATCGGCACGCCAGCCGCCAATGGCACGGCCCCGGAGGTCGAGGCGGCTATCGTAACGGTCGGCGAGGCGTGTGTTAGACACAACATCCTCTGCGGCATCTATGCGCAGGAGGACGTCGAGGAGCGGGTCGAGCAGGGGTTTAGACTGTTTCCGGTGGCGCCCTGACGAGCACATCATGACGTGACGAGCTCATCATGACGTTCCGATCCGCTGCGCGCACGCGATCTTACGCACAGACCGAGCGGCCGGCACGGTCCAGTTGACGAACCCGGCTGCGGAGTGGGGGCTTGCTTGCGGCGTGCGTGAGCCGGCGCGGTTCACTGCAGCAGGTCGATCTGCTGCACGTACTTGACGATGAACGCTCGGTTGACTGGGCCCAGGCCCTGGAGGCTTTCGGTGTCGTTGTAGACCACGAACAGTCCAGTGCCCGCCGTCTGGAACCAGTGAAACCGCAAGTTGGTCGACCAGCGATCCGTCCGGTCGTTGTACTGCAGCAGACTCTGCACGAAGACCGACGGCGTGAAGTTGTAGGTCGCTCGCATATTGCCCAGATTTGTTGTGAGCGAGCCCTGAGGGAGATCGATGCTGCGGTACCTCCACGTGGTGTCCAGCGCGAGCTTTCCGCCCTGCCGGATGGTCATCTGCAACAGATGGCTGTTTTCATCGCCGGTCAGGAACCGGCCACGGTCCCACTGATGACGTCCGAAGAGCCATTTTCGGCGGTCGCTGTTCAGACGCATCGTGTAGCGTAGACCACCGTGGTTACCGGGAGGCACGACGATGCCCGGGTAGAGCTGGAACGGCTCGTGCAGCCCTTCCCAGGTGCCGTTGATCGCGGTGCTGATGAAATAGCCGCTCTCCCAATCCCAGTGATTGTCGATGTGCAACTCGGCGTTCTGGAGCCCACGACCATCCAGGTAGTCGTACCGTGTGTAGTTGATATGCGGTAGGAACTCGCGGAACCCCCAGCCGGTAATCGTGTCCTGACGCATGGTTTCCTGTACGCGGGCATACCAGCGCCGGTACCCGAGCGAGTTCTCGAGGAAGCCGACCTCGGGATTGAAATCCTCACCCACGATGCCGTAGTCGAAGACGACGAACGTTTTACCGTCGTCGTACTCGGACGTCGTGTTCCAGGCGTAGTCACGTCCGTCCAGCCCCGGTGTCTGAGTGCGCGACGCGAAACCGCCAACGGTGATCCGTTCGCCGACCCCGAGCCGGCCGTCCAGGCCCCACGTGCGATTCCAGTTATCGTCTCCGGCGAGCCGGCCGGTCGCCGTCCGGTTGATGAAGAGCGCCCCCACGCCTGAGCGGTTCGGCAGATCGCGGCTCACGCGCAAGGTCGTGAAGTTGTTGCCCGGCGTCTGCCCGAGGTTGTCGGTCTGCATGTTGAGCATGCCGACGTTAAGGCCTCCAGCCTTGCCGCTGAGACGCGCGCCTCCCTTGATAGGCACCAGATTCCCGTTTTCATCCAGGCCGATGCGTCGGCTGAAGAAGAGGTCGAGGTCGCCGCCACCGCCGAACCCGCCGCCGCTCGCGCCCACGTTGAACAACCCCGAATTTTCTAGGAAGAAGGGGCGTCGTTCTGGAAAACGGAGGTTATAGCGGGTCAGATTGATCTGTTGCGTGTCGACTTCGACCTGGGCGAAGTCAGTGTTGTACGTCAGATCCAAGTTCAGGCCGCCCGTCACGCTAACCTTCGCGTCGAGGCCGAAGTCGCGGTTGATTTCTGTCGTCGACCCCAGCGCGAAGTTGCGGTTGGCCGAGCTGACCACGTAGGGCAGTACCTTGAGGTTGCGCGGTGCCTGGAGCTCTAGCCCGGTCAGGTCCCCCGCCGAAGTCAGGCGCCCCAGGTTGAACTGCCGCGGCATCGGCGCCCAGTAGGAACGCTCCCGTCGCCGCTGAATGTTCCGCATGAAGTTGACGCCCCATGACTGGGGAGGCGGGCCGTACCGTAACGTGCGGAGGGGAATCCTGAACTCTGCCGTCCATCCATCTTCGTCGTGGTGCGTTCGCACCTCCCAACTGCCATCCCAGCTCGTACTTGGATTTCCCTGGTTCCTGACCTGGCCGTCGTACTGGATGCCGGTGGCATTCGTGCCGAACACGAACCCGTTCTGGCGATCCTGGAAGGTGTCAAAGATGACCTGAAACGAGTCCTGGTTCCCCAGGCCGGCATCGCGACTCGTATCGGTGGTCACGATCTGCGCCGGCGCGTCGTCGTGCAATCTGGCGCCGACGAAGATCGCCACGTCGTTATACAACACCCGAACTTCGGTGTTCTCGGTCGCGGGCTGCCCTTCGAGCGGTTCCGCCTGGACGAAGGCCACCAGCGGCGTAGATTGCTGCCACACCGCCTCATCCAGGATACCGTCGATCGTCGGCGCCTCGACGACCCGCAGCGCGGTCGCCACCGGCCGGCCCGCACCCTGAGCCCAAGCCGACGGTAGGTGGGTACAGGCCGCCAACGTAAGCGACGCCACTGCCGCCGTTCGTATTATCGATAGCGTCATACGCCCGGCATCGTAATCTCTGGCGCTGATCGGCGTCAACGAGAGACGCGGGTTTGATTCCGCTGGCCGAATTAACCCGCCGAGGTTACCTGCGCGGCCGTGCCGGTCGAATGCATTGGCGACTTGACCTGACCCTCCTTATATCGTTCCAACCTGAGGTGTAGAATTCGGGCGTTACGAACCAGGAGGCAGGATGCCACGGAAGCGATACAGTACCGCGCAGATCATCACGATACTGCGTTAGGCCGAGGTGGAGTTGAGCTGTGGGCTGCGCCCCCCGCAGGTATTCGGGAGTACAACTAAGGTTCGACCGCACAGCGCTCTGGGCTATCGTCCTCTTGCGCCGGAGACCGTCACGCCAGTGATAGTCGACGGGCCACATATGAGCTTCGCTCTCTACTCAACAACTGGCACGGTCATAGGGGGCAGGTCACTGGTACGCCGCGTAGCCTCCGACAGTCGTGCAGGCCCCCTTGGCGGAGTGGTTGCGTCGCGACGGGGGGTCTTCGACGACCGTGGCTAAGACACCCACCGGGCATTGGTGCCGTCTGGCGCACAGATCGCTGGTGGGGTAGTCTGAGGCGGATGACGGTTGTTGGCGGTGCCCGGTGGACGTCTTCGGCAGTCCGTCTGGTAAGTCACCGTGTGAGGATCATGTGAGCTATCAACACCTCGTCGCCGGGCTGGCGCTCTGCGCGCTGCTATCGGGGGCCGGACCGGCAGCGGGTCAGGCTCAGACTTCGGCGCCTCGCACTCCGTGGGGCGATCCGGATCTGCAGGGGCAATGGAACAGCCAGACGTCGACCCCCCTGCAGCGGCCCCTCGAAGGGCCCCTGGCGGAGACCGATCGGCTGACGGTCGAGGAAGCGGCGACGCTGGAGGCAGCCAATCGGGCGAGTTTTGATCTGCCGCCTCGGGAGGGGACGGTCGGCACGTACAATGCCTTTTGGCGCGACGTCGGTCGGGGGTTGGCACGGACGTCGCTGATCGTCGACCCGCCAGATGGGCGGATTCCCCCCTTATCTGAGGAGGGGCTCGCGAGGATGGCTGCAGAACGCGCGGCGCGGAGTCAACGCGGGCCATCCACTTCACCCGACACCTACACGGATCTCAGTCCGTGGACACGCTGTATCTCGCGCGGATGGAACGGGATCGGTAGCTGGTACAGCAGCAACTACCAGATCTTCCAGAGTCCCGGTTACGTCGTGGTCTTCCAGGAACTGATCCACGAACCCAGGGTCGTTCCTCTGGACGGGCGTCCGCATTTGCCACCGTCCGTACCGCAGTGGCTGGGCGACTCCAGGGGACACTGGGAAGGCGACACGCTGGTTGTCGAGACCACCAACTTCGATCCGAAGACCAACTTCCGGGGCGCGCGCGACACCTTGCGCCTGACCGAATGGTACACGCGCGTCGACGACGACACGATCGACTACCGGTTCACGGTCGACGATCCCCACACGTTCACGAGACCCTGGACAGTGTCGAGGCCGATGACGCGGATCACTGACCGTGTCTCGATCTTCGAGTATGCATGTCACGAGGGGAATTACGCCATGGAGGGTATCCTCGGTGGAGCGCGCGCCGCCGAACGGGCTGCCCCGGACTAATAGAGCGAACGAGGCTCATCGAGCGAGACGGCCCGAGCGACTTCGAGGACACGCATCAAGTCCAGGCGCCGGCGGAGGTCGATCGCGTGAGGGCTATCAGGGGCACGTCACCTTAGAACCCGGGCGTCGGCGTCCACTCCTGCACTCGTCGTTGGGCTTCTGCGATCTGCTCGGCGGTCATGCGCGCCGCTACGGCGTCACGGGCCCGTATAAACCTCTCGCGATCCCCACCGGAAGACAGCGCGGCAGCTAGATCGAACGCCGTGTGGGCTTCGACATCGTCCTGCGAAACACCTTCGCCCTCGGCGTACATGAGGCCGAGATTGAACTGCGCGGCTGCATGGCCCTGCTCGGCGGCCAGGCGGTACCAGCGTACCGCCTCGGCATCGTCCTGCGGAATTCCTTGGCCCTCGTCGTACATCAGCCCGAGATTCAACCGTGCGGCCGCATGGCCCTGCTCGGCAGCCAGGCGGTACCAGCGCACCGCCTCGGCATAGTCTTGCGGGAGCCCGAGGCCCTCGTCGTACATGAGGCCGAGATTGAACTGGGCGATCGCCATACCCTGCTCGGCGGCCAGGTTGAACCAGCGCGCTGCCTCGGCATCGTCCCGCGGGACCCCGTTGCCGTTGGCGTACACGAGTCCTAGATTGAACTGCGCGGCCGCATGGGTCTGGTCGGCGGCTAAGCGGTACCAGCGCATTGCCTCGGCATAGTCCAGCGGGAGCCCCAGGCCCTGTTCGTACATGCGCCCGAGATTGAACTGGGCGATCGCCACACCTTGCTCGGCAGCCAGGTTGAACCAGCGTGCCGCCTCGGTATCGTCCTGAGGGATCCCGTCGCCCATGGCAAACATGCGCCCGAGATTAAACTGGGCGGCGGCATAGCCTTGCGCGGCGGCCAGGCTGTACCAGCGCACTGCCTGGGTATCGCTCGGCGGAACCCCATCGCCGTTGGCGTACATGAACCCGAGATTGAACTGCGCGGCGGCATCGCCCTCCTCGGCCGCCGCACGTATCGTGTCGAGCGGTTGCGCGTGGAGCTGTGTAATGGGAAACAGCGTGCTAATGCCAGTCAGGACGGCGGCGGCAATGAACGTGAGTGAGTGGCGAATCGTCATGCCGGTTCCTCCAGAGATCAGGGTGACGATCGAGCAACCCTTAGGCGAGCATTTTACCCTCGGTAGACCTTGAGGGCGAGCACGCGTGGTCAGTAGCTGCCCCTGAGCAGCTGTTGCTGCCACGGCAGCAGCGAGTTCATGCCATCATCGACATCGGTGGCGATTCGTTCGAGCGCCGCCCGCGGTGCGATTAGATCGGCGTCGATGGCCAGCTCTGCCGCGGCTCGATCACGCCCGTGCTTGAGCGCGATGACGCGCTTATCCTGGTCTCGTGTCAGGTGTCGACGCGGCTTGGCCGGGGCGCGGCCAGGTAATTCGGATTGGTCGAGCCTCAACGCGTCGTCGGCGGCGCGCTCGAAACGCGCACGACGAGTGCCGGATATGCCGCCGGACGACACCGCCTCACCCAGATCAGAGCGTCGCGCGGCATCGACGAGCTTCTCGTTCGACAAGATGTGAAACGGGGGACGGTCGATGGTGCGAGCCTCGTCCTCACGCCAGTGCCACAGAGCGCGCAGTACGGCACTTGCGCGGGGGCCGAGAGTGTGGCTGCCCCGCACGCGCCACTCGGTCTGCGGGTCTCGCTCGCGAACGATACGCGCGACGGACACCGCCCGCTGGCACGATTGCTCCAGCCAGGTGAGCCGTCCGAGTGTTTCGAGCTGCCGCTCGAGCAGCTCGGCGAGCGGCAACAGGAAGTGGGTGTCGTTTCGCGCGTACTGGGCGACTGAGGGCGCCAGCGGTCGGCACGCCCAGTTAGCCTTCTGCGAGCCCTTGGGCAGCGTGACGCCGAAGTGCTCCCTGACCAGGGCGGAGTAGCCGAACTTGGCGACTCCGGTGAGCCGCGCCGCGACGACGGTGTCGAAGACCTTGCCCGGCGTGGCGAGACCGAGTCTATACAACATACGGAGGTCGAAGTCGGCGCCATGCAGGACGATCTCGGTTCGCGACAGCGCGTGCAACAGGGGCGACAGATCGAGCTTGGCCAGCGGGTCGACGAGCTCATCGGCGTCGGGCAGCCCGACCTGCACGAGACAGACCTTTTCGCTATAGCAGTGTAGGCTGTCGGCCTCGGTGTCGATGCCGACGCGTGCCGTCTCGGCGATTCGCGCGACGAGTTCCGCCAGCGCTGTCGAGGTCTCAATCACGGCGAAGGAACCGTACCACAGGATTTGTCGGTTCGTGTCGCGGGCGCCCGCACCAACTGTTCGCACCGGCCGTCCTTCCAGAGGTCTTCGGACCGCGTGGGCCTTAGTTCGCGGCATCGACGATGAGTGCCCGATGACGAGTCCCGCCTGGTCGGGCGGCTGATCGAGCTCGCGACGCAGTATGGGCGATATGGCTATCGACGGATCACAGCGCTGCTACGCGGAGAAGGCTAGCGCGTGAATCACAAGCGCGTGGAACGGCTCTGGCGGCTAAAAGGGCTGAAAGTGCCGCAGCCATAGCCGAAACGCGGCCGGCTGTGGCTCACGGACGGCTCGTGCATCCGCCGCCGGCCCGCGTATCGCCACCACGTGTGGGCGTACGACTTCGTGGCGGAGCGGACCTACGATGGATGGCCGCTGAAGATCCTGACGGTTGTGGATAAGTACTCGCGGGAATGTCTCGCGCTGGGACCTGAGGATGAGACACCCCTGTCGTTCAAGATCGTCGGCGCCGTGTCACTGATCTGCTGGTTTGGGGTTCTCTATTTCGGTCGCATACTGCCGTATTTCCAGCCCGGACTCACCTCGAATCTATGGCATCTGCTCGTGCGGTTACCCGAGGACGTCGACTCGCTGCTCAGATCTGTTCGAGTCAGACTCGCCGGTGTCGAGACCAGCACGGTAGCAGCCCACTCGAAGAGGGACTCCTCTAACTACTGCAACTCCTGGATCAACTGACGGATGAAGCGTTCGTTCGTCGTGCCGGGATTGCGAACCTGGGAATCGAACGCGTTCGTCAGTCCTGCGGCGATGATCTGGTCCTCGGTCATGCCCTGGTCGAGACGTTCCTGGACCTGTCCCATCAGGACGAGCATCATGTCTCGGTGCGCGCGAACTTCGTCGCGGTTGACAATCGGACCATGGCCGGGAAGGATTCGTGTGTTTGGCCCTGAATTCCCGATCACGCGACCGAGGCCGAACAACATACCCTCCAACGATCCGCCATTCTGAATAGCAATGTTGGGATAGCCCTCCGACCGATAAAAGTCTCCGCTCATCAAGACATCGGCGTTCTCGAAGTACACCATCGTATCGCCGTTGGTGTGGGCAACCATGATCGGAATCGCCCGGGCGATCTCTCCGTTCATATGGAACGTGACCGGTCCGTCGTAGGTGACCATCGGCAACCGTTCGGGTGGGTTCGCCGAACTGGCCAGTCCTGCACGCAGCTCGTCGCGTCCCATCACGGTCACGCCCATCGCAGCGAGATTTGAATTGCCGCCGGAATGGTCCCCGTGTACGTGCGTGTTGACTGCGAACTTGATCGGTTCGGTTGAAATCTCCCGTATCGCGGCAACGATCCGGTCGGTCAGGGGAGCGAACTGTGTGTCGACCATCAGGATGCCGTCTGGCCCGGCTAGTACCCCGATCTGTCCTCCTTGGCCCTGCAGGTAGTAGAGGTTGTCGTCCAGTTGCGTGGTCGTGATCTCAACGTCATCGAAGTTGCGTTGGCCGTTGACGACGGGAGCCACGGCCAGCATGGCGATGACCGCCACCACGAAAAACAGATGTCGCAACGAAGTACCTTTCATCACTCGACCCTCCTTGTTGGTTTTGCCGGGGTTTACCTCTTCCAGATTACTCTCAACGCGAGGCGTTCCACCCTGTCGGGATGGTTCACCACGTGACACGAGTCAGCCATGGTCATCGTTGCCCGTTGTTGCATGGGACGAGGACGCGGACTCATCAACCCTCATCGACATGGCTGAACGCGCACAGAATGTCCAGACGATGGGATCCCTCGACTTGCCCTGTCCCACAGTTGATCACCATGTGACGTAATACATGCAAACCGAGTTTTTCGTTTCGCCCAGCCCGGAAGGCGCCTTTATACACCCGAGGGCCGCCGAGCGCACGAGACCTTGTTCGTCGCACGGTCATCCGGATCCAGAGGCCGTTGCCTCGATCCTCACTGACATGCGACCGACAGGAGCCTCAGCGTTCGGGTCGAGAAGCGCACTGACGAACGTGGGCCGGGAACCGAAATGGCGTCTGTGACGGGATTGGACAAGCTGGACTGGATCGCGGGGCGGTGCCGGTTGGGGTGTCGTCGGCAACCAGATAAGGTTGTTCGACAGGTATAATCAGCTGGTTCTCGGCGGCTCATGCATCTGCTCCCAGGTATCATCCTCGACCCGTGTTCCGTCGCGACCAAGATCTGTAAAGGCGGCATGCGTGGGGTGTATCGCGCCAGCTACGTGGCGTCCGAGGTGCTTTCCGAGGCGTTCACAGCGGGCACCCGGTCCGGTTCATGCCCGTCCTGGCTTTTTTGAATCGGTGGACAAGATGCCGGAATCGAAACTGGTGACCGTACAGCGGCACATCATGGATCAGCAGGCCATGCACCCCGAGGCCACGGGTGCGTTCACGCGCCTGCTTTGGGACCTGACCCTGGCGGCCAAGATCATCAGCCGCGAAGTGAACAAGGCCGGCCTGGTGGACATCCTTGGCACCACGGGCAGCTCCAACGTGCAGGGTGAAGAGGTGCAGAAGCTGGACTGCTACGCCCAGGACACCATCTTCAAGGCTATGGACCACGGTGGTCACCTGTGCTGCATGGCCTCCGAGGAAGTGTCGGATGTGATCGAGATTCCGGCCCGCTTTCCCAAGGGCAGGTACGTGTTGGTGTTCGATCCTCTAGACGGTTCCTCCAACATTGACGTGAACGTGTCCGTGGGCACCATCTTTTCCATCCTGCGCAAGATTACGCCTGGCGAGGACGGAAACCTGGAGGACTGTTTACAGCGTGGTGTGCGGCAGGTTGCGGCCGGCTACGTGATCTACGGCTCCAGCACCATGATGGTCTACACTGCCGGTCAGGGGGCGCATGGCTTTACCCTGGATTCCAGTCTGGGTGAGTTTCTCCTTTCCCACGAAAATATCCAGATGCCAGAGCAAGGCAAGATCTACTCGGTGAACGAGGGTAACGCCCACACCTGGGATACCGGAACTAAGGCCTATGTGGACTTTGTGAAGTCGCCCCAGACTGACCGCAAGGGCAAAAGCCACCGCTACATCGGCAGTATGGTGGCGGACTTGCACCGCAACCTATTCAAGGGCGGGATCTTTCTCTACCCGGCCGACTGCCGCAATGCGGATAAGCCCAAGCCCAAGCTGCGGCTGCTTTATGAGGCTAACCCCATGGCGTACATCGTGGAACAGGCCGGTGGACTGGCCATCACCGGCACCGAGCGCATCATGGAGATTCGTCCGACGGAGCTGCACCAGCGCGTGCCCATCGTCATCGGTAGCAAGGATGACGTAACTGAGTACGAGCGCTTCTACCGCGCACGTGGCCTGCCCACGGATCTTTAGCTCGAGGTCGGTGCGGGAGGAGTATGTCGGAGAGCTGCAGGCCAACGATCCGGTGGCGGGCGAGACCGTCTGGAGGATTCGGTGGACGTTCGCCAACAACACGCCGGTCATGGCAACCGGAGGGGACCTGCTCTTTCAGGGCGGTCCAAACGAGGGTGTGGTCCGAGCGTTCGATGCCCCACCGGGGAAATCGTGTGGACGTTCCGGACCGGGAGCAATTTCCGGAACTCGCCCATCACCTACATCGGGCCGGACGGCCGGCAGTACGTCGCCATTATCGGTAGCCAGCGTACGGGGAGCGAGCCAGTAACGCCAGATATGGAGCCAGATGCGGGGGCCCGCTTCCGGCGGGCTGGCACCACGCTCTACGTGTTCGCGCTACCTCCAGCTCGTAACTGATGTCAGGTCTGTATGTTTTAGATCCCCCCTTTTCGGCCCGTTGTGCTGCTGGAACTGTGTTACCGCAGCGGTGGCGTCCCAAGGGGAATCGCACTTGTGTGGACGTTGAAATTCCGAGGAAAAGCGCAGGTTGGCGCCTGAACGCGATCTGGCTGCCAGGTAAACTCCATCCATCGGTGATGACGGTGCTGAGGTCTTATGCCTATGGGCGTCCGTCTTGCTAAGTACTAGCGCCTCTTAGGTAGTAAGACCGAGTCGATGACATGGACAAGGCCATTAGTCGCCATGACGTCGGTTGTGGTCACGGTGGCTGTCCAATTTTGACCGTACCATCCGTTGCGGCGACTGGGAGGCTCTCCCCGTTGACCGTGTCCACGCTCGACAGCGTCACCACCTGTGAGGTATCCACCTTTCCAGCCACCACATGATAGGTAAGCCGGAGCGCGGTCCTCCCGTCGACGACTTGCGAACCGCGACGGCCAAGGTCCTGGGGCCTCTAGAATCTGCTATTGTCTGTAGTTTTCATGAGCCTTGTATGCAGAACAGGTTGCAGAAAACGTAGAACACGATTGGAGGGAACATGGAGAGCGAAAGCAGGTGCCCGGCGTTGGGCGGTCCTCACAGACACACCGCGGTTGGTGCCATGTCTAACCAACACTGGTGGCCGAATCAGCTGAACCTGAAGATTCTCCACCAGAACTCTCCCTTGTCAGATCCGATGGGCAAGGATTTCAACTACGCTCAGGAGTTCGAGACACTTGACCTGGGTGCACTGAAGAAGGACATCGACGAGTTGATGACGACGTCGCAAGACTGGTGGCCGGCCGACTACGGTCACTATGGGCCGCTCTTCATTCGTATGGCGTGGCACAGCGCAGGCACGTACCGCATTGGAGACGGCCGCGGCGGCGCCGCCTCCGGCACGCTACGCTTTGCGCCCCTCAATAGTTGGCCTGACAACGTGAACCTCGACAAGGCGCGCTTGTTGCTCTGGCCGATCAAGCAGAAGTACGGCGTGAAACTCTCGTGGGCTGACCTGATGATATTTTCCGGCAACTGTGCGCTGGAGTCGATGGGATTCAAGACGATCGGCTTCGCTGGTGGGCGAGAGGACGTCTGGGAGCCTGAAGAGGACATTTACTGGGGGCCTGAGAACAAGTGGCTTGCAGACGAGCGCTACAGCGGCGACAGGGATCTCGAGAAACCTCTCGGCGCTGTTCAAATGGGCCTGATCTATGTAAATCCGGAGGGGCCGAACGGGAACCCGAGCCCGATTGCTGCAGCACGAGATATTCGAGAAACATTCGGCCGCATGGCGATGAATGACGAGGAAACGGTCGCGCTCATTGCTGGCGGACACACGTTCGGCAAGGCACACGGTGCAGCCGATGCGGACCAGTATGTCGGTCCCGAACCAGAGGGTGCCACCCTAGAAGAGCAAGGCCTCGGTTGGAAGAATAGCTTTGGGAGCGGCAACGCCGGTGACACGATCAGCAGCGGCTTGGAGGGTGCCTGGACACCCACCCCGGTGACGTGGGACAACAGCTATTTCGAGACCCTGTTCGGCTACGAGTGGGATCTGGTAAAAAGCCCTGCTGGTGCGACACAGTGGGTTCCCACGGATCCCGCTGCGTCGGACACCATTCCGGACGCTCACGATCCGTCGAAGAAGCACGCCCCTATCATGTTCACGACGGACCTCGCACTAAGAGTGGATCCGATCTATGGGCCGATCTCGAAGCGCTTTCTCGAGCATCCGGAGGAGTTCGCCGACGCCTTCGCCAGGGCGTGGTACAAGCTGACGCACCGCGACATGGGCCCCCGCACTCGGTGTATCGGCCCGTTGGTTCCTGCGGAGCTGCAGTTGTGGCAAGACCCCATTCCAGACGTCACTCATGAGTTAATTGGGGAGCAAGATACCGCTGTCCTCAAGGGCAAGATAGTCGCGGCAGGACTGTCCATTTCGCAATTGGTCTCAACGGCTTGGGCGTCGGCAGCAACGTTTCGTGGCACCGATAAGCGCGGTGGGGCGAATGGGGCGCGCATTCGCCTCGCGCCACAGAAGGATTGGGACGTGAACAACCCAACCGAACTGGGGAAGGTATTGCAGACACTGGAGGAGATACAAACGGAATTCAACAACGCGCAGTCCAATGGGAAGAGAGTCTCGCTTGCTGACGTGATCGTTCTCGGAGGATGCGCAGCCGTCGAACAGGCTGCGAAGAAAGCCGGGCATTCCGTGCAGGTTCCTTTCTCGCCGGGGCGAACGGACGCGTCGCCGGAGCAAACCGACGTCGATTCATTTGCCGTGCTCGAACCCACCGCCGATGGGTTTCGTAACTACCTTGGAGTGGGACACCGAAGATCGGCGGAGGAGCTACTGGTGGATCGGGCGCACATGCTGACGCTGGCTGCTCCTGAGATGACGGTGCTCGTCGGCGGCATGCGCGTCTTGAATGCAAACGTCGGGCAGTCCGAACTCGGTGTCTTCACCAAACGGTCTGAGACGTTGACCAATGATTTCTTCGTGAACCTGCTCGACATGAACACTAATTGGCAGGCGTCCTCTACATCGGAGCACGTGTTCGAGGGACGCGATCACGGGACGGGCGAACTCAAGTGGATCGGCACCGCCGTCGACCTCGTCTTCGGTTCGAACTCCCAGCTCCGAGCTATCGCGGAAGTCTATGCATGTGCCGACTCGCAGCAGGCGTTCGTGCGTGATTTTGTGGCTGCGTGGGACAAGGTAATGAATCTTGATCGCTTCGACCTTTCCTGAGCTCAGCGTTTTACCGATCTTGTTAGGAAAAAGTGGTGAGCCGACACCTGGCATCTCTTCTGTTGATCCGCTACTTTTGTCACGGGTTACAACAGAGGAAGCTCTGACATCTAGAGGAAAGTGGTGTCCAACACCACGCCCACTTGGAACCAGATAGCGGCCTGGCTGCAGCAGGCCCAGGAACTGAATAGATTGAATACTCTAGCCTAGTCAAACAGTTCCGTTTCCAATCCGTTGCTGGATCCCACTAGATCCAAGAGCGTATTCAAACCACACGATCAACCAGCAATACAGCTCGATATCACAAAACGCCACGGAATCTCTCGCCCCGCAGTAACTTCAGGCAGTCGAGCTGCTCCTGAGCGGCAGGACAGCAATCGCGACGGCTGGATCGCTCGCGGGGTCTCACGCGAGACGGTGCATCGCTGGCATCGTGAGGACTGGCGGTTTGTCGCGACCATGACAACGGGCAAGCGGGAGCTCCGTGATGCCGCCCGCGCTCGCCTGATATCGGTTTAGATCAGGGCGGCGGACAATCTGGCTGCTGCTATCGAGCAAGGCGATCTGAAGGCTTCGGTCTTGTTGCTCAAGGGGCTCTGAGGACTCGCCGGAGCCACTCCGCATATCGGCAGCGAGATACCAGATCAACTGGCTGAAGAGGCAGCGATCAGCCAGGAAGAAGCTCAGACCGCTGCCTTGCTTCGGAGATCGCTGGCGATCCTTTAGCCCGCTTGCACAAGGACCTCGCTCCTGAAATCGAATGTGGCGCGAGAATCGGTTATTCGCTTCGCTTCTTCTAATGGACTCTAGGGCCAGATCACCAGCCACTCTGTGGCAAACTCGACTTCACCCCACGCTATGCGAAGCGTGCCTGCGGGAAGCTCGCCAGGTTCCTGCGGAAAAACAGGCTGAAGCGCCACGACCAAACTCTGCGCGGTCTCGGGAAGCGAGCGCCGACGCAGTGGCGTCCGGCCCAGATCGAGAGCTGGGTCATAGTCGGTACCCCACTGCCTTGTCTGTCGACTGACGACCAGCTCGGCACCATCCTGGCGAGGAAGGAGAAATAGGGTATAGAACCCCCGTGGAATGTCCAGATCTCCAATTCGCACGTTGACATCAAGCGTCAGCGCAGTCGCCCGGTTCGCTCCGAGGCGCCAAACTTCGCCATACGGAACCAACCCACCGAAGATCACTCGGCCGCGAGCGTGGGGTTGCCCGTAATCAATCGTCATGTGGGACGGCCCCGAGTGTGCGGTAGATCGATTGAACCACCCGGTCCCGCCATCCAAAAGACGACCGTCGAACGCCACGCTCGTGGTCACTCGGCCACTCGGTGCCACGATCGGAGCTGGCAACGGCTCCTGAGCGTCGACGAACTCAGCGACAAAGAGAAGGGCCACAGCGGTCAGTAAGACCAAAACAGAACGGAATTGTGACATGGACATAGAGTAGATCTAGAGTGTTGCGCGCACATCGACGATCGAGTCGAGTCCCGAGTGCCGTCTGATTGTGGTCAAGTCGTCAGAAGGAATCAAGGTCGGAGGGGTGTTTTCTAGATTGCAGCGTCGCTTTGATCATGTTGAGACCGCATGGATGGTCTTGACCACATCCATGTAAACGTGCGTGACTTTCTTAAGTGTAAAACCAGCCGCGACCACGTTCTCAACGGTCTGGCGATTCATCTCTGGGCCAAGTTTTCTTGTCAGCAGTGTCATTAAGTCCATCATCGGCCTGAATGGAAAGAATCGGCTTCCGGTATGCTCGAACATGAACAACTCGCCGTGCGGCTTTAGTACTCGTTTTAAGGCCTTTAGGCCGTCAACAGGATTCGGGACCGAACAGAACGTGCAGGAGGTAAAAACCTGATCGAACTGGGCATCCCCAAAGGGCATATCGTGCACATCGGCCCGCAACACTTGCAGAGAGCCCTGGTACGCGTTGGTGCGACGCGTCGCCTGGTCGAGCATCTTCTGACTGATGTCGATTCCCGTGATCGTGCGACCCTCGGGGAAGGAGGCAACGTCGAGACCGGTCCCAACTGCGACAAACAGAATCTCACCATTGCCCATATTCGAGAAAAGGTCGCGCTTAAACAGCCCCCATCGCTTCTCCGGCCCGTAGCTGGCAATCAAATCAAAGATTGCTGCTGCCCGGTCCCACTTTCTGCGCGTTACGTCGTCCATCGTGTTGCTCGTCGTCTGATGAAGGCGTTTGCCAAATACGTTACTATGACGACCGCGAGTCCACATGAACCACCGATCCGAGCGGTCTCTTCAGGTCGCATCGTCGTTAGACTCGATTGCATGGCGACCAACATTCCAGCCACCATTCCGGTCGTCATGACAGGCAGTAGCGTCTCCATGGCACCGAACATACCGCTCAGCAGGAACGCCACCGGCAACGACAGCACCATCCCAAAGGTCATCCCAGCGATCATCGTCACGACCATGTTCCATCCCGAAGGAAACAGCCACGCGCACGCCACGCCGATGAGTGCACCCGCTGTCACATTGCTAACAATGTCACCCAAAACGAAATATGGTCGGGTTTCCATGAGGCTCTCCAGTGCCGAATGTTATCTTTGTGCAGGCCACACCGCGACGGTTCCGGGTGTGCGCTAGTGGCTGGAGCTGTCGCTTGGCCAATGGCTGCTGACACACTCGTTGTCGAGACGACAAACTTTAATTCGGCATATCTCTGGTGGAATTCTAGGGCTCCTAAAGGGAGGAGGAGTTAGCAGTCGATGCGGGTGATGGGACGACTACGGTGACGGTTCCGTCAGCATTTCTTCAAACCTCGATTCGGCACTTTTCACCATCGCTGTCCATCCCTCAGAGTCAAGACAGCTTGCACACTGCGAGTTAACAGGAAGATCCGGGTTCAGCGCCTCGGACTCAGACCGCACGTGATTGTGCAAGAAGAGATCGGGAGGGTCGAGCTCCTTGAGCACGCGAAGGGTTCGTTGCGTGTCTTCGACGACAGTCTGGTGCCTCGGATTGTCGATAAGAGGGACGCCGGCGTTCGGAATCTCACCACCACGGAAGGCGACGTTATACGTCTGGCCGCCCTCCTCCACCGTCGTCATCCACATCGTCGCTCCCTGCGTGTGGCCGCCGGTCCATAACGCGTGTAAGGTCATACCACCAATAGTTAGTGTGTCGCCATCCTCCACCACACGAGCAACTTCGACAGGTTCCCAGCCCTCATCTCCTAGAGCCGAATTGTCCTCGCCCGCTTCAATCGCCACGGCATCGCCACCGAGCGCGACAATCTGCGCACCCGTCGCTCTCTGCATCGCCGCGTGGCCCTGCATATGATCAACATGGGCATGGCTGTGAAGCATGAATTTAATGTCCTTAACATCAAACCCGAGCGTCTCGACGTTCGACACGATCACGTCGTGCATCTCAACCGTACCGGTGTCGTGCAGAATGTGTCCCTCGGGTGTGGTGATGAGATAGGACGCTAGTCCTTTTGCACCCACGAAATAGATGTTCCCTAAGACCCGGAATGGTTCGGCTGGCTCGGCGTCCGTGGTGTGCCATCGCTCTCTCGCCTCCTGAGAGATATACGGTGACTGCGCAGACAGTACGGCTGAACCCAACACAACGAGTGCACAGATAGAACGCATACAGACCTCCCTGAACGGTGATTGTGACAATCGCGTGTCGGACCGACGACTAATGCTGCGGCCGGGATCATCGCCTTTGGAGTTTCTAGTGCACATTGTGTCGTATGAGCTGGAGTGGCGTCCCCAAGGGAAGTTTTACCTTTTATACCATGTGTGGCGCCGTGAGACCGATCGCCGCGTAGTTGAGTGCCACCGCGCCGCCTGAGTTGGCAGTGGCGTCTCTAAGCACTCTGAGTTGGAACCAAATTACTGACTGGTTTCAGTAGGTGGAAGACCTTGAGCGATCAGGTCTATTGGCGTCGGAGAGACCCTGAAAACGGGCTCTGATGTGGTCTCTCTACTCCCAAGTAGTACTGCAACCGTGTTACTCGGATGACGCCTAGGCTATTAATCGACTGACGGTGGTCAGTAGACCAGCGTCAGACTGCAAACAACAGGGGGAGTGCAATGGGGTTCGCACCCGGTGTTTCTGGGAATCCCCGGGGCCGACCTCTGGGGTCACGGAACAAGGCGACGCGTGCGGTCGCCGAATGGGTGTCGCCGAGCGAGGCGTTCGCGGTCAGACCCATCTCGATGTCGAAGGCGATCCGGAGATGCAGGGAACACGAAGACCAGACGTTTACAGCAATCCGTTGGTCAGATGCGGTTTCCTCGGCGGGGGCACCCGGCAGTGGGCAGGTGTGCGATTCGGGTCTCGCCTCGTCGACACGCGCAGCATTGAGGTGCAGGCTCCTCCGGCGCAGGCGTTCGCGCCGATCCGTCGGATTGGCTGGACCCAGGGCTGGTATCACCTGACCTGGGTCTGGACCCTACGAGGGTGGATCGACTTACTGCTTGGTGGGGTGGGGATGCGCCGAGGTCGTCCCGACCCGGATCAGGTCAGAATCGGCGACACTGTGGACTTCTGGCGGGTCGCAGCCTACGAGCCGGATGTTCGGCTGCGGCTTGAGGCCGAGATGAAGCTACCCGGACGTGCCTGGCTGGAGTTTGAGGTGTACGCTCAGGACGCGAACACGTCGACGATTCGCCAGACTGCGACGTTCGATTCGGTCGGACTGGTCGGTCTCGTCTACTGGTATGGCATTTACCCGCTGCATAGGTTGATTTTTAACGGCATGCTCACTGTGATCGCGCGGCAAGTACGCTCTGCGAAGGCTGTTCCGGGCATCCGCTCGCCGTGACTCCATGGGGCTGGGTTCATGAACACAGACAGGCGAAAGCGATCAAACCGGCCAACGGCGCCATGTTCACGAGGCTGGTCACCGTGGGCCGGCAGTTCTCTCTCGCGAAGGAGGGAGTCCGACTGATCAAGTCGCGTACCTTGGCCAACCTGCGGTCGTCGGGTCGCCGGAATCAGCTGGCGTTTTGGTGGGGCGCACGGCCTAGTCACTGGCGTTTGGGTACACATGCGCCACGGACGGCGAGTACCTGCGAGCCGCAGTCCTGGTCTGCGGCGGTCAACGTCCGATCGGCTGGAGACACGAGGTAGCGTGCGAAGGCTAGTGGTCGGGTGTGGGTATTTGGGTGAGCGGGTCGCGAGAATCTGGTGCGATGCAGGGGACGAGGTCTATGCGACCACGCGAGGGGGGCGTGTTAAAGCGTTATCCCGAGCAGGGCTGCGTCCGGTCACGCTGGATGTGACCCACGGGGCCGCGCCGGGCGCTCTGCCTGCGGTAGACACGGCCGTGTTCGCGGTGGGGCGATCGGGAGCGACGATGTTCGACATTCACGTGAGAGGGTTGCGCACGGTGTTGGATGCGCTGCCCGGGTCAACGGGCCGGGTAATCTACGTGAGTTCGACAGGGGTCTACGCGCAGGACACGGGTGAGTGGGTCGATGAGGAGTCGGTGTGCGAGCCGGCGCGCGCGGGCGGAAGAGCCTGCCTGTTTGGGGAGCGGATACTCTTCGCACACGTGCGTGGGCGCGATGCGGTCGTGCTACGCCTGGCAGGGCTCTATGGGGAAGGGCGGGTGCCCAGCATGGCCGACGTCATCGCGGGCAGGCCGATTGCCGGGTCTCCCGATGCCTACTTGAATCTGATCCACGTGGAGGACGCAGCCCGCACCATCGTGACGGCTGCGGCATTGGGACCGGTCGCCGGTCGGACGTACAACGTGTCAGACGGTCGTTCCCTCACTCGGGGGGAGTATGTGGCACTGGTGGCCAGGCGATTGCGACTGCCACCGCCGGTGTTCGAGGGCGGGAGTGGTCTAGGCAAGCGCGTGCGAAACGACCGTGCCATTCACGAACTGGGTCTCCGGCCGAAGCGCCCTTCGCTCCGTTTCGATATCTTACGAACCTGATTCGTACTGGGCCTAAGCGAGCCAACGTCCGGAGGGGTCGAGGTGACCTGCGGCTGTTCAGTCTGGATCGGACGCGCCAGGTGAAATGACGACAAGCGCCCGGCAAGTTTTACGGCCAACGCGACGGTAGCCGTGCTGCTGGCTCGAATCGAAGTAGACCGAATCTCCCTTCGCCAATGTCGTTTCCTCGTTTCGGGCGTAGAGCCTCAGCTTTCCCTCGAGCACATAGATGAACTCCGCACCGGAGTGGCGGTGCAGCTTCACATCGTCCACCGCCATTGCACGGAATTCGGCCAGATAGGCGTTGGTTTTACGTTCTGTGGCCGAGTAGTCCAGAGATTGGAAGTGAAACGACCCCGGGCTGGCGCCCGGCTTTTCCGGGAAGCGCTGCCTGGCGCTCTCGCGCACCACCGCAAACGCTCGATGGTCCTGAGCGAAGAAGTGGTTGAGGTCGACGCCGAACACCAGCGAGATCCGCAGCAGAGTGGGCAGTGTCGGATACATCTTGCCCCGTTCGATCTTCGAGAGCAGCGCCGCGGAGAGGCCCGTGTGTCGGCCGAGTTCGACGAGTCCGAGCTTGCGACCAACCCGAAGGTCTCGGATTTTTCGCCCGATGGAGTAGCCGTCGAGGCCGTCGGTGAGTGTCTGGCTCAACGGCATGTCCGTCTCGCTTTCCCAGGATTGTTCGCACGACTCGGTTGTCGTCTTGGCACCGAAGTGTTCCGTCTGAGTTTGCACATAAATAAATTATGTTAACTTGCTAATCAAATAAATACAAAGCCACGAGTGTGGATAATCCGAGGTCATCGACACCTACTATCGCACGTACCAGCGATTCACTTGAGCACAGTTGATCCGCCCACCGCCTTTACGCTTTAAGTTCTCGTTGGTGGAAGGGGTAGAAGCAGCACGGAGTTCAGCACGCACTTCCTGGCCAGGTTCAGCAATGTGATCGAGAAGGGTGCGGGCCAAAAGAACACACTACAGCAATATGAACGACCTGTCCGAACTGGGTCACAAGTCGGCTGTGTCTCCCCGTGACGATGATGCCGCTAGGTGACGTCGACCTGGGCCCCCG